>CAMBLO010000013.1 GCA_945868505.1 uncultured Clostridia bacterium | reverse complement strand
CCCCTTATGAGGTTTATTTTTCTGTATCGTTGCGTTTGACTTGACAATTCAAGTGCAAAAAAAGAGGACTCCTTGCGGAGTGTACAGGAGTTCTCGAGCGATAAAGTAACACCATTGTCCACCCCTACGGGGCGTCCAATGGTAGGGTGCGCTGCAAAAAAAAGAAGCCGAGGCTTCTTATGTTGCCATAAGAGCCTCGACCTTTTTTTATTTCAGCTTTACTTTATCGCAAATTATTTATTGCCGTTCAGTGTAGCTGTCTTTGTAGCTGCATCCCATGTGATATCTGTTACGCCCAGAGCTGTAGCCAGATCTCTCATAGGCAGGAATGTTCTGCCGTCTTTGATTTCTACGGATGCGGATGCGGGGATAGCGGAACCGTTAACGTATACAACCTTCTGACCAGCTACCATTGTGATGATTCTCTGACCATACAGGATTGTTACTGTCTTTGTTGCCTGATCCCACAGAACGTTGTTGTTGTTGATACCCAGTGCAACTGCAACTGCTCTTACGGGCAGCATTGTGTAGCCTGCTGCGGAGATGTAAGCGGGAACGTCCAGAGCTACTGTTTTTTCACCAGCAACGATGTAAGCTTCGCCAACGGGAACTACTACCTTTGTTGTGAAGGAAGCGTCATCCTGTTCTCTACCAGCTGTTACGATGTTGATGAAGCCTTCTTTTACAACATCGCTATAATCGCAAACGTCTTCGATGAAGCATTCTTTGTCGCACTTGTCTGCATGGTCTTTATCCCATACTGTGTGTGCATCAGGAGCGAACAGAACCTGTTCATCATAGTTATCGGACATTGTTGTGTCGATTATCAGGTCATAAGCACCAGCGGGGATATTTCTCTGCATGAACAGTTCCATATCTTTGATTGTTACAACTGCTACTTCATCGGATTCTTCTTTAACTGTGAAACCAATGATACCATCTTTTTCACGTGTGTAGTCTTTGATTTCCATATCGGAATCTTCGTTTACTTCGAATGTAGCGTCATCTTCGAAGTTGATTACATCGCCTCTATCAATTTTGAATTCGATAGAAGTGCCTTCATCCCACAGGCCGGGTTCAGCTTCTGTGATTGTGATTGCTGTAGGGATTTCTGTGTTTCTGTAGTCGATCTTCAGATCGTTCTGTTCAGCCTTAACTGTGTAAGGAGCAACGAATTTAGCGATTGTTACTTCCTGTTCGTCAACAGCGTCGCCGGACAGTTTCAGTGTTACATCACCAACGAAATCGGGGTCTGCAACCAGTTCCAGTGTGAATGTGATTTCATGTTCATCGGAGCCTGTTGCGGGTTCTGTTTCGTTGAATGTTCTCTTCTTGAATACGAAGGATTCGTGGTCACCTTCCTGGTAAGCATCTGCGAATGCAGCTTCAATGTCTGCTACGCCAGTTGTATTGTTTTCATCGTTAGCTTCAACACCTACAACATATAGCGCTCCCCGCAACACCTCTTCCGGCACCCGCTCCATTTCCAGAGTTACGCCGGAGCGATGCATTGTGCTGCTTGAACGGCTATATGATCATTCCGGCTGCAGCACTGTTAATTATACCCTCAATGCCACTTCCATCAGTCTTACACACGTAAGCGCAGATTACCCGCCTATCTTCGGCTTCTGGGTCATTGAGCTTTACTAAGCACCTGCGGCAGGAGACAGCCAAACAAAGCACCCGACACAGCACAGATTTATTGCTTGTCGGGTGTTTTGTTGCTTTCCCGCAGGGCCTGATTGAACACCGCCCCCACCAGAAGGGCTGTCATGGACCAGTTCAGCCAGATGAGAACGGCGATGATCGCCCCGATGGAGCCATAGATGACGGAATAGCTGCCCATATTATCTACATAATAGGAAAAGCCGACGGAATAAACCATCCAGAGAGCCGTGGAAAGGGCTGCCCCGGGAAGGATGAACCGCCACGCGGGGGGCTGATTGGGGGAGAAATAATAGATGGCGGAGATCAGCAGGATCAGCGCCGCCGCCATGGGCAGGAAACGGGCTTTTGTCCAGATGGAAATGAATTCCCTTGTGATGGGGAAGAATTGCGCCACTAGGTTGAGGACGCTTTCGCCAATGATCATCAAAACCAGCATGGCCGGAATAAGGATGAGAATGACGAGGGAAAGCAGAATGATCCGCTTCCTATGACCGATGGGCTTTTCGTCGCCGTAGATATCGGAGACTGCGTCGGTCAGATTTTTCACCGCACGATAGGGAAACCAGAAGGAAAAAACTACGCCAAAGGTCAGGATGGCGCCGTTGCTGCGTTCCGTCATGTGGGCGATGGTGAGGTTTAATAAGGTAATGACATCCGCAGGGAGAAAAGCCGCTGCGTCCCCTTCCAGAGAAATCATGGGCAGGTGGAGAAAGCCCAGCAGGGAGATCAGGGAAATGATGAAGGGGAAGATGGCAAAGATCAGATAGTAGGTCAGGGATGCGGAACGCTTGCTGACTTCTTTTTTCAGAAAACTTTGTATGGATAATTTTAGGATGGTTTTTACTTTTTCCATATTGTTCAACCTTTCTTAGACTGGGCGTGATACGCCGCTTTCAGCATCAGCGGTTCCGACAGACATTTTTCGCCGAGATAGGTCAGCTTCATCAGCAGGCCGGGGAAAACCACCACTTTGCCCTGAAACATACCATGGATACCAGCTTTCGCTACTTTATAGGAAGAAACGCCGCCGATGGAATGGCGCACATTGGCACGGGCATCGAAGCCCGTTTCCACGTGACCGGGGCAAAGGGCTGTGATTTTTACGTTGCTGCCCGATTGGCGAAGCTCCTCATGGATGGCTTCCGTCAGGCGGAGGACGTAGGATTTCGTTGCGTAATAGGTGGACATCAGGGGGCCTGCCAGGAAGCCTGCGGAGGAGGCCACATTCAGGATATAGCCCCTGTCCTTTTCTCGGAAATCCCCCAGAAACAGCTTTGTCAGGATATGGACAGCACGAATATTCAAATCAATCATATTACATTCCGTTTCAAGGGGGACTTCCCAAGCATACCCAAAAGCACCGAAGCCTGCATTATTGATGAGGATATCAATATCCTCTTTTTTTGTTTGTTCATATAGGGAATAGCAGTCGGCTTCTTTGGACAAATCCACCGTAATCGTTTTGACATGGACAGGCAGGCGGCGGGCAAGCTGCCGCATTTTCTTTGTATCTCTGCTGGCAATGATCAGGTCGATGCCCATGCGGGACAAAATAACCGCCATATCCCGCCCGATGCCGCTGGTGGCCCCTGTGATAAGTGCTTTCATAGGTCAATTCCTTTCTTCCGGGGCTCCTCGCCCCGAACCCCCGCCAGGAGGCACCGCCCCCTGGACCCGGATACGCCATGAAGCATCCGCTTCATGGAAATCGTTCAAAATAAATTTAAATAATCATAAACACCAAAATTGCATTTATTTTTTTGGCATATATTCTGTGAGGATGATTTCGTTGATTTCCTCAGGTGTTTCCTGACAGCCATCGTTGAGCCATTTTTTCAAAACGGCAGTTAAGCCGCTGCGGAAAAATTCCATATGATATCCGATATGGCGGTTTCCATAATATTCCGCGGCAAGCTTGGTATCATATTGAGTGATTTGAAACTGTCCTTCTAGCCCAAGGCGGAAATAGGTCTGATAAAACAGCTGATTTTGATAGATATGGCGAAACAGCTTCAGAAAATCATTACTATTGTAGCCCTGTTCCCGTTCCTCTTCGTACAGACCGAATACATCGGCTTCCAGCTTTCTTCGCACCGCTTCCGCCAAATCCGGCAAATCCAGATAATTGGCATAAAAAGTGGTGCGGTTCACCCCTGCGGTCTTACAAATATCCGTAACGGTGATTTTTTGCAGTTCTTTTTCCTGCAGCAGCTCCACAAAGGCTGCTTCTATCTTATTCTGCGATGCTTTTCTTCTTTTATTATTCTGCGTATTCATCAAATGCCCTTCTTTTTTCATTATCTCAACAAATGTTGGTTTATTGATGATTGTTTTGGTTTCACAGAACCATTATACTAAAAAAAGAAAAAACAAACAAGTGTTGGAATAAAGGAGGTTATCCATGACATTCAGAGAAAAAAAAGAAAATTTTATCACATTGATTTTTGGGATTCTGGGCGGTATGCTTTTCGGTCTGGGCATGTGCATGTGTATGCTTTCGGAATGGGACTTATTTCGGGAAGGCATCCTCGTTGGCATCGTGGGCATTCTCCTGTTGGTTTGCCTCATCCCCCTTTGCAAGGGATTGAAATAAAAAACGCGCCCCTACTCTCCGCTAATCTAATGGATTTTTTCGGTATTTTCTGCTAAAATTGCCTTAAATTGAGAAAAGAAAGGGAGAACGTATATGTCTGCGCAGAAAGGGACTTATTCCATCGGCAAGGTTTCCAGACTTTGCAATGTTTCCATCAAAACCCTGCGGTATTATGACGAAATCGGTCTGCTCATCCCCGACTGCCGCAAGGATGACAGCAATTACCGCTATTATACCCATGAACAGATTTTGACCTTATTCATCATCCGCAAGCTGCGCCATTTGGGCATACCCTTGAAGGAAATCAAGGATATCATCAGCCGAAAGGATGCGGAAAGCATGGAAAAATGTATCCGTCAGCGGTTGGAGGAAATCAGCCAAGCCATCGAAGCCTTGAACGACCAATACGCCGAAGGGCAGCTTTTGCTGGAACGGCTGGAAAAAGGCCATGATCTGTTGGAAACGGAGCATACCGGATGGACCACAGAGGGCATACGGGTAGAGACCATTCCTTCCTCCCACGTTCTTTTTACCCGCCGCATCAAGAAAAACTATAAAAACAGCGATGTTTCCGTGGATAGGTGGTTTGAGCTGTTTGAAATGGTATCCCGCCATAAGCTGAAGGCCACAGGCCCTGTCATTCTGACCTATCACAATAACCCCTTGGAGCAGTTTTATCAGAATGACTGCGATCTGGAAATCAGTATTCAGGTAAACGAAGCGGCGGACTCCCCTGCCGCAAAGGAATTCGGGGGCTTTCCCGCCGTAACGGCCCTGCATATCGGGCGGAACGAGGAAATCATCCAGACCCATATCAAGGCCATCAAATGGCTGAATCAGCGGGGCTATACCATCGCCGGGCCTATCTCCGAGGAATATATCATCTCCCCTGTGGATATCGAAAACGAAGCAGACCATATCACCAGAGTTATCATTCCCATTGAAAAGACGGAAAATTGAAAAAGAGGCAAGGAACGCCGTTGTTCCTCGCCTCTTTTGATATATGGAGATATTTTGAATGTCTTATTCTTCCAGCAAATTTACCACCAGACCGGAAACATCCACCTGTTCTGCAAGGATGCCTTTTTCATACATCCAATCGGCATTTTCCTGCCATACGCTGACTTCCTGATGCAGGAAACGGGCATCCTCTGTTTCCATCACGGGCAGCAGAATATTCATGCTTTCTGTTTCTACGGTTTCAGACAGAGGGAAGTTTTCCGCATTCTGATTTGCCAGCAGAATCTGCAATGCTTCTTCGGGGTTTTCCTTCATGAAATCGAAGCCCTTCCGGCAGGCACGCAGGAATTTCTGGATTTTTTCGGGGTTGTTTTCTACGGCATCCTTGCCTGCTAAGAATACCAGCTCATAACATTCGGGCACGCCGTAATCGGTGGGATAGAAGTAGTTGATATCGAAGCCTTCTTCTTCCAGCTGAGGCACTTCATGGTTCACCATATTGCCTGTGGTGGCATCTACCTGTCCTGTAGTGGTAGCTGTCAGCAGGTCGAAGCCAACGTCCACAAACTGGCAGTCATCGGCAGACAGACCTGCATATTCCAGCATGGATGCAATCTGCGCTTCGGAAAGGGCTGTGCCCGCATAACCGATTTTTTTACCTGCCAAGTCCTCCGCACCCTTGATGCCGCTTTCCGCCAAGGAAATCACAACGTTCAGAGAGCTTTGCGTCACTGCGCCAACGGAAACGATGGGTACATCTTCTTCCATGGCTGTCTGGATGGCATCCTGCAGATAATAAATGCCGATATCTGCCTTGCCTGCTGCGGGCATGGAAATACCGTCATTGGTGTTTGCGGGGAAATTGATAACAAGATTCAGACCTTCCTCTGCGAAATAGCCCTTTTCCTGAGCCACATACAGGAAGGAATGGATGGCGTTGGGATACCAGTCCAAAACGATGGTGAAATCCTCCAGCGCAGCAGCATCGCCCTCTGCAGGTGCTGTTTCTCCGCCGCCGCAGCCCACTGCCCCAAAGGCCATTGCCGCTGCCATGAATAAAGCTACTAATTTTTTCTTCATTTTGAAATTCTCCTTTCTTTTGCTGACGAAATTGAAGCAAGACTTGGCTCCTTGTTTCGTCATATCTCTTTCCTCCATGTAATCACTTTTTTTTCTATGAAAGCAATGATGCCAACGGTCACCATTGCCACAACGGACAGCAGCACCACGGGGGCGAATACCCCTGCGCCGTCCAACTGTGTCATCATTCGTTTGCTGAAATAGCCCAACCCTTTTTGGGCCCCCAGCCATTCCGCAATGGCTGCCCCGATGACGCTCAGGGGGACAGACATTTTGATGGCGGAAAAGAAATGGGGCAAAGCCGTCGGCAGCTTCAGCTTCAAAAAGATATCTTTTTTCGTTGCGCCGTAGGTCATCAGCAGTTCTTCCATTTCCCGCTTCGTGCCCTTCAAGCCGTCAAACACAGTGATGGCAATGGGGAAGAATGTCATCAGAATGGTTACCAGCACCTTGCTCCAAATGCCATAGCCAAACCACAGAATAAACAGAGGCGCAATGGCTGTAGTGGGGATGGTCTGAGATGCCACAATGACGGGATAAAGGGCTTTTTCCAGCTTGGGGTTCCAATCCATGGAAATGGCAAGCAAAAGCCCCAGTGCCACGGAAATGCAAAGCCCCAGTGCCGTAACTCCCATGGTGGCAGGCAGATGCACCAGCACCAGAGGTTCCCTCAGTTCCCACAGCCGTACCAGAATCTGTGTAGGGGAAGGCAGGATATAGGCTGCATCAATGCCCATGGCTGCCCCCTGCCAGATCATCAGCAGAATAAATACCAATATCAGAGAGGAAATGTTTTTCATAAGCTCACACTCCTTCTCAGCTTTCCAATGAGCTGCTCCTTCAATTCCACGATCTCCGGCCTTTTCAGGTCACTGCGGTCCCGAGGATAGGAAAGGGGCACCTCCACCATTTCCATGGAGGAAAAGGGTCTGTCCTGAATGACAAATATCTTTTGGGAAAGGAACACAGCCTCCTCCACATCATGGGTGATGAACAAAATGGTCTTATCATAATGCTCCCATTGATGCAGCAGCCATTCCTGCATTTCCACCCGGGTCAGATAATCCAGAGCGGAAAAAGGCTCGTCCAACAGCAGCATATCCGCCCCGGAAAGGAGGGTGCGGGCAAAGGATACCCTCTGCTTCATGCCGCCGGAAAGGTCTTTGGGATATTTTTTCATATAATCCAGAAGTCCCACCTGTTCCAGCACCTCTCGGCAGCGTGCCTCCTGCTCTTTTGGGGGAACGCCTGCCAGCTCCATGGGCAGGCAGATATTTTTCTCAATGGTACGCCAAGGGAACAGCAAATCCTTCTGGGGCATAAAAGCACTGTACTGCTTCAGGGAAGAAATGGGCTTCCCATCCACCAAAATTTCGCCCTTCTGGGGCTTTTCCAGCCCGTTGATGAGGCGGAAGATGGTGCTTTTGCCGCAGCCGCTGGCACCGATGATGGATACAAAATCCCCATCCTCCACAGAAAAAGATAGGTTTTCCATCATGGCAAACTCATCCACATCATAGCGGAAGGAGACATTTTTAAATTCCAACATTTTCATTACTCCTTTTACTGTGCAACAGAGTCTCAAAGTTATATTTTTTCATGCTCACATGAAAAACATGACTTTTTTACTCTGGTTTTGCTGCATAAGCCATGTCCCAGAAGTACTGTTCATACCGGCTGCAATTTACGAAAATCTCTTTCAAATGTTCTTCTCTTTCGGGGGTTACATCCTTGCCCAGTGCATTTACCAAATCAATGATTTCCTGGGTGGTTTCGCAGTATTCCTTGCTGCTGTAGCCCTGTACCCATTCGCCGAACAAAGGATGCTCCAAGGCACCGGGGATGGTCTTATGATGTTCCCCAATCATCTGATAGCTCCACGCACAGGAAAGGACTGCCACCAGGATTTCCAGCGGGCCGCCCTTATAGGCTTCATCCAGCATATAGGAGGTATAGGACTGGTTTGCCAGAGTGGATTTTGTGGTGGCTACTTCCTCCTCGGTAATGCCCAGACGGGACATATATGCCTTATGGATATTCATTTCCCCATCCAGCGTATCGTGGACCATATAGGAAAAACGGGTCATCAGCCCTTCATCCTCTGTTTTCACCACGCCCATGGCAAATACCTTTGCATACTGCAGCAGGTAGCGGTAATCCTGCACCATATAGAAACGGAACCGTTCTTCGCTCAGCGTGCCTTCGCCCAATTCCTTTACGAAGGGCTGTGTCAGGTAGCCATCCCAAATGGGCTTTGCCGCTTCATACAATCTGTCTGTTAATTTCATTGTCATCTTCCTTTCTTTCCAGAAGCAAAATAGAAAGACCCTTCCCAATCGGGAAAGGTCTGATATCACTTTCGTTGTTTCGCTTCCCTCCGTTGGTACTAACCACATCAAGTTCAAAGGGTTGGAATCGTGGATTCCTCTCAGCTGCTTTTGGCAGCACCCCCAGCTTTTCCATATATGCTTTTGAGGATATTATATCACACTTTTTTCCAATGTAAATCCTTTCTTTTCATGCACGAAAAGAAAAACGTGTCCGTTTTACACAAAAAAATCGGAAAAACTTAAAAGAATTTTACTTTACTTTTTCTGTAAAATGAATACACTAAAGAATGTGCCTGCGGGCACGTTTTGATTTTCTGTCGAAATGCGTTTGAAAAAAGAAAGGAATTCCAACCTATGGATTACGATACCCAACTCATCAACCTTGCCTTGGATGCAGGGGAAATCATGCTGGCCTCCGGTGCGGAAACCTTCCGTGTGCAGGATACCATGAAGCGCATCCTCTCCACCAGCGGCAGGGAAAAGATTGAAGCTCTGGCCATGTGTACCCTGCTTTTGGTGACCCTGCCCAGAGAGGAAAAAGGGCCCCTTTCCATGGCCCGTGCCGTAAAGAGCCGCGATGTAAACTTTGAAAAAATCTGCGCCGTCAACGATATGTCCCGCGCCTTCGTTTCCGGCCAGATCACCGTAGAGGAGGCCCTGTTCCGCTGTCAGGATATCCATAACATCCCCAATTTCAAATTCGGCACCCGTGTGCTGGGCTATGGGCTGAATGGTGCAGGCTTTGCCCTTATGGTAGGCGGCTCCCCGCTGGATGGCTTTATTTCCTTTTTCGTTGCCCTCCTGATGGGTGCCACATTGGTATATGTGAGCGGGAAAAAGGTGCCTTTCTTCTTCGGTCCCCTCATGGGCGGGCTGGTAACAGGTCTTGCCGCCTGTGCAGCCCATGTCTTCCTGCCGGGAACCCAGCTGGATAAAATGATTATCGGTACCATGAAGGCATTGCTGCCCGGTCTTGCCCTTTCCAAAGCCATGCGTGACTTGTTGGAAGGCAACCTCATCAGCGGCAACTCCAAGGTGGTGGAGGTATTGCTCAATGCCTGCGCCATTGCCGCCGGCGTTGCCATTGCTTTGGTGATTTTCCGTATGTCCTGAGATCGGAGGTTAAATTATGAATCAAGAACTTTTTTATTATGTAATACATCCCCTTATTGCATTCATTGCCTGCATGGGCTATGCCATTGTTTGCAATGCCCCCAGAAGAGAGATTCCCTATTGCGGCATCACTGCTGCCCTTTGCTGGCTGGTCTATCAGCTGGTGCTGCGAAACGGCGGCACCGCCCTGCTGGCTACCCTGTTGGCTACCTTTGCGGCAACTAGTCTGGCCCGTTTCCTGTCCTACCACAGAATGCTGCCTACCATCGTGTACCATATCCCCGGCATCCTGCCTCTGGTACCCGGTGCGGTTGTGTATCGCTGCATCACCTCCGCCATGGACAGCAGAGTACTGGAAACGACCGCCAATATCCTGACTGCCCTGAAGCTGGCAGGCGCCATCGGCATCGGTTCTGTTATCATTCTGGTGCTTCCTCAGGCATGGTTTCAGATTTTCCCCCGACTGAAGCGAAAAAATATATAACCGAAAGCCCTGATACTCTGCGTGTCAGGGGTTTTTGTTTCCGAATCCAAGAAAAAAGAAAGGAGGGCATTTATCCTATGGATTATGATACCAAACTCATTAACCTGGCACTGGATGCTGGGGAAATTATGTTGAAAAACGGCGCGGAAACCTTCCGTGTGCAGGATACCATGAAGCGGATTCTTTCCACCACCGGCAGAGAAAAGATCGAAGCTACTGCCCTTTCCACCGCCCTCATCGTAACCCTGCCCCGGGAAGAAAAGGGGCCCCTTTCCATGATGCGGGGTGTTCATACCCGCACGGTCAATTTTGAAAAGGTCTGCGAAGTCAATGATATCTCCCGGGCTTTCGTTTCCGGGAAAATCAATCTGGAAGAAGCCATTGCAAAGCTGAACACCATCCGGCAGGCACTCTTTTACCCCCTGCCCCTACGTATCTTCGCTTATGGGATCATTTCCGGCGGCTGCGCCCTGCTCAACGGGGAATCGGCTATAGATGGCATACTCTCCTTCTTCATCGGGATGGTACTGGGCTGCTTCGTTTTCTGGTTGGGGACAAAAAAAGTCCCCTATTTCTTCGAGCCCTTTCTGGGCGGGATGCTGGCGGCCTTCTGCGCCTGCTGGATACAGCCCCTGTTCCCCGCATCCCATATCGATACCATCGTGATCGGCAGTATCATGCCCCTGCTGCCGGGGGTGACCTTTTCCAAGTCCATGCGTGACTTATTGGAAGGGAATATCATCAGCGGCAGTACAAAGGCCGTGGAGGCATTGGTCATTGCCTGTTCCTTGGCGGGGGGCGTGGGTCTGACGCTGGCATATTTTATGTGATTTAAGACCGTGGGGAGCCGCCCCACTACCCCGCTGGGGAATCATTCCCCAGACCCCGATACAAAAAAAGCGAAGACATAAATGTCTTCGCTTTTTTGATTCTCACATAGATTATAATTCTCTTCTGCCTTCCAGTGCTCTGGATAGGGTAATTTCATCCACATATTCCAAATCGCCGCCCACGGGCACGCCATTGGCGATGCGGGTCACCTTCACATCAAGAGGTTTCAGCAGCTTTGCAATATACATGGCCGTCGCTTCCCCCTCTACATTGGGGTTTGTGGCGAGGATCACTTCCTCCACCGAGCCGTCGATACGGCTGATCAGCTCTCGGATGCGGATATCCTGCGGCCCCACCCCCGTCATGGGGGAAATGGCGCCGTGAAGTACATGATAGACGCCGTGAAATTCCTTAGTGCGCTCATAAGCCGCCATATCTCTAGGGTCCTCCACCACCATGATGGTCTTATGATCCCGTTTTCCATTGGCGCAGACGGGGCAAACCTCCTCTTCCGTCAGGTTGCAGCAGACAGAGCAGTATTTCACCTGATCCTTTGCCTCCAAAATGGCTTCGGAAAGAGCCGCCACCTTTTCTCTGGGCATATGGATGATATAGAAAGCCAGCCGCTGGGCAGATTTCCCGCCGATGCCCGGCAAAGCCGCCAGTTCCTCGATGAGCCTTGTCATGGGGTTGCCGTAATAATTCATACTATCCCTTCTTTATCAGAACAGACCGCCGCCCAGACCGCCTGTCATTCTGCCCATTTCGTTGTTATACATTTCTTCCACCTGACGGATGGCTTCATTGACAGCAGAGATGATCAGGTCTTCCAGCATTTCCACATCATCGGGATCCACTACATCGGGGTTGATCTTCAGTTCCTGAATTTCCTTTTTACCGGAGATCACTACCTTCACTGCGCCGCCGCCGCTGGTCATTTCCAGTGTTCTTGCCGCCAGTTCTTCCTGTTTTTCCATCATCTGTTTCTGCATTTTCTGTGCCTGCTTCATCAGGTTGTTCATGTTCATACCGCCCATGCCGCCGGGGAAACCACCTTTTGCCATATTATATTCCTCCTTGAAAATAGTCTCAAAAAATAGTCATCTTTATTATTTTATCCGAATCCTCGTCCTCTGACAAGGGGTTATTCAACATCCGCCTCGGGGAAATATTGCCCCAGAAGGCTTGCAAATTCCGCATCCTCCTCCGCTGTGGCTGCTTCCTCCTGCTTGCCATAGGCGGCTTCGTACCATTTATCGTATTCTTTCTTGGTGGTGGTGCGGATTTCAAAGCTCTTTTCCATTTCTTTTTCTATTGCCTCAGAAATCACATCAATTTTTTTCTTTACTAAATCTTCATATACATCCAATTCACAAACAAGATATACAAACTCATCGTCCTTGAATTCAACTTCAACTTTTTCTAATGTACCTTTCAAAAAGGCATCATCAATCTCTTGGCGAATCAGAGGCCATCTTTCTTTCAATCTCTTTCTGTCCTCAGGCAATGCAGGAGGCTTGCGTTTGGGCTTCGGGGCTTCTTTGGGTTTGACAGCGTTGCTTTCCGCCGCAACGCTTACCACCTGTACACCCTCCGCCATCTTCCGTTCCAGTTCGCCCAACCTTGCCGCCAATGTGGTCAAATCCTTTTCTGTCCAAGGGGCGCAAAGCTTCATCAGCTCCACCTCTAGCAGGATACGTTCGTTGGGGGCCCATTTCAATTCGCTCTGCAAATCGGAGAATTTCCCAATCAGGTAAATGATTTCCTCGGGAGAAAGGACTTTCGCCGCCGCCTGCAGCCGTTCCCCATCCTCCTGAGAGAGGTCCAGTATATTTTTCACATCGGGAATGGTCGCCGCCATCAGCAGATTCCGAAGATGCTGCAGCATTTCTGTGACGAACTGCTTCACATCCCGCCCGGAAAGCATCATATCCTCCACCAAGGTCATGGCTTTTTTGGCATTTTTTTGTGCCAAAGCCTCTGTCATTTCGAAGAAAATGGTCTGGTCTACGGCCCCCATGATATCCAGAACCTTTTCCAGTGTCACTTCCTCGCCGCTAAAAAAGGCGAGGCACTGGTCTAAGATGCTCAGGGAATCACGCATGGAGCCATCCCCCAGATGGGCCACATAGCGCACCGCTTCAGGGGTCACCTTCTGCCCTTCCTCCTGCAGATAGCCCGTCAGGGTTTCCGCAATGGTTTCCGTGGTGATACGGCGGAAATCGAACCGCTGCACACGGGAAAGGATGGTGGCGGGAACCTTCTGGGGGTCTGTGGTCGCCAGAATGAAAATGACGTGGGCGGGAGGCTCTTCCAAGGTTTTCAGCAGTGCATTAAAGGCACTATTGGAAAGCATATGCACCTCGTCGATGATATAGACCTTAAACCGCCCTTGGGTGGGGGGATATTTGACCTCTTCCCGAATCTCACGGATATTGTCGACACTATTGTTGGAGGCAGCGTCGATTTCGATGACGTTAACGCTCCTGCCTGCCAGAATATCCTGACAAACAGCACATTCGTTACAAGGCTCGCCTTCCTCTGTGGGGTGGAGGCAGTTGATGGCTCTGGCGAAGATTTTTGCCGTAGAGGTCTTCCCGGTGCCCCGTGTGCCGCAGAACAGATAGGCATGGGACACCCGCCCTGTTTTCATCTGGTTTTTCAGGGTTCTGACGATATGCTCCTGCCCGATGATGCCATCAAAGGTCTGGGGGCGGAATTTCCGATACAATGCCGTATAAGCCATGTTTTTCACCTCTTTTTTTGCGAGGCTCTGCCTCGCGCTCCTTCAGGGGATCATCCCCTGAACCCTATACGCTGCGCAGCAATACTGCTGCTTGCAGTCAATCATGTTTTATCATAACATAAATTCTATAAAAAAACTCATTCCCAAGTAAAAAAGGAATGAGTTTCATAAACTTTTTAAGGTCCGCACGCCCGCTGTTGCCGTATCGCCCCATGCGTTACCTTCTTCCACGGCTCCATCCGAGCACCCTTACCACACACACAAGTTGACTGCTTAGTGCTGCTGCCTTCCGACCCTGACACGGTTCACAGGCTCATGTTGCGTAAGACCCGAACTTCAACACCACTTCCGAAGGGCAGGCCATCAAGCCATACGTCGAAAGCGAGCATCACCCTCACTATAGCGGATTGTGAGTACAGGGCACCGCTACCGCCCCGGCTAGTGCGGAGATATTACTCAGTTAAAATCAGGATTTTAACTGGTTTTTACAGATGTATGAACAGATAAGTTCCAGCGACCTAAAGGTCTTGAAACTTCCTGTTCTCCTCGGAGGAACTAAATTCCTCCTGCGGATTTCATTTGGGAAACTTCCAGTTTCCCAAGCCCTTCGGTGATTCTACCGAAAGTATAGCTATATTATTATACACGCTCACTGATTTTCTGTCAATGGCTGGGCATTGGCATTTTTTCGGAAGCGTTTGAAAAAGCGTTTCATAATCTCACTGCACTGGGGCTGCAAGATGCCTTCCTCCACCTCCACCTGATGGTTCAGCTTCGGTTCATTCAGCACATCCAGCACAGAACCGGCGCACCCCGCCTTACTATTCCGTGTACCAAAGACCACTTTAGGGATGCGGGCCTGCACGATAGCCCCTGCGCACATGGGGCAAGGCTCCACGGTCACATAGAGGACACAATCCTCTAGCCGCCAATCCCCTACGATTTTGGCAGAAGCATCGATGACATCAATCTCCGCATGGCGCAGAGGGTTTTTATCCGTATTCCGCAGGTTATGCCCCCGGGCGATGATTTCCCCATTCCGCACCATAACGGCGCCGATGGGCACTTCCCCCGCCGCCAGAGCCTTTTCCGCCTCCAAAAGGGCTTCCGTCATATATTTTTCAGATTCCGTCATAGCTTATTCCTCCGATGCCAGATAGAGCTGCCCCCGTCTGTCGATATTATCCTGCACGAACCAATAATCCGTCTTGCCGTTGCCGTCAAAATCACAGGGATAGATGCACTGACCGTAATCAATATCCTCATTGGCAGACTGCAAGCCCTTTTCCGTCAGGATATAGCGGATGGTAGTGGCTGTAGTATCGCAGGCATAGATTTCCTTTATGCCATCGCCGTTCAAATCCCCGCTGGAAATGGGGCCATAGAAATTTTCCACCCCCAGATGGGTACTCCACAGCTTGCGGAAGCTGCCGCCTGTAGATTGATACAGATAGAGATCCATACTGTCGGTCATGATATATTCCTTTTGCCCATCCCCGTCCAAATCGGTCACATGGAACTGAGTCACCTGATGGCGCAGCTTTCTGCTGCCTGTCCGTTCCCAGCCATTTTCTGTTTCTTCATAAATCTCCATATTCTGGTCAATGAACAGGTAGAGCTTTCCGTCCTCTGCCCCGATGGCTGTGCAAAGCTCCCCTTCCAAGGGGATTTCCCCTGCTGCATTCAGGTTTTCATCATAAAGCATGATTTTTTCCGCCCGGGAATAGGTCTTTTCGCTTTCCTCCTCGCCGCTTTCCGTCACACTGGAAACCAGCACCGCCAGACGGGCGTCCTTTCCGTTCAGGAATGACGCAGAAGTGGCTTCCAATCCATAGCCATAGGAAAAATTACGGTAACGGCTCAGCCCATTGGCATAGCGATAGACTGCCGCCTTCCCATCCTGAATGGAAACAGCCAGCCCGTTGCCATTGGCATCCTTCCCCGTGGAATAGATGCCCTCGGGGGAAAATTCCCCTCTGCCTTCTTGGAAAGCAGTACCCATGCCTGTCCAGTTTTCATAAGCCCGAAAACCGCCGTCCGCCACAAAGGGATTTCGTTCCTTCAGGCTGTAATATCCATTATCATAGCCGCCGCTGTAGGCCACGCCTGCCAACTGCCCGCCCACGAACCAGCACTGCAGCTTGCCTGCCCCGTCGCCATTATAATGAAGCAGGGAAGCCTCTGCCAGAACGGCATCCTGCCCCGCCTTGCCCTTCAGATTATATTCGCAGGCGGAAGAAGCAGAAAACAGCCGCCCATTTTCCTCATTATTTTCCGGCACCACTGCGGGCCCAAAGGTCAGGCTGCTGCGGTCATATTCCCAATAAAATTCCTCCATTACGCCGTCTATGGCCTCTGTGTAGGCCTCCTGTTCGGCAGCCGTCAGGCTAAAGGCTGTTTCTTCTTCGGCTGCGCAGCCGGTGAGCAGCAAAAGGCTCGCCACGACCATCATCCATTTTTTCATAGTATTCCCTCTCTCAAGCAAAGGCCGCCGCTGTGTGAACAGCCTGCAAGTCTTGCTTCAAAAATCGCCACGTATGTTATGCCCTTTCTTTTGGCATATAGTATCATTATATATGATGCACTGTGTTTTTTCAAATTTATTTCAAAACACCATCCGCACCAGCCATACTGCGGCAAAAACCCCCACGATATTTGCCACCAAGGCGCAGGGCAGGGTATAGCGGGTTCTTTTGATGCCGATAGAGAGGAAATAAAGGCTCATGGTATAAAAAACCGTTTCCGTGCAGCTCATCATCACAGAAGCCGCTCTGCCGATAAAGGAATCGGGGCCATAGACGGAAAAAAGGTCTGTCAGAAGCCCCGTTGCCGCCGAGGAGGATACCAGCCGCACGATGCTCAAAGGGGCAAGCTCCGCAGGAAAATGAATCAGCTCTGCCGCAGGGCGAATCAGTTCTACCAAGATTTCCAGCAAGCCCCCCGCCCGCATGACCTCCACCGCCATAATCAGGCCGATGAGGGTAGGCAGGATGTCCAGAACCGTTTGCAGTCCCTCCTTTGCCCCCTCCAGAAAGACCTCATAGATATCCACCTTTTTCAAGCAGCCAAACACCACAATGAACAGCACCGTCACAGGAATAAGAAAATCGGATATGGTCAAAAGGATACGCATTTCACATTCTCCTTTCCAGAAGCTTCGCCACAAAGATGCCCACCAGCGTGGTAACGAGGGTCGCCACAATGCCCACCCCCACAATCTCCGCCGGATTTTTGGAGCCAAATTCCGTCCGATAAGCAAGGATATTCACCGTCACCAGCTGCAGGGAGGTCATATTCACCGTCAGAAACATACACATGGCGGCGGATGCCGTCCCTTCCTCCTCCCGATTCAGCTTTTGCAGCTCCTTCATGGCCATCAGCCCTGCGGGGGTCGCCGCCCAGCCAAGGCCAAGGAAATTTGCCACAAAATTGGTGGCTATGTATTTACGGGCCCGATGGCTGCGAGGGATGGTGGGAAATAAAAAGTCCATCATGGGCGTCATTTTCCCCGCAAGGGCATCAATCATGCCCCCCCGCTCCGCAATTTTCAGCACTCCCGACCAGACAGCTACTACCCCTGCCATGGTAAATGCCAGCTCCATGGCGGATTTGCCCCCGCTGATGACTGCCGCCGTCACCATGTCCATTCTACCCAAAAATGCCCCCGTTAGGATACCCCCTATGACAAAGAACCCCCAGATGCCATTCAGCATAGACTTCACCCCCCTCCGTCCAGTTTATGCCAAAAGCCTGCCGTCCATGAAATGAAGTTTTCTTCACAAAATGAAAGAAAGTTCATTTTGCACCATATAAAAAGGTTGCGCAGTTCCATTTTTGTCGTTTTCTGTTGAAATATATTTTTTTCTGTGTTAAGATTTGGTTAAGATTTATAAATAGTCTTGGTAAAAACAGTAGTAGGGGGAACAAATACATGAAATCAACAGGCATCGTGAGAAAAGTGGATGAATTGGGAAGAGTTGTTCTGCCCATCGAGCTTCGCCGCAATATGGGGATTGAAATCAAGGATTCTCTGGAGATCTTCGTAGAGGAAAATATGATCATTTTGAAAAAATATGAACCTGCCGATATTTTCACAGGAAGTATGGATGATCTGATCGATTACAAAGGAAAAAAAGTATCCAAGACTTCCATTCTGGAAATGGCAAAGCTGGCAGGCTTGGATATCAAATGAATTTGACTTAAAGAAAGGACGGCAAAAGCCGTCTTTTTTTGTTGACAAGACGGGATATGCCCCATAAAATAGGGATATCCTAAAATAATTCGTATGCGAAACAAATAAAAAAGAAAGGCGTGTTCCCAATTATGAATCTAACATTCCAAGGCAGCAAAAATTACGTAGCCAGCGAAGAGCTGATGCGTTCCGTTAATATCGCCATCGCCCTGCAGAAGCCTCTGCTCATCAAGGGCGAGCCCGGCACAGGCAAGACCATGCTGGCAGAAGCCATTTCTCAGGCACTGGGCAAAAAGCTCATCATCTGGAACATCAAATCTACCACAAAGGCGCAGGACGGACTGTATGTGTACGACGTCGTACAGCGTTTGTATGATTCCCAGTTCGGCAACGAAGGGGTAGACGATATCGCAAAATATGTAAAGCTGGGCAAGCTGGGGGAAGCCTTCAGCAGCGATGAACAGGTTATCCTGCTGATCGACGAAATCGACAAGGCCGATCTGGAATTCCCCAACGACCTCTTGTGGGAGTTGGACAAGATGGAATTTTACATTCCCGAAACAAAGGAGACCATCAAGGCAAAACAGCGTCCCATCGTGATCATCACCTCCAATGCGGAAAAGGAACTGCCCGATGCTTTCCTGCGCCGCTGCATCTTCCACTACATCGAATTCCCCGATGCAGAGCAGATGGAGGAAATCATCAAGGTGCATTTCGACCATGTGGAAGAAAACGTGCTGAAACAGGTTTTGGCTACCTTCTATTGGATTAGAGGTCTTTACAACATCCAGAAAAAACCCAGCACCTCCGAGGTCATCGACTGGATTCGTGCGCTGGAGCTGGGCGGTGTGCCTTCCTACAAAATCAAGGAAACCGTTCCTTTCGCAGGGGTGCTGCTGAAAAAGAACGAAGACATTGACACCATGAGAAGATACCTGAAGTAAGTAGGTGAATGGCTGATGTTTACTTCATTTTTCTATCTCCTTCGCGCCAGAGGGCTAAAGGTTTCCCTGAATGAGTGGATGTCCCTCATGGAAGCACTGGATAAGGGGCTGCACCAATCCTCCTTCACGGGGTTTTATTACCTTTGCCGTGCCATTCTGGTAAAAAGTGAAGCAGATTTCGACAAATTCGACGGGGCTTTTCTGGAATACTTCAAGGATATGGAGAGAGCCTCCGATGAACTGCCCAAGGAGCTTCTGGATTGGCTGAACAAGCCCAGAGAAGAACTGGACGGCAGCTTTAGCGAGGAGGATTTGCTCCGCAACATGGGCCTGCCGGAGGATGTGATCCAGCAGATGTTCTTGGAACGGCTGAAAGAACAGCAGGAACAGCATAACGGCGGCTCCAAATGGATTGGCACCCGTGGTGCTTCCCCCTTCGGCAACAACGGACAGATTGACAAGGGCATCCGTGTTGGCGGCGAAAGCAAAAAGAAAAGTGCCTTCCAAGTGGCAGGGGAGAGAAAATTCCGAGACTTCCGAGAGGATAATGTGCTGGATACCCGCCAGTTCCAGATGGCTTTCCGCCGTCTGCGGCAATTTTCTGCCCGTGCCGACGAAGCCAGAACGGAATTCGATATTGACGGCACCATTCGGGAAACCTGCGACAACGCTGGCAGTCTGAAGGTAGTTTACGATAAACCCAGAAGAAATACCGTGAAAGTCCTGCTTTTGATGGACAGCGGCGGCTCTATGGATTATTACAGCCGTATGTGTTCCGCCCTCTTTCAGGCGGTGCGAAATTCCAATCATTTCAAGGATTTGCAGGTATTCTATTTCCACAACTGCATCTATTCCAAAATCTTCAAAGACCCTCGGATGCGCCCCGCTTCCGCCATCCCCACGGAATGGATTTTGCAGAATATCAGCAGCGAATACAAGGTCATCATCGTGGGGGATGCCCAGATGGACCCTTACGAGCTGATGGAAGGAAGCTGGTACAGCTATGGCGCAAGGGATAAGACCCCCGGCATCGAATGGCTGCGCCGCTTCAAGGAAAAATATCCCCATATCGTGTGGCTGAACCCTTCCGAACGGCCCTATTGGGGCGGCTGGTGGGCAAAGACCTACGATATTTTGGCGAAGGAATTCGATATGTACCGCCTGACGCTGGATGATTTAAATAATGCTTTGAAAAAATTGATGGTAAGTCGCTAAAAAGGAGAGCCAAAAGGCTCTCCTTTTCATTTCGCCGCCAGCTTCTTTCTGTATGTAAAGGAAGATGGATGGTTTCTGCCGATGAGGACATAGACCACAATAGACAGGATATTGAATACCGCCATAATGACGAACATTTTGCCATAGCCAAAGGAGGAAATCAGCACCCCCGCAATGCCGCCCCCCACGCCGATGCCAATATCATAGGCGCAGAGGAAGGTGGAATTGGCACTGCCGCGATTTTCAGGAGGGGCGATGGCCACCGCCATTGACTGCAATGCAGGCTCCAGCCCGCCAAAGCCAAAGCCTGACAGCACCGCCGCCAGAATGTAAGTTACCGTATTAGGGCAAAGACCCAACAGCAGGAACGCCGCAAACATGGCGATATTGCAGCTATAGGCAAAGATGCTTTCGCCGTGTCGGTCGGTCACCTTTCCCGCTGTCAGACGCATCACCAGTACCGTCACTGCCATAATAGCAAAGAAGATGCCGCCGCTGGGCAGATGCTGTTCTACGGCGAATTTTGCCGCAAAGTTTTCCAAGGCACCATAGGTGAACATAAAAATCAGTGCCGTCAGGGATGCGGGAATGGCATCCTTGTCCAGCAAGCCCTTGATGTTCAAAGGCTTTTTCTGTACCTCAATCTTAGGGGTTTTCAGCATCAAAAACAACACCAGCGCAATGGCAATGGAAAAAGCACCAAAGAGGAACAGCATCCCAAAGCCCATTTTTTCCATCAGCGCCAGCCCCACCGCAGGGGCTACCGCCGTTGCCAGAGCCGTAGCCATGCCGAACATTCCCATCCCTTCCGCGAAACGGGGACGAGGGATAATATCTGTGGCAATGGTAGCCGTAGATGTATTGGAAAAGGCCAGAGAAGCCCCATGCACCATACGGCAGACAAATGCCAAAAACAATGTGCCCAGCACCAGATAGCCAATGGGCATCAGCATCATGCCGCAAAGCCCTACAACGAGGATGGCTTTTCGCTTGCCGTTATCCAGCATCCAGCCGATGAAGGGGCGGCAAAGCACCGCAACAATAGAAAACAGAGCCGCCGCCATGCCCGCCACCGCTTCCGAACCGCCCAGATATTCGATGTAGAAGGGAAAGGTAGACAAAATAGACAGGTGATTCAGGAACACCAGAAAATTGATGATGATGATACACACAAAATCCCTGTTCCACAGTTTTACTTCCTTTTGCAAAAGAATGACCTCCTTTTTCTAAAAAAATTTCTGCCGAAAACAAAAAAACAATGCGCCGCTCACACGCACAATTGGATTTACGCATGTAAGCAACGCATTGCAATTCTTTTATACCACAAAATTTCTTCGGATGTAAGTAAAATTTTTCTTTCCGACAATAAAAAATCCCCTGATATGACAATATCAAGGGATTTTCCATGTCTTATAAAAGTTTTTCCAGTTTTTCCTTCAGATAAGCCGCAGGAACTGCCCCCACCACTGCATCGGCAGGCGCACCGTCTTTGAAGAAAATCATGTTGGGAACGCTCATAATCTGGTATTTCTGAGCCAGATCCATGGATTCATCAATATCCACCTTCAAAATCTTGGCCTTGCCTTCATATTCCGCAGACATCTGCTCCAGCACAGGACCCATCATCTGACAAGGGCCGCACCATGTAGCGGAAAAATCTACCAAAACGGGGACTTTGCTTTCTAAAACTTCCATCTGGAATTCATTGGATTTTACTTGTTTCATTTTCATTTCCTCCTTCTGTCTTTCTTCTCTATCTTAACCTTTTGATGATTTCTTATGTTTGCAATGAGTATATCACAAAAAGGAAATAATTTCAATAATTCCTCTTAAATAATAATTATTATTGTAATCAAGTCACAAAACTTTTTCGATTTGCTGTATATTTCCCCGCAAAGGGGCAATACTGATGACTGAGGATGTTACTCCCCCTTAGAATGGTTTTCAACCACTCTAATTAACATTCTTTCTACTTCTTCCCCTTAAGAAAAGGACGACAGAAATCTGTCGTCCTTTTTGTTTGTCAATACTTTTCAATATCAATGATTTCCGGCTGATAGCCATGCTTCAATGCCTTCTGGCAGACGAATTTGAAGGTATCCGTGCTGTCGCTGAGATAGAACTGCTTTTCTCCGATTTCTTCGTTTTCATTCAGCATACCTCTTTCCCCAAGGAAATGCATCACCCGCTTGGCTGTGGCCTTGGCAGGATCTACCAGCTTGATAGCATCGCCCACGGTAGTGCCGATGCAGCGTTTCAGCAGGGGGTAATGGGTGCAGCCCAAAACCAGAGAATCGATGCCCGTTGCCACCAAATCTGTCAGATAATTTTTCGCCGCCTGACGGGAAACCTCGTTATCTGTCCAGCCTTCTTCCGCCAAAGGCACGAAAAGGGGGCAGGCCTTTGTGAACACCTGCATTTCGCTGTCCTCGGCGCAGATCATTCTTTCATAGGCACCGGAACGGACGGTACCCTGTGTACCGATGACACCGATTTTCTTATTTTTTGTAGCACGCAATGCTTCTTCCACCCCGGGCACAACAACGCCGAAGATCGGCACATCGAAGGTATCCCGCAACTCATCCAGGCTGTTTGAGCTGGCGGTATTGCAGGCAACAATGATAGCCTTTACATCCTTGCTCAGCAAAAAGCGTACATTCTGCTTGGAATATTTGGTTACGGCTTCCTTGGACTTTGTACCATAGGGTACACGGGCCGTATCACCGAAATATATGATATTTTCATGGGGCATAACCTTCATGATCTGCTTTACCACAGTCAGGCCGCCCACCCCGGAATCAAATACACCGATAGGTCTTGTATCCATACTACTTCTCCTTACCCTCTGATGCCCGAATCTCTGGACAATGCCAATTCAATGAAACGATCCATCAGCTCTGTTTCTGTCATGCCTGCGTGTACCCAAAGCATGGGATACATACTGATGGGCGTAAAGCCCGGCATGGTATTCAGCTCATTAAAAAGCACTTTTCCTGTTTTTTGATCAATGAAGAAATCCACCCGCGCCAGCCCGCTGCCATCTACGGCACAGAAAATTTTCTTGGCGATGCGGCGCATTTCCTCCACCTTTTCCTGTTCCACCTCCGCAGGGATCACCGTGCGGGAGTCGCTGTTGTTATATTTTGCATCATAATCATAGAATTCCGCCGCCGCCAGAACTTCCCCCACGCCGCTGACGATAGGTTCTTCGTTGCCCAAAACGGCACATTCGAATTCTCTGGCGTCGATAGCTTCTTCGATGATGACCTTTCTGTCATAGCCTGCCGCATAGTCCAAAGCTTTGGAAAGCTGTTCTCTGTTTTTTGCCTTGGAAATCCCCACGGAAGAGCCTGCGTTGGAAGGCTTTACGAAGCAGGGATAGCCCAGCTTCCGTTCCACCTGATCCATGATTTTTTCCCGTTTTCCCTCCAAGTCCATTTTATGAACCCAAAGGTATTTCGCCTGAGGAATACGGGCAGTTTTGGCAATCATTTTTGTAAAGACCTTATCCATGGAAACCGCAGAGGCCAATACGCCGCAGCCCACATAGGGAATCTGTGCCATTTCCAAAAGCCCCTGAATGGTACCATCCTCGCCCCATGCACCATGGAGTACAGGAATTACCACATCCACAGGAATCTCCTTCACGGTACCGTTTACGATCTTCAGAAAGCATTTTTTTGTAGCATCGGGGGAAAGGGACACGGGTGTGCCGTATTTTTCCCATTCGCCTGTTTTCACATGCTCTACGGGGCCGTTATAGATAAGCCACCGCCCTTTTTTCGTAATCCCTACAGGAAGGACCTGATATTTTTCTTTATCCAGTGCATTCAGCATCAGCACTGCAGATGTTCTGGAAACTTCGTGTTCCGAGGACTGTCCCCCGAAAATCACTGCCACTGTTTTTTTGCTGTTCATAGCATCCTTCCTCTCAAACGGAATGACCGATTTTCACCAATTCTTTTCTATTATATGCACTTCGCTCCCCAATGACAACAAAAAATTGCGGGAAAACGGAAAATTTCAATATTTGAAACGTATCTTCGCCCTGCATCGGCCTGCCGCCTTCCCAAAAATGACATGGAAAAAGGCCCCTGACGGGGCCCCATCTATCCATAAGAATGATTTCAAATTCCACATTTCCCAAAAATCAATGGCCTTTGATCAGATGGGAAATGGATTTATACAGGAAGAAAGTGATGGTGCAGTTGATGCCTGCTTTCAATGCGTTGAAAGGAATGATGGCGGGAATCATCATTGCCAAAACCGTTTCCAAAGGTGCGCCCATGAACAGGGGTGTGAAGATCATATTCATCACGACCATAGCCACTGTCTGTACGACAGCACCGCAGATCAGAGCGATCACCGCTGTTTTTCTTGTTTTATGGCGTTTATAGATATGCCCTGCCACCAGAACACAGGAGCCTGTGGCAAAAATATGCATGATAATGCCGATAATGCCGCTCTGGGCGCTGACGGTCATGCCTTGGATAAAGGAAACGACTACAGTCAGCAAAAAGCCTGCCCCGGGGCCATAGGCGAAGGCGCAAATCAGAATAGGGATATCCGCAGGGTCATATTCCAGAAATGCTGCCGCAGGGATCAAAGGGAAATGGATCGCCGCCACCAGCACGATGGAAATTGCCCCCAGCATCGCCATAGATACCAACTGTCTTGTTGAAATTCTCTTGTTTTTGTTTGCCATGTTTTCCATTTTCAGATTACCTCCATTTTTGTTTCGCCTTCAGGCTTCTCCCCAAAAATAAGAAAAAGCCTGAAACTCTTCAGGCTAAACAAGCAAAGGAAAGAATGATATTTTTCGCCCACGCAAAAAACACCGCTCTTTACTTTTCTTCTCCCATCCAGACTATACTGTCGGTTTTGGAATCGCACCAAATCCTACGCAAAAGCGCTCGCGGACTTTACCGCCGATCGGGAATTTCACCCTGCCCTGAAGAAA
Organism: uncultured Clostridia bacterium; assembly: GCA_945868505.1. Classification (GTDB taxonomy): domain Bacteria; phylum Bacillota; class Clostridia; order Lachnospirales; family Anaerotignaceae; genus Anaerotignum_A. Next base: position 38,052 of record CAMBLO010000013.1, on the reverse strand, counting down.
ATATTTATGTAGTGATGCGCCATGCAGATATGCCTTTCAGACATACGCCACGACCGGAACCCTCTTGGGATTTTACGGTATGCATGGCATTTATTTTTACAATCTCATTATACCATTTGTTAATAACTTGTCAAGTATATCTCACAGAAAAGAGCTGGGAAATATCCCCTTTTATTTCAGCCGTTTGAAGCGATTGGGGTCATTTCTTCTGTCTCTGTCCCCTTTTTTCGCCGCATAATGCATAAAAAAACCTGCAACGCCGATACCGCAGATGGTGCCTACGGCAACGGGAATCAATGTCAGTGCCGCACCCGGTTCAACGGCCGCTTCCGCTGTCTGGGCTACGGCATCCAACAGGAACGCTGTTGTCTGAACATCAAACATTTTCCTTCCCCCTCTTTCTCAGGCATCCACCTGCTCCAGCAATGCTTTCGTCCTGCCATATTCTTGCTTCACCTGTTCCAGCAAAGCAGCCGTTTCTGCTGCCTGCAGGCATTCCGGCAGGCAAGGGCGCAGGGCATCTGCCAATCTGGTGGCAAGCTTCCCCAGATTATCAAAGCCCAGACTCAGGCAAATGCCCTTCATGGTATGAGCCGCCCGAAAAACTTCCTGACAATCTGCCTTGCCCATAGCCTCACAGAGAGTATTAAAGCTGGTATCTGCCAAAAATTTCAATGCAAATTTCTTCACCAGACCCTCGCTGCCCATTCTGCTTACTGTTTCTGCATAATTGCCGCCAAAGGCTTCATAGCATTCCTTGATCGTCATGATTTCTCCTCCCCAAAACTCTGCCGGATTTATTCCATGCAGATACAGTTCTTCTTCTTTTTGGCTTCATACATCAGCCGATCCGCCGCCTGCAGCATTTCCGGCACATTTTCGCCGCCCAGCTTTGCCCCGATACTGGAAATAATATGGAGACCGTTGCCTCCTTCAATGGGCAATTCTGCTATATTTTGGCTCACACGTTTCAGGGTCTGTGCAAATCGCTGAGGATCTCCATCTTCAGTCACAATGATGAACTCATCGCCACCATATCTGGCAACTTTATCCCCTTCCGCCAGACTGTCAGAAATAGTATGCGCCACCTGCCGAAGTGCGGCATCTCCTCCCTGATGCCCCATGGCATCATTGAGCCGCCTGAAGCCATCCAGATCCACCATGGCAACGGCCTGCACCTTATGGTTTCCCCGCAGCTTTTCTTCATAATATCGCCGGTTGTATATCCCTGTAACAGAGTCGATATACATCTTTTGATTATGTTTAGTGATGATATCCATCAAACGATCGTCATAATAACTGTTCAAAAATATATCATCCTCGATGTGAGTGACCATCTCCAGAGAACAGGGCTGCCCGTCCACCTCCATGTAGAGGGCTGTTACATAATACACGCAGTCATCCATAAATTCAAATTTGGAGACTTTGTTCTGCTCCTTTTTCGCCCGTCCGGAAACGCAGTTTTCGCAACGTTCCTCTTTTTTCCACACCTGATAGCACAAATCGTCGGAGAAGGTCTTTTTCCCGTTGCGGTCAATGCAGATCTGCTTTTTCTCACCTACATCCACGAAACGGACGATATCAAAAGCACCTTCCAGCCGCTGCAGCAGCGCATAGGCCTGCTTTGCCGTCATACTGAATTGGGACAAGATACCATTTCCCTCCAATGAGCCCCCTTCCGCCAGAGAGGTATCGGAAAGCTCCCGAATTCTGCCTACCACGCCCATATATTGAAAAGGTGCGGTATCCCCCCGCATCGTCATGCAGTCACAGCGGAAGGTTCGACCCTCCTCTGCATATTGAACAGTGTGGTCGATATGAAACTCTCCTTCTACCGTCTTGGAAGTCTCTTTGATCTCCAAAAACATCTGCAACAAAGGATTGTCCAAAAAAAGAGAATTCTCGTCGGGATTCACGATGCTAAAAGGCAGCGTTTGACTGATCCGTTCCGGATGTACAAAGGTCAGCACAGGGGGTTCTTCCGTATATTGGAATACAGTACCCTGCATCAAGGATGCATAAAACCCGGATTTCGCCCGTTCATATTCCAGTTTTTTCAGCACCTGTACCGGCATTGCCAATTCATCGTCACTCAATATTTTCTGTTTCATTTGGCTGATGCTCCGTTCATCGTCGAACGAGGGCGAGGAAACGAACATTTCCCGTTTCAAATCCTCAGAAATCGCAACCAAACATTCCAGCAAATAGGGATTAAATACACCACACTGCCCCCCTAAGATCATCTCCATGGCCTTTTCATGGGGGATGGCTTTTTTATAGCAACGCTCGCTGGTCAGCGCATCGTAAACGTCCGCAATGGAAACGATCTGGGCAGAAATGGGAATTTCCTCTCCCTTCAACCCATCGGGATATCCGTTGCCATCATAACGTTCATGGTGCCAGAGGCAAATCTGATAAGCTGTTTGCAGGAGCTTGTCCGTATATTGCTCCCGCAGATTGTTCAGAATAGAAGCACCTAACTGGGAATGGGTTTTCATAATGGCAAATTCCTCCGCCGTCAGCTTGCCCGGCTTATTGAGGATTTCATCGGGAATTGCCATCTTCCCAATATCATGAAGGGAGGAAGCTGTCGTGATAGTGAAAATATCATCTTCCGTCAGGCCATAATGCTCCGCCGCCTGCCGCAGCAGCATCTCCGTAATAGTATTGATATGCAGGATATGCAAACCCGTCTCACCATTGCGGAATTCTACCACATGGCTGAGAATAGAAATCATCAAGCGGCTGCTTTTCTCTCTGGCATACATCTGCTCTGCCACCATACCCGCCAAGTGTCTCTGTTTTGCATACAACGTAATGGTGTTGGCTACTCGCCGCCGGATCACATCCCGATTGAAAGGACGGCTGACATAATCGGTCACGCCAAATTCAAAGGCTCTGGCGATATAGCTGTCCGCCGTCTCCGAGGAAATCATGATGACAGGCACTGATTCGATCCAATGAAAGCGGTTCATATATGCCAACACTTGGAAGCCATCCATTTCCGGCATCACAATATCCAACAGGACCAGAGAAAAATTTGCGTTCTCTTGCCCCAGCAGATTCACCGCCTGAAGGCCATTTTCCGCCTCCACGATACGATAGGTGTCAGATAAAATATCTGCCAGAATCTCTCGGTTCATGGCAGAATCATCCACTACCAGAATCTCCGGTCTTTCATCATTTATCTGCATCCTTTCAGCCTCCTTTATCTCCCCAGTCCCTTCTTGAACGGTCGTTCCAGTCTCGACACTTCTTGACATTTCTCGACACTTCGAAATATACCTATTGTACCATTTTTTGCCTATTTTGTCTACCGGTCCCTTTCTCATGCGATCTCATTTTTTGTGAACATTGAACAGCCGATATGTGACAAATCCCACCGCCAAACAAATGAAAAACGTCATTCCCCCATGGGCTTTCGCATATTCCCCCACAGGCACCTGTCCGTATTCGTTCACCCTGCCCAAAAACAGCCAAAATGGTTCCATACAGCACTTCCCCTATTTTTCCAGTAATTCTTCTTTTTATCATAGCAAAAAGCCCCTCCATTCGGCAATGGAAGGGCTGATTTTGTATGATCGTTTTAAAGATTCTTCATGGTTAGGGAAATTCTCTTTTTCTGCAGGTCAACGGAAAGCACCTTCACCTGCACCACATCCCCCAGCTTCACCGCCTCCAAGGGATGCTTGATAAAGCGGTCACAGATTTGGGAGATATGCACCAGACCATCCTGATGGACGCCGATATCCACAAATACACCAAAGTCAATGACATTCCGCACCGTCCCCGTCAGCACCATGCCCTCCTGCAAATCCTCCATGGAAAGGACATCGCTGCGCAGAACAGGGGCAGGGGCTTCGTCACGGGGGTCACGACCAGGTTTTTCCAGCTCCCGGATGATATCCTCCAAGGTGGGCACGCCGATGCCAAGCTCTGCCGCTGTTTTTTCGAGAGATTTGATTTTCTTCGCCAAGCCGCTGACCTTTTTCGCCGCCACATCCTCCAAAGTATAGCCGCAAAGCCGCAGCAAGCCTTCCGCCGCCTTGTAGCTTTCGGGGTGGACACCGGTTCTGTCCAGCGCCATGCTGCTTTCCGGCAGGCGCAGGAAGCCTGCACACTGCTCATAAGCCTTGGGCCCCAGCTTCGGTACCTTTAAAAGTTCCTTTCTGGCGGAGAATTTGCCGTGTTCCTCTCGGTATTTCAGGATATTCTTCGCCACGGTGCCGTTGATGCCTGCCACATAGGACAGCAACGCAGGGCTTGCCGTATTCAGGTCTACGCCAACGCTGTTGACGCAGTCCTCCACCACGCCGCCAAGGGCCTCCCCCAGTCGCTTCTGGTTCATATCATGCTGATATTGTCCCACACCGATGGATTTGGGGTCGATTTTCACCAGCTCCGCCAAGGGGTCTTGGATCCGTCTGCCGATGGAAACGGCACTCCGCAGGGAAACATCATATTCGGGGAATTCCTCCGCCCCCAGCTTGGATGCGGAATAGACGGATGCCCCCGCTTCGTTGGCGATGATATATTGCACCTTCCGTTTGGTCTTTTTCAGCATTTCCGCCACGAAAAGCTCCGATTCTCTGGATGCGGTGCCGTTGCCGATGGAAATCAGGTCAACGCCGTATTTCTCAATCAAGCCCAGCAGCTTTTTCTCCGCTTCGGCAGTCTTATTCTGGGGCGGTGTGGGGTAGACTACCGCCGTTTCCAAGGGCTTGCCTGTAGCATCAATGACAGCGATTTTGCAGCCGGTACGATAGGCAGGGTCCAAAGCCAGCACCACCTTGCCGCTGATGGGCGGCTGCAACAACAACTGCTTCAAATTTTCCCGAAAGACGCCAATGGCGGATTCCTCGGCTTTTTCCGTCAAATCGTTGCGGATTTCCCGTTCCAAGGAGGGCGCAATCAGCCGCTTATAGCTATCCGCGATAACCTCCCGCAAAAGCTCTGTCGTATCGCTGTTTTTGCGGATGATTTTCCGTTCCATCCGCTGCAGCAGCTTTTCCTCCTCTCCTTCAATCTTCACGGAAAGGAAGCCTTCTTTTTCCCCACGGTTCACCGCCAAAATACGGTGTCCCGCCGCTTTTTTCAAGGGCTCACTGTAATCGTAATACATTTCATAGACGGAAGGCTCGTCCTTGGTTTTCTTGGACAAAAGAACGCCGTATTTCACCGTATCCTCCCGCAGGATTTTCCGCAGGTCGGCATCATCGGAAATCTGTTCCGCCAGAATATCCTTCGCCCCCTGCAAGGCATCCTCCACAGAATCCACGCCTTTTTCGCTGTCAATGAAAGCGGCGGCATAGTCCTCCAAGGTACCGATGAGTTTTTGTCCCCAAATCATATCCGCCAGAGGCTGCAAGCCCTTTTCCTTGGCAATAGACGCACGGGTGCGGCGTTTGGGGCGGAAGGGGCGGTAGAGGTCGTCGATTTCCGTCTGGGTTTCGGCGGCGTCCAGTTTCATAGCCAGTTCGTCGGTCAGATTGCCCTGCTCGGCGATGGTGGTTTTCACCTGTTCCCGCTTTTCCTCCAGGTTACGCAAAGCGGTCAGGCGCTCGGAAAGCTGGCGGATGATTTGGTCATCCAAAGAGCCGGTCATTTCCTTACGGTAACGGGCGATAAAGGGGACGGTATTGCCCTCGTCCAGCAGTTTCACGGTATTTTCCACCTGGCTAGCCTTTATCTCAAATTCTTCCTGCAATTTCTTCAATATATCCATTTTATACTCCTTTTCTCGGGGCTTTGCCCCGAACCCCAACAGGGGAATAATTCCCCTGTACCCCCATTTGCGACAACATGTACATGTTGTTGCGATATCGGGTTCCAAGGGAGTGACTCCCTTGGCGGGGTGGTGGGGCAGAGCCCCACGGTCTTATCTGTAATTGTTCCAAAGCTCGTCTAATCTGTTTTTGCACTCCTCGGCGGAAAGGGTCAGTCGGTAGGCTCTGCGCTCGCCTTCGTCCTTCCTCACCGCCATGCCCCGCACCAGCAGATAGTCCAAGTGTGCCATAGTCTCCCCCACGGCAAACCACCGCTGGGACAAGGGGAACTCCGCCCAAGTCTTGCCCCGCATAGACCACTTCAGATGGGCGGCAACCTCCGTTGCATGGCTTTCGGAGTGGCTCGCCAAGGCATCCACCGTCTCCTTCAGCCGCACCAGATGATGCTCAATAATCTGGCTGATTCTCTCATAAACATCCATATCATTTTTCCGATGAGCAGGAAAGGCTGTTTCCATCTCAAACCCGCGAATCTTCACAAGGCTGTTCAGATAATCCCCCAGAGAATCGGCGGCATCCTTCCAATGGGTGATATTGGGGGTGATATCAAAAAGGATATGGTCTGCCGTGAACATCAGCTTCTTTTCGGGGCAATAAAGGCACATCTGCCCGGGGGTATGGCCGGGAACGGAAACACAGACAAATTCCCATTTTCCCACCTTGATGGTGTCCCCATCCGCCACATGCTCCCCTTCAAAATATCGGGTAGGCTCCAATCCACGGGCAGGGTTTGAAATCCGCAGCTCCGCCAGCTGTTCTCTGGTAAAGCCCTCCCGATAGAAAAGCTCGTCCGTTTCCTGCCAGCGTTCCCCCTTCATGTGTTCCCACAGGATATGGTGGTCCTTCTCGCCGATGTAAATTTTTCCCGGTTTGTCCTCCATAATGGTGGGTGCCAGCCCCGTATGGTCGGAATGGAGGTGGGTCAGGAACAGGTTGGTTTTGTTCCAGTCGGCATTCAATTCTTCCAGCCCCGCCAACAATGCCTCCTTGCACTCGGGGCGGTTGAAGCCCGTATCGATAATGAGGGTCTCTCCCCCATCCTGAATGATATAGCAGTTCAGGTTGCGCAAAGGGTTATCGGGCAGGGGAACATCTATCTGAAAAATGCTTGGTTCTTCGTAAATTTTCTGAAGCATTCTGTTTCCTCCCTTTCTGTTTCGTGCTATCATTTATTGTAACATAAGAAAATTCACTATGCTATATCAGAAAAAAACAGGAGGGAAACCCTATGCTAACCATCAGACCCGCAACCAAAACAGACTACGCCGCCATCCTCCGCTGGAACGCCGGCAAGGACGAAGCTTATCTTTTCCAATGGGCAGGCTTCACCGCCTATCAGCATCCCCTGACCGAGGGACAGCTTTCCCGTCAGGCAGAAAAAGAGGGTGTAACCATTTTTATGATTTTTGAAAACGAAATCCCCATCGGCACAGTAGAGCTTTGCGATATCGATGAATCCGCAAAAACAGGCCGCATCTGCCGTGTGCTTTTTGCAGAAGAAGCCAGAGGCAAGGGTCATGGCACAGAAGCATTGAAAGCCCTTTGCCGTATCGCCTTCGAAGAAATGGGGCTGATATCCCTTTCCCTGCGGGTATTCTGCTTTAATCTGAGTGCCATTCGCTGTTATGAAAAGGTGGGGTTCCGCGTGGCGGAATATTTTGAGGAAAAAGACCCTCACTGGAACGATTATTCCATGGAACTGAAAAAATAAATCCCTTGGGCGGACAAAGCAATCCGCCTTTTTTATTTCCCAATTTGCAAATTATTTTATTTTAAATACAAAATATAATTGACATTAAGAAAAATATGTTGTATAAATAGAGTATCAGGAGGGTTCTCCGGAAAGCCCTTCTAAGGATATCCGAAAAACACTGATTGGAAGTGATGATTTGAAAAATTTGAAATTAAAAGCCGCCCGTGCGGCAAAAGACCTCTCCCAAGAACAGCTTGCCCAAGCCATCGGCGTCACCCGCCAGACCATCGGCATGATTGAGGCGGGAAAATATAACCCCACCCTGAACCTGTGCATCGCCATCTGCAAGGCACTGGACAAAACGCTGGACGAATTATTCTGGGAGGAATAACACGATTCGTTACAAAAATGAAAAGGAGGAAGTTTTTATGAATCAAATCCAAGACGAAAGAACCCTGCAAGCCAAAAATCAGATTTATTCCGAGCTGATGCGGATTATGCTATATATCGTTATTATCTCTTTTTGCGTAAAAGCCCTGTATTTCCACATGGATTTGAAGCAGTGCATGACAGAATATATCATTATGATTTTCGCCCCTCTCTATCAGATGGTACGCACCAGACAAATGGGTGTGGTGCTGGGAACAGGCAAAGACAGCCGCAAACGTGTCCTTCCCGTCCTGCTGGCGGTGCTGCTCATCGGCACCCTTATCTTTATGGGCAACGCCCAAGCCTCCGCCGAAGCCAGAAGCCTTTCCGCCCTGCTGACCATGGCAGTCTATGCGGTTCTGTTCCTTGTAGTACAACGCATTTTCATCCGTATGGAGGCAAAAAGAGCCAAAAAACTGGAAGAATCCTTTGATGAGGATGATGAGGACTGATTCTGTCCGTCTTGAAAAAACAGACTTCCGCCCCGAAAAAATTTTTCCAGAAACCGCAAAAAATCCTTGCAAATCAAGGCTTTTTATGATAATCTCTTTTAGTGTCCTGCAATATGCAGTTGACACCAGTAGATAAAATCCTTGCTCTCCCCCGAGAGAGGAGGGCCATAAGTCCAAAAGGAGGTGTAACCCACATGAACAAATACGAATTGGCGCTGGTTTTGAGTCCCGCACTGGACGAAGAAGGCAGAGCAGCAGAAGTAGCAAAAGTACAGGCTACACTGGAAAGATTCGGTGCAAAAATCGAAAAGGTTGATGACTGGGGCAAAAGAAAACTCGCTTACGAAATCCAGAAAGTAAACGAAGGTTTCTACAGCTTCACAACATTCGAAGCACCCGCTGCTGCACCCGCAGAAATCGAAGCTCGTATGCGTATTATGGAAAACGTTCTGCGTTACCTGATCATCCGTAAGGATGTTTAATCAAGGGGGTAACTCTGATGAACAAAGTGATTTTGATGGGACGACTGACAAGGGACCCCGAGGTAAGATATTCCCAGGGCAATGAACCCTTAGCCGTTGCCAGATACACTTTGGCGGTAAACCGCCGTTTCAAACGCCAAGGCGAGCAGGACGCTGACTTCATCGGATGCGTTGCATTCGGTAAAGCAGGCGAATTTGCGGAAAAATACTTCAAAAAAGGTCAGATGGTCAGCATTGTCGGTCGGCTTCAGGTAAGAAGCTGGGATGATAATGAGGGCAAAAAACGCTGGAGCACAGACGTAGTTGTCGAAGAACAGTACTTTGCGGAAAGCAAGGCTTCCTTCGAAAGCCACAGAGATGCGGCACCCGCTGCACCCGCTCCCAAACAGACAGCCCCTTCCGATGGCTTCTATCCCATTGATGAAAGCATCGAAGATGATGATCTCCCCTTCTAACATTCTAACAAGGAGGACTAAGAATCATGATTAAAAAACGTGGTCGCAGAAAAAAACGCGTTTGCCAGTGCTGTGCAGATAAAGTAACAACAGTTGATTACAAAGATATCAGCAAACTGAGAAGATATGTTTCCGAAAGAGGCAAAATCCTTCCCAGAAGAATCACAGGCAACTGTGCAAAACACCAGAGAGCGCTGACAACAGCAATCAAGAGAGCAAGACACGTATCCCTGATGCCCTACACACAGGACTAATTCGAGATACTTGAAAGGACGGTTTTCACCGTCCTTTTTTATTTTATATGAATTTCATTTGTTGAAATCGGCTGCATCTCATATCTTTCCAGCTTTACAGCGAAATACTTGCCGTCTCGTTCGATATATTCCTGAAAACCACTTTCCGCCAGTTCTTCTTCCGTCGGAGGTGTATCAAAAATAGCATAGGAAATCTCGTAATAGGGATTTGTCGCACGATTTGTCGCATGATTTGTCACATCTACCTCGTTTTCCCAAGGCGCATCCAACGAAAGTGTCACACCGGAACCATAGGATATAAGACTCCATTTTTCCGCATAACCGCCATTCGGCTGTTCCGCAAATGCCAATGCGGAAATAGAATTCTGCGCAGAGGAATATAAAATTGCAATATCCGTACAGTATACCTTATCCTGCCACAGAATTTCCTCATCCTCATCCTGATAATATGCAATGCCTTCCTCCACCGTATCAAAAACCTTTTCTTCCGGCAATTCCGGTATTCTCTCCAATGCACAGCCACATAATCCCAACAGCAGACAGCACAATACACTCCAACAGAGCCATTTTTTCATTTATCTCCCCCCTTATTCTATCCGTAGCTCTATGCCCTCCACATGCAGAAAGACCTCCATATCCTCCTCCGTGGGGTTCTGTACGGAAACGCCAATGCGGAACCAGCCGCCCTTTTCCGCTTCTATTTTTACAGGCACTCCCGGTGTCAGGTATGTTCCTTCATCATAGGCATTTTCCTCCTGCACCTCCACCGGCTTTAAATAGACCGCCGTATCCCCCAATCCTTCTCCTGCGGAAACGGTGAAGCTGCTTTTCGTAGGGGAAATTTGCTCATCCGCATAGACCACCATACTTTCACTGCCTGCGGGAACGGCGATTCCAATGTCAAATTCATTTTTTGCACAACCTGTCAATCCCAATACCAAACAAAGCAAACATCCCAGTCTTTTCATGCTCTCATTCCTCCTTTTTTTCCACTATACCATAATAAAAAGAAAAAGGATGCCCTTTCAGACATCCTTAAAAAAATCTTATGAAATTACAGCAGATGCTTTCTCAGTTCCTCTCCGGACAGAGGAGACAGGTATGCAGGCGCTACATCGAATACGGTTTTCGCCCCGGTCATGCCTTCCTTCGCCATTTTGTACGCCGCTCTTGCATAAGCCACAATGACGCTGGAAGTAAATTCAGGGTTGGAGCCCAGTGTCAGGGAATATTCGATTCTCTGCTTGGTATCTGCGCCTGTTTTGCCTGTTCTGATGACAAAACCACCGTGAGGAATACCCTTGTGGTCACGGTCCAGTTCTTCCTGAGAAATGAAGTGAACTGTTGTATCGTAATCGGCAAAGTAGTTGGGCATCGTCTTGATCTCGTTTTCGATTCTTGCCAAATCTGCCCCTTCTTCCGCCACCACATAGCATTCTCTTGTGTGTTTTTCTCTGGTTGTCAGTTCAGGATTTTCCCCAGCTCTGACTTTTTCCAAAGCAGCCTCCACAGGTACTGTGTACTGCTTGCCGTCTTTTACCCCTTCAATTCTTCTGATGGCATCGGAATGGCCTTGGCTGACGCCTCTGCCCCAGAAGGTATAATCCTTGCCTTCGGGCAGGATGCAGTTGCCCAGCAGTCTCTGCATACTGAACATACCGGGGTCCCAGCCAACAGAAATGAATGCCACATGGCCGCCTTCTTTTGCACCGGCGTCTACATTGGCGAAATGTTCAGGAATCTTCGCATGAGTATCGAAGCTGTCTACGATATTGAAATATTTTGCATATTCAGGGCTCTGCACGGGCAGGTCTGTGGCACTGCCGCCGCAAAGAATCATGACATCGATGTCGTCTTTTTTGCTCACAGCATCCTTGATGTTATATACAGGCACTTCAGGGCTCTGTGTTTTCAGGCTTTTGGGGTCTCTTCTTGTGAAGAATGCAGCCAGCTCCATATCGGGGTTCTGCCGCACTGCCAGTTCCACGCCCTTGCCCAGGTTACCATATCCTAAAATGCCGATTCTGATTTTATCTGTCATTTCTACCATCCCTTTTCTTTAGAATTTATTTTGGGTTAAGTATATCACAGGAATTGGAATAAGGAAATATTTCCGTTTAAAAAAGCCATCAATAGAATTGATTTTCCTTATAAAAATAGGGGATTGGATCGTTCCCATTTCCCCCTTTTCTCAAAAAATCAAATCAGTTTTTCAAAGGCGATCTTTTCACTGTTGTCAAACCAGATAACGCCGCAATAGGCAAAGCCGTTCTTTTTCAGCACGTGCTGCATGATTTTGTTGGCTTCATCGGTATCCACGCGGAAATTGGAAATCCCCTTGGCTTTCGCCTGTTCCGCCGCCAGACGGAAGGCCACATCTGCCAGACCTTTGCCGCGGCTTTCTTTGGAAAAGGCCAGACGATGCACCACCACATAGGGGGCATCGGCACCGCTGAGCCAATTCCCTTCCAGTTCTTTGTAAGCAGGTTCCCCTTCGTAATCGATGCAGGCATAGCCAAAAATCCTGTCATCCTCTAGGATAAAATAGCCTCTCCGCTTTTCGATATCCCCCAAAATGGCTTCCATGTTGGGATAGCCAGTCTGCCATTGGTCGATGCCCTGCTCCTTCAGGTACGCTTTCGCCTGATTGATGATATCCATGGCGATGGTTTCTTCCCCCGCTTTTGCATTTCTCAATTTGTACATTTCAGTTTCCTCCCCATTTTGTTTCTTACACAGGTTTCCCCATGATGCATTCTATTTTTTCCATGGCATCCAAATATGCCAAAAATTCCGTTTTCTCTGTATCTTATCTTCCTCTTGCCACTCTGCTCAACTGAATCAGGAGGGTCGGCAAAAAGGCAAAGCCCACGATTTTCAAAATATATCCCCCTGTCAGGGCATTGCTGATATCGAACAAGCGATGGAGCCCGGTGATACTCAGCACCGCCATCAGCAGCACTGTACCGATGGCAAAGGCACCCCAACTATAGGGATTGGAGGGCAGGCGGAAAATGGAGCGTGTGCCGCGGCAGTTGAAGCCATGGAACAAACGTGCCAGACACAGGGTCGCAAAGGCCATGGTGCAGGCCATCCCCGGGCTTACCGCCAATCCGCTGTAAAAGCCCATCATGGTCACAATGGCAATCAGACCGCCTTGTACCGCCAGTTTTTTCATGAAATCCTTCGTCAGAATCCCTTCTTTAGGGTCTCTGGGCTTTTGGTTCAGCAGGTCGCCTGTGGGCTGTTCCATATTCACCGCCAGTGCAGGCAAGCTGTCTGTCAGCAGATTGATGAACAACAGCTGCACTGCCGTAAAGGGCAGGGGCAAGCCCATCAAAGAAGTGAAAACCACCACCAGAATCCCCGCCAGATTACCGCTCAACAGGAATTGGATGGAATTTTTGATATTAGTATATACATTTCTGCCGTTGGCAACGGCTTTTACGATGGTGGCAAAATTATCGTCGGTCAAAATCATAGCAGCCGCATCCTTGGAAACCTCTGTGCCCGTGATGCCCATGGCAATACCGATATCCGCCTGTTTCAGGGCAGGGGCATCGTTGACGCCGTCCCCTGTCATGGCGGCGATACATCCATTTTCCTGCCAAGCCCGCACGATGCGGATTTTATGCTCGGGAGATACACGGGCGTAAACGGAAATATCTTTGACTTCCTCTTTCAGCTGTTCGTCTGTCATGTGTTCCAGTTCAGAGCCCTCAATGGCACGGTCGCCCTCCTGCAAAATGCCGATTTCCTTTGCAATGGCAGATGCGGTCACCTTATGGTCGCCGGTAATCATCACAGGGCGGATACCTGCACGGCGGCAATCCGCCACCGCCGCCGCCGATTCCACACGGGGAGGGTCCATCATGGCAATGAGCCCCACAAAGGTCAAGTTCTGCTCATCCTCCAAAGTCAGGCTTCTGTCCTCAGATATGATTTTTTCCGCAAAGGCCAATACTCGCAGACCTTGGGAAGAAAAGGCGGCATTCTGCTGATGAATTTCTTTGGAAAGCTCCTCCGTCATAGGAACGATGCCGTCAGGGGTCTTTGCCGATGCACAGCGGGCCAGCAACACATCGGGGGCACCCTTTGTCAGCAGTGTATATTCCCCATGGATTTGATGCAGGGTAGACATCAATTTTCGGTCAGAATCGAAGGGCAGCTCCTTCAAACGGGGATAGGCAGAGCGTACTTCATTTTCATTGCTGCCTGCTTTTCTGCAAAAGGCCAGCAACGCCGTTTCCGTCGGGTCGCCCACATGGCTTTCCTCATGGATGGCCCCATCGTTGCAAAGGACACTGCTTTCAATCAATTCCTTCAAAGGAGATTCTTCCGCATCTGCCCCCTCTGCATCCCATACTCTGCCCATGGTAAAGACCCTTTGCACGGTCATGCGGTTCTGGGTCAATGTCCCTGTTTTATCGGAACAGATGACGGAAACGGAACCCAAAGATTCCACTGCCCGCAGCTTTTTGATGATAGCGTTTTCCTTCGCCATTTTCTGGGTACCGATGGCAAGACCGATGGTCACGATGGAACTCAATGCTTCGGGAATGGCTGCCACCGCCAATGCCACGGCAAACATCAGGGCATCGCCAATGCCCATATTTCTCCAAACACCCAAGGCAAATACCACGGCGCAAATGGCAAGAATGATGATGGAAAGCTTTTTAGAAAAATCGTCCAAACTCCGCTGCAGGGGCGTTGTTTTTTCCTGCGCGGATTCCATCAGATGGGCGATCTTCCCCATTTCCGTATCCATCCCCGTAGCCGTTACCAAAACCACGGCACGGCCATAGGAAACCAGAGAGCCGCTGTAGACCATATTCAATCGGTCGCCCAAGGGCAGCTCCTCTTTTTCAATAACTTCGTCGATTTTATTGACATTTTCCGATTCCCCCGTCAATGCGCTTTCATTGACCTGCAGGGAATAATTTTCCAGAATACGACCATCTGCCGCCGCAACATCCCCCGCCTCCAACAGCAGGATATCCCCGGGCACGATGTCAATAGAGGAAATCTCCATCTTATCGCCACCGCGGATGACTCTGGCATGGGGCGCACTCATGGCTTTCAGGCTGTCCAGAGATTTCTGTGCCTTGAAATGCTGCACCGTACCCAAAATGGCATTCATAATCAATACGGCAATGATAACGATGGTGCCCTCCAAGCCTCCCGTCAATGCGGAAATAATGGCAGCAATGATGAGGATGACCACCAGCAAATCGGCGAACTGCTCCGCAAACACCTGAAGCACGCCCTTCTGCTTGCCCTCCCGCAATTTATTTTCGCCGTATTTTTCCAGCCTTTGAGCCGCTTCCATGCCGCTCAGCCCCCGTTCGCCGCTTCCAAAGCCTGCAAACAATTCCTCTTTCCTCTTTCGCCAAAGCTGTTCCATAAACATTCTCCTTTCCATTCGGTTTCGGTGCAAAGAAAAAGACCTCCATTGCACCCAAATAACAGTGCAATAAAAGTCTTGCTTCTCAGACGACCGAATGGTCTTTCTATTGGACAACGCCCGGGCCCTTTCAAGCCGAGATGACGAACGCTGGCAACGGTTTCCCGTAAGCTACTCCCTTTCATTGTTGAATGATTCTACCATACCGCCCCATCAAAAGCAAGTAAATTTTTCTTTATAGAGGTTGTTGACTTTGTCGACACCCTTCCTCTGCTCAAAATCACGTAGTCTATATCTTTTTTCAGTAATACTATAGCCCATTTTCCGCCAAATCATGCAAAAGGGGATTTTTCCTGTTTGTCTCTTTTTTTCCTGCGGCTTTTTTGGTATGATAGAGAAAAGAGAAAGAAAATTCCCCCAAAGGAGGTCAAAAATATGAGACACGACAAATACAGATATACCAATACCGAGGAAATCGTTTACTATCTGAAAAAATACCGCCGAGTACAGGAGGATTGGCAGGCAGATTTCTACGATGAATATGGCAGACACATGCTGACCTTCGAAAGCAGCGATGAAGAAACCATGGATGCTTTGGATAACGAGGACAAGCTGTACGCCTTAGTTGCGGAATGGCTGGATTTTGCCCTGATGATTTCCCCCGAGGAATAAAGCTTACGCTTTATGAAAAAGGCTCACTTCTCAATATAAAAAAGCGATAAGACATTATCTTATCGCTTTTTCTTCGTTTATGCTTCCGCCCCTTTTGTCTGGGTTTCAAACATAGGCTTGATTTCTTTTCTGTAAACCTTCACCATGCAGGAGGCTGTAAAGACCATTGCCACAACCTCGGAAATGGGGAAAGCCAGCCATGTGGCCTGCAGACCGAAAATCTTGGAGAAGATGAACGCCACAGGCAGGATGACCACCATCTGACGCAAAATAGAGATAAACAGGCTGACTACACCATGGCCCAAGGCTTGGAAGGTGGAGGAGCAGATGATATTGAACCCAGCCAGCAGCCAGCTCAGGGAAATCACCCGCAAAGCGGGGATACCGATTTCCAGCATGGTTTCAGAGGCATTGAAGATGCCCAAAAGCTGGGGCGTAAACAGCCAGATGGCGACGCAGCCCGCTGTCATGATGGCTGTGGCATAGAAAATGCTCAGCTTCATGGTGTGGGTGATGCGCTCGGGCTTTCTTGCGCCGTAGTTGAAGCCGATGATGGGAACCATCCCATTATTCAGGCCGAATACAGGCATGAAGATAAAGCTCTGCAGCTTGAAATATACGCCGAATACCGCCGTTGCCGTGGAGGTAAAGGCAATCAGAATCTTATTCATGCCAAAGGTCATGACAGAGCTGATGGATGCCATGCAGATGGAAGGAATCCCGATGGCATAGATATTTTTCACTGCCGCCCCATTCAGGCGATAATGGAACGGGTTGATGACGATATCATCATTTTTCTTCTTATTGAACAGGAAGGCAAAAAAGGCTGCCACAAACTGCCCGGTAATCGTCGCCAATGCTGCCCCCTTTACTCCCAAGGCAGGCATCCCAAACAGACCGAAAATCAAAATAGGGTCCAGAATAATATTGATGATGGCGCCCATCCCCTGGGTACACATGGTAAAAAGGGTACGGCCCGTAGCCTGCAGGGTACGTTCAAAGGCAAACTGCAGGAAAATACCCATAGATAAACCCAAGGCAATCTGCAGATAATCCACCCCCAGCTGCACGATTTCTGCATCATCCGTCTGGGCGCTGAAATAAAATTCGCTGCCGAAGATCGCCAATGCCCCAAACACCAAGGCACTGATAAACAGCAGGATGATACCGTTATTGGCAATGAGGTTGGCCCGTTCTTTATTCTTTTCCCCCAAGGCACGGGAAACCAAAGCATTGATACCAACGCCGGTGCCTGTGCCCACAGCGATCATCAGGTTTTGGGCAGGGAAAGCCAGAGAAACTGCCGTCAGGGCATTTTCACTGAGCCGAGCAACGAACATACTGTCCACGATATTATAAAGAGCCTGCACCAGCATGGATGCCATCATGGGCAAAGCCATGGAAAGCAAAAGCTGATTGACAGGCATAATGCCCATTTTATTTTGTTCCATTTTTCCGAATTCCTCCTTTTTGAAAAAGAATCTCCATAAAAACAGCCTTCCCTTTGGGGAAGGCTGTCGGATGATCGAATCTTATTTGATCTGTGCGCTGTCTTTCAGCAGTACGTCGTGGGCACCGCCTTCTACCAGAGATGTGGTAGAGATTACAGTGATCTTTGCTTTTTCCTGCAGTTCGGGGATGGAAAGCACACCACAGTTGCACATGGTGGATTTTACTTTCTTCAGGGACAGACCAACGTTATCGTGGAGGCTGCCTGCGTAGGGAACGTAGGAGTCAACGCCTTCTTCGAAGGACAGCTTTGCATCGCCGCCCATATCGTATCTCTGCCAGTTTCTTGCTCTTGCAGAGCCTTCGCCCCAGTATTCCTTCATGTAGGAACCGTTGATGTTTACTTTATTGGTAGGGGATTCATCGAAACGAGCAAAGTATCTGCCCAGCATGATGAAGTCTGCACCCATAGCCAGAGCCAGTGTCATGTGGTAGTCGTATACGATACCGCCGTCGGAGCAGATAGGTACATAAATACCTGTTTCCTTGAAGTATTCATCTCTTGCCTTTGCAACTTCGATAACTGCGGAAGCCTGTCCGCGGCCGATACCCTTCTGTTCACGAGTGATGCAGATGGAGCCGCCGCCGATACCGATCTTTACGAAGTCTGCGCCGCAGTCTGCCAGGAAACGGAAGCCTTCTGCGTCTACTACGTTACCTGCGCCAACCTTTACTGTGTCGCCGTAAGTTTCTCTGATCCAATCCAGTGTATCTTTCTGCCATTCGCTGTAGCCTTCGGAGGAGTCGATGCACAGGATATCAACGCCTGCTTCCACCAGAGCGGGTACTCTTTCCTTGTAGTCTCTTGTGTTGATACCGGCACCTACGACATAACGTTTGTGGGCATCCAGCAGTTCATTGGAATTTACTTTATGGCTGTCATAGTCTTTACGGAATACCAGATATTCCAATCTGCCTTCTGCATCTACAATGGGCAGCTGATTGATCTTGTTATCCCAGATGATGTTGTTTGCTTCTTTCAGTGTTGTGCCGGAGGGCGCCCAGATCAGCTGATCCATGGGTGTCATGAAATCCTTTACCAGTTCTGTGCCTTCCATACGGCTCACACGATAGTCTCTGCTGGTTACCAGACCTACCAGCTTGCCCTGAGCAGTACCGTCTGTGGTAACGGCTACTGTGGAGTGGCCTGTTCTTGCTTTCAGCTTCAGGATATCGTCCAGTGTGCTTTCGGGGCTGATATTGGAATCGCTGATAACGAAACCGGCTTTATATGCTTTTGCTTTTGCTACCATTGCAGCCTGGCTTGCGATGGGCTGAGAGCCAAAAATAAAGGAGATGCCGCCTTCTTTCGCCAGAGCCACCGCCATTTTATCATCGGATACCGCCTGCATGACTGCGGACACCAGAGGGATGTTCATTGTCAGAGCAGGTTTTTCACCTTTTTTGAATTTTACAACGGGTGTTTTCAGACTTACATTGTCCACCATGCATTCTTTGGAAGAATAGCCGGGTACCAGCAGAAATTCGCTGAAGGTTCTGGATGGTTCTGTGAAATAAGTTGCCATTTTTTCGTTCTCCTCCTGTTTTCTTTTAGATTTTGATATATAGTGCACCATTCTGATTACATCTTAATGTGACAATGATTTTAACACTAAAAAGCCCCCCATTCAAGGGGGGCTTTCCGAATTTCTTTGATTTTGTAGATTTCGTCAGTTTTTTGCCGTTTTTCCAAGGATTTTCGTAAGTTTGTATACAGTATTGTTACCGTTTCAGATAGCCCAATGCCGTTTTTGCCACGATACCGATGAGCATACCCGTCACCACGCCGGAAACCAGCAGGAAGGGCAGGTAATAGGCCATCTTCACATTTTCCACCGCCAGAGCCGCCACGATGATCTGCCCTACGTTATGGAACACACCGCCGGCGATGGACACACCCACGATGCTGAATTTGTCTGTTTTTTTGAGAAGCGCCATCACCGCAAAGCTGAGCATCGCCCCCGAAAGGCTGTAGAGCAGCCCCGCAAAGCCAGCGAACAAAAGCCCCGACAGGACAACACGGATCAGGGAAACGAAAAAGGCACTTTTCGTATCCATGAAATACATCATAATAATGATGATCACATTTGCCAGCCCCAACTTCACCCCGGGAATGGGCACAGGGATGGGAATGAGCATTTCCACATAGCCCATCAGAATCGCCAGTGCGGCAAACAGACCGTAATATGGAATTTTCTTATAATCCATTTACATCACCACCGCATCAAAATCCCCAGGTTCGTCCCCTGTGATGGCCACAACTAATTTATGGGGCAGGCAAACGATGGTCTCCCCTGTTTTGGATACCTTTTTATGGTCTACGCAAATCTGGTCGCGGCAATCGGCTTCCGTAACGAAAACCTTACCATCCTGCACCGTTACGATATTATAGCCATCCTCTGTATCGATGCGGATGCTGTCGTTGGTGTCCAGAGGGAGGAAGGCTTCGCTTTCGCCGTCTACGGTAATTTCCACGCCTTTGCCTTTTTCCGCCCCTGCGGAATAGAAAAGATAGATGCCCGCCGCCGCAACAAGGGCAAGTACCACCAGCAATAAATCTGTTTTTTTCATATCCGCACCGCCTTTCGTACATACAAGAAAAAGGAAGCGAGCTGCTTCCTTTTTCAGAGTAGTAGGATTTTGATGTGTACTGCAAAAAAATGCCCAGAACCGGAATCGAACCAGTGACACGTGGATTTTCAGTCCACTGCTCTACCAACTGAGCTATCTGGGCATAAATGTGCATCTCTCTGATGCAAGAGTTATGATATCATACAAAATCCGACCTGTCAACAACTTTTTTTAAGACCTTTTTCTTTGGGGCTCTGCCCCAAACCCCGCCAAGGGAAGGATTCCCTTGGAACCCCATTTACAGCAGCATATTCATGCTGCTGCGGTATAGGGGTCAAGGGGCATTATGCCCCTTGCGGAGTGTGAGGTGGAACCTCACGGTTTTCTTATTTTCCCTGCTGCATCACGTCGATGATGGTCGCATCCATAGGTGCCATGCCCTCGTCGGAAATCCTGCCCAGATTCTTCTCCGTCTGCTCGGCGGAAGACCCGATCACGCCAAAGTTATGGGGAATCTCCACCCCTTCCATAGCCAGCATGGCAGAAAGATATGCGGAATATACCCCTGCGGAGGCTTTCAGCGCACAGCCTGTGCTGCCGCCATCGCAGATCATGCCTGTCAGGTTCGCCGCCATGTGGTCCATCGCCGCAGAAACCTCCTTGGCACCGCCGCCCATCAGGTAGACAATACCGGAAGCCGCACCGCTGCCGCCGCCCAATACGCAGCCGCAAAGGGCAGACAGTCTGCCGGTATAATGCTTGCTGTAAATGGTGATGAGGCCGCTCAATGCCACGGCACGGATGATCTCTTCTTCGGATTTCCCTGTATATCTGCCATAGGAAACCACAGGCATGGAGCAAAGAATCCCATGGGAACCGCTGCCCACAATGCTCATTGCCGCAAAGGGCAGACCAGCCAGTCTGGCATCCATGGCAGAGCAGGTCAGCTTCTGGGCTGCATAAATCATATCGCTGCCGCCCAGCACCCCCTTGTTCTGGAACGCAGACAGCGTTTTCCAAATGCTCAGACCAACGCCCTTTTCCCCTTCTGCGGAAAGCCGGCAGTTCATTTCGATCATACCTTTGATACAGTCCAGATCTTCAATCGGTACGTTTTTCACATAGTCCACCATATCTGCCACGGTCACGGCTTCAAAATCGAATGCATTTCCCTTGGCTGCTGTTTCCGCCTTTTCCCCTTGGAAAAGTACTTCGTCATCCTTCGCCACATAAACGATATTAGCATGGAAATCCTCGATACGGCAGAGGCCAACGCCCTTTGTGGTGGTTACTTCCGCTTCAATGAAGATGCTTTCCTTTGTCTCATCCACCCGAATTTCAATGGGGATGGAAAGAGCCTTCGCCTGAGCCACATGGTCTGGGGTGATGTTTTTCAGCGCCTCCAGCCCCAGCTTCCAATCGCCACCCAAGGCACCCAAGGCCGCCGCCATTTCGCAGCCCAGTTCCTCCGTACCGGGAATGGCGCAGGAAAAGGCATTTTTATACATACCGCCATTCATGGTCATTTCAATATGCAACAGGCTGCCGCCAACGGCATCATAGGCCCTTGCCGCCGCCAGAGCGATGGCCCCTACTTCCGTTACGCCCAAAGCGGGTTTAATCTCATTTCTCAATAAAGCTGTATAATCAAATGTTGTCATGTTTCCTTTTTCCTCCCTTTCTTTTGGTTTCTTCTGTTTTTCAGTATACCTGTTTCTGCCTCTTTTCGCCACCCCTTTCTGCCTTTCCCTTCCCACCTATCTACAAAACAATTTTTTCGATGTTCTTCATTGATTTTTTCGATTTATATTGTTTTCCGCAAAAAATGTCAGTATAATATGGAATACGCTTGCCAGACAAGGCAACATAGATTTTTATGATTTAGGAGGTTCAACATGGAACAAAAAAGAGAAAAATTTGCGTCCCGTCTGGGCTTTATCCTCATTTCCGCAGGCTGTGCCATCGGCCTGGGTAATGTTTGGAAATTCCCCTATATCACAGGAAAATACGGCGGTGCCGCATTCGTACTGATTTATTTTCTTTTCCTGCTCATTCTGGGCGTTCCCGTACTGACGGCAGAGCTTGCCGTAGGCCGCGCCAGCCAAAAGAGCGTTGCTCTATCTATGGATGTTTTGGAGCCCAAGAGCAGCAAATGGCACTGGTTCAAATATCCCGCCATGGCCGGTAACTATATTCTGATGATGTTTTACACCACAGTAGCCGGATGGATGGTCTATTATTTCTTCAAAATGGCAGCCGGCGATTTCGTTGGGCTGGATGCTGAAGGGGTCGGTGCAGCCTTTGGGAACACATTGGCAAGCCCCGTCATTAACGTCGGGTTTATGATCGCCGTTGTCATCGGCTGTATGCTGATCGTCGGCAAGGGTCTGCAAGACGGCGTGGAAAAGATTACAAAGGTTATGATGCTGGCTCTGCTGGCACTGATGGTGGTACTGGCTGTCCGTTCCTTCTTTTTGGCAGGGGGCGAGGAAGGTCTGCGCTTCTATCTCTACCCCGATTTTTCCAAGGTAATGGAATACGGCCTAACAGAGGTGCTGTTCGCCGCCATGAGCCAGGCATTCTTCACACTGAGCATTGGTATGGGTGCCATAGCCATCTTCGGTAGTTTTATCGACCGCAGCCACTCCCTGACAGGAGAAGCTATCTGCATCACCCTTTTGGATACCTCTGTGGCACTGATGGCTGGTCTCATCATTTTCCCTGCCTGCTTTGCTTACGGCGTTGACCCCGGTCAGGGCCCCGGGCTGATCTTCGTTACCCTGCCCAACGTATTCAACGCTATGCCCGGCGGACGTCTGTGGGGCACATTGTTTTTCTTGTTCATGTGTTTTGCGGCTTTCTCCACAGTCATTGCCGTATTCCAGAACCTGATCACTTTCTGGACAGATTTGACAAACGCACCCAAAAAGAAGATCATCGCTATCCACATGGTAGTCCTGATCCTGCTTTGCCTGCCCTGCGCTCTGGGCTTCAATGTGTTGAGCTTCCTGCAGCCCCTGGGGGAAGGCACTGCCATTCTGGATCTGGAGGACTTCATTGTATCCAACAATATCCTGCCTCTGGGCAGTATCGTTTATGTCCTGTTCTGTTCCTGGAAAATGGGCTGGGGCTGGGATAACTTCATGGCAGAGGCCAATGCCGGCAACGGCATCAAATTCCCCAATGCCATCCGCCTGTATGTCAAATATATCCTGCCACTCATCATTCTGTTCGTATTCGTCATGGGATATATCTCCATGTTCGGAAAATAAGCATAAAGCAAGCCTTGGTTTTCACCAAGGCTTTTTTGCTGCCCAAACTCTACGAAGCGTTGATTGTGTTTCTTTGCTCTCCCTTCTATACTGGAGAAAAAGGAGATGAGCAAAATGAAATTTGAACCCATTGATTTGCAAACCCTGCCCCGGGGCGAGATGTTTTATTATTTTTCCAAAATGGCACCCACAGGCTATTCCCTGACCGTTTCCATGGATGTGACAAAGCTACGGCAAACCTTAAAGGAGACCGGGCTGAAATTCTTTCCCGCCTATCTTTGGCTGGTCACAAAAAACCTGAATCAGCAGATGGAATTTAAAATGGCGGTGCAGGAGGAAACACTGGGCTATTTCCACAGCCTAACCCCCTTATATGCCACCTTCCACCGGGAGGAACACACCTTTTCCATGATATGGACGGAATTTTCCGATGATTTTCACATATTTTATCAGAACTATCTGGAAAACCAAGAAAAATACGGCAACGGCAAAGGGGTTTTATCCCGACCGGAGCTGCCGCCCCCCAATGCCTATACCGTTTCCTGCGTCCCTTGGATTTCCTTCGAACATTTCGCCGTTCATAATTATGAAAAAAAGGACTACTTCTTCCCTTCCGTGGAAGCCGGGGCCTTTCGGGAGGAAGGAGAAAAGGTGTGGATGCCCCTTTCCCTGACCTGCCACCACGCCGCTACCGATGGCTACCATGTCCATCTGTTCCTGCAAGACCTGCAAAAGGATATGGATACCTTTGAGCAATACTTACTTTAGGGAAAGGTTTGGAAAACCCTACTGGTTTTCCAACTCAAATCCGCAGACGGAATTTACTTCCGTCGAGGAAAAGAGGGCGTTTCGAGCTTGCGATGGAACGCAGCTCTTTACACCTCCAGTACAACAAAAAGAGTTTGCACCCATTGGTGCAAACTCTTTTTACGCGTAAGCGTTAAAATTCAGCATTCTTTACAGTTCTGGGATAAGGCAGTACGTCACGGATATTGCCGACACCTGTCAGATACATAACGGCACGTTCGAAGCCCAGACCGAAGCCTGCATGTCTTGTACCGCCGTATTTGCGCAGGTCCAGATACCACCAGTAATCCTCTTTTTTCAGACCCAGTTCGTTCATACGAGCTTCCAGAACATCCAGTCTTTCTTCTCTCTGGCTGCCGCCGATGATTTCGCCAACGCCGGGCACCAGCAGGTCCATAGCCGCTACGGTCTTGCCGTCATCGTTCAGGCGCATATAGAAGGCCTTGATTTCTGTAGGATAATCTGTAACGAATACAGGTTTCTTGAAAATCTGTTCTGTCAGGTAGCGTTCATGCTCTGTTTGCAGGTCGATGCCCCATTCTACGGGATATTCAAATTCGTGACCGGATTTTTTCAGCAGTTCCACTGCTTCTGTATAAGTCACTCTGCCAAATTCATTGTTCAGGATGTTATCCAGTCTTTCCAGCAGGCCCTTATCCACGAAGCTGTTGAAGAATTCCATTTCTTCGGGAGCATTGTCCAGAACATACTGGATGATGTATTTCAGCATTTCTTCGGCAATTTCCATGTTGTCGTTCAGGTCAGCAAAAGCCATTTCAGGCTCGATCATCCAGAATTCCGCCGCATGTCTTGTGGTGTTGGAATTTTCCGCACGGAAGGTGGGGCCGAAGGTATAGATATTGCGGAAAGCCATAGCAAATGTTTCCGCGGAAAGCTGACCGGATACAGTCAGGTTTGTTTCCTTGCCGAAGAAGTCCTTAGAATAGTCTACCTTGCCATCCTCTGTACGGGGCAGGTTTTCCAGATCCAGTGTGGTAACACGGAACATTTCGCCGGCACCTTCACAGTCGGAGCCTGTGATGATGGGTGTATGGGCGTAAACGAAGCCCTTGCCCTGGAAAAATTCATGGATCGCCATGGCAATCAGGCTGCGTACACGGAAGGTTGCGGAGAACAGGTTTGTTCTGGGGCGCAGATATGCGATTTCCCGCAGGAATTCTACGGAGTGGCGTTTTTTCTGCAGAGGGTAATCGGGTGTGGATGTACCTTCCACGGCGATTTCTGTTGCTTTGATTTCGAAGGGCTGTTTTGCTTCGGGTGTTTCCACCAAGAGCCCTTTTACGATCAGGGCTGCGCCAACGTTCTGTTTGGAAATTTCTTCGTAGTTGGAGAGCTTGTCTGCTTCGAATACGATCTGGATGTTCTTGAAGAAAGAACCATCGTTCAGTTCGATGAAGCCGAAATTTTTGGAGACACGCATGGTGCGGATCCAGCCGCCCAGGGTCACTTCTTTATTGGCATACTCCGCTGTGTTGCGGTAGATAGATTTTACTGTTGTCAAATCCATGATGTTACTTCCTTTCCAAGATATTTTTTCACATTATCCCTATTGTAGCCGTTTTGCGGCAAAAAGACAACCTCTTTTCTCAGAGAAACCGCAGAAAATCCCCATATCCTTCCTGTTCCATGTCCTCTTTGGGGATAAAACGCAGGGATGCACTGTTGATGCAGTAGCGCAGACCACCCAATTCAGAGGGGCCATCGTCAAAAACATGCCCCAGATGGGCATTGCCCACACGACTACGCACCTCCGTCCGAATCATGCCGAAGGAAAGGTCGTCGTATTCCGCAACGGTGTTGGGGTCTAAGGGCTTGGCAAAAGCAGGCCAGCCGCAGGCAGAGGGAAATTTATCCTTCGAGGAAAACAGGGGCTCCCCTGTGGTGATATCCACATAAATTCCCTCTCTTTTGGTGTTCCAATATTCATTTTCAAAGGGGGGCTCTGTGGCGTTCTGCTGGGTCACGGCATATTGCATGGGGGTCAAGACCTCTTTCAGCTCCGCCGTAGATTTTTTGGCATAGCGGTCAGGATCTACCACCCTTTGTTTCATCTTGGCGATTTTTGCAAAATTGATATGGCAGTAGCCGCCGGGGTTTTTGTCCAAATAATCCTGATGGTATTCCTCCGCAGGGATGAACTGCAGCAAAGGCAGGTTTTCCACCATGATGGGTGCGTCATACTCCTTCTGCAATTCTTTCAGGAAATCGGCGGCAATTTGATGCTGTTCTTCCGTCAGGGAATAAATGCCTGTGCGGTATTGGATGCCAAAATCCGCCCCCTGTCTGCCCAGAGAGGTGGGGTCGATGGTATAGGCATATTCCCGCAGGATTTCTTTCAGAGAGACAACGTCTGCATCGAATACCACCTCCACCGTTTCCGCATGACCGCTGTGATTGCAGACTTCTTCATAGGTAACAGTTTCGGGCAACTCCGGGTTCCAGCCCTCTTTTTTCCCGAAGGCATAGCCCACACGGGTGGCAAGCACGCCCTCGATGGTTTTCATATAATGCTCGGTGCCCCAGAAGCAGCCCCCGGCTAAATAAATGGTTTCTTTTTTCATTCAAAACGCCCCTTTGTTTTATCGATCATGGTTTTTTCATAAGGTGATTTGGTATACAGCCGACTGGCAGGCACCATTTTGGATTCCAAGAGATACAGGTCTGTTCGCCGATGCTTCAACAAAGGAAGCTGTTCTCTTACTTTCTCCACTTTCTCAAAATCCAATTCCACTGTCAGGATACCTTCTTTTTCATCCAGTTGTTCCACCACACTGCCCCAAGGGTCAGTAACGATGGAATGTCCCCAAGCGTGGTAAGAGGAATTCATATCCCTTGCGGGGGCACAGCCCACCATGAAAATCTGCTGATCCAATGCACGCATACGGAAGGAAAGCTCCCAATGGGCGGGGCCTGTGGTCATGTTGAAGGCGGCAGGGACGATGATGACATTTGTCCTGCTGAAAGGGTCCAGATTCTGGGCTGTCAGGCGGGCCATTTCGGGAAAACGGATATCGTAGCAGATCATCACACCGAACCTGCCCCAAGGGGTATCGAAGGTGGTGACCTCCTTGCCGGGGGTGAAGGTGTCCGATTCCATGAAATACTGACCGCCCTCCACATTGATATCAAACAGATGCACCTTGCGGTGTCTGGCAATACATTCGCCCTTGGGATTATACACAAAGGACGTATTATAGATTTTTTTGCCCTCCAATTCCGGCACAGAGCCTGCCACCAAATAAATGCCCAGCTCCTTTGCCGTTTCCGCCAGTTCTGTCAGGAACGGAGATTTTTCAGCCATAGCATAACGGACGAAAGCGCTGTTTTCATAAGGACAGCAGCACATTTCCGGCAGGACAGCCATATCCGCCCCCTCTGCCTTGGCTTTTTTCAGCATAGCTTTAATCTTCACGATATTTTCTTCCGGTATTGCCATGGTTTTCATTTGCAGCAAGGATAATTTCATGG
This sequence comes from uncultured Clostridia bacterium, assembly GCA_945868505.1. Lineage (GTDB taxonomy): Bacteria > Bacillota > Clostridia > Lachnospirales > Anaerotignaceae > Anaerotignum_A. The sequence continues at coordinate 10,777 of CAMBLO010000013.1, read as the reverse complement.
GGACCCGCTCCTTTCGGTTCATTGATTTTTCTGCCCTCATCATAGCATATCTGAGAAAAAAGAAAAAGAGGATTTGCCCTCTGCATAGAATAGAAAGAGCATCTATTTTAAAGGAGTTTTCCCATGTATCCTTATTTTCAACGAAACCCCAAACAAAACCTGCAGACCAGAGAGACGACCTCTGTGGACCCCTTGCGGGATTTTCTGACCCAAAACCCCGATTTCGGCACCCTTTTGTTTCAGGTGACCGGGGGACAGGGGGCATTCCCCATCGGAGGGGCAACGGTAGTCATCACAAAAAACCTGACGGACGGTCATGCCCTTTCCATCACCACTACCACCGATGAAAGCGGCAAAACTCAGGAATTTTCCCTGCCTGCCCCCCATAAGAACATTTCCCAGACCCCCAATGAACGGGATTATTTCGCCACCTATAATGCGGTCATCACTGCCCCAGGCTATATCGCTGTGACGGTGCGGGATATCCCCATTTTCGACGGCATCACCACCATACAGCCCGTCAATCTTTCCCCCAACCTGACGGGACAGCCCGTCACTGAAACCGAAACCATCGAAGATACGGAACCAAAGTTCTAATAAGGTTGTTTCTTTTCCTTGCGGAAAAGACCCATTGGGGCTCTGCCCCCAGCTAGCGGCTTCGCCGCAATGCCATAACCTTTGTCTGCATTCATTCTTCACGCAGGCTTCGCCCACTTGTTCAGAATTCATAAACGCAGACAAACCCGTTAACTAGAGAGGAGTGCAATTATGGCCTTACAGCAATTACCTACCATCCCGGAGACCATCACCGTCCATCTGGGGCTTCCCGATCAGCCGGCGGAAAACGTCACCGTTTCCTTCCCCGACTATATCAAAAACGTAGCTTCCAGCGAGATTTATCCCACTTGGCCGGAAGCCGCCATCCGTGCAAATATCTATGCTCAGATCAGCTATGCCCTGAATCGGGTCTACAATGAATTTTACCGCAGTCAGGGCTATGATTTCGATATCACCAACACCACCCAGTACGACCAAAAATTCATCAAAGGCAGAGATATCTATGAAAACATCAGCCAGATCGTGGATGAAATCTTCAACAACTATGTGGTACAGCAAGGGCGGGTAGACCCCTTTTTCACTGCCTACTGCAACGGCACCACCACCGTCTGCGCAGGGCTTTCCCAATGGGACACCGTGGCTTTGGCGGAACAGGGGCTGACCCCCTATCAGATTCTCCAGCATTTTTACGGGCCCAATATCGGTATTGTGGAAAATGCCCCCATTTCTGCCAATGTGCCTACCTATCCCGGCGCACCCCTGCGGCTAGGCACTTCCAGAAACGACGTCAAAACCATACAGCTGCAGCTGAACCGCATCGCCGACAACTATCCCGCCATTCCGAAGATTGCCAATCCCAACGGCGTATTCGGTGTAGATACGGAAAATGCCGTGCGGGAATTTCAGCGCATCTTCAACCTAACCCCCGATGGCATTGTAGGGAAAGCCACATGGTATAAGCTGAAATATATCTACAACGGGGTAAAACGGCTGAATGAGCTTTCCTCCGAGGGGCTGACGCTGGAAGAAGTGACCCGCCCCTTTCCCCCTTTGCTACAGGAAGGGGATCAGGGCATCAGCGTCCGTTCCCTGCAATATTATCTGGCGGTCATTTCCTATTTTTCCAACGGTGCCGTACCCAGTGTCACCATCGACGGGATTTTCGGCCCCCAAACAAAGGAAGCAGTCATCGCCTTCCAGAAACTTGCGGGGCTGACGCCTGACGGCATCGTGGGACAAAGCACATGGCAGCGGATAGAACAGGCTTATAGGCTCATTCTGGATACCCTGCCCCCCAATATCCAGGGACAGGGGGCAAAGATATACCCCGGCTATGTCCTTTCTCTGGGTATGGAAAATCAGGATGTGCGCGATCTGCAGACCTATCTGCAGGGGATTGCTGATTTTTACGGCAATATCCCCCGTATCGAGGTGACAGGTGTCTTTGATGAACCCACAAGGGATGCTGTCATTGCCCTGCAGTCCCAGTATGGGCTGCCCCCGGAAGGAGTAGTGGGCCCTGCCACATGGGAACAGATTCGCACCCTTTATAATTCCAGATGAACCCCTTGCCTTGACAACAGCCGCCATTTCTTTTATGCTGACGGTAACAAAATGCAGCAGACCGAAGACATCCCAGAAGGAAAGGAAGATACCAATGACAAAGGAATTGCACTTTACCATCCGCCCTTATAAAAAGGAAGAAGCCGATTACATCGCCGAAGCCCACGAACGCATCTATCGGGAGGAATACGGCTGGGGGGAAGGCTTCAGCAAATACGCGAAACAGGTGGTTTATGATTTTGCCGCCGCCCCCAAAACCGACCACGCAGAGATGTGGGTAGCCGATGTAGACGGTCAGCCTGTGGGCTCCATCATGCTGCAGGAAACAGAAGAAATAGGCGTAGGGCAGCTGCGTCTCTTCCTGCTGGAAAAAGCATACCGCCGCCATGGCATCGGCAAAGCGCTGACGGATACCGCCATGGCAGCCGCCAAAGCATGGGGCTTCCATCATCTTTTCCTTTGGACAGCGGAGCCTTTAAAGGATGCCAGAAGAAAATACGCCAAGCTGGGCTTCGTGATTACCGACAAAGAGCGGATGACAGACTGGACACTGGATGGCAGCGAGGTTTACGAAGAACGCTGGGACAAAGACCTATAAGAAATAAAGAAGCCGCAGACCAAAGGTCTGCGGCTGTTTTGCTATTTGGATTATTCACCATCTTTTGTTTCTTCTTCGTCGTCATCTTCCCAATCCTCGGGGTTAAATTCGCCAAAGGCGGACATCAGGAAGCTTTCCATATCATTCAGTTCTTCCATGCGGCTGTCCATTTCATCCAGAACATCCTCTACCTTATTCAGGTATTTGTTCATTTCAGGGGAAATCTGTTCCACTTCTTCCTCTGCGGGAATCTGTTCCACAGCTTTTTCGGAAACCAATTCTTCCGCTGCCGCTTCTGCTACTGCGGCTGCAGCTTCATCGGCGTCCATTTCTTCCAGATCAAAATCGTCCCAATCCTCCGCTTCATCGCGGTTCTTTCTTTCTTTCAGCTTTTCCCGATAGGTTGCCATATCTTCCTTCAGTTCGCTGGCTTTTTCCGCCATACGGAAAGCTGCGGAGCGTACGGCAGGCTGCAAATCATCGGCTTTATCCGACAGCTTTTCCTTCATGCGGAAGGCTGCAGAGCTTACCTTGGGCTGCAGGTCATCGGCTTTCTCTGCCACCTTGTCTGCGGCGTTTTTCACAGTAGGATTTTCCTTTACCTTTTCTGCCACAGCATTCAGGGCCGCACCGGCTTTGCCCAGCATACCGCCAACGACCTTTGTGATGCCGTCTTTTTCCAAGCCCATGCCATTATGCAAGGTTGTCAGCAGGCGTTCCGCTTCATCTACAGTGATGATGCCCTTTTCCAGCATATTCAGAATGGCCATTCTTTCTTCTTTCATAGTTTTTCCCTCCTTGGGTTCATTTTCGTGATTCTTCTGAAGCACATACTCATCGGGTCTGTCTTTTTTCTTTCCAAAAGCGTACAGGATGCTTTCCACGATACGGCGGCTGGCCTGACCATCGCCGAAGGGGTTTTTCGCCTGTGCCATTTTTTCGTATTCTTCCTTATCATCCAGCAGTTCCTTCGCCATGCGGTAGATTACATCTTCCTCTGTACCCGCCAGCTTCAAGGTGCCTGCCTCCACCCCTTCGGGGCGTTCTGTCACATTTCTCAGAACCAGTACAGGCTTGCCCATGGAAGGCACTTCCTCCTGCAGGCCACCGCTGTCTGTCATAACAAAAAAGGAACGGCACATCAGGTTGTGCATATCCTTCAGATCCAGAGGGTCTGTCAGGTGGATGCGGTCGTTTCCGCCCAAAATTTCATGGACAGGCTCTACCACAGCGGGGTTTTTATGCACTGCATAAACCACTTCCACATCGGGGTATTCCTCCACCAGACGCTTTACCGCGTGGCAGATATTCCGCAGGGGTTCGCCAAGATTTTCTCTTCTGTGGGCGGTCATAGCAATAACACGCTTGCCCTTGAAGTCGATTTTATTCAGTTCCTCTACGGTGAAGGTGTAATCTTCTTCTATCGTATGGGCCAGAGCGTCAATGACGGTGTTGCCCGTGATGAAGATGCCGTCCTCACTGATATTTTCCTTCAACAGATGTTCCTTCGCCAGAGGAGTGGGTGCAAAATGCAGGTCGGTCAAAGCACCTGTCAGTCTGCGGTTCATTTCCTCGGGGAAAGGCTGATATTTGTCGTAGGTACGCAGGCCTGCTTCCACATGGCCCACCTTTACCTGATTATAATATGCCGCCAATGCGCCGGCGAAGGTGGTGGAGGTATCGCCGTGTACCAGAACGATATCGGGTTTTTCCTTGCCCATAACTTCTTCCAAGCCTGTCAGGGCACGGGTGGTGATGCCTGCCAAGGTCTGGCGGCTTTGCATGATATTCAGGTCATACTGGGGATGCAGGTCGAAGATTTCCAGAACCTGATCCAGCATTTCCCTGTGCTGTGCCGTCACGCAGACGATGCTTTCGATTTCCGGTGTTTTTTCCAGCTCCTTCACCAGAGGTGCCATTTTAATGGCCTCGGGGCGGGTGCCGAACACACTCATTACTTTTATTCTCTCCATAATATATGCTCTCCTTCTTTCTTTGCGAGGATTTCACCCTCGCGCACCCAGCAGGGGATAATCCCCTGCACCCTATTTGCAAAAGCATGTATATGCTTTTGCGGTAACGGGTCGAGGGGGTGACCCCCTCGTGGGGGAATTGGGGGCAAAGCCCCCAAGGTCTTAGGTCTTTATTTGATTTCGTTTGTCATGGTGCCGATGCCTTCAATCTCGCATTTCACCACATCGCCTTTTTTCAGGAACTTGGGCGGCTGGAAGCCCATGCCGACACCTGCCGGTGTGCCCATGGCGATGATGGTGCCTGCCTGCAGGGTCATGCCCTGAGAAAGCTGGCAAATGACTTTTTCAATACCGTTGATCATCAGCTCTGTATTGCTGTCCTGCCGCAGCTCGCCGTTTACATAGGAACGGATAGGCAAAGCAGGAGGATTTGTAAATTCATCCTTTGTCACAATCCAAGGGCCGATGGGTGTGAAATCATCCAAGCTCTTGCCGAAATACCACTGCTTATGGGCAGTTTGCAGGTTTCTGGCACTCATGTCGTTCAAAATGGTATAGCCAAATACGTAATCAAATACCTCTTCGGGCTTTACGTCTTTCGCATCCTTACCAATGATAACTGCCAGCTCTACTTCATAGTCCAGACTATCTACAATATCCAGATGCCCGTCGATGGGTTCCCCATCCCCCAGGGCACGATTAACTCTCTTTGCAAAATAGATTGGCACGGGACGCTCCCCGCCAAAGGCTTCATCATGGAAGCGGGCAGCTTCTTCCGCATGGGCATAATAATTGATGCCCAGACAGACAACATCCTGCTTGGGATGAGGGATCGGAGAGAGAATCTGCACTTCCTCCATAGGGATGCCCTTCATCAGTTCTTTATTTTTATCCAGCTTTTCCAGCTTCTGTTCATCCTGCACCTCTAAAAATGCATTCATGTCCATTGCCGTGCAGCCCAGATAATTTACAGGCACTACTTCGGAGCCATCATTTTTCAGAACACCTACGGCTGTTTCGCCGCCATATCTGTATGTCAAAACTTTCATCTTTCCTCCTAACTCAGCCCTGCAAAAATGGGGATAAAAGGCTTCGCAGGCTTACCCACTGCCTTTTCCTCCGAATTTGTATTTGGCGTTTTGCCAAGGGGGTCATTTCCTTTGAAAATCCCCCACACCGGACTGAACCTTTACCGTTTTTTCATCAGCAGTATATCCGAAGAATATACCATTTTCATCATATCACAAAACCACTGATTCGCAAAGGAAAAAAGCGCTTTTCCCATCCATGTATACATGATACTGTACGTCTAATCATTTATGCGCATGCTTATGAATAAATATTCATATTAAACTGCATAACTAACCATAAATATGCTCAATCGAACCCAAATTTTTCCCATATTTTTCATAAATATTCACAAAATCATGTATTTTTATGAATTTCTATTGCAATTTTCAGACTGCCTATGTATAATCCACTTATAAAATTCATTCGAAGCAAACGCCGATGAAAACGGCTTATGTATTTGTATAAGGAGGAAAATCATCATGGCAAAAGAAAAAATCGTATTAGCATATTCCGGTGGTCTGGATACATCCGCAATCATCCCCTGGTTGAAAGAAAACTATGACTGTGAAGTTATCTGCGTATGCGGCAACGTTGGGCAGGGCAAAGAAACAGAAGGCCTGGAACAGAAAGCCCTGAGTACAGGTGCAAGCAAGCTCTACATCGAAGACCTGACAGAAGAATTCATCACAGATGCCATTTACCCCTGCGTAAAGGCAAACGCAGTTTACGAAGGCAAATACCTGCTGGGTACATCCATGGCGCGCCCCATCATCGCAAAAAGACTGGTTGAAATCGCAAAACAGGAAGGCGCAACAGCCATCTGCCACGGCGCAACAGGCAAAGGCAACGATCAGGTTCGTTTTGAACTGACCATCAAAGCACTGGCACCCGAACTGAAAATCATCGCTCCTTGGAGACTGGATACATGGAAAATGCAGAGCCGTGAGGACGAGATCGCTTATCTGGCAGAACACGGCATCCCCTTCGAAGCCAGCCACGACAATTCCTACAGCCGTGACAGAAATATCTGGCACCTGAGCCATGAAGGTCTGGAACTGGAAGACCCTGCAAATGAACCCAACTATGACCATATCCTGCAGTTGGGCGTAACACCAGAAGCAGCACCCGATACACCCGAATACGTGACACTGGATTTTGAAAAAGGCATCCCCGTTGCTGTCAACGGCGAAAAGCTGGGCCCTGTGGAACTGCTGACAAAGCTGAACGAAATCGGCGGCAGAAACGGTGTTGGTATTGCGGATATCTGCGAAAACCGTGTGGTTGGCATGAAATCCCGCGGTGTATATGAAACACCCGGCGGCACCATCATGTACTATGCTCACCGTGAACTGGAATACCTTTGCTCCGATAAGAAAACACAGGCGTTCAACGAAGTGGCAAGCAATAAATTCACAGAACTGGTTTACAGCGGCGAATGGTACACACCTCTGCGGGAAGCACTGAGCGCATATTTCGATAAGGTAAACGAAACAGTAACAGGTACAGTAAAACTGAAACTGTATAAAGGCAACATCATCCCCGCGGGCTCCACATCTCCTTACAGCCTGTATAATGAATCCATTGCTTCCTTCACCACAGGCGATCTGTACAACCATAAGGATGCTGACGGGTTCATCAACCTGTTTGGTCTGTCCATGAAGGTTCGGGCAATGATGATGGAAAACAACAAGTAAGCCCGCGGGGCGCTGCCCTATGGCACTGCTTGCAGTGCCTACTGACCAGCACAAAGTGCTGGCAGCAAGAAACCCCGACAGGGAATTGGTCAAGCATCTTTCCTTCGGAAAGACGGCTTCGCCGCCGCCTTTATCTTGGCGGTGCTCACATCCCTGCACCCTATACTGCCAACAAACTATCGTTTGTTGGATGGGAAAGGGATAAATGATACAAAAGACAAAAAAATACTCCTATCCTACTGTGATGGGAGTATTTCTCATTATAGCCAACCCACGAGCAGAAGTATTTCTGCTCGCAGTACCCGGGTCAAGGGGGCGGTGCCTCCTTGCAGGAGCGCGAGGACAGCGTCCTCGCAGAAAGAAAGGATGAAAAAAACATGGCAAAACTTTGGGGCGGACGCTTCACCCAGTCCACAGATAGCTTCACCGACCACTTCCATTCCTCTATCTCCTTTGATAGCCGTATGTACAAGGAGGATATCACAGGCAGCATGGTCCATGCCGCTATGCTGGGCAGACAGGGCATCATCCCCTCTGCCGATGCGGAGCTGATTATCCAAACATTAAAAGAAATTCTGGCAGATATCCAAGCAGGCAAAGTGACCTTCGATGAAAAAGCCGAAGATATCCATATGAACGTAGAAACCATCCTCATCAGCCGTATCGGCGATGTGGGCAAACGCCTGCATACGGGCCGCAGCCGCAACGACCAAGTGGCGCTGGATATCCGTATGTATACCAAAAAGGAAATTACAGAAATCAAGGCATTGGTGAAAAACCTGATGGTAACATTAAACGACTTCGCCGCAGACCATACGGAAACCATCCTGCCCGGCTATACCCACCTGCAGCGGGCACAGCCTGTTACACTGGCGCACCATCTGCTGGCCTACGTTGAAATGTTCAAGCGGGACTATGACCGCCTTTGCGATACCTACAAACGCACCGATGTGATGCCTTTGGGCAGCGGCGCACTGGCAACCACTACCTACCCTCTGGACCGCTATTCCGTGGCGGCAGAACTGGGCTTTGCCGCTATCACCATGAATAGCATGGACGGCGTTTCCGACCGTGATTTCTGCATTGAACTGGCTTCTGCCCTGTCTATCCTGATGATGCACCTGAGCCGCTTCTGCGAGGAAATCATCCTTTGGAGCAGCCATGAATTCCATTTTGTGGAGCTTTCCGACGCTTACTCCACAGGCTCCAGCATCATGCCCCAGAAAAAGAACCCCGATATGGCGGAATTGATTCGTGGGAAAACAGGCCGTGTCTACGGTCACTTGATGGGGCTGTTGACCACCATGAAGGGGCTACCTCTGGCATATAATAAAGATATGCAGGAGGATAAGGAAGGACTGTTCGATGCCATTGATACCGTAAAAATGTGTCTGCCCGTATTCACCAATATGATTGCCACCATGACCGTGAAAAAAGACGCTATGCTGAACGCTGCCAAAGGGGGCTTCACCAACGCCACCGATGCGGCGGACTGGCTGGTAAAACAAGGTGTGCCCTTCCGAGATGCCCATGCCATCATCGGCAAGCTGGTGCTGTACTGCATCGAGCATAACACCAATCTGGACGACCTGTCTCTGGAGGAATACAAGGCCATTTCCCCCGTATTTGATGAAAGCGTATATGCCGCCATCAATGTAAACGAATGCGCTCAGGCGAGAAAGGTTGTTGGCGGTCCTGCGAAGGAGGTCACCACCGCCGCCATCGCCAACAACAAAGCATTTTTTGAAACACTAAAACCTTGAGGGTTTGACCCTCAAACTCCCACCAAGGGACTCAGTCCCTTGGAACCCGATACGCAAAAGCATTCGCTTTTGCAGAGTATAAATAGGGTAGAGGGAGAATAACCATCTCGCCCCTCCCATTGAACCGTACGTACGGGTCTCGTATACGGCTCTACAACTTATATTCCAACTTTCACTAAGTAATAGGATAAGGGATTGAGCAGACCAGCTCCATCTTTTATCCTATTTTCAAGTAAATCTTTACTGATAATGAAATTCACTACGTTCATTCCACTTCTTCTGTACCACCCAAGTCTTGAGTTCGCAACTTTAAAAATATCTTCATGGTTAAATCCATTGCGGTTCTTCCAGTTTAAGTAGCACAGGTTTCTGTAGATGGTTTTCGGCTTCTTCCATTGCTTCATGACTATCACTCTTATTTTGTGCCTCAACCATTGCCCTAAATCTTCCATAAACTGCTTCATCAACCCGATTCTAAAGTAATTAATCCATCCTCTCACAATCTCATTGACTCGTATAATTGTAACCGCCAGCGGTCTTGCAACAGCTTTTCCTCTTTTCAGATATTCACTCAGTTTCTTTTTCAGCTTCTTTTTCTTTTCGGTAGTGGGTTTTACTTTCCATTCACCACCGTTCTTCAGAAACGCGAATCCAAGATATTTGCTTCGTGTCGGTCTGACTACTTTCGTTTTGGTTGCATTCACTTTTAGAAACAACTTTCTTTCCAACCAACTGCATATGGATTTCATCACTCGATTGGCAGCCATTTCACTCTTTGTGAATACCAGCACATCATCTGCATACCTTGTAAAGCGAAGTCCTCTTTGTTCCAATTCCTTATCTAACTTATCAAGATAGATATTTGAACATACAACTGAAAGTGGGCCACCTTGCGGCACGCCGGTGATTGTCGCTTTTACCAGACCGTTTTCCATTACACCTGCTTTCAGATATTTCCGAATCAGATTTAATGTGGTACTGTCATTTACTTGTTCCCTTAGTATCTGAATTAATTTATCGTGGTTTACCTTGTCGAAAAACTGTTCTATATCTATATCCACCACCCATTCATATCCATCATTTAAGTATTCCAATGCCTGTCTGATGGCATCGTGACAACTTCTTCCCGGTCTGAAACCATAGCTATAGCCACTGAATATCTCTTCATAAATATCGGATATGGGTTGTGCAATTGCCTGTTGGATAGCCCTGTCAAGTGCTGTGGGTATTCCCAATGGTCTTTTCTTCCCATTGTCTTTCGGAATATATACTCTTCGCACTGGTTTTGGCATATAAGTTCTATTTCTAAGGGATGTAACGATTTCCTCTCTGTTCTCCCTTATATAGTCCCCCAGCTCTTTTACAGTAACCCCGTCAACACCACTGGCACCTTTATTGGTGACTACCTTTTTATAAGCTCTATTCAGATTTTCTTTTGATAAAATCACTTCAATCAATTCCATTGTTGTTACTCCTCAGACTTATCCTAAAATTCATACATAATGGATCTATATTAAATAAGTGGACACGATTTATAAACAGATGTACTATAATACT
>CAMBLO010000012.1 GCA_945868505.1 uncultured Clostridia bacterium | reverse complement strand
CAGGATCAAACTCTTATGTTAAAGTTTAAGTCCTAGCCAGTTAATCTGGCTAATTCAAAATATCATTCGCAATCGTTTCCGTATTGCTTTTGGAATGACTATGGGTTGTGTGTTCATATCCATTGTTCAGTTTTCAAGGATCAACTCTGCTTTATCAGCAGCGTAGATTATTTTATCAGATGTTATTCTGTGCGTCAAGCACTTTTTTCGATTTTTAAAATCTTTTTTCGCGCTTTTTCGTTGCTGTTTTGTCAGCGAAGTTTAGTATATCATTCTCAGTCTCGCTTGTCAATGTTTTTCTTCTAAAACATTCGCCGTTGACCTGTTCGATATGCTGTTTTCGTTCTGCCAATCAGCAGCGACAGTTATTTATTATACTCGCTTATCTAAAAATGTCAACACCTTTTTTCAACTTTTTCCGACTTTATTGAAACCCTTGATTTCACAAGAAAAAACGGCCTTTTCTCAGACCATTATCCAAGAAAAAACCGTTTTCCTTCCTTATAATGCGCCCGTACTCAGGCACACTTAGTTACATTTGTTTGTTTTGTTGTTTTTATTGTTTTTGTTTGTCTTATCGTTTTTGCCTGTATCAATGCTGTATTCCTGGGCAAATTCTGTTCTGTTCATGCCCTTCTGGTTGTTCTTTTCTGTCTTATTGTTTGCTTTGTTATTGTTCTTGTCCATCACTATGACCTCCCTGTATTTTTCCGTTGCTTCCTTGCGAGTTTCTCCCGCAGTCATAGTATGGCTATTCTTTTTTCTTTTATACGTCCTTCCGTTTCGCCGCCAAATATCTTTTTTTATATTTCATGGCGGCATACTGCATGACTTTTTGATATACCACAGGATTGCTTATGCCGCCTACCGCACCAACCAGTGGCAGTCCTTGTATAAATTTTGCCATCAGCATCCCGTTGGAAAGAGCGGTAGAAGCTCGTTTCACTTCCTCCTCAAAGGAAAAAGCTTCTCTCCCTTCCCCAAGGCCGATCCATGCGTCCACCAGCCGATCCGCTTCTCGTTTCTCCTCGTCCGCTGCCAAACCTGCTGCAATCAACCGCAAAATAAAAATTTGCTCTTCTTTCTGAGTATAATCATAGCCATAGCTGGCTGACATCTCATATAATCCTTTCAAAAGCATACTCAGAAAAACCGGAATATCAGGAATCCCTATTCCCAATACCCCAAGACCAATTCCCTCCGCCGTGGTTACCGCGGAATTGAGCAATCGGCTTTTTCTTCCCGCCTTTTCAACCTTTTTCAAAGACCGCTTTGTAGGCTTTTTATCCACCCGAAAATCATTTACCTGAAATTCCAACTGCAGTTCATCGCTTTTAAATGTTTTTTCGATAACAACTGTTCCTTTTTCAAAAATTATAAGAAACGCTTTATAAAAGGCAGCATCAATTGTTTCCAAAAGCTTCTCCGGAATCTTTTCTTCTATTCTGCCCGTCAACTCCTTGATTTTTTCATCCAATTTTGTTTCTTTTTTATTTTCTGCAGAACGAATCATCCGTTCTTCCTTTTTCAATAGCCGCTTCCATTCCCGTTCCAAAGCCGTTCCCATCTTCCTACCTTCTTTCCATATACAAAGAGAGGATGCCTTTCAGCACCCTCCCCTAATGATACGTCACCATTCGCTTTATTAGATTTCTTTTTTGCCTTTATCAGAACTATTCTGGAACACATTTGTCAAATCTGTGTTACCCACATTGGTTTTCATCGCTGTGTCAGCCTGCACATTCTGCATACGATAATAATCCATTACCCCCAGATTGCCGCTGCGCAACGCTTCCGCCATAGCACGAGGAACTTCCGCTTCCGCTTCCACAACCTTCGCTTTCATGTGTTCTACTTCCGCTTTCATTTCCTGTTCTTTCGCTATAGCCGTTGCACGGCGTTCTTCTGCCTTTGCTTGGGCGATCTGTTTATCCGCTTCTGCCTGCTGGATCTGCAGGTGAGCACCAATGTTTCTGCCGATATCCACATCGGCGATATCAATAGAAAGAATTTCGAAGGCTGTACCATTATCCAGCCCCTTCGCCAATACGGTTCTGGAAATCAGATCAGGATTTTCCAGCACACTCTTGTGGCTCTGGGAAGAACCAACGGTTGTAACGATACCTTCGCCAACTCTGGCAATGATCGTTTCTTCCCCGGCACCGCCGACCAGTCTGCCCAAGTTTGCTCTTACGGTTACCTTCGCAATAACTTTTACCTCGATACCATCAATGGCAACCGCGGAAATCCAAGGTGTTTCAATGATCTTAGGGGTTACACTCATTCTTACGGCTTCGAAAACATTTCTGCCCGCCAGATCGATGGCTGCGGCTCTTTCAAAGGACAGGTCCAAATTTGCTCTGTGGGCAGCAATCAGTGCATCTACCACATTATCCACTCTACCGCCGGAAAGCAGATGAGATTCCAACTGGTTCGCATTTACGTTCATCCCTGCCTTCTGGGCTTTGATCAGAGGACGGATAATCTTATCTGCCCGTACCCGACGCAGTCTCATACCAACCAGAGAGAAAATGCTTACCTTTACCCCCGCAGAAACCGCAGAAATCCAAAGCCCCAAAGGTACAAAACTCAGAAAAATGCCAACGATGACTAAAATGACAATAACAGGAATGATAAAATTGAAAATACCAAGCATAGCATACGCCTCCTCATGTCTCTTCTTTACCCTTTATTCTGTATAGGCTTTCACAGTCACAGTTTTCCCTGCGATCTGTACCACCTGTACCTTTTCTCCTCTGTCAATAAAATCCCCTTGAGAGCAGACATCGACCAGTTTTCCATCAAATTCCGCCACGCCAAAGGGGCGCAGTGTCGACTGGGTAGTCCCTACCTGTCCCAAAAGCCCCTGCAGAACGCTTTCGTCAAAATCCTTGGCTTCCTGCTTGTCTTTCAAAATGACTTTATTGTAGAGCCCGCTTTTTTTTGCAACGTAAACCATTGCAAAAAAGATCACGACCACCGCCGCCAACATGATCAAGAATGTGACCATCCCATAGAGCCGATAAGTCAAAATCAGCGAGCCAAAAAGAGAAATCGTACCCAAAATTCCAAATAATCCGAATCCCGGCATCAGGATCTCCGCAAAGAGCATCACCAAACCGAGAATCGCCAAAACAACGATCCATGGGAACATCCCTTTCAACCTCCTTTATGCAGTTTTTTTGCCCTGTTCAGGCGAAACATATTCTCTTTCCGAAAATATATCTTTCTGCCATTATATTAGCATAAAGAAGGTTTGCTTCGCAATGGGTCAGGGAAAACTGTAAGAATTGTTTAAGAATTTTCCGTAAAAAAAGAGAGCAGAAAATTTTTCCACTCCCTTTGATATGCCTTCAAAAAACAAAACCTTTTTCAAGGACATCCTTGCGGCAGAGCGTAAGAAATCAATAAAAATTTCGAAATCATATTTTCTCAAGCCGCCGCTATATTCCGTTCTCCTTTTTAAGTCCCTACCGTCACAGGCACGATGATACTTTCGCCCGCTCGTACGTTCGCTGTTTTCAGCCCATTCAGATCCAGAATCGTATCTACTATATGTTCGGTTTTTTCCCCTTCCGTTTTATATTCTTCCGCAATATCCCAAATGGTGTCGCCCTTATGGATCTCAACAGATTCATAATATGTCTTCGTTGCTTTTTCGGTCTGTGCGCCCATGGCAAAGGTTCCTAAGCAGAGGATCAAAGCCATTGTCAGCAGCACAAAGGTATTCTTTCTGATTTTTCTGGATTTTCTTACGACTCTTCTCTGTGTTCTTCTTTCCATGTTTTCGCCCCATTTCTTACGAACATTTTTTCGTTTTCTGACTGTATCATACAAGAACACACATTCTTTGTCAATACTTTTCAAAAAATTTTACGAACATAGGTTTGATTTTCCTTTTTTTTATGATATAATAGAGGCGAACAACGTAGTGGGGAATACGCCCCACCCGCGCAAGCGGCTTTGCAAAGCAAAGTACCTATTGGTTTTCAGGCAGGATATTACTTTTTTCTGCCATTTACTTGATAATTCCCATCCATTTGGATACAATCATAAGGAGTGAGAATATGAGCGAACTGTCCGCAAAACAAAAGCAAATTTTGGAATATATGAAGGCAGAAGTTCGGGAAAAGGGTTATCCCCCTTCCGTTCGTGAAATCTGCGATGCCGTAGGGCTGAAATCCACCTCTACCGTCCATGGTCATCTTTCCCGTCTGGAAAAGAAAGGCCTTATCCGCAGAGACCCGACCAAGCCCAGAGCCATCGAAATTTTGGACCCCGGCTTTGAGGCCCCTCAGCGGGAACTGGTGAATGTCCCCATCGTAGGGAATATTACTGCCGGCGCACCGATTCTTGCAGTGGAAAATATCGAGGATACCTTCCCCATCCCCGTGGATTATGTCCACAATGACACCGTTTTTATGCTCCGTGTCAAAGGGGAAAGTATGATCGAAGCAGGCATTTTCGATAAGGATTTAATTCTTGTCCGCCAGCAGCAGGATGCAAAAAACGGCGATATCGTCGTTGCTCTCATCGAGGATTATGCCACTGTAAAAACCTTCTATAAGGAAAAGGATTTCATCCGCCTGCAGCCCGAAAATTCCTCTATGTCTCCCATTATCGTAAAAGACGTTGCCATCTTGGGCAAGGTCATTGGTCTGTTCAGAAAATTCTAAGGAGATGAATTTATGTTTGGTTATGTAAAAGTCGGCGCAGCCGTACCCAAGCTGAAAGTTGCCGATTGTGTCTATAATAAAGAAGAGATTTTGAAAGTGGTGGAAGAGGCTGCTGCCAAAAAAGTCCGTGTGCTGTCTTTCCCCGAATTGTCTATCACCGGGTATACCTGTGCAGACCTGTTCTTTCAGGCTCCTCTGCTGAAAGCAGCAGAAAAAGCCGTACAGGAAATCGCAGAGGCCACAAAGGAACTGGAAATGTTCCTGCTGATCGGTGCGCCTATCGCCGTGGATAATCAGAATTTTAACTGCGCTGTTGCCATCTATAAAGGCAGACTGCTAGGGATCGTTCCCAAAACCCATATCCCCAACTATAGTGAATTTTATGAGGAACGCTGGTTTGCTTCCGCAGACGATCTGCTGGCAGAGGAAATTTCCTACGCAGGGCAGAATGTCCCCATCGGTGCAGACCTGATCTTCGCCGCAGAAGGCATCCCCGAACTGAAAATCGGTGCAGAAATCTGCGAAGACCTGTGGGTACCCATCCCCCCCAGCTCCTACCTGAGTCTCTATGGTGCAACATTGATCCTGAATCTTTCCGCAAGCAATGAGCTTGCTTCCAAACCTGGCTATCGTCATCAACTGGTATCCCAGCAGTCTGCCCGTACCCTGGCTGCTTATGTTTATACTTCCGCAGGCATCGGCGAATCCACACAGGATGCTGTGTTCAGCGGTCACAGCATGATCTATGAAAACGGCGCACTGTTTGCGGAAACAGAATGTTTCTCCAGAGAAAGCCAGCTGATCTATGCAGATATCGACGTAGAAATGCTGATGGCGGAACGCCGCAAACATACCACATTCATGTCCCATCTGCAGAAGGCAGAAGCCCAGAAATTCTATCGTCAGATCTTCTTCGATATGCAGGAAGACCCCACTTTGGAAAACTGGAACAGACCTCTTTCCAATGCACCTTTCACACCAAAAGAAAATCTGGACGAGCGCTGCAAAAACATCTTCGCCATCCAGACAACAGGTCTGGCAAGACGTATGGAGCATACCCATTCCCAGTCTCTGGTAATCGGTATTTCCGGCGGTCTGGATTCCACATTGGCTCTGCTGGTTTGTGCAAAAGCCTGTGACTATCTGGGCATCGACCGCAGCAATGTCATCGGTGTGACTATGCCCGGCTTTGGTACCACAGACAGAACCTACCAGAATGCTCTGACACTGATGCGTTCTCTGGGCATCACCATGAAAGAAATCCCTATCCGCGAAGCAGTCATTCAGCACTTCAAGGATATCGAACATGATATGAACCTGCATAACGTAACTTACGAAAACTCTCAGGCGCGTGAACGTACACAGATTCTGATGGATCTGGCAAACAAATACAACGGTCTGGTTGTTGGTACAGGCGACCTATCCGAACTGGCACTGGGCTGGGCAACCTACAATGGCGACCACATGTCCATGTATGGTGTCAATGGCGGCATCCCCAAAACACTGGTACGGGTACTGGTAAAATGGGTAGCAACCAACGGCGAAGTTGATGCAGAAGCTTCCGCCGCCCTGCTGGATGTTCTGGATACTCCTGTCAGCCCCGAATTGCTGCCTCCCGACGAGGATGGTAAAATCAACCAGAAAACGGAAGACTTGGTTGGCCCTTATGAACTTCACGATTTCTTCCTCTATCAGATCATCCGCTTCGGCTATTCCCCTGCCAAGGTTCTCTTTCTGGCAGAAAAAGCCTTCGATGGCGAATATGATAGAGAAACTCTGCTGAAATGGCTGAAAAACTTCTATCGCCGTTTCTTCATCCAGCAGTTCAAACGTTCCTGCCTGCCCGATGGCCCCAAGGTCGGTGCCCTGTGCCTGTCTCCCAGAAGCGACTGGCGTATGCCTACCGATGCCCATAGCCGTATCTGGATGGATGAAGTAGAAAGGCTGTAAACAATATATTTCAATATATAAAAAACCGAGACGAAAATTCGTCTCGGTTTTTGTTCAAAAAAGTTTTCTTAAATCAGAAAAACCCCATCAATCCTCTTCCGCCAGCTTCAGAGAAAAGGCAAAGGTTGCTCCCTCCCCTTCTTCGCTCTTTACCGTAATGGTCTCCCCATGAGCCTGCAAAAATTCACGGACGATGGCAAGACCAATGCCGCTACCGGTCTTATCCTTATTGCGGGTCGTATCCGTCTTATAAAAACGGTCAAACACATACTTCTGATCTTCCGCGCTGATCCCAGGACCTTCATCCTTTACAGAAATCAACACTTTTTTCTTTTCTTTCAATGTAGTTTCCACTTCAATGATACTGTTTTCCGGGGAGAATTTCGACGCATTACCCAGCAGATTCTGCAACACACGGGAAATTTTATCCATATCCCCATGAACCAGCGTTTTTTCTTCCGCATAAATAGCATGGATATGCACATTTTTCTCCGTCAGCTGTGGTTCCAGCATTTCAATATTCATGCGGATCAGATTATTGATATCAAAATCAGATTCATCCAGCAAAATGGCACTGCTCTGGGCACGGCTCAATTCCACGATGCCTTGGGTCATACGGGAAAGGCGCTGGGTTTCTTCCAAAACAATCTTCAAATATTTTTCCTGTTTTTCCGGCGGCACCGTACCATCCAGCATAGCTGTCAAAAAGCCCTGCATACTGGTCAAAGGGGAACGCAGGTCATGGGAAATATTCGCAATAAAATCCTTCTGTACCTTTTCATGGGCCTGCAGGCTTTCCGCCATGTGGTTGAAGCTTTCCGCCAGTTCCCCCAATTCATCTTTATTGCTGACAATAACACGCTCTTCAAAATTCCCATTGGCAATGACTTTCGCCGCGCGGTTCATCTGCATCAAGGGCAATGCCACATATTTTGCCGTCAGATAGCTGACGATCACCCCCAGCAAAGAAACGAAGAACAGGCTGACCACACTCATCTCATACATTTCCATCAGGGAAGCCTGAATCTGCGGCAGAGGTCTGCACATAAACAGCCCGGCAATCTGCCCTTCCGAAAGGGGATAGCCCACCACCAGCATGGGCATATCAGAAAACTGCCCTTTTTTCGTCTGTACCGAAACGATATTTCCTTCCAGAACACCTTCCAGCAGGGTTTCATTCAGTACCTTTTTTTCATAAATTTCCTGATTCAGCTCTGGCGAAGCAATAATCACCTGCCCATCCCGATTGACCATCAGGATGCCGGCATCCATATACGTTTCCAAAACCTGCAGTTCGTAGCTTAAATTATTCAAATTTCCTGTGCGATAGCCCTTGGAAAAAGCTGTCGCAATCTTTTCCCCCTGGGTGACCAATTCCTCTCTTTTCTCATTCATATAATGGGTAGTATATACCAGCGTCAGCGCACCGCCCATCAAAGAGATGCAGACAGCGATGGTCGTCATATATATCAGCATCTGCTTTCGCACAATGGAATCTTTTTTCATCTTCATTCCTCCAAATTATCAAAAAAAGCATTACAAAACCATAAAAGAATGGTATACTGTTTTACACAGTTGTTTTTTCTGGAAAAACAAGAAATCACAGAAAGGAGAAAGGCAGTTCGCCTCGTACTTACTTATGGAAAATAATATGCAAAACAGACCTCCTCAAAGAAAGAAGGTTCCCCCAAAAGATCTGCTCCTCATTGCTCTGGCTATCCTTGTCATCTTCCGTGTGGACTGGGGTAATATGAATAGTTTTCATTATCTGATCCTGTTCCTTTTGATCCTGTGCTTCATGCTGCGCTGGTCCAATATGCGTAAAGATGCACAGCGCAAAGAAATGATGCAGCGTCAAAACCCAAATCAGGAACCTGCCCGTCTGACAGGTGAAGCTGCAGTTTCCGCAGAAGACACCTCCAGCGATAACGAAGCCGTTCCCACAGAAAATCCTGTGGACGAAACACCTGCTGAAGCAGAACCTTCCGAAGAAAAAACAGAAGAATAATTGCAAACTTACATAAAAGGGACGCCTGTATCAGCGCCCCTTTTTTATTTCCTTATTTTTGACCGAACTTATATCCAACGCTCCAAACGGTGCGGATACCCCATTCATCCTCACTGTTGAGCTTTTCACGGATACGCTTTACATGCACATCCACGGTTCTGGTATCCCCCACATATTCATATCCCCAAATCTGATCCAGCAGCTGTTCTCTAGTAAATACCCGATTGGGATGCTGGGCCAGAAAGCTGAGCAGTTCAAATTCCTTGGGAGGAAAATCCAGACTTTTTCCCTGATACACCACAGAATAGTTGGAAAGATTGATTTCCAGTTCGCCAAATTTCAGCACATTTTTATCTGCCTCGTCCTGCTTGGGTTCATATCTGCGGAGTACCGCTTTCACCCTTGCCACCAGTTCCTTGGGGTCAAAGGGCTTCACAATATAATCATCTGCCCCCAATTCCAGCCCCAGCACCTTGTCAAAGGTCTCCCCTTTGGCTGTCAGCATGATGATGGGCACACGGCTGGTCTTGCGCACCTCTGTGCAGACCTGATACCCATCCATACCGGGCAGCATCAGATCCAGCAGAATCAGGTCCGGGGCAAAGCTTTCTGCCGCCTTTACCGCTTCCTTGCCGTCATACACCTCCTGCGTCTCAAACCCCTCCTTCATCATATAAAGAGAGATCAGTTCCGCAATATGCATATCGTCATCAACAATCAGAATTCTTTGTTTCCCCATCTTCTTCACCTCATTTTTCGCAAACCAATGTTATTTCAATTCCACAACGGTAACGCCGGCTTCCCCTTCCCCAAAGGTACCGGGACGGAAGCTTTTCACATGGGAATTCATTTTCAGATACTGCTGCACGCCTGCCCGCAGGGCACCGGTGCCCTTCCCGTGGATGATAACGACCTGTTTCAAACCGGACAGATACGCATCATCGATATATTTGTCAATATTGGCAACCGCTTCATCCACCAACTGCCCACGACAGTCAATTTCCGCAGAAATAAACTGGCTCTTGGAAAGCTTCGCTCTGGCGGGCTGCTGTTTTTTCTGTTTTTCCTTGGGCTGAGGGGTATCGTCCAGCATCAATTCTGCCAGAGGCACTTTCATTTTCATCATCCCCATCTGCACCATGACTTCTTTATTTTTATCGGGCGCAGAAAGCACCTGTCCGTTCTGGTCGAAGGAAATGACATAGACCCTGTCGCCAGCTTTCAGGTTTTCTGGTGCTTTGTGGTTGGGCTTCACCTTTTTGGATTTCAGGAAATCCTGCTGCATGGAAGAAAGCTTTTCGTTCAACTTCTGGCGCTGTTCCAAAACCTTGTTGCGGTTGTTGGCTTCCTTCGCCTGCTTGTTCATTTCTTTTACAATGCTGTCGGCTTCTTCCTTGGCCTGAGCATAAATCTGTTTGGCCTCTTCTCTAGCCTTGGCAAGGATTTTTTCCTTCTGTTCCTTGGTCTTTTCCTTCTGCCGTTCCACTTCTTTTTTCAGTTCTTCCGCTTCCCGACGATACTGTTCCGCTCTTTCCTGTTCGAATTTTACGGATTTCTTGCTGATTTCCAAATCCGTGATGACATCCTCGAATCTGGCTTCATCCTGACTGATAAATTCTTTCGCACTGTCCAGAATGTAATCCTGCAAGCCCAGCCGTTTGGAAATAGCAAAGGCATTACTTTTCCCGGGAATACCGATCAGCAGTTTATAAGTAGGTCTTAAGGTTTCCACGCTGAATTCACAGCAGGCATTTTCCACCCCTTCTGTGGACAAAGCAAATACCTTCAATTCACTGTAGTGAGTGGTTACTGCTGTGCGAATTTTTCTCTCCAGCAATGCCTGAATGATGGCAACCGCCAGTGCCGCACCTTCCGTAGGGTCTGTGCCTGCGCCCAATTCGTCAAACAGCACCAAAGAATCGTCTGTAACCTCATCCATGATACGGACAATATTCGTCATGTGGGCGGAGAAAGTAGACAAACTCTGCTCGATGCTCTGTTCGTCACCAATATCCGCGAATACATTATCAAACACCGCCAATTGGGAATTATCAAAAGCAGGGATATGCAGGCCCGCCTGTCCCATCAGGGAAAACAAGCCCAATGTTTTCAGGGCAACGGTCTTACCGCCCGTGTTGGGGCCGGTGATGAGCAGTGTAGTGAAATCCTTGCCCAGATAAATATCCGTAGGCACCACCGTTTTCTGATCCAGCAAAGGGTGTCTGCCCTTGTGGATATTGATATAGCCCTTTGTATTGAACATAGGCTGTGTACCATCCATAGAAAGGGACAATGCCGCTTTCGCAAAAATAAAGTCCAGCTGTGTCAGCAGCTCCAGATTCCCCTCGATGGCAATGGCATGGGCTGTCACCAAATCGGACAGCATCAGCAGAATCTTTTCGATTTCCTCTTTTTCCTTGGCCTGCAGTTCCTTGATTTTGTTATTCAACTGAATAACGCTCAAAGGCTCCATGAACAGCGTAGAACCCGTATTAGACTGATCGTGGATCATACCGGGGAAGGAACTTCTGTATTCCGACTTGACAGGCACACAATATCTGTCATTTCTGATGGTAATAACAAAATCCTGCAGCATATTTCTGTATGCAGAGGAAGAAATGATACTATTCAAATGGTCTTTCACACGTTCGTTGGAAATTTTGATTTCCTTCCGCACGCTGCGCAGACCAGAACTGGCATCGTCAGCAATTTCCGTTTCGGAAAGGATACAGCGGCTGATTTCATTCTCCAATTTATCCAGAGGAATAATCAGGTCGAAATATTCATCCAGTCTTTCGTAAATTTCCATTTTGTTTTCTTTTCTGGCATAGTTTTTCACCTTGCGGCAAACATAGGCAAATTCGCCAATGGTCATCAGCTCTGCAATGGAAAGAACGCCTGCCATAGAGGCACGCTTCAGCTGGGGACGGATTTCCCGAAAGCCGCCAAAGGAAGGAGTGCCTTTTTTCAAGATCATAGTGGTCGCTTCTGTTGTCTCCTGCTGCCAGATGATGATGTCACTCATGGCAGAAGAAGGACGCAGAGCCGCCGCCCGTTCCTTCGCCATCGGGGAAACCGCAAAGCCCACCAGCTTTTGTATGATTTTGTCATATTCTAAAGTATGCAATGCTTTTTCATTCATATCGTTAACTCCATTTAAGTTTTGTACGTATTATTCCTATTATATCAGTATATCATATTTTTCAGGAACGCTCAATGCTCCTGTTCCTCTTCCAGATAGGCTTCTCCCCATTTTGCCAGCTCAAAAAAAGCCGGCAGCAGGGCTTTCCCCTTCTCCGTCAGGGAATATTCCACCCGAGGCGGAATTTCATTGAATTGCTCCCGATGGACGATGCCAAAGCCTTCCAGATCCCGCAAAGTATTGGTCAGCATGGTGTTTGTGATGTGGGGTACCGCCTTTTTCAGTTCCCCAAAGCGGCAGGATGGCTTTTTGCAAAGCTCAAAAATAATATGCGTTCGCCATTTTCCGCTGAGCAGCTCCAACGTCCGCCGCATGGGGCAATCCTCCCGCACTTCGTTATGCAATATTCTTTGCAGATATTCTTCCGCCGTCAAATCCTTTTCCATACGTTCCTCCGGTATCTTTTTCTATACCAAGTACACCCAAACTGCGTACTTGCTCTTATTTTTCATATATAGTATATTTTATATACCATCAAAAAGCAAGGAGGATTCCCATGAAAACAGCGATTTTATACTATTCCACACATCACAGCAACACCAAAAAACTGCTGGATGCCATCGCCGAAAAACACGATGTCACTCTGGTAGATATCACACAGCCCATTACCATTTCTCTGGAAGAATATGACCTGATTGACTTTGCCTCCGGCATTTATTTTTCTAAATTTCAGAAAATGCTCCTGCAATTCGCAGAACAGAGTTTTCCCCTGAAGAAAAAAGTCTTTTTCCTCTATACCTGCGGCGCAGAGAAAAAAGGATATACCTTTGCTATCAGCAAGGCTGTCCTTGGCAGAGATGCCGAAATTCTGGGGGAATATGGCTGCTTGGGCTTCGATACCTACGGCCCTTTCAAGCTCATCGGCGGCATTGCCAAAGGTCATCCCAATCAGGAAGACTTGGAAGGTGCAGTCAAGTTTTACGAAAGCATTTTAAACTAAGCATCAAAAAAGAACCTCATTCGCAGGCTCCTTTTCTTTAAATATGTTTTCTCATAATGAAAACAAAACCCCTCTAACGAGGGGTTTTGTTTTTGTATTCGATTACTGCTGTTCTTTGATGATACCATTCTGGTATGCATACAACAGTTTTTCCAGTTCATCGATGCTTTCCTGCAGCTTCTTGCCGATATCTGTATCTCTTACACGGATACGATCCTGTGTATACTGCAGTGCAACAGTAGAGGACAGGATATCCTTTTCTTCCGCAATGGCGATATCTGTGGATACGAAAGGTTCATGGGATACCAGCACCATACCATGGGAGTTATAAATCAGAGTATAGCCTGCGATACCTGTTACCTTCTGATATGCCTTGGAGAAACCGCCGTCGATGACAAACAGTCTGCCATTGGCTTTGATGGGGCTTTCCCCCTTGGATACCTTAACAGGAACATGACCATTTACGATATGGGACGCATCGGGGTCCAGACCAAAGGCTTCCAGCACCCGCTTACAAACAGCTTCTTCATTTCTCAGAGAATAGTAAGGGTTACTTACTTCTTTATGGGTCGCCTTATCGTCGATAAAGTAACGTTCGAATGTTGTCATCTTCTTTTTGCCAAACAAAGGAGAATCCTCGCCGCACCACATATACCAGATGATATCCATACATTCCCGCTTTGCATTGGTATGGGCTTTATTGAAATAGCCTTCCCGCATGGTTCTTTCTACGGCATCCAAATATTCCTTGCCGCTGTACTGCTTGCCGCGGAAGGTAACAGTTTTCAGGGTGCCGTCCTCATTCATGGGGATGCCGCCGTGGAACAGCAGGTTAGAGTTGAAAATGGTATACATACTGCCCTTATGATACAGGGTACGGATATGCTGCTGCAGCTTTTCACTATTGACAAAGGAGGATTTTACTTTGTCCATGACTTCCTGTTCTTCCGGAGTCAGGGCATAAGGGTCTTTGGGATCGATGGTAGGGAAATTCATGTCATTCATAGGATATTCCACACCTTCGATCAGAATCGTACCTTTTTCGAAATCGATCTTATCCAGCAGCAGTCTGTTTTCCATGTGGAATTCAGGATGACGCTTGATGATCTGAGCTTCCATCTTCCACTGCATGATGGAGATGGCCTTGTGCATTTTTGCGATCATATTAAAGTCTTTGTCACTCAGCACTTCATCGCCCTTGGGCTTAAACTGTTCACAGGGGTCATCTG
The DNA here is from genome assembly GCA_945868505.1 of uncultured Clostridia bacterium. Taxonomy (GTDB): domain Bacteria; phylum Bacillota; class Clostridia; order Lachnospirales; family Anaerotignaceae; genus Anaerotignum_A. Next base: position 49,195 of record CAMBLO010000012.1, on the reverse strand, counting down.
CATATTTTTCCATGGCAAAGGTTGCTAGAGGCAGCAGATTGATGCCGTAATCTTCTTCGATGGTATCCAGGTTGGCATATCTTGTCTGGATACGCAGAACGTTACAGATCAGCGCCTGACAGCCTGCAGCCGCGCCCATCCATGCGATATCGTGGTTGCCCCACTGAATATCTACAGAATGATAATTTGCCAGAATATCCATGATGCGAGCGGCATGAGGGCCTCTATCATAGATATCACCGATAACGTGGAGCTGATCGATAGCCAGTCTCTGGATCAGATTACACATGGCAATGATGAAACGATCCGCCTGCCCCAGATCGATGATCGTATGTATGATTTCTGTGTAGTACATATCTTTATCGACACTGGCACTATTTTCGTGCAGCAGTTCTTCGATGATATATGCAAATTCCTTTGGCAGTGCTTTTCTTACTTTAGAACGGGTATATTTGGAAGAAACCACTTTACAGATCTTTACCAGTCTGTGCAGAGTGATCTTATACCATTCCTCCAGTTCCTCTTCTGTTTCCGCCATCTGTTCCAGTTTTTTCTCAGGATAATAAATCAGCGTCGCCAGAGATTTCTTTTCACTGCTGCGCAGGCTTTCCCCGAAAATGGCACTGATCTGGTTTTTGATAACCCCGGAAGCATTCCGCAGTACATGGCTGAAGGAATCCGCTTCCCCGTGGATATCGGAAACAAAGTGTTCCGTCCCTTTGGGCAGGTTCAGGATCGCCTTCAGATTGATAATCTCTGTTGCCGCACTATTGATATTTTTATACTGATTCGACAGCAGCTTCAAATATTTCATTTCTTCTGCTGAAAAATTACCATTGCAAGAATACATAAACGCACCTCTATTCCTACTATACTTGTGCCTACCATTTTAGTATATCAAAAAAACGAAAACTTTCCTAGTTCTTTTTCGCAAAAACGGGACAAAAAACGCCCCAATGTTGTATAACATCAGAGCGTTTTTCCTGATTCATCATTCGTCTTTCTTTTCTTCCTTCTGTTCCACAGGCTCCCCTTCTACCGTACCTTCCACCGATTCCGCAGGTCCATCTTCCCCGGGCATTTCTGCCGCAGGTGCCTCCACCACAGGGCGAACCCCAAAAGTAATGGCTTCTCTGTTGATAAACAGCAGCGTTTCTCCGACAGCTACGAATGCCGCAGAAAAATAGCACAGGAAATGATACAGAAGGTCGCTGGTGATGCCTTCCGGTGCAAAACTGTAGATCAGTTGGAACACAGAATTCCACAGCATTGCAATGGCGCTCAGCACCCAGAAGTATGCAAAGGTTCTCCACCATTTGCCTTTCACAAGCCCCTTGCTGTAGTTCAGCGCATCCCAGCCCTTTTTATCACTCAGGCCAATGCAGAAAAGATAAAAACCCCAAGCAATGCTGAAATAAACGCCGGGAACGATCACAATACTGCCCAGAAATACCAGTACACCATAAATAATACCGGTCACAATGATGGTAGGCATCAGGGAAAAGGCTTCAGATAAAGCCTGACCCATGGAAACCTCTTTCCCATCAATATATTGCTTCACAACCTTTGCAATGGTGATGATACCCACAGGCTCCAGAAACAGCGCCACCATCATCAGCAGCCCATAATTCAGCAGTACATGATACGCTGTAGTGAGAAGTTCTGTCTGATCGATGGCTGCAATGTCCATCTGAGTAAATTGCTGAAACACTGTATAGGCAGACAACATACGATCGCCAATAATAACCTCCAGCAGGCTGATGGGCAGAAAAATGATTGCCATCACCTTGATGACAGAGCTGATATTTGCGGAAAATACATGGAAGGCTGCTGAAAGCTGCTCCATCCATCTCCACTCCCTATTGTATATTTCGTTCCTCATAAACTCATCCTTTCCAAATACATACCCTTTGTAATGAGCCATTATATCACAACATTCCCCAAAAGCCAACGGGAATTCCCACCTTGTCAATTCTGAAAAAATCCTTTAGAATGATACTCAGCAATAAAATAGGAAAAGGCTGTGAAAATTATGGATTTCAACAAAAAAACAGTATTGGTCACCGGTTCTTCCCGGGGCATCGGCAAAGCCATCGCTTTGGCCTTTGGCCATGCCGGGTGCAATGTGGTGCTGAATGCGTCCAAAAGCATTGCCCAGCTGGAAGAGACAAAGACCTTATTAGAAAACGAAAATATCCCCGTCCTCGCCCTTTTGGCAGATGTTTCCGATTATGAAAAATGCAAAGAGCTTTTCGCAGAGATTGAAAAAAAATTCGGCTCTGTAGATATTTTGGTCAATAATGCAGGCATCTCCCATATCGGTCTTTTCACCGATATGACCCCAGCCCAATGGCAGCGTATCCTTTCCGTCAATCTGGAATCTGCCCTCAACTGCACCCATCTTGCCGTACCTGCTATGGTACACAAAAAAGATGGCGTCATTATCAATATTTCCTCCATGTGGGGGGAAGTGGGCGCCTCCTGCGAAGCGGTCTATTCCGCCTCCAAGGGTGCCATCAATGCCTTTACCAAAGCTATGGCAAAGGAACTGGGTCCCTCCCATATTCGGGTCAATGCCATTTCCTGCGGCGTGATTGATACAGAAATGAACGCCTGCTTCTCCGAAGAAGAACGACAGGCTTTGGCAGAGGAAATTCCTCTTATGCGCTTTGGCAAGCCCGAAGAGGTGGGCGATCTGGCTGTTTTTCTTGCCAGCCAAAGGGCAAAATTCCTGACCGGCAAAATCATCACTCTGGACGGAGGTATGATTTAAATGAAAAAGAAGTTTTTATTGTTTGATGTGGACGGCACTCTGCTGGATTTTTCCGCATCTGAAAAAAAGGCATTGGCAAAGACATTCGCAGAATACAGTCTGCCCTTTACCGATGCCGTTTATCAGTGGCATCTGGTGAACAACGCAAAACTGTGGCAGGATTACGAAAAAGGCATCATCGACAGAAAAACCGTCCTTTATACCCGTTTCGTCCGTCTCTTTGAACATTTTGGCTATGCAGGGGACGGTGCTGCCTTTGAGGACAGCTATCGCTATAACCTGAATCATTCCTGCGAGGTGTTCCCCGAAGCCCCCGAAGTGGTGCAGCCCCTTAGCAAGACCCATGCTCTCTATATCGTTACCAATGGTGTTGCCAGCACCCAAGAAATCCGCATTGCCGATAGTGGTCTGAAGCCCTATTTCAAAGATATTTTTATCTCGGAGCATCTTGGCTCCCAAAAGCCTCAGAAAGCATTCTTCGACCAATGCTTTGCCCGCATCCCCGATTTTGACCCGTCTCTGACTCTCATCATCGGCGATTCCCTGACCTCCGATATCAAAGGTGGCAATAATGCCGGCATCGAGACTTGCTGGCTCAATCCCACAGGGGAGGAAAACCACACCGATGCCAAGGTAGATTATGAAATCCGCTCTCTGAAAGAGCTTTATGATCTTCTGGAGGAATAAAAATTTACAAACTTTTACTTACATAAAACTCTTTTTTCTGTTAAAATAACTTTTGGCTGAAAAATCTAAATCGAATACAACGTGCAGCAGAAAGCATAAGTCCAGTTGTCTTGCAAGGGCTGCACAAAAAAATTCATCGGGAGTCCCTTGTGGGCTCTCTTATTTTTTTGCCGTCCAAATCAACCATATTATTATAATCAAAAAAGGAGTGTATCATTTATGCCTAAAACAAAAATGCAAAGAATCATTTTCGGTGTCCTTATGTCCATCACCATGGCCTATGGCATGGAGGTTTTCAATGTAGCCCACAAGCTTGGCTACAGCACTATACCCGGCGGCTTCAGCAATATGGCAAACCATGTCTTTTACGAAGCTCTCATCGAAGCGTCCTTCATGTGGATTTTTGTTTTTCTCTTTTCCAACCTGTGGGGCAACCGCATCGGTCATGGACTTGCTGCAAAGCTCATCGACCCTAAAAAGGATAACCCCTTCTTCTGCACACTGGTCATTTCCGGTTGTACCGTCCTCATCATGTGCCCTACCATGAGCGCCGTTGCCGCCATCCTTTTTAATATCATTATGGGCGGTGTTCCCGCCGCACAGTTTCCCGCCGTTTGGGTAGGCACCGTCTTGAAAAATTTCCCCATGGCACTGCTTTGGAATCTTTTTGCCGCAGGCCCCATTACACGCTTTCTATTCAGGAAGCTGTTTGCAGAAAGAAAAACTGCTGCCGTTAGGGAAATGACATAAAAAAGAGAGAGACAACAATCTCTCTCTTTTTATGCTTACAATTTCTTTTCCAAGCAGATCAGATTTTCCCAGATTACATTCTGGAAATGGAACAATGTCTTCCCTGCCAATCTGTATCCCAAAGACTGATACAGATTGGCAGCAGGAGTATTCCCTTCGTATGTATCGATACGGACAACCTTGCATCCCTTTTGCCTTGCCAGTTCTTCCGCAAAGGCAACAAATTCCTTGCCGCGCCCCTGCCCTGCGCAATCAGGACGGATACACAGCATGTGGATCACAAAGACCTCTTCCCCTTCCGCTTCGTAAATCCATGGAATCTGCACATATTCATCTAACTGGATATGGTTCAGATTGGCACAGCCAAAGAGTCGCCCGTTTTCCTCCTCCCCTACATAAAGGGTACCCTGATTTAACGCCAACTCCGCATGAGCCTTTGTCGGATATTTCCCCTTGATCCAGTTGCTATAGCTGACAGTTGCCGCTTCTTTATCCAAAATCTCATGGAAGATACATTCTACTTCATTTAAATCCTCTTTCGTTGCCAGACGGATCAAAAGAAACCCTCCTTATTTTTTCTTATGCTGAGCAGTATAGATTGCCGCCCGCATGGCAGTAATCTGGCGCACCTGTTCATTGAGTTTTTCGTGGAGTTCATGGAGCTTCATCAAATCCGCCTTTTTTGCCACCAAAAGTGCCTCTGCATTGGGAACGGACATATCTGCTTCCAATTTTTCGATCTCCGCGATCAATGCAACACCCTCGCGTCTTGTTTTTGACAGATCGTCCTCCAAATGATGGGCCAGATGTCGCGCCATCTTCATAGGATCCTCTGCAAATTCGATCATGCCACAAACATTCATGGACATAACGCTCTCATATCTGCTCAAAATACTTGCCATAAGCCGTTCCTCCTTTGCATCCGCATTTTTTATCTCTGTCCAAGTTTCAGGCTGGGGTTGGCATTCAGATCCAAACCATCTCTCACCCCTGCGATATATTCATAATACGCCGCACAGCCGATCATCGCCGCATTATCCGTACACAAAATGGGGGAAGGTACGCTCAGATAGAAGCCTTCTTTTTCGCATGCCTCCTGCATCCTGCTGCGAAGGGCGCTGTTGGAAGCAACCCCCCCTGCCAATGCGATCTTTTTCACGCCATGGGCTTTTGCTGCCTTGATGGTCTTGCCCACCAAAACCTCCACCACAGACTGCTGGAAGCTGGCAGCGATATCTTCAGGGACGATTTCCTCGCCCATCATTTTCTGCTTGTTCACGTAATTCAGCACCGCAGATTTCAAGCCGCTGAAGCTGAAATCATAGCTGTCCTCCTCCAGAAAAACTCTGGGGAATTTGACAGCATCGGGATTGCCCAGCTTTGCCGCCGCATCGATTTTCGGGCCGCCGGGGTAACCCATACCGATGGCACGGGCAACCTTATCATAGGCCTCACCGGCAGCATCGTCTCTGGTATGCCCCATGATTTCATATTTTCCATAATCGGAAACATAGACCAGATGGGAATGACCACCGGAAACCACCAGTGCCATATAAGGCGGTTCAAAATCCTTATTCTGGATGTAGTTGGCACAGATATGCCCTTCGATATGATGCACGCCGATCAGGGGTTTTCCCGCCCCATAGGCCAATGCCTTTGCTTCTGCCAGCCCCACCAACAGGGCACCTACCAAGCCGGGGCCATAGGTTACGCCGATGGCATCCATTTCCTCCAAAGTCATGCCTGCTTCTGCCAAAGCTGTTTTGATGACTCCGTCAATGTTTTCCACATGCTTTCTGGATGCAATCTCCGGCACCACCCCGCCATACAATGTATGCAGGGCAATCTGGGAAGAGATTACATTAGAAAGGACTTCTCTGCCGTTTTTCACCACCGCCGCCGCTGTTTCGTCACAGGAGCTTTCGATGGCCAATATATAAATATCTTTCTTTTCCTCCATATCCTACCTCCATTCAGTTTTCCTTAGGAAATTCGATGGTGATGCACTTGCGTTCTTCTCCCAGCTCAGCCGCAGGGAAGATTGCCTGCGCCACCGGCAGAAATTCCTCCGGTTCATTCAAAGAAGGGCTAAAGTGGGTCAGCCACAGCCGTTCCGCCTTGGCATTTTTCGCCATTTGGGCTGCCTCGGAAAACAGCATGTGCTTGTTTTCTCTCGCCTTCTGTTTTTTCTCATCCTCGCCGTACATCCCCTCGCAAATGAAAAGCTGTACGCCTTCCACAAATTTCATCACTCTATCTATAGGGCGACTGTCCGTGCAATAGGCCACAGAAATGCCTTTTCTGCTTTCCCCCAGCACCATATCCCCCGTGTAGATTTTGCCTTCATGTTCCACTGTGCCTTCCTTTTGCAGCCTGCCCCAAAGAGGCTTGGGCAGGTTCAGCCGCTCCGCCTTTTTCACATCGAATTTGCCTTTGCGGCGCAGGTCGATGCGGTAAGCAAAGCATTTCACCATGTGGTCTGCAGGACAATGATGGATTTCAAAGGAACCAACCTGCACAGGGTTCGGCGCATCCTTATCCAATTCGATATATTCTATGGGGAAAGGCAGTTCCGGGGCGATCAGCGTCAGACCTTCCACAATCCGCTGCAGCCCCACAGGTCCCACCAGCGTCAGTGGCTCTGTCCGTCCTGCGTTGCCAATGGTCAAGAGCAGACCGGGCAGACCGGAAATATGGTCCGCATGGAAATGGGTGAAGCAGATCACATCGATGGCCTTGAAGCCCCATCCCAGCATTTTCATGGTAACCTGGGTGCCTTCGCCGCAGTCGATAAGGGCCAGCCTGCCGTTGAGCCTTGCCAGCATGGCTGTCAGAAAGCGGCTGGGCATGGGCATCATGCCCCCTGTCCCCAGTAAACAAATATCTAACATGCAATTTCTCCTTTGTATCTCAAAATTTTTTTCATAAATAGAATATCCCTAATTTGTCTCTTTTATCATACCGCAAAAGTGGGTAAAATACAATCTTTCTGCAATAGAAAACTGCAATAGAAAAAGAGGACTTTCGTCCTCTCATTCCACTGTAAATGTGCCATACAGCGCATAATTTGTCGTTCTCTGCAAATCAGTGGTACTCATGACTCCCGCTCCGTCAAAATAGAAATCAGGCTTGCCCCACTTGGTAGAATAATAGTAATTCCAATCAATATCATTCAGGTCATTTTCCTTTATTTTTTGATTTAAGTAGTCCGTATACATACTTTGGATATAATAAGTATAGGAAAACGGGATACCCATACGATATTCCCCTGCCGGCAGCTTGGTACTCATCCAATATGCAATCCTCGTGATGCCGTCATTTCCTTCTCTTTTTGCACGCATCGTATATCCGACAGCATTTATATCCCGTGGCTCCGCTTCCTCCACATATTCCCAACCGCTTTCCGTTTTTCGCTCAATGGTAAATTCCTCGCCATACAAAAACGCCTGCGGCTCCTGATTCTCTATCTCGCCCTGTATCCGATTCGTTTTTGCGTCATATTCCACCTTCAGCGTGAGTTCAGGCATTTCCCGTCCATGCAGCATAATACAATCTCCATTCCACTTGAACCACTGCACATCATAGCCGATTGCCTCCGCATAGTCCCGACAGGGCAAATACAAAATATCTCCTTGACGAAATTCTGTTGCATTCAGCTTTCGATAGCTGCCGTTTGCCTCCTCCAATAAAGTGCCATCCGTTTGAAAATATGCCGCCGCATCCCTTTCTAACTCCACGCCTGCCAGCACAACCGATTTTTGAAAGGCAATCGAATCCTTTCCTTCCACTGCCTGCGTGCCTGTCAGAAGTTCCAAATCCTCCAGAGAAACCATCCATTTTCCGTTCTTCTTGATTGGAGGATTCTGTAGGGTAATTTCATTCTCCCGCATAAAGGTTACCCTCTGCTCCGCCGCAAATGCCGTTGTTCCGATTACCATACTCATTGCCAATGCTAAGCAAATCGCCTTTTTCATACCACATTCTCCTTTCTTTTTCCCTTTTTTCTACCATACCATCTTTTTCCCCTCCGCAAATTACAACCTCCTCACAAAATTCTTACAGCTTTCTTAAGATTTTTCCCAATGGCAAGCTCCTCCCTCTGCCCGAAAAAAAATCAGATTTTTCACTAATTCTTCTTGCAAATCGTTGTCTTTTCTGCTAGAATATCTTTGTTATGTCACATAGGCAAGGTTGAAGGAGGTGCAGACAATGGCTAAATGTGCAATTTGTGAAAAAGGCCAGATGACAGGTCATAGAATCAGCATTGAACGTTCCCAGGTTAGTAGACGTGCGAATAGAAAATGGAAACCCAACGTAAAGAAAGTGAAAATCGTTGAAGACAACGGTAACATCAAATCTATTTACGTTTGCACAAGATGCATGCGTTCCAATAAGATCACACGCGCAATCTAATTTCAAACGAATGATAAAAGCCATTCTTTTCCCATGAAAAGAACGGCTTTTTTTCGTTTTATGGATATTTAACATCTTCCGTTCTGGCTGATAAGCCAGATCCCCAATCCGATCAGCAATGCCCCGATCAAAAACACACATTTTGGTATCAGGCATGCCAGAAACATCCCCACACCTATGGCAATCAATATGACCCCGCCCAGCCATCTGATGGGCGCACCGTTACATCTTCTGCGCATCCCGACACCCCCTTTCTACCATAGTATATGCCCTTCCCCCAAAAACGTGCGAAAAAATACCCCCGAGCCTTTCACTCGAGGGTATGATTCAATCTTTGGAACGAATCACGAAAAGGTATCCTTCCTTGATATCAATGGTGGCTGTTTCCTCCGCCAATACATTGCTGACGGCAATATAATCGCCGTCCAAGGTCAGGGTGGCATCCGTCAGAGGATAAGAAAAGCCCTTCAGGGTAATGCCCTTCACTTCCATGGAAAGGGGCAGGGTAGAAACCAAATCGCCCACCTTTCCTTCCACAGTCAAGTGGCAGTCAATGACTTCCACACAGTTCTTTTCATCCACCAGTCTGGCTCTCACGCCTTTTTTCAGCAGAGAAAGCAGATAATGGGCATTTGCAAGGGTATGGTCGAAGCGGTCGCCGATGCCGCCGAACAGCACCAGATCCGTCGCTCCCAATTCCAGTGCCAGAAAAATACCCAGTTCCATATCTGTTTCATCTTTTCTGGTGGGGAACTGACGAATGGGAATATTTTTTGTCTTATAATATTCTAAAATCTCCGGGCTGGTGGAATCGAAATCCCCTACGATATAGTCCGGGTCGATGCCCAAGGCTTTCGCATGGCCCATGCCCGCATCACAGCAGATGACTGCATCCGCCCCATCCATATATTTCTCGCAGAAGCTATAATCATTGATTTTGGCTCCCGCAAAAAGAATAACTTTCATTTTACTCATACTCCTTGAAAATATCCATGAAGCTCTTTGCTGCCGCAGCAATGTCCTCTTTGCCAAATACGGCAGAGCCTGCTACGATCACATTTGCGCCTGCATCCAGTACCTTCCGCACATTATCGATGGTAATACCGCCATCCACTTCAATATCGTAGTTCAGACCCATTTCTTTTTTCCATTCTGCCAGCTGTCTGATCTTAGAAAGCTGATCTTCCATGAATTTCTGTCCACCAAAGCCTGGTTCCACTGTCATAACCATAATGACATCCACTTCTTTCAAATAAGGCAGCAGGGTTTCCACGGGTGTTCTGGGGTTCAGGGTAATGCCTGCTTTGCAGCCCGTTGCTTTAATCTGATGCAGAACTTCCATGGGATATTTTGTGGATTCCACATGGATAGTGATGATATCCGCCCCTGCTTTGTGGAAATCCTCGATATATTTTTCAGGGTTTACGATCATCAGGTGGGCATCGAAGACCATGTTGCTGTATTTTCTGACACTTTTGATCACAGGAATCCCGAAAGAAATATTGGGAACAAAAACGCCGTCCATCACATCCAAATGGATATAAGGTGTACCTGCGTCTTCGATCAGTTTCAGTTGTTCCTCTACTTTGCCAAAATCGATGGAAAGCATGGAGGGGGAAAGTTTCATGCTCATAGTTAGAATCTCCTCTCTTCTTCTTCCTTGCGTTCGTTATATATGGTCACATATCTGTCATATCTCATCTGGGGGATGGCTTTGCCAATCTCTGCCTTTACGGCGCAATCGGGCTCGTTGATATGAATGCAGCCATTGTAATAGCATTTGTGTACAAAGGGTTCAAATTCACGGAAATGATACTGCAGCTTTTCCGAAGGGATATGGTTCAGGAATAGGGAGGTAAAGCCCGGAGAATCCACGATATAGCTTTTCTCCGAAATCTGAATCAGTTCCGCATGGCGGGTGGTATGCTTGCCCCGCTGTATCTTTTCGCTGATTTCCCCCGTGTTTAATTCCAGACCTGGGAATGCCGCATTGATGAGGCTGCTCTTGCCCACCCCGGAAGGGCCTGCAAAAACGGAAATTTTATTTTCCAGCGCATTTCGCAGTTCTTTAATGCCCATGCCCTTTTCCGCACTGGTGCAAATGACAGGATACCCCACCTTTCGGTACATCTCCGCCGTTTCCAGATATCTTTCTTTTTTATCCTTGTCGATTTTATTGATTACGATTACGATATCCAGCTCCTGTTCCTCTGCAAGAAGCAGAAAGCGATCCAGCAAATCCAGATTCATATTGGGGCTTTTTGCCGCAAATACGATCACCGCCTGATCTACATTGGATACCCTAGGGCGGATGAGTTCATTTCTTCTGGGCAAAATCTCATCCAGACTGCCCTTCTTGTTTGCCTCATCCAGCACAGAAATGCGCACTGCATCCCCTACTGTGGGGCGGATACCTTCCTTTCGGAAGATGCCCCTCGCCCTGCATTCATAAACGCCCGTTTCCGTATCGATATAATAAAAACCGCCAATTCCTTTTAAAATTACGCCTTCCAGCATGTTTTCACCTTACTCCGAAAAATTTACACTCTGGGACCACTGCTGTACATTGTCGATATAGCAAGTCACAGTACCACCGCCTTTCCCTGTAACAGATACACTGTAAGGGAATTCGGAAGCATCACGGTAAGCATCAACCACGGGATACACACCATCCACATCTTCCTTTACCACACGCACATAGACAGAACCGCTGCTGCCACTGGGTGCATTGATGGTGAAGTATTTTGTACCCTGTGTTTGGGTCTGGTTGTTATTGGCAGGAGGTGTAGTTGTTTCTGTATTTTCGTTCTGTGTCGTATCCGAACCGGTACTTACCACCAGATTCACCACGCTGCCGCTGGGCACCTCTGTATTAGCAGACAATGTCTGTGTCATAACTCTGCCCTCTGCCACACGGTCGCTGGATGCATAGGATACATTCCCAACTACCAGACCAACGGCTTGCAAAGACGCCTTCGCACTATCCAGAGAATCATTCACTACATTGGGTACAACCACGTTTCCGCCCTCATCCCCCTTGCTGATTATCAGTACAATATGGCTCTTTGCCGTAATCTCTGTGCCGGGAGCAGGCTCCTGTCTGATAACCTTCATGGCTTCTACATCAGGATCATATTCATACTTCGTCTGTACTACATCGCCCACCAGTCTGATGATGGCCTCCTTCGCTGCATTTTCGCTCTTGCCCTCTACATTGGGCATTTCCTCCGATGTCAGCCCCAGACTGATCTTTACGCCGATCTTTGTGCCTTCGCCGATCATGGTGCCTTCGCTGACAGACTGATAGATGATATAGCCCTTATCATAGAAGCTGCTGTAATCTTCCCCATCTTCCACCAGAATGATACCCATTTTTTCTGCCGCCTTCACTGCATCCTCATAGGGCACACCAATGAATAGAGGGGTTTCAATATTCTTTTCGCTGGAAATGAAACCGCCGAAGCCGCCGCCCATAAATTTGATGCCAGCCACAGAAATCACGCCGATCAATACCAGCGCTGTAATGACTGCCGCAATGATGACCTTGCGTTCCGCCTTTCTGTCGTTGTCATTGTCGTAATTTTCTTCTGTTCTGGGATTTCTGCGCACCCTTTGGGGGCGTCTGCTGGTTTTCACAGGTTCTGTCTCCACATATTCGTTTTCGTAGTCATCCTCTTTGGAAATCTGCGTCATTTTCAGCTTCTTGCTGTATTTTTCAAAGCCAACCAGAGGGGTATGGATATCGCCTTCCTCCTCCGCAGGCTCTTTTTCTGCGACTTTTTCTTCCTGCACTTCTTCCACGGGCTCCGCTTTATGTCGGCGGATATATTCCAGCTCCTTAGGGTCGGCAGGCTTTGTTTCCTGAGGGGTCTCCACTGCTGCCTGAGCCGCTTTTTCCGCCTCTGCCTTTTCCTGGGCTTCTCTCAGTCTGGCTGCTGCTTCTGCCCTTCTGGACATTCGAACGCCCGCTGCGCCCGCCGCTGCCCCCACTGCCGCTGCTTTGATGCCTGTCTCTTCTTTCTTTTCCACAGCTTCTCCCGCTGCTTTTGCCACACCGGTGACTTCTGCTCTGGCACGGATCAGGTCTGCCAGCAGAAGATCGATGCTGGCATAGCGTTCATCGGCCTTTTTCATGGTGGCTTTCTTGATGATACCTTCCAAAGAGGGGGTGCAGTTGGGGTTATACTGGCGGATATCCGGCAGCTCATCATTGATGTGCATCAATGCAATGCTGACGGAATTATTCCCCTGGAAGGGCAATACACCTGTAATCATTTCAAACATAGTGATACCCAGAGAATAGATATCACTCTTTTCATCCACATAGCCGCCTCTGGCCTGTTCGGGGGAGAAATAATGAACGGAGCCTGCCGCATTGGCTGTGGTCGTCATGGTGGATGCCGTCGCCGCTCTGGCAATGCCAAAGTCCGTTACCTTTACCACACCGTCTGTCCCCACCAGGATATTCTGGGGCTTGATATCCCTATGTACGATGTGGGCTTTATGGGCCTGGCTCAATGCAGAAGCAATCTGAATCGCCACATTGATAGTAGAACGGGAATCGAAGGGGGCTTTTTCCTTGATGGCCTTTTTCAGGGTATCCCCGTGGATATATTCATTTACGATATAGCAAATATCTCCATCTTCGCCTACGTCATAGGCTCTTACGATATTGGGATGGGACAATCTTGCCGCAGAACAGGCTTCGGAGCGGAACCGTTCGATGAATTCCTCATCGCCGATAAATTCCTCCCGCAGAACCTTTACCGTCACATAACGATCCAATTTTCTGTCTTTGCCTCTATAAACAACTGCCATGCCGCCGGAACCGATTTTTTCTAAAATTTCGTATCTGCCGCTGAGGACAGTACCCGGATTCAATAACATTAGTTTTTAACCTCCTACTTATATCTCAACCAAAATCAGGGAAATATTGTCATGCCCACCGTGCTTGTTGGCTTCTTCCACCAAAATTGCCGCTTTCCGGTCCAAAGTGGTACGTTTATTCAAAATCTTTGCCATTTCTTCATCCTTCAGCATACCGGAAAGGCCATCTGTACAAAGCAGCACGATATCGCCTTTTTTCACAGGATGGATCGCCGTATCTGTTTCCACAGTGTTTTTGATGCCAACGGCACGGGTGATCACATTCCGCTTGGGGTGGTTCGCCGCTTCTTCCTTTGTAATGTTGCCCATCTTCACCAATTCCATCACATAAGAATGGTCTGTGGTCAGGGGCAGCATCTCTTTTTTGCGGAAAAGATAGGCTCTACTGTCTCCCACATGGGCTACATACAGCTTATCCTCCCGCACAGCCGCCGCAACAATAGTCGTCCCCATTTCTGCAAATTCCCTTACCGAATTGGATTTATCGTAAACCTCTTTATTGGCAGCCGCCATAGCTCCCGTCATCAAATCCAGCACATCGTCATTTTCCGCATGCTGCATTTCCTTCCAGAAATAGGCTAAGAATGCCTCGATAGCACTGCTGCTGGCAACTTCGCCGGCATTACAGCCGCCCATTCCATCGGCTACCAGATATAAATTTTCTGCGGGGTCCTCCCCTGCCGAAATATAATATGCATCTTCATTGTTTTTGCGACATTTTCCAATATCGCTTACCCCAACTGCTTTCAACGTTCTTCCACCTCCTTGGTGAACGTTTTCAAATCTTCATGCTTCTGTCTTTTGTTCCTTTATATGGCTTCGTCTCAGCTGACCGCAGGCTGCGTCAATATCGCTGCCCAGCTTGCGTCTGACGGTAGCTTCAATGCCGTTATCATTCAGGATAAAAGCAAAACGCTTCACTCTGTCGCTGCTGCTTTTGATATAATTTCTTTCCTTTACGTCATTTACAGGGATCAAGTTCACATGGCAAAGCATATCTCTCAGCTTTTTCACCAGCTCCCACGCATGTTCATCCCCATCATTCACCCCATGAATCAGGGCATATTCAAAGGTGATACGACGTTTTGTTTTATCCGCATAATCCCTGCAGGCTTTCAGCAAACGTTCCATGCTGTAAACCTTGGCAATGGGCATGGTCTGGGTACGGATGCCGTCATTGGGTGCATGGAGAGAAACCGCCAATGTAATCTGCAAGTCCTCCTCTGCCAAATCGTAGATTTTTTCCACCAGACCGCAGGTAGAAAGGGTAATATGCCGCTGTCCCATATTCTGTCCCTTAGGGTCATTGATGAGCCGCAGGAATTTCACAACGTTGTCGTAGTTATCCAGCGGTTCGCCGCTGCCCATCAGCACTGTGCCGTGGACTCTTTCGCCGCAGTCCTTCTGGATGGCATAAATCTGGGAAAGCATTTCCCCTGCCGTCAATCCCCGTTCCACACCGTCTAAGGTGGAAGCGCAGAATTTACAGCCCATGCGGCAGCCCACTTGGGTGGAAATACAGACTGTATTGCCATGTTCATATTTCATCAATACACTTTCGATGATAGCACCATCAGAAAGAGCAAAGAGATATTTTCTCGTTCCGTCAATCCGGGAAACCAGTCGCCGCACCATCTCTACACCGTTGATGGCAGCCTTTTCCTCCAGTTTTTCCCGCAGGCTCTTGGAAAGGTTCGTCATTTCCTCGAAGCTGTCCACCTGTTTGGTATGGAGCCAGTCGAAAATCTGCTTCGCACGGAATTTGGGTTCTCCCAGTTCCTTTAAAAACTGTTCCAGTTCTTCTATATCCATGGATTTGATATCAATTTTTTCCATATCTTAATCCTTTCTTCTCATTCTGGAAATAAAAAATCCGTCTGTTCCTGTTTTATGGGGCAAAAGGGTGAGATATCCCTTTTCCGCCGTTTCCACATTCCAATCTTCGGGCAGAAAGCTTGTGATATCCTCCGCTGCAAAGTCAGGGTGGTTTTGCAGGAACCATTCCAGATTCTTTTCATTTTCCTTGCGGCACAGAGTACAGGTGCTATACACCAATACGCCGCCCTTTTTCACATAGCCTGCGGCATTTTCCAGAATTTTTCTCTGGATGCCCGTCAGGCTGTCGATTTCATTTCCGTCCTTTTTCTGGCGAATATCCGGTTTCTTTCGCATCAGCCCCAAGCCGGAGCAAGGCGCATCCACCAGCACACGATCGAACAATTCCCGTTCTTCCTCCGTTTCCGCCGCATCCTTTACGCTGCATTCCATGATACCGATACCAAGGCGTTCCGCCCCTTCCTCCATCAGCTCAATCTTATGCTCATAAATATCACAGGAAAGCAGCCTGCCTTCGTTTTCCATGGTTTCTGCCGTGGTGAAGCTTTTCCCGCCAGGGGCAGCGCACATATCTAAAATGCTTTCGCCCTTTTGGGGGTCTAAAATCTTTACCGCCAACTGAGAGCTTTCATCCTGCACATGGAACAAGCCCTTTTGGAAAGCTTCCAATCGGCTCAGGTCTGCTGTTTTTGTCAGATGCAGAGCATTTTCGGAAACGTGTCCCTCTTCAACTTCCACCCCTGCCTTTTCCAGCATCTGTTTTAAGTCTGCCTTGTTTGTTTTCAGGGTATTCACCCGAATCGTCACATCGGGGGACTGATTATCATAAGCGCAGATGGCTTCCGTTTCTTCATAGCCATAGTATGCCACCCACATCCGAACCAGCCAAAGGGGATGGGAATAGGCCACGGAAAGATATTCCGCCGTGCCTTTTTCCGGCAGGGGAATCTCGTTTTTCTTCTTTGCCGCTGTCCGCAAAACGCCATTGATAAAGCCCTTCAGGGAGGCATAGCCCCTCGCCCCCGCCAGCTTCACCGCTTCGTTGCAGGCAGCGGAATCGGGCACATCCATGAAATACATCTGATATACCGCAGAACGCAGCACCGCCAGCAGCCATGGCTTCATTTTTTCCGTTTTTGTCTTGGAAAAGGTGTTCAGCACATGGTCGATGTAGATGAGGTTGCGGAGGGTACCGTTGACGATCTCCGTCACAAAGGCTCTGTCCTGCCTTGGCATTGCGCCATTCTGCCGCAGCAGCCTTCTCAATGTCATATTATTATAGGCTTCTTCCATCATGATTTCCATGAGGGCTTCCGCCGCAATTTCTCTGGGATTGATTTGAATCATCTTCTCAATTCCTTCCGTATTAGTCATTCTATCTCAACGTAATATTATACGACAAAAAGAGCCTTTCTTCAATCTTTTCAGCCCTATTTCCCTATTTTTCATCAGAAATTCTTACATTAAATGCATTTCTGCAAAAACACCAAAAGGCTAATCCCATTTTCAGAGATTAGCCTTTCCTTTTTTAGTCGTCTCTTCTGCCAAAGATGGCAATCAGTCTCAGAAGCTGTGCGATTGCTGCAAATGCCGCTGCAACGTATGTCATTGCCGCTGCACTCAGTACTTTCTTCGCCCCGCCGATTTCATCGCTGTCCAGGAAGCCATCATCCACCAGCAGACGAATGGCTCTGGTAGATGCGTTAAATTCCACAGGCAGCGTAATGATGGTAAATGCTACAGACAAAGAGAAGAACAGGATCCCCAGTGTCACCAGTGTGCTGCCGCCGCCGCTGAACAGGAACCCAATGATAATCAGAGGGATCGCCAGTCTGGAGCCGAAATTCGCCAAAGGCACGAAAAAGCTTCTCAACGCCAGAGGAGCATAGCCCACATCATGCTGGATGGCATGGCCTGTTTCATGGGCTGCAACACCCAACGCCGCTACAGATGTGCTGTCGTAAACACTCTGAGACAGACGCAGTGTCTTTGTTCTGGGGTCATAATGGTCTGTCAGATGACCTGCCACCCGCTGCACCCTGACATCGTAAATGCCTGCGTTCTGCAGCATCTGCTGTGCCACCTGAGCGCCGGTAAAGCCCCTTCTGTTTCTTACTTTGGAATATTTATTGAATGTACCGGATACCTTCGCCTGTGCCACCATAGAAAAAATAAAGGCAAGCAACACCAGAAAATACATGCTGTTATAACCATAACCGTAATACATATTTGGTTCCTCCTATCTTATTGTAACAGGACGCCCTCATGCATAGCATGGCCCCGCAGATATGCATCTGCTGCCATTTTCTTCCCGCCGCGGGCCTGCACTTCCTTGATCCGCAGGACACCGTCGCCGCATTTGACTGCGAAGTCTTTTTTTGTTACTTCCACGATCTCCCCGTATGCAGCATCGGGATAATTGCCTTCCGCTGTTTCCGCCCAAAACATCTTCAAAGGCTCTTCGTCATAAATCGCATAAGCACCGGGGCCGGGATGCAGCCCTCTCATCAGGTCGATGATCTGCTGACCCTTCTTGCTCCAGTCGATATGGCCTGTTTCCTTGTGAATCATAGGTGCATGTGTTGCTTTTGCATCATCCTGAGGGATGCGTTCAATGGTGCCTGCTTCCAAGCCATCGATAGTCTCCAGCAGCAGTTCTGCCCCTGCCTCCGCCATTTTGTCATGGAGTGTTTCAAAATTATCTGTGGGCAGGATTTCCACTTCTTTTTTCAGCAACATATCGCCCGTATCCATGCCTTTTGCCATGAACATGGTGGTGATGCCTGTTATCTTTTTGCCGTCAATGATGGCACGCTGCATGGGTGCCGCCCCTCTGTATTCCGGCAGCAAGGAGCCATGAACATTGATGCAGCCATATTTCGGCATATTCAAAATGGATTCCGGCAGCAACTGACCGAAGGCCGTTACGGCGATCAAGTCTGCCCCATAGCTGCGCAGCTTTTCCACCACTTCCGGTTCTCTCACCTTTTCCGGCTGCAGCACTTCAATGCCATGTTCCAGTGCCAGTTCCTTCACAGGGGTAAACTGCATTTTTTTGCCCCTGCCCTTGGGTTTATCGGGCTGTGTCACAACAGCCACCACCTCGTGCTTTGTCAGCAGGGCTTTCAAGGAATACACCGCAAAATCCGGTGTGCCCATAAAAATCACTTTCATCGGATTTCCTCCTTACGCTTCTTCCACAGGCAGAGCCTTATCGATATACAGGATGCCGTCCAGATGGTCGATTTCGTGGCACAGGGCACGAGCCATCAATTCTTCCCCTTCGATGATGAATTTGTTGCCGTCCCTGTCCATGGCTTCCACTTTGGCATAGTTAGGTCTTTCCACGGGGGCATATTTGCCGGGAACGCTCAGGCAGCCTTCATCGTCGATCTGGGAACCGCTGGTTTCCAGAATCACAGGGTTAATCAGTTCCACCAGACCTTCGCCCACATCGATCACTACCACTCTTTTCAGGATACCCACCTGCGGTGCCGCCAAACCAACGCCGTTTGCTTCATACATGGTGTCTGCCATGTCGTCCAGCAGTGTCAGCAGGTTAGGGGTAATTTCCTTTACAGGTTTGCATTTTTTTCTCAGCACTTCGTCTGTGCTGATGCGAATATTGCGAATTGCCATTGTATCTTCCTCCTATTGTTATACTATCTCCAAAATTTGAACAAACAAAAAACTTTCTGTAAATTTATCTGAAATACAATAAATAATTATATCACATCTTCCATCTTTATACAATATTGGTGGGATTCAGAGCCAGCTGAAAGCGAACCTTGGATTTTCTGTCCTTTTTCATGCTTTCCACCGTAGGCAGCACCAGTTCCCGCAGAGGTTTTTCCTCCGCCGCCTTTACGATCAGCTGATACCGATACTCCCCGCGGAATTTGGGCAATGCCGCAGGCACAGGCCCTAAAATCGCTGCGATTCCTTCTCCATCCGCCTTTGCCAGCTTTTCCGCCAGCTTTTGTGCCGCAATTTCCACGGCAACTTTTTCCTCTCCTACCACAAGGATGCTGAAAAAGGCGGAAAAAGGTGGATAGCCCATCATCTGCCGCATCAAGATTTCTTCTTTATAAAAGCCTTTGAAATCCTGTTTTGCCGCGTGCTTCACCGCATAATGCTCCGGCTGATAGGTTTGGATGAATACCCTCCCGTTATCCCCTCGTCGTCCGGCCCGCCCCGCCGCTTGGGTCATCAGGCGAAAGGCCGTTTCCGCCGCCGTATAGCTGTCCACATTCAGGGATAAATCCGCCGCCATGATGCCCACCAGCGTCACATTGGGGTAATCATGCCCCTTGGCAATCATCTGGGTGCCAATGAGGATATCCGCTTCGCCCTTGCCGAAGGTTTCCAATATCTTTTCATGGCTGTGCTTCGTCATGGTCGTATCCAAATCCATCCGCAGGATACGGGCCTCTGGAAAGAGTTTTCTTGCTTCTTCCTCTATTTTTTGTGTCCCTGTCCCAAAATACCGAATATATTTAGAGCCACATTCTGGGCAGGTTTTGGGAACTTCTGCCCTTCTGCCGCAATAATGACAGACCAGTGCATGTTCTTTAGCATGATAAGTGTAGGTGATATCACATTCGGGGCAGGTCATCCCATGCCCGCAGCTGCGGCAGGAAACAAAGGTGGCATAGCCCCTGCGGTTTAGGAACAACATAGTCTGCTCTCCCTTTCGCAGGTTTTCCCGAATCCCCTCCTGCAATTCTCTGCTGAAGGCAGAACGGTTCCCCTCCGCCAGTTCTTTTCGCATATCCGTCACGAAAACCTGGGGCAAAGTCCCGCCGCCGGTGCGTTCTTTCAATTCCAGCAGGAGATACTCCCCTTCCTTCGCCTTATAATAGCTGACCAGATCCGGAGTTGCCGTCCCCATCAGGAACAGGGCATGATATTTCTTCGCCGCTTCCGCCGCCACCTCTTTTGTATCATATTTCGGCGTAATATCGGAAACATAGCTGTTTTCATGGGCTTCATCCATAATGATTGCTCCCACATTCTGAAAAGGCAGAAACAACGCCGATCGGGGACCGATGATAACAGAAATTTCTCCGTCCCTTGCCCGCTTCCACTGGTCTACCCGTTCCCCCATGGAAAGGCGGCTATGGGTCACACTGACAGCATCGCCAAAGCGGGAAATGAATCGCTCCAGAATCAGCGGCGTCAGGGCAATTTCAGGCACCAGCACGATGGCCTGCTGTCCCTTCGCCAGCACATCGGCAATCACCTGCATATAAATTTCCGTCTTGCCGCTGCCTGTTACTCCATGCAAAAGCACAGGTCGCTTTTCTTCCTTTTCCATTTCAGAACGGATGGCAGACAGTGCGGCTGCTTGTTCCGCTGTTGGTGCAAAGGCATCGGTTCTCTGGAGAGCTTCTGCATCGAAAACCTTCCGCCGCTCCGCCTGCTTCCGTTCCCGCAGGATGCCCTTTTGCAGCAAGGTCTTAATAGAAGAATCCGTCACGCCCAGTTTTTCTTTCAGTTCCTCCGCCGTGGCTTCTGTTCCGCCTTGCAAAAAGTCCAGTATTTTCCGCTGTCCTTCCAATCGGCGGTCTTTTTCGGTTTTCTTTCGCACCTCCTCCAAAAGAGGGGCTTCCGTATCCAGAGAATAAAATCTCTTTTCTTTTTTATATTCGCTGCGGTGAAGTTCCTGCTGCAATGTCAGCAGACCTTTTTCCTCCATTTTCCGTAGGTAATCCACAGCCTTTCCGCCAAATTCCGCCTGTATTTCATCCAGAGGGACGTTTTTCCGTTCTCCGAAAAAATCTATCACCAGTTTTTCCTTTGGTGTCAGCTTTGTTTCTTCCGCAAAATCTTTCAGGCTTACCACCCAACTGCTTTTGGTGCGGATTCCTGCAGGCATGATGGCCTGCAAACACTGGTTCAGGCTGCAAAAATACCTTTGCTGCATCCATTCCGCCAGCTCCAGCAGAGCAGGGGTAAAGGTAGGCTTCCCTTCATCCAACACCTGCATGATATTTTTGATTTTATCTACAGGTACGTCTGTTTCCTCCGAGAGAGAAATGACATAGCCCTCCGTTTTGCTGTTGCGGCTGCCAAAGGGCACAATGACCCGCACCCCTTGGCGCACCTCCATCCTCTCCGGCACGCCATAATCAAACATCTTATCCATTTCCGGGCGGTTCAGCCCAACAATCACCTTTGCATACATCATTTCTCACCTCCCTGCAAAGAAGGGTGCCGACAAAATCGGCACCCATTTTCTTTTTCTTATTCTTCGTCAGTTTCTTCCGCCATGCTGGCAAAATCCACTTCTGCCAGTGCAACTTCTTTTTCTTCCTCTGCCGCAGGCTGACCCTGACGGATTTTCAGTTTGCCTTCGTACAGCTCGTGAACGGCAATGGAAACAGGCTTATCCACCTTCACCTTGTCGATCATAGGCTCTGCATGGTCTACCAACTGTCTTGCTCTTTTTGCTGCCGCAATAACGATGGTATATCTGCTGCCGATGGTAATATCCTCGGCATCCTGTGTGATAACTTCCAGCAAGTCGGAATAAGAAGGTCTCAACATATTACATCTCTCCTTTGAAAATCTTTTTGATATCTTTATTTCTGCTGCATTTCATTTTTTCTGCTTCTACGATGGTCAGAATATCCTCTGTGGCCTGTTCAATGGTATCATTGATGACCAGATAATCGTATTCCTCTACCAGTTCCATTTCCTCCAGCGCACGACGCAGGCGCAGATTGATGGTTTCCTTATCCTCGGTACCGCGGTTGGTCAGGCGGTTGCCCAATTCTTCCAGATTGGGGGGAACCATAAACACCAATACGCCTTCGGGATAGATTTTTTTCACTTGCAGGGCCCCCTGCACCTCAATTTCCAAAATCACATTATTACCAGCCATCAACTGCTCTGTCACATATTTTCTGGGTGTGCCGTAATAATTCCCGCAAAATTCTGCCCATTCCAGCAACTCCTTGCGATCTCTCATCTGTTCAAATTCTTCACGGGTATGGAAGAAATAATGCACCCCGTCTTTTTCATATTCTCTGGGTTTTCTTGTCGTTGCAGAAATGGAAAGAGAAAAATCATCCTTCTTGCAAAGACGTTCTACAATGGTTCCCTTCCCTGAACCGGAAGGGCCAGAGATAATCAATAAAATACCCTGTTTTTTCAATACTTACATCCCCTTCTGCTCTGCGGAAAGCCTTCCGCCCACAGTTTCCGGCATATTGGGAGAAAGAACGATATGCCCATCGTCCATAACGATGACACAGCGGGTCTTTCTGCCATAGGTGGCATCGATCAGCGTCCCTTTTTCTTTGGCATCCTGAATGATTCGCTTTACAGGGGCGGAATCGGGGCTGATGATGGCGATAACACGATTTGCGGAAACCACATTGCCATAACCAATGTTCAAAAAATGCAATTTATCCATAGTGAAACCTCTTTCTGATTGAATGGGGTTATTCCAAATTCTGAATCTGTTCTCTGATTTTTTCAATTTCACTCTTTAATTCGATGGTTGCCTTTACAATCTGGATATCGTTGGCCTTGGAAGCGATGGTGTTGGATTCTCTGTTCATTTCCTGAATCAGGAAATCCAGCTTTCTGCCCACCTGACCGCCGCCTTCCAGAATATCCTTCAGCTGTACCAGATGGCTTTCCAATCTGGTGACTTCTTCATCCACACAGCCTCTGTCTGCAAAAATAGCAACCTCCGTAGCGATTCTCTGAGGGTCTACATCCACGCCACCCAACAGGTCTTTCAGTCTGTTGTTCAGCTTTTCCTGATATTCCACTACCACCAGAGGAGAGCGTTCCTTCACCTCTGCCACCAATGTTTTGATTCGTTCGCCCTTCAGCAGGATATCCTTTTTCAGGTTTTCCCCTTCCACGGTTCTCATGGCAACAAATTTTTCCACAGCTTCATCCAAAGCAGGTGCCAGTGCTTCCCAGATAACAGCTTCTTCCTGCTGGGCTTTTTCCACCGTGATAACATCAGGGAATTTTGCCGCCAATTCCAGCTTATTGCCGCCAACCAAATCAAATTTTTCTTCCATCAGGTTCAGCTTTTCAATATAAGCCGCTGCCAATGCTTCATTCAATTTTACATCCACATCAGCTGCGGAGAAGGTTTCAAAGCTGATGTAAACGTCTGTCTTGCCGCGGAATACATCCCGCATGATTCTTTTTTTGATCTTATCTTCCAGACTTGCCAGAGAACGGGGCAATTTGATGGTCATATCATTGTAACGATGGTTCACGGATTTCATTTCCACCGTAAATTTACGCTCCTCCGCCATATGCTCGCCGCGTCCGTAGCCGGTCATACTTCTTACGCTTGCACTCATGTTTCTATTCCTTTCTGTTACGCGTTCCAAAATCGTTGTTCCATTATACATAAGGCAATGGTAAATAGCAAGGAAAATGACAAATTGTATCCACTATTTTTAATCTAATTTTAATTTTTCTATCTGTGATGTATTCCAATCAAAACAGATGCAAAAATCTTGTTCTTATGTTAAAATATAAAATTAGTATAAAAATCAAAGGAGGTATCCTCTATGGCACTGGACGGCATCACAACATCTGCCATCGTATCCGAACTGAAATCTGCCCTCGTGGGAGGGCGTATCGATAAAATCCATCAGCCTGTGGCTGACGAAATCCGCATGACTATCCGCGGCTTGGGCAACGGCGCGAAAAAAATCATCATTTCCGCCAACTCTGCCCATCCCCGTATCCATCTGACAGAAAGCACACGGGAAAACCCTATGACTGCTCCTTTGTTCTGCATGGTCATGCGAAAGCATATCGCCGGCGGCAAGATCGTGGATATCTGCCAGCCCAATTTCGAACGTATCATTATCCTTCGGGTGGAATCCGCCAATGAAATGGGCGATATCACCACCAAAAACCTGATTCTGGAAATCATGGGCAAGCACAGCAACCTGATTCTGACCGACGAAAACGGCAAAATTCTGGACTCCATCAAACGGGTCACCCACGAAAAAAGCTCTGTTCGTGAGGTTCTTCCCGGCAAAGAATATGTTTTCCCTCCTTCTCAGGATAAGAAAAATCCGCTAGAAGCAGAAAAAGGCGATTTTCTCTTCTCTCTGCATCTTCAGGAGGGCCGAAAGCTGCAGGAATTTATCTATCAAACCTATACGGGCATCAGCCCCATTATGGCAGGGGAAATCTGCTCCCGTGCAGGCTTGGATGCCTCCAATTCCTGTCAGGAAACCACCATCGAAGAAGGGGAACGGCTTTTCACCGCCTTCGACAAAACCATGGCAGAGATTAAGGCAGACGCTTACCAGCCTGCCATCTATTATCAGAAGGAAAATAGCCGTATTGTGGATTTTGCCGTACTGGAAATGACCCAATTTTCCGGCTTACAGAAAAAAGCCTTCGATTCTGTTTCCGCTCTCTTGGAGGGCTTCTATCAGGAGCGAGACAACGCAGCCCATATCCGCCAGAAAGCCCATGATATGCGCAGACTGGTGATGAGCAATATCGAACGCTGTGTAAAGAAAAAAGAAATTCAGCTCAAGACCCGCAGAGAAACCAAGGGCATGGAGCTGTGGAAGAAAAAAGGCGAACTGCTGACTGCCAATATCTATGCTGTCCCCCAAGGCGTCACCACCTTCAAGACCATCGATTATTACGAAGCGGACATGCCGGAAATCGAAATCGCCATCGACCCTGCAAAAACCCCTGCGGAAAATGCCCAGAAATATTTCAGCAAGTATAACAAGGCGAAGCGTACCCTTGCCGCTCTGGAAATTCAGGAAAAACAGAACGAGGAAGAACTGGTCTATCTGGAAAGCGTCCTGAACGCCTTGGATAATGCTAAGGATGACGCAGACCTTTCCGAAATCCGCACCGAACTGGCGGAAAGCGGATTCATCCGCAGACAGGTGCAGAAAAAAGGCGCCCAGAAGCCCAAAAAATCCAAGCCTCTGCATTATGTTTCTTCCGATGGATATGATATTTTTGTAGGCAAGAGCAATCTGCAAAATGATGAACTGACCCTGCGCATGGCAGAGCCGACCGATATTTGGATGCACACCAAAGATATCCCCGGTTCCCATGTCATCATCCGCACCAATGGGCAAAGCGAGCTGCCCGAAGCCACCATGGAGGAAGCAGCCAATCTGGCAGCCTTCTACAGCAAGGCAAAAAACAGCAGCATGGTACCTGTGGATTATACCCAGCGGAAAAATATCAAAAAGCCCAACGGTGCCAAGCCAGGTATGGTTATCTATCTGACCAACCGCACCATCTATATCACCCCTGATGAAAACCGGGTGAACCAAATGAAAGCAGAGTAATCTCTCTTCATTTTTTGTATGGCCTACAATTTTGAAATTGTATTCAGATTTTCGCCATGCTATGCTAAATAAAAGAGGTCGTCTTATGCAAAATGATATCTCAAAAGAATTTACATTATCATCCCTGATAAAATTCACCCTGCCCACCATCATCATGCTGGTGTTTGTGGCAACCTATACCATCGTGGACGGCATTTTCGTTTCCCGCTTTGTGGGAACTACTGCCCTCTCCGCCATCAATATCGTCTTTCCCCTCATCAATATCCTGATTGGGTTGGGCATCATGCTGGGGACAGGGGGCTCCGCCATCATCGGGCGCAAATTGGGCGAAGGAAAAGAAGCGGAAGCCCGCAGTGCTTTCACCCTCATCATAGCCTTCGGCATCATCGTCGGTCTGGTAATTTCCGTCCCCTGCTTCCTGTTCATACGCCCCCTTTCCCTGTTTTTGGGAGCCGATGAAAACCTGCTGTCCTATTGCATGGATTACGGCAAAGTCATGATGGCGTTTTACACCATTTCTGTCATACAGACCATGTTTCAGACCCTTTTCATCACCGCAGGGAAACCCAATCTGGGGCTGTGGCTGAGTGTTGCAGCAGGTCTGTCCAATATCCTTTTCGACTATATTTTCATCGTCCGGATGGATATGGGCATCGTTGGGGCAGCCTGGGGCACCGTCAGCGGCTTTCTCGTTGGCGGCATCCCTCCGTTGTTCTATTTTGCCAAGCCCAGAACAGAGCTGTATTTCGTAAAGCCCAAATGGAACGGAAAAACCATCGCCCATACCATGCTGAATGGTTCTTCGGAAATGGTAACCTCCGCTGCCATGGCTGTCACCACTTTTCTGTTCAATCTAGCAATGATGGAACTGCTGGGGGAAGACGGTGTTGCCGCTATCACCATTGTATTATATGCCCAGTTCCTGTTTTCCTCGGCATATCTGGGCTTTGCCAGCGGCGCAGCCCCTGTGTTCAGCTACAATTACGGCAACCGCAATATTCCTCAGCTGAAACGGCTCTTCAAAATGTGCCTCGGCATCATTTTGATTTCCTCAGTGGTATGCTTCGGCTTCTCCTACCTGATGGCAGTACCCGCCATCGCCATCTTTACACCACAGGAAAGTAACACCTACGCCATCACCCTCTATGGCTATAAAATCTTTGTCTGGAACTTCCTTTTTGCAGGCATCAATATCTTCGCCTCCTCCTTCTTTACGGCATTGTCCAACGGGAAGGTATCGGCGATGATTTCCTTCCTGCGTACCTTCGTTTTCGTAACGGGAAGTATCCTCCTCCTGCCGAGGTTTCTCGGCATCGACGGCATCTGGCTTGCCATCCCCGTGGCGGAAGCCATCACCGTCCTCATCGCTGTATTTTTCCTGGCGGTGAACCGAAAATACTATCATTATTTCTAACATACAAAAGCAAAAGGAGCGATTTTTATGGTAAAAACCTTACGCTATGCAGTCAAGCACAGCTTCCCCATCTTCATCAGCTTCATTCCCGTAGGGCTGGCCTATGGGGTGCTGATGCAGAATGTGGGCTATAACTTTCTCTGGACAGGCGCCTGCAGCCTTTTCGTTATGGCAGGCTCCCTGCAATACCTGATGGTGAGTTTCTTCGCCGGCGGCGTTTCTCTGGCGACCGTGGCGATCATGGCACTGCTGCTCAATAGCCGCCATATCTTCTACGGTCTGTCCTTCATCGAAAAATTCCGCTCCTTTGGCTTCTGGAAATATTTTCTCATCTATTCCCTGACGGATGAAAACTATTCCCTCCACTGCTCCCATGATTTCGATGATGATATCGATGAAAAATGGGCCTATGTACTGACAGCCCTGATGCCCATCCTGTATTGGGTGGTCCTAAGCATTCTCGGTGCCCTCATCGGCACATTGATCCCCTTCGATACCACAGGCATTGATTTCGCCCTGACGGCGTTGTTCATCGTCATTCTCATCGAGCAGATGTCCAGTGCAGATAATCGTCTGCCTGCCCTGCTGGCCTTCATTTCCAGCATCGTCTGCCTCATCTTCTTTGGGCCTTCCAATTTCATCCTGCCTTCTCTGGTCATCACCGTGGCTCTGCTGACTATCCTGAGAAGCCGTATCGAACCCCAGAACACAAAAAAGGAGGAAAACTAAATGGTACTTTCTACAACACAATCCATTCTCATCATTGCAGTCTGCGCCCTCTGCACCTTTGCGGAGCGCGCTCTGCCTTTCCTCCTTTTCCGTGGGAAAGAAGTGCCTGAAATCGTTCGCTATCTGGGTCGGGTCCTTCCCATGGCCATCATGGCAACACTGGTCATGTATTGCCTGAAGGGTATCACCTTTTCCTCGGCGGCTGGCTTTGCACCTCCTTTGATCGCCTCCGCTCTGACAGCTCTCTTACATATCTGGAAAAGAAACACCATGCTCAGCATCTTCGGCGGCACGGTCTGCTATATGCTTCTGGTGCAAGTCGTCTTTTAAACAAAAATAACCCTATGGATTGATTCCATAGGGTTTTATCTTTCTCGATTTTAGATTTCTGTTTCCACAACGGGCGCTTCTGCTTCTGCCGCCGCTGCAGGGACTTCCAATGCAGCCAGACCATAATGTTCCCGTACCTGATTTTCGATTTCTGCACATATATCCGGATTATCTCTCAGGAACTGCTTTGCATTTTCACGCCCCTGTCCAATGCGGGTTTCCTTATAGGCATACCATGCGCCGCTCTTGTTTACGATATCCACATCTGCCGCCAGGTCCAGAATATCCCCTTCTTTGGAAATACCTTTGCCGTAGATGATATCGAATTCCGCTGTTTTGAAGGGAGGCGCAACTTTATTCTTCGCAATTTTCACCTTTACACGGTTGCCAACAATTTCCGTCCCCTGCTTCAATACATCTGCTTTTCTGATTTCCATACGGATGGAGGAATAGAATTTCAATGCACGACCGCCTGTGGTTGTTTCGGGGTTACCAAATGTCACACCGATTTTTTCACGAAGTTGGTTGATGAAAACAACGGTGCAATTGGATTTGTTTGTGATACCTGTCAATTTTCTCAGGGCCTGGCTCATCAGCCTTGCCTGCAGGCCCATGTGAGAATCGCCCATTTCCCCTTCGATTTCCGCCCGGGGTACCAAAGCCGCTACAGAGTCCACAATCACAATATCAATAGCACCGCTGCGTACCATGGTTTCCGCAATTTCCAATGCCTGCTCGCCGTCGTCGGGCTGAGAGATATACAGGTTGTCGATATCCACGCCCAAAGCCTTTGCGTATGTAGGATCCATGGCGTGTTCCGCATCCACATAGCCGGCAATACCGCCCCGCTTCTGCACTTCCGCAACCATGTGCAGGGCCACTGTAGTTTTACCGGAGGATTCCGGGCCATAAACCTCTACGATTCTGCCCTTGGGCACACCGCCCACCCCCAACGCCAAGTCCAGGCTCAGGGAACCGGAGGGAACCACTTCTACAGCCATTCTTGCACTGTCGTCCCCCAATTTCATCACTGCGCCCTTGCCAAACTGCTTTTCAATCTGGCTCAGGGCTGCATCCAAAGCCTTTTGCTTATCTTCAAATTTTACATCTTCTTTCTGGGATTTTGCTGCCATTTTATTTCCACCTTTCCAAAATCAAGGATTTCTTTTCAAAACTACGTTTTCCTCTGCGGAAAACCGCTGTCAATTTATTTTATGAGAACTTCTGTTCTCATTTTATTCGATTTTGTTCGCCTTGTCAATACTTATTTTGTTTCCTTTGGGGGCTGCTCCGCCAGTGCCATTGCCGCAAAAATGATGATACAGCCCAAATATCCCCGCAGGCTCATACGTTCGCCATAAAGGAGAGCGGAAAATATCGCCGCAAAAATGGATTCCGATGTAATGATGATAGCCGCCTTGTTGGGGGAAGTGATCTGCTGTCCCGCCGATTGCAGAGCAAAATACGCCGCCGTACAAAAAGCCCCCAAGAAGAAGAAATTCCCAAAGGCAGGCAATGTCAGTGGGGGCATATCCCAGCCCGTAAACGTCACAATAACTGCCGTCACCAGCAATGTGAAAAGGTTTTCCGCCACAGCAATATGCACCGCATCGCACCCCTCCGTGATATTCCCCAGAAACGCCATCTGCAGGGAAAAGGCAACCGCCGCCAACAGGGAAAGCCCTGCCCCCAAATCCATGTGGAAATCTGCCGTCAGGGATAGGCAGGAAACCCCCACCAAGGTCATCCCAGCCGCAATGAAGCAGTTTCTGCTGGGCTTCTGTTTGAACACACCCCAGCAGATAAAAGGCACAATGACCGCAGGAATATTTACCAAAAACGCATTGACAGAAGGGGTTGTATATTGCAGCCCCACCGTCATCAGCAGGAACATAGCCGCCAACAGCACCCCCAAAATGCCGCCTACCTTCCATTCCCGTTTCGTAATCTTTTTCAGCCGCTTATGATACACCACGCACATACAGAGGGAAGCCATCAGAAACCGCCCAAAAATCACCTGAAAGGGGTCATAGCCCCAATCCAATAAATATTTTAAACAGATGAAACCGCCGCCACCGATAAAAGCCGCTAGCAGCAGCATCCAATCCCCTTTATTCTTCATCCAGCATCGCCTTTCTCAGCCAGTTTAGGGCTGTATAGGTGGCACGTTGGCGAATCTTATCCCGTTTGCCTACGAAATGATGCTCCTGCACCTCTGTTTTTCCCTTGTAGGAAAGGCCGATATACACTAGTCCCACAGGCTTTTCTTCGCTGCCACCATCGGGGCCCGCAATGCCCGTTGTAGCAATGCCGATATCGGCGCCGCTGGTTCTGGCAATGCCTTCTGCCATTTCCCGTGCCGTTTCTTCACTGACTGCGGTGTATTTCTCCAAGGTTTCTGCTTTTACCCCCAGTCGGCGCATTTTCGCATCGTTGGAATAAGTCACACAGCCCTCCAGCAATGCGGCAGAAATACCGGGATATTCCACTAATTGGGAGGCAATCATACCCCCTGTGCAGGATTCCGCCACGGCAACGGTCAGCTTTCTTTCCAGCAGCATTTCAGCCACCACCGTTTCCATATCTGTTTCCCCTTCCGCATAAACAGCATTCCCCAGCCGTTCCTTCAGGGCCGCCGCCACAGGGTCAATCAGCTTGTTGGCTTCTGCTTCATCCTTGGCTTTTGCCGTGATACGCAGGATGGCTTCGCCGTCCTTGGCATAAGGCGCAATGGTAGGGTTCGTCTGGGCGTCAATGATATCCTTTACCCTGTCCTCCATGGCACTTTCCCCTACGCCTGCCACCCGCAGGATACGGGAAACAAAGGTAAATTCCTGCTTCTGCGCCAGATAGGGCTTCACCTGATTGCGGAACATGGGAATGGTTTCCTTTGGAGGGCCGGGCAGCATCACAATCATCTTGCCGTTCTTTTCCATAATAATGCCGGGGGCTGTGCCGTTGTCATTA
The DNA here is from genome assembly GCA_945868505.1 of uncultured Clostridia bacterium. Lineage (GTDB taxonomy): Bacteria > Bacillota > Clostridia > Lachnospirales > Anaerotignaceae > Anaerotignum_A. The sequence goes on along the minus strand of CAMBLO010000012.1, from coordinate 18,090 downwards.
TACAAAACGGTGCAGTTGTTCTCGGGCACCATGGCCTGCTTCACGTTGTTCTGGGTCATGGTTCTGCCGGTGCGGTCAAAATATTTTTTGATACGTCCCAAGGCTCTTTCATCCAGCACCAGCTTCTCCCCGAAATATTCCGCCGCCGTTTCCTTGGTCAGGTCGTCCTCCGTAGGGCCAAGGCCCCCTGTGGTGATGATAAGGTCTGCCCGGTCAAAGGCATGAAAAATAGTATCCTTCAGCCGCTTGGGGTTGTCCCCCACCACCGTCTGATAATAGACCTCTATGCCAAGGCTTGCCAGCTCCTGTGCCAAAAACTGGGCGTTCGTGTTCAAAATATCGCCTAACAGCAGTTCTGTCCCCACTGCCATGATTTCTGCTTTCATTGAAATTCCCTCCTTTGAGAAAAGTCCCTCTCCAAGGGGAGAGGGAACGTTTTAACCATGCAATACCTGTTTGTTTTTCAAAATATAATCCGCACCGGAGAAAATGGTGAAGAACACCGCCAGTGCCACCAGAATATTTTCCACCATGGGCATACAGCTAAAGGGAAGCTGCAGCAGCACCACAGGAATCATAATCATCTGCGTGGTGGTTTTCACCTTGCCCCACCAGCTTGCCGCCATGACGATATTGGCCTCCATTGCCAGCGTACGGAAACCTGTGATGGCAAATTCTCTCGCCAGAATGACGATAACTACCCATGCCGCCAAATCCTCCAAAGCCACCATGGAAACCAATGCAGACATCACCAGCAGCTTGTCCGCCAGAGGGTCCATAAATTTCCCAAAATTGGAAACCAGATTATACTTTCTGGCAATTTTGCCATCCAGCATATCCGTCAGGGATGCCACGATAAAAATAATAACCGCCACATATCTATTTACAGGTTCCGGTGCCAAAAACAGCACCAGCAAAAAAACCGGAATCATGAATACTCTGAGCAGTGTCAGCTTATTCGGCAGATTCATCTCCATAAACCACATCTCCCATCAAATCATAATCGCCTGCTTCGCGAATCCTTACTGTTACAAAATCACCGGAATACAGTTCTTCCTCAGAAGAAACGAACACCAGACCGTCGATATCGGGGGCATCTCTGCGGGTTCTGCCACAGAAGATATTCTCCTCGGGCAGCTTTCCTTCAATCAACACTTCCAGTTCCTTCCCCACTTCTGCTTCACACAAAGAAGCCGCAATAGATTTCTGCAAATCCATGATGATATCTCTGCGTTCTTCCTTCAACTCATCATCAATCTGGTTTTCCATCCTTGCCGCCGCTGTGCCTTCCTCCTGAGAATAGGAGAATACGCCCAAACGGTCGAACCGCATTTCCTCTACGAACTGCATCAAATCTGCAAATTCCTCCTCGCTTTCGCCGGGGAACCCAACAATCAGCGTGGTTCGAATAGCAATATCAGGCATAGCTGCCCGCAACTTCGCCACCTTTTCCCGAATCAACGCCTGACTGCTCTTTCTGCCCATGCGTTTCAGCACTGCATCGTTGCCATGCTGGATGGGCATATCAATGTAATGGCAAACCTTTTCGCAAGCCGCCATGGCTTCGATGGTTTCTTCTGTCAGGGTTTCGGGGTAACAATACAGCAGACGAATCCATTCGATACCCTCGATGGCATTCAGCTGTTTCAGCAACTCATGGAGCATGGGTTTGCCATACAAATCTCTGCCATAAATGGAAGTATCCTGTGCCACAATAACGATTTCCTTTACGCCCTGCTGCGCCAGAAGGGTTGCTTCCTCCACCAGACTTTCCATCTTTCTGCTGCGGTGTTTTCCCCTCATTTTGGGGATGACGCAGTAAGTACAATGATTGTCGCAGCCTTCGGAAATCTTCAAATAAGCAAAATAAGGTGCTGTGGAAAGCACACGGAGCTTGCCGTTTTCATCCTGCATAGCCAAGTCAATGCTTTCCAAATGTTTTACCTGCTCCTTGCCCGCCAGAATTTCATCTGCCACTTCGGCGATAGATTCATAGGCTGTGGTACCCACAATGGCATCTACCTCCGGCAGTTCATCGAAAAATTCCTTTTCAAATCTCTGCCCCAGACAGCCCGCCACGATCAGCCCCTTGCAGTTGCCCACTTCGGGGTCTTTGTATTGGGCCATTTCCAGAATGGTCTCGATGCTTTCCTCCAGTGCATCCTTGATGAAGCAGCAGCTATTTACCACAATGATATCTGCTTCCGCTTCCTCCGCCACAGCCGTATAGCCATTTTTCTGCAAAATGCCCAGCATAACCTCGCTGTCCACTCTATTCTTATCGCACCCCAAAGAGGTGAATGCGACCTTCTTTTCCATCATATACCTCCTTAAAGCCTTTCCAAAGGAAGGCTGTAGTTTTCACATCATATAATTTTACTATAAAAGCCGATAAATTGCTAGATTTCCGTAAAATTCTTTTTCGGTTCTTTCTGCCAAAAGAAAAAGCCCTCTATTTTAGAGGACTTTCGTGCTTATTTTTGCCTTTCATATTTCTGTATGGTTTCCGCAAAAAGCTCCATACAGCTTTGTCTGTCTTTCTTCTGTATGCGATACACTCGATTCTGATAATAAATTCTGCCGTCTGTCACAAAATATATCCACTCTGAAGCAGGTGCCCAATCTTCCTCATAAAACTGTATGGAATATAGCTGCTCCTGTCTGTATTCGATAAGACCCGTCAGCCACAAGCCATCCAACCGCACTGAGGTTTCCCCCAGTTTTTCCAGCAATGCTTCAATATCTTCCTTCTCCGTAACTTCTGCTACAGATCGCTGCAGGTGTCCGTCTGCTTTCTCATCGACCTCTATCCTGCAAATCGCCGCTTCTTCTTTATCAATTTTGATAGCATCTGTTACTGCCTGTACTCGAAACAGCCATCCCCCTGCCAAAAGGATCACAACGACCAAAACTATGACCTTTCTGTACCATTTTCCCTCTTTCTTCATACCTATGCTACCCCCTTACAGGTCAAAAATACCTATCAACGCTACCTATATACCATTTTCCATACCTGTGTTCTTGCTTTTCTTGATAAAAGTATACCCTTGACTTCTTCCGAAATCAAGGGCATTTGTCTTACATCAATCCGTTCTGTAATTTTGCGGCTGTGATACAATTTTTCATCAACATGGCAATGGTCATCGGCCCTACGCCCCCCGGCACAGGAGTGATGGCACCTGCCACTTCTTTCACGTTCTCAAAATCCACATCGCCACAAAGTTTGCCTGCTGCATTGCGATTCATCCCGACGTCAATGATGATCGCGCCTTCTTTTACCATATCCGCCGTTACTGTATCCACCTTGCCTGTTGCGCTGACAATGATATCTGCCCCCCGACAGATGCCCGCCAGATCTCTTGTTTTGGAATGGCAAATGGTAACAGTCCCGTTCTCCTGCATCAACAGCATTGCCACAGGCTTGCCTACGATATTGCTTCTGCCAATTACAACACAATTTTTCCCTTCGATGGAATGACCGCTGCGTTTGATCAGTTCGATGATGCCCGCAGGGGTACAGGGCAGGAATCCCTTGCCGCCTGTGTGGAGATAGCCCACGTTTACGGGATGGAAACAGTCCACATCCTTCTTAGGGTCGATGGCAAGGATGACTTTTCTGTCATCAATCTGTTTGGGCACGGGCATCTGCACCAGAATGCCATGGATACTCTGATCTGCGTTCAGCTCATCGATCAGCTGCAGCAGTTCTTCCTCTGTTGTCTCCCCAGACAACACATGAGAAACGGACTTGATACCCACAGCTTCACATGCCTTTTTCTTGTTGTTCACATATACCTGAGAAGCGGAATCGTCTCCGACCAATACAACAGCCAGACAGGGTTCAATGCCCTTTGCCTTCAGTTCTGCTGCTTCTTCTGCCGCTTCTGCCTTGATCTGTGCCGAAATTGCTTTGCCATCAATCAACTGTGCTTTCATCTTTCAAAACTCCTTTGTTTATCAGAACAGCCCTACGATGTTGCCGTCCTCGTCAATGTCAATATTCAGTGCCGCAGGTTTCTTAGGCAGACCGGGCATTGTCATAACATCGCCCAGCAGCACTACGATAAAGCCTGCGCCCGCAGAAATACGGATTTCTTTTACAGTTACTTCAAAGCCCTCGGGGCGACCCAAAACCTTGGGATCATCGGACAGAGAGTACTGTGTTTTTGCGATACATACAGGGAAATGGTTGAAGCCCAGCTTATCAATCTGCGCCAGTGTTTTCTTTGCTGCCGCAGAGAAGTTTACTGTGCCTGCACCATAGATTTCTTTACATACTTTGTTTACTTTTTCAACGATTGTCAGATCGTCTTCATACAGGTAGTGGAAGTTGCTTTCCTTTGTTTCCAGTGTTTCCAGAACCTTTTCCGCCAGAGCCTTGCCGCCTTCGCCGCCTTCTGCCCATACTTTCGCTACTGCAAATGTTGCGCCCATTGCTTCACAGCGTTCTTTTACATAAGCAACCTCTGCATCTGTATCTGCTACGAAATGGTTCAGTGTTACCACAACGGGAACACCGTATTTCTGGATATTTTCAATGTGTTTTTCCAGATTTACGAAGCCCTTTGCCAGTGCATCCAGGTTTTCATTGCTCAGGTCAGCCTTGGGCACGCCGCCGTTATATTTCAATGCACGTACTGTTGCCACCAGAACAACTGCATCGGGTTTCAGACCAGCCTTACGGCATTTGATATCAAAGAATTTTTCAGCACCCAGGTCTGCACCGAAGCCTGCTTCTGTTACAACATAGTCAGCAATCTTCATAGCTGTTTTTGTTGCTTTTACAGAGTTACAGCCATGAGCGATATTTGCGAAGGGACCGCCGTGGATGATTGCCAGTGTGTTTTCCAATGTCTGTACCACGTTGGGCTGCAGCGCATCCTTCAGCAGAACTGTCATTGCGCCGTCAGCGCCGATCATTTTTGCAGTTACAGGTTCATCATCATAAGTATAGCCAATGATGATCTGACCCAGCATTTCTTTCAGCTGTTTCAGGTCGTTTGCCAGACAGAAAATAGCCATAATTTCGGAAGCTACTGTGATCTGGAAGGCATCTTCTCTGGGTACGCCGTTTACCTTGCCGCCCAGACCGGAAATTACGTTTCTCAGCTGTCTGTCGTTCAGGTCAACGCAGCGTTTCCAAACGATTTTTCTGGGGTCGATATTCAGTTCGTTGCCCTGCTGGATGTGGTTGTCTACCATAGAAGCCAGCAGATTGTTTGCTGTTGTGATGGCATGCAGGTCGCCTGTGAAGTGCAGGTTGATATCCTCCATGGGAACCACCTGTGCATAGCCGCCGCCGGCAGCGCCGCCCTTTACGCCCATGCAAGGGCCCAAAGAGGGTTCACGCAGGCAAGTGATGGCATTTTTGCCCATTTTCTGCAGTGCCTCTGTCAGACCGATGGTAACTGTTGTTTTGCCTTCGCCTGCGGGTGTAGGGTTTACGGCTGTTACCAGAATCAGTTTTGCATCGGGGTTGTCTTTGATTTCGTTGTAATATTTGTCGCTGATTTTCCCTTTGTACTTCCCATAGCAATCCACAAATTCTTCGGGGATGCCTGCTTTTTCAGCAACTTTCAGGATATGTTCCATTTTGCATTCCTGTGCGATCTGTAAGTCTGTCTTAAACATTCAAAAAACTCCTCTCCGTTGGTGAATTTCCACCATTCACATAACTGGTTACCTCGGACCTCGATTGTGTCCTTTTCTTTGCAAAAGAAAAAGCCCACAATCCAAGCATCATCGCCCAGACGGTCGGCATTCAAATCGTCATACTCCCATGTGGTTCGTTCCACTTCCGTCAGTCATATGACCCTAAATCGATGGTACTATACTTGTCCCATTTTGTCAACACCAAAAACAGATAGAATACCGCAAAAACCCGCCTCAAAGAGACGGGCATTCACGGATATTATTCATTCATTTTAAGTATCTGCAGGTCTAAAAGCTTTTCCTCATCCGCCCGCAAAAGCAGTGTTAGCTGCTGTCCAAGGAAGTCCACTGCCGTTCCAAAGAAATCCAGCAGGAGAACCAGAGCCATCACAACACCCAGCCCCTCTGTTGGGATATTCAACTGGGCAAACAGGATTGCATAGCAGGACATGGCTCCCCCTGCCATGGGAGGGGCAGATATCATCAAAAACGTGCAAAGCAAAATGGTAAGCACAATCCCCATGACAGATATCTTTACGTCATATATATGTACCGAATACAACACACAGGTCACAAATACCACCACATTGCCCGGGCAACACAAGACAATGCCCAAGGGAATACCAAAGTCCACCATTTTCTTTTGAATACCGAATTTTTTTGTACAGCAGATCACCGCATCGCCGAATGCCGCCGATGATGATGCCGTAGTCAAAGCAACCATACACCCCGGCATCAGCTTTCGCATCAAAAGCATGGGCTTCACATGGAGCCGAAGGGCTACATACAGCAAATATGCCGTCACCAAAACCGCCATCATACCGATGCTGAATACCAAAGGCTGCCACATTCCCAGCAGCTCGTCCAGAGAGCCGGACCACATATTTTGTACTACAATCACAAATATAGCAACAGGCAGAAGCGACCCAATCCATCCCATGATCACACCGAATACAGACTGGCACTGCTCCATAACCCGATACAGCTCCGCCGTGGGCTTCAGCAGCATTGCCACGCCAATCAAAACAGCAAGCACAAGGATGTGCATAAAATTGCCGTTCAAAAAGGGTTCAAACAGATTGACAGGCACCATTCCAAACAGCATTTCCAATATCTCAATGGAGCCATTCATGCCTCCCGATACCTCCGCAATCTTCAAGCCCAAAAAGGCAGTCAGCACAGCCACACAGCTCATTGCCGCCAACAGCGTAACCAGAAAGAAACGCTGCATCAGCTTTTTGCCTAGCCCCCCAAGGGTAGCAGTATCCCCGATGCCACAAATTCCTATGGTCACGGAAAAAAAGATTAACGGCGCCGCAACCATCCCCAGCACACCAAAGAAGGTATCACTGATAATGGGCAATACCTCCCCCGCCATAGCCAAACGGAAGTCTGCCGGAAGGAACATCCCCCCACTCCCACAAAGGATTGCCAAAAGCAAGGCAAAAACAATCGGTATCATTGGATTCATCGCCGGTGGTTTCAGTTCAAATCGGACGATGTTTTTCCCTTTTGTATAAGAATAGCTGGGAGAAAGCCCAAGGCGGGAAAGAATACTCTGCCCCCATTCCCCATGGGAGCCTGTTTCGATAGGGTCACAATTCTCTCCGGCACATTCCAGAGATAAATACGGTTTCCGCAGTCTGCTCCCCATCCGCAGGGTAACAACCCCATCTTCGCCAAATTTTTCCTGCCACACTAGCAGGATTTCTTCCACAGAAAGACGGATACGGTAGATGTCTACGGGAGTATAGCTTAGTTTTTCCGCCTGCTCCCCCACCAATTCCGATATCAAGTCGATATTATTTCCACTCAGTAAGTATTCTTCCTGCCGATTTTCAAAAATACGTTTCATCCTTGTTATGAAATCTCCTTCATATTACATAAATCCATCAGCCGTATAAAATCAATGCTTTCTCCGCTTCTTATATTTCTTCGGGCACAGCCCCCGTCATTTCCTCCCACTCAGATTTGGTGATGAGAACCTTTCTGGGTTTGCTGCCCTCCTCCGGGCCAACAATACCGTGTTTTTCCAAATCATCCATCAACCTTGCGGCACGGTTATAGCCAATGCGGAACTGCCGCTGCAGCATGGAAACGGAAGCCTTTTCCTTTTCCAGAATCAAATCCACCGCCTGCCCGAAAAATTCATCGGCATCCTCCACTGCACCGCCGCCGGCTTTTCCTGCGGAGGTAATCTGGTCGATGGTTTCCTGAGTATAATAAGGCTTGCTGCTCTTTTTCAGGAAATCTACAATAGCCTCTACCTCTTGATCGGTAACGAAAGCCCCCTGCAAACGGGAAGGCTTGCTCTGCCCGGAGGGGTAGAACAGCATATCCCCCTTGCCCAGCAGCTTTTCCGCCCCCACCATATCCAGAATGGTTCTGGAGTCAATACCGGAGGATACGGCAAAGGCCAATCGGGAAGGGATATTCGCCTTGATAACACCGGTGATGACATCCACGGAGGGGCGCTGGGTAGCGATGATGAGGTGCATCCCCGCCGCACGGGCCATCTGCGCCAGTCGGCAGATAGCATCCTCCACTTCCCCGGGAGCCGCCATCATCAAGTCAGCCAATTCATCAATAATAATCACAATCTGGGGCATCTTGCCCTTTTCATCGCCCTTTTCTTCCATCATTTTATTGAAGCCCTTGATATCCCGCACACCATGGGCAGCAAAATCATTATACCGCTGCAACATTTCCCGCACCGCCCAGTTCAGGGCAGAAGAAGCCTTCTTCGGGTCTGTCACAACGGGAATCAGCAGATGGGGAATGCCATTGTAAACGCTCAGCTCAACCACCTTGGGGTCTACCAAAAGCAACTTGACCTCCTTGGGGTCGGCCTTATACAAAATACTGGTAATCAGGGTATTGATACATACGCTCTTACCGCTGCCTGTCGCCCCAGCGATCAACAAATGGGGCATCTTTGCAATATCTGTCACCACGGGATTGCCTGCAATATCCTGCCCCAATGCAAAGGCCAGCTTGGAGGGATGCTCCTTGAAGGCATCGCTTTCCAGCAAGGTTCTCATATAAACAGATTGGGTTTCCTTATTGGGTACCTCGATGCCCACCGCCGCCTTGCCGGGGATAGGGGCTTCGATACGAATGCCGCTGGCAGCCAAATTCAGGGCAATATCATCCGCCAGATTCACAATCTTGCTGACCTTTACCCCCTGACTGGGAGAAAGTTCATATCTGGTGACCGTAGGCCCTTTGCTGATTTGAATGACCTTGGCATCGACACCAAAGCTCTTTAATGTAGATTCCAGCTTTCTGGCATTTTCAATCATTTCAGAACGGTTGCTGCCGCTGCCTGTCTGGGGGTCTTTCCCTAACAGATCGATTGGCGGATAAATATAAGGCTTTTCCACCTCTACGGGCTCAGCGGGAATCTCTGCCGCTGCTTCTTCTGCCTCCGCCGCTTCTGTATCCGCTTCCATTTCTTCTACGGTCTTTTCCGCAGGAGCGGGCGCTTCTTCTGTCATTTCTTCCGCAACGATGGGGATTTCCTCCACAGCAGGTTCCATTTCCTTGCCCATATCCTCCTCGGGCAGGATATCAATGATAGGGCTGTCGTCTGCTTCAGGCTTTTCTGCGAAGATTTCTTCGATCAGGGCATCCCCATCCTCCAAACCAACGCCCTGTACCAAGGGTTCTTCCTGCTTCTCCGGCAAAATCACAGGCTCCTTCGCCTTTACTCCGGGAATGATATCACCCGCTTTGGCTTTTACCGTTTCCCGCAGGGTGGAAGCCGCCATCACAGAGGCCGCCGCCTTCACTGCGTCCTTTTCCGCTTCGGCTTCCTCTTTATTTTCCTTTACAAAATCGAAAATAGGTTCCCGCTTTTTGGATTCCAGTATCATAGGTTTCTTGCGGAATACAGTTTCCTGCACATAGGGGGTTTCCTTTTTGTCACCCTCCTGCAACTCGATATTGAAATCCTCTCGGGACATTTTTCTGCGGCGTTCTTCCTTTTTCGCCAGCCGTTCTTCTTCAAGCAATTCCTGCTGTCGAATCCGTTCCGCTTTATTTTTGATTTTTTCGTTCTTTACCTTTCTCCTTGCCTTCCGATGGGCATTGGCATCGCCGATAGCATGGAAAAAGGACTTGCCTGTTGCCATAACGATGGAAATAATCCCCAGTGCCAACAGAATAATCACGCTGCCCAGCACATCCAGCGCACGATACAATGAACCGCCCAGCAGACCGCCAAATAAGCCCCCGTTGCTGAAGGCCCCTTCTGCATACAGTGTGCCGCAGCGTTTCAGGAAGCCCACGCCTTCTGCCGTTTTCACAGGATTGATGACCTGTGCCGCCGAAGCCACCGTCAGCAAAAACAATGCCGCACCACAGGCCCGCACCAAGGGATATCTCTTTTCCTCATCCGCCAACATCCAAATACAATAGGCAATGACAAACACAGGCAGCAGAATGCCGCCGAAGCCGAGAATGCCTTTGAAAAAGCTGCTGATGAGCCCGCCAATGACACCCATTTTATCCGTCAAAAGGCTGACGAATACCACGATAGATACCACAATCACCAAAAGCAGGATAATCTCATCCAAAATACTATCCCCAAAGCGGGTAGGCTGTGCCGTCACCTTTGTGGTTTCCTTTTTCGCAGCAGGCTGTGCCTTTTTTCCGCCGCCTTGCCCGCCGGAAGTGTTCTTTTTCACCGCCGGTGCTTTTGCGGGGGCTTTGGCAGGCTTCTTACTGTTTTTCTGTTCCGCCAAATCTCTCACCTCATCTATTTTCATATCGTAAGATAAAATTTTTTAGACCTTTATCATACCATAAAATGCTTTCCCAAGCAAATATCCCCTGATTTCCAAAAAATCAAGGGATATGTATGTTTCGTTATTTCGACCGCAGCGACAAAGCCACCACCGTACCCAAAATCAGCACGAAGCCCGCCAAATCCATAAACTGGAAGGCCGCCCCAAGGAACACCAGAGAAACAATAACAGCCGTAATGGGCTCTACCATCCCAAGCAGGCTGCCCATAAAAGGCCCCACAAGGCTGACCCCCTTCAGATACAAAGAGAATGCCACCGCCGTGCCAATGACAACGACCGCTGCCGTTGCCAAAATCGTTCCCATATCATAGGTCACAGCATATCTCCAGGGGCGCACCATGATAACCATAGCCATCCCAGCGATAAACATGGCATATCCGACCACGGCATACACCCCATAGTTCCGCAGCAAATCCCCGGAAAGCAGGTTATAGGCCGCCGCACTGGCTGCTGCACCTAAACCGAAAAGCAGTGCCAATGTTGTAATGCTCATGCTGTGGATATCTCCATGGGTACTCAGCAGAAATACCCCCAATAATGCACAAAAAATGGCTCCCGTTTCCAGTTTGCGGGGCAGCCGTTTTTCCTTCATGCAAACGATACCCAAAATAATCACAGGCGCCAAGGACTGCAGCACCGTAGCCGTACCTGCATTGGAATGCTGTATGGCGGCAAAATAGGTATACTGGCAGGTCAGCATCCCGCCGATGGCAAAGATCAGCAATCGTTTTCTATCCACAGGGTTTCTCCAAATATCCCCCATTTGTTTTTTCGCTAAAAGCAGCCCTATCAAGGTCAGCAGTATTCCTGCAAAAACCAGACGTACCGTTACCAGCCATTCCGCCGTAATGCCCTTTTCCTGAAATAAATATTGTCCAAAGCAGCCGGAAAGCCCCCAGCACATCCCGCCAGCAAGGGTATAGCAGATGCCGATGGTTCGTTTATCTTTTGTTTTTTCCATTTCTTTTCACCTCAAAGAGTAGCATAATATATTTCCCATATTTTTTCAACAAGAGAAAAGGGCTTGGACTGCTGCCCAAACCCAAATCCTTTATTTTGTTCCGATAACCCAATGGAGCACCGCAGCCCGCAAAAATGCCGCGCAGCCTTCCACCTCTTTGTCATAATACGCTTGAAAGCGTTCATCCATCACATAAAGGTTTGCCACACCCCGATGGGCATTTTCGGAATATTCCTTCCAAGTCATGCAGAGCCATTCCTTATGGAGCAGCACCACCCTGCGCCCCGCTTCTCCCGCAGGGTCTTCCTGCGCCAGCACCGCTTCCTGCAAGGCATCCTTTATCTCCTGTTCCAGATTGCGAAAATGTTCATAGTCCCCTTCTGTCATCCCCAGAAGCTTTTGATTGGCGCCATCCACCGCTGCATCGCCATGGTTCTCCCGCAGTTCTTTTCCGTATGCCGCCTCATTCTCCTGTACGATACGCTGTTTGAATCCTTCAAAACGTTCCTTTTCCCCCATGCTTCTTTCTCCCTTCATGGATGCAATGGTATTTTTTACATTCTGTACCATCTTTCCGATTTCTTCCTGCCTCTGTTCCAGCTCCCGCAAATGCTCCTGCAGCGCAGCCATCACGTCAAAATCTTTCTGATACAAAATCCGACGGATTTCCTCTAGGGCAAATCCCCGTTCTCGATAGAACAAAATCTGCTGGAGCAGTTCCAATTCCTGTTCCCCATAAAAACGATACCCTGCTTCGCTGACCCGTTTGGGTTTCAGAAGATCAATACTGTCATAATAGCGCAGCGTTCTGCCGCTGATACCGGAAAGCGCTGTCATTTCCTTGATGCCATATTCCATTTCCTCACCTCCTGTATCTACAGGATACTCCTTGCCGCAGCGTCAAAGTCAACCCTTTTTTTGCAGAAAAAAACCATCCCCGTTTGAGGATGGTTTGTATACGTTATAAAAATCAGATTGTGTAGCCGTTTGCTTTCAGAGCTGCCATCATTTCTTCGTAGTGTGCTTTGTTTCTTGTTTCTACTGTTACGTTTACAACTACGTTGCTTACTGCTACGCCTTTTGCTCTTCTGTCGTGGTTAACATCCAGAATGTTAGCACCTGTACTGGAGATGATCTGCAGCAGCTGGATCAGCTGACCGGGTTTATCAGCCATCATTACGGAGAATTCAGCGATTCTGCCGTTTTCCTGCAGGCCTTTGTCGATGATTCTGTCCAGAACGTTAACGTCTACGTTACCGCCGGATACTACGCAAACTACTTTCTTGCCAGCGATGTCTACTTTGTTTGTCATAGCAGCTGCTACGGAAACAGCACCAGCGCCTTCTGCTACCATTTTGTGTTTTTCCAGCAGCATCAGGATAGCAGAAGCGATTTCAGCTTCTGTTACTGTTACAACGCCGTCAACATATTTGATGCAGTTTTCGAATGTCAGGTCACCGGGTTCTTTTACAGCGATACCGTCAGCCATTGTTGCAACGCTTGCCAGTTTTTCGATTTTCTTGTGTTCCAGAGACTGTTTCATGGAAGGAGCGCCTGCAGCCTGTACGCCGTATACTTTGCAGTTGGGGTTGATGCTCTTGATTGCGCAAGCAACACCGGAGATCAGACCGCCACCGCCGATGGGAACGAATACAACTTCTGCATCAGGCAGTCTGTCCAAGATTTCCAGACCAACTGTACCCTGACCAGCCATTACATATTCGTCGTTGAAGGGGTGCAGGAATGTATAGCCGTGTTCTTTCTGCAGTTCAACTGCTTTTGCAGCTGCGTCATCGTATACGCCGGGAACCAGAACAACTTCTGCGCCGTAGCTCTTTGTAGCTTCTACTTTTGCCAGAGGTGCGCCAGCGGGCATGCAGATTGTTGCTTTGATGCCTTTTTTCTGAGCAGACAGAGCTACGCCCTGAGCGTGGTTACCTGCAGAGCAAGCGATTACGCCTTTGGAAGCTTCTTCTTCTGTCAGGCTGTTTGTTTTTACATAAGCACCTCTCAGTTTGAAGGAACCTGTGAGCTGCATATTTTCGCATTTGATGAATACGTTTGCGTTGGGGTTAATGAAAGCGGATTCGTACATAGGTGTTACTCTAGCTACGCCTTCCAGTGTTTTTTTTGCATCCTGAATCATTTCCAGTGTCAGCATTTTTTCTTCCTCCTATTTTTTATATATCTTTTTCTTTTTATATCGTTTCTATTACGAGGACACTTGTTTATTTTTGTCCCTCTCTCAAATACAGGTAAATTATATCCCTCTCGTTCTGCGTAGTCAACGCTTTTTTGCGATTTTTTTAACATTTTTTTCGTTTTCGTCAGATATTCCAGTGATTCCATGGCACGTGTACAATTTTCCATACACTATAAAATTTTACCTCTATCCATTGTGCGTTTTTCCCCAAAGAGAACCTTTCCCGGGCAAAAAAAGAAAGCGTCAGAATACCGTTTTGCAGTATTTCTGACGCTTTTTCCTTTTCAATCACCATTCAGACACCCCGAAGCATGGCGTAAAAAGCAGTTCATCCAAACGCTCTTTTCTTAAGCCGAAACTCCTGTTTTGCTGCTTTTGCGTTTCCGCATCCGCTGCAGGGGCTGTCTGTTTTCGTTAAAAACATATTCAGGTTTTTCTTTTCCGCTGACAACATCTTCTGTGATGATGCAACGTTCCACTGTGGTTTCTGTAGGAATTTCATACATAATGGGGTTGATGAATTCCTCTACGATAGAACGCAGGCCACGGGCACCTGTTTCCCGTTCCATGGCTTTTCTTGCGATGGCTCTCAGGGCTTCTTCCTTGAATTCCAGAATGACATCATCCAAAGCGAAAAGATATTCATACTGCTTTGTCAGGGCATTCTTGGGCTCTGTCAGAATATGAACAAAGGCATCCTCGTCCAGATTATCCAGTGTCACTACCACAGGCAGACGACCGATAAATTCAGGAATCAGGCCATATTTCAGCAGATCCTGCGGCATCAGGCTCTGCAGCAGTTCATCGTTTGTTTTATCCAGCTTGCTCTGCACTTCCGCACCAAAGCCGATGACCTTGTGACCCATACGGTTCTGGATGATTTTTTCGATGCCACCGAAGGCACCGCCGCAGATGAACAGGATATTTGTGGTATCGATCTGGATGAATTCCTGATGGGGGTGTTTTCTGCCGCCCTGAGGGGGCACGCTTGCCACAGTCCCCTCCAGAATCTTCAGCAACGCCTGCTGTACGCCTTCGCCGCTAACATCTCTTGTGATGGATACGTTTTCACTCTTTTTGGTAATCTTATCGATTTCGTCGATATAGATAATGCCTCTCTCTGCCCGCTCGATATCATAATCTGCCGCCTGAATCAGCTTCAGCAGGATGTTTTCCACGTCTTCACCAACATAGCCCGCTTCTGTCAGGGATGTGGCATCGGCAATGGCAAAGGGTACGTTCAGCACCTTCGCCAGTGTCTGGGCCAGCAGAGTTTTCCCAGTACCCGTAGGGCCTACCAGCAGAATATTGCTTTTCTGCAGTTCCACATCCTCTGCTTTGGCATCCATATAAATCCGTTTGTAATGGTTGTAAACGGCAACGGCCAAGGCCTGCTTTGCTCTGTCCTGACCAATGACATATTCATCCAGTGTTTCTTTGATTTCCTTGGGCTTGGGAACATTCAGTTCTTCGTCCTTGTTTGCCAGCACATCGTATTCTTCATCGATGATATCCGCACACAGGTCGATACATTCATCGCAGATATACACATTAGGTCCCGCAATCAGTTTTTTCACCTGATCCTGTGTTTTCCCACAGAAGGAACACCGCAGCTTGTTCATATCTTCCGTTTTACCTGCCATTTATCCTCTCTCCTTTGTCTGAGGCTTTGTGATCACATCGTCGATCAGGCCATAAGCCTTTGCTTCCTCAGCACTCATAAAGTTATCCCGTTCCGTATCTCTTTCGATTTCTTCATAGGAACGTCCTGTATTTTCTGCCAGAATTTCATTCAGCTTTTTCTTTGTGCGTAAAATATTTTCTGCATGGATGCGGATATCTGTTGCCTGTCCTCTTGCGCCGCCGCTGGGCTGATGGATCATCACTTCCGCATTGGGCAGAGCGTATCTCTTGCCCTTTGCACCGCCTGCCAGCAGGAAAGCGCCCATGCTTGCCGCCATACCGATACAGATGGTAGATACATCGGGTTTGATGTACTGCATAGTATCGTAAATCGCCAAACCGGCTGTTACAGAGCCGCCGGGGCTGTTGATGTACAGGTTGATATCCTTGTCGGGGTCTTCCGCCGCCAAAAACAGCAGCTGCGCTACTACAAGGCTTGCTGTCACATCGTTGACTTCTTCCCCCAGAAAAATGATTCTGTCTTTCAGCAATCTGGAATAAATATCATAAGAACGTTCACCACGGTTGGACTGTTCTACGACCATAGGTACTAAACTCATTATGATTCCTCCAATCTTATATTATCTAAATAGGCACAGTTTCCTGTGCCTATCTGACTTACGATATTTCAACTCAAAAACCTGTTTTTGAGTTAACGGCTTCGCCGCTGATTAAGCTTCTTTGAGGATAGCTGTGTCTTCGATCACTTTCATAGCTGCTCTTACCAGCATATCCTGTCTCAGTGCTTCTTTATCTTCATCCTGGATCATTTCCAGCATTGTTTTGCCGTCAACGCCATAGCTTTCGCCGTATTTGCAAACTTCTGCATCCAGATCTTCGTCGGAGATTACCAGATTTTCAGCCTTTGCGATTGCTTCCAGCATCAGTCTTGCGTCAACGCTCTTCATGGATGTATCTTTGAAAGTTTCTCTCATTGTTTCTTCGTTTGTGCCCATGTACTGATAGTAGATATCCATGGACAGACCCTGACGAACGATGTTTTCTTCAAATTCTCTCATCATGCTGTCAATCTTGTTATCGTACATAACCTGAGGAACTTCCATTGTGCAGTTTGCTACTGCTGCATCCAGCAGCTTGTCGCCCTGCAGCTGTTTTGCTTTTTCTGTTTTTTCTGTTGCCAGTTTAGCCAGAATATCTGCTTTGTATTCATCCAGTGTGGAGAATTCGGATACATCTTCTGCAAATGCATCGTTCAGTTCAGGCAGTTCTTTTGCTGTGATTGCGTTCAGTTTGATTGCGAATACAGCGGGCTTGCCAGCCAGTTCAGGTGCATGGTAAGCTTCGGGGAATGTTACATTGATGTCGAATTCTTCGCCGATGTTGTGACCAACGATCTGTTCTTCAAAGCCTTCGATGAAGGAATGAGAACCCAGTTCCAGGTCATGGCCTTCTGCCTTGCCGCCGTCGAAGGGTACGCCGTCAACGGAACCCAGGTAGTCGATGTTTGCAACGTCGCCCATCTGAGCTGCTCTGTCTGTTACTTCAACTTTTCTTGCGTTCTGTCTCTGCACTTTTTCCAGTTCCATCATAACGTCTGTGTCTGTAACTTCAGCGGAAACCTTTTCAACTTCCAGACCTTTGTACTGACCCAGTGTTACTTCGGGTTTTACTGTTACATCAACGATGAATTTTGCGCCTTTGCCGGATTCGATGTATTCGATATCCAGTGTAGGTGCGGATACAACTTCCAGACCCAGTTCTTTTACTGCTTTCATGTATTCTTCGGGGAAGATGTGGTTGATGGCATCTTCGTAGAAGAATGCTTCGCCATACTGTGCTTCGATCAGTTTTCTGGGCACTTTGCCTTTTCTGAAGCCGGGCAGGGACAGATTGTTTTTGTGTTTGTTGTAAGCAAATGCCATACCCTGTTCCAGTACTTCTGCAGTTACTTCAAAGGAAAATTTTACTGCTGTTTTTTCTTTGTTCAATAATGTTGCGTTCATTGTAAGAAGCTCCTCCTTAAAAATATTCGTTTTATGACAACCTTGTCTTATTTTCTATGATGCTGCCATGTTGAGATACAGTACACGAAAACTGCACAATCACAGTTGATTATAACACACTGATTTTTGAAAATCTACAGGTAAATGCAAATTTTCCGCAGGTTTTCAGCAAAAAACATGGCTAAAAAACCTCATATTCCGCAGAAAGGAGTTCAGCCTCCGTATTTTTCTCCATAAAATCCAGAATATGCTGTATCATGCTGTCGGCATGGCGTCTTTCATTGGTAACACAGGCGAAGCCGATGACAATGGTTTTATGCTCATCCTGTCTGTCCACCTCCGCCACGGAAACGTTGAATTTATGTCTTGTTTTTTCCACCAGACTTTTTACCACCATCCGCTTTTCCTTCAGGCTGGAGACCCACTCTGCCCGAAAGGTGACCTCACAAGTCCCTACGATCATGGCACCCACTCCTCTGATTTATTTTATATTGAGAAAAGCCATTCGTATGGCTGCGCCATACTCCTGTATTTGCTACGCAAACCCTACTTGAAATGCCTTTGTCCCCTTGTCCCGCCGGCAGTCCAATCTGCCAAAGTGTTTCATCGGCTTTTCTCCGTGTATGCAAAAAAATCGGTCTTGAATTTTTCAAAACCGATTCTTTCAAGCGCGAGACGAGATTCGAACTCGCGACCCTCGCCTTGGCAAGGCGATGCTCTACCACTGAGCCACTCGCGCAAAGTATGAAATTTTGTGGAAAAAGAAGCGCGAGACGAGATTCGAACTCGCGACCCTCGCCTTGGCAAGGCGATGCTCTA
>CAMBLO010000011.1 GCA_945868505.1 uncultured Clostridia bacterium | reverse complement strand
TGAACTTCGATTGAAGCTTCTTATCAATACCGGAAAGTGGAATACGGTATTGGATACCACCCTGACCCGGGCCCTGTTGCAATACTTTTATCGTTTCAGCCATAATTTTTTGCTTCTCAATTTGCATTCTTACATACCTTTCGGTACATCCCTTCAGCTCCGCCAATTCCTTTACTGTCAAATACATTTCCTCCACCGTATCACCACCCTCCATTTTATTTAGTGATTTCCGCTTTCTTTCTGCGTCTCAACTCATTTTCTAATTCTTTTGTGCTACAAAGGCTTAATTGCCTCTTTCGCTCAACATACCCCTCCGGCGGTGTATGTTGTTTTTGTCTTCCTATGCAATCATCCTCACATAGATCAAACAATTCAAAGGATGCTTTATTTCTTACCTTTCCACTTGGGAGAAGTACCCACCACATATTGTTGATATTGTGATACACCTTACCACGATATAGGTATCCATTCCAGTCTCTAAAGTATTTTTCTTCTCCATTGAAGATGATTTTATTATCCCTGTCATGGCTGTTATAGCTATCCGCCGTCATTCCATCTATCTCCGACAAATCAAACTTCTTTCTCTGAGGATGGTGACACGACCTAATATAGTTATCAACAATGAATGCAGAACCTTTTAGTTCTCCACCACTATATTGTTCAACAAGGTATCCTTTGCTTTCAAAGTATCTGATCATCTTTTTTAAGGATAATTCAAATTGTTTCCTGATCAGATATGGCATTTTAGCAATCTTGTCAAAATCATAATATCCACCATATGGGTTCTCATAATTTATATCCTGATAAAATTTGATTGAAAAATAGTTTTTTTCCCACTCAGCTTTAAACTTCAAATCTCCATACCGTCCAATTCTATGATCTGAACTTAGGACAGGATATTTCCTTTTGATTTCCTTATCTTCGCCAACATAAAACCCAATAGAACCCATGAAACGAAGAAGATCCCTAAAGTTTTGCCAATGTTGGTTTTCCTCTTTCCCCCATTTATACGGGAGGTTTCCGCGGCTCACAGACACATACGTTTCACTGATTCTCACTTTTACTCCATTTCCTTCAGATATATTCATAAAAACATCACCCTCCAGAAATAACTCACCCAGAAGCCTACGTTGAAAACACAGAACAAAGATAAAACCATAAAGGTATATTCTCTAAAAATATCATCTTCCATTTCTTCCATGTTTCTGATATAATTTTCTTGTAATTCTTTGTTTTGCATCGCATCGGGAAGTGCCATTCCCTGCGGTGCATTTTTTTTGTCCATCACATTTAACCTCCTATTCTCCAACAGCTTTTTTGCGCTTACATTCCTTAATATCTAGCACCTCCTGAATCATAGGAATGTATTTCCCACCTTTTTTATTACCATAAAGAATCTGACTAAGAAAAGAACGGCTAACACCAATCTGGTTTGCCAGTTCGCTTGTTGTCATGTCCTTTTCAATCAGTCTTTTCTTTACTTTGACCCCAAAAGGAGTAAGTCTCCACTTTTCCTTCATTTTTCTTTCCACATCACTCACCTCTCTCTTGAAAAAAGATGTAAAAACTCATTAAATTTGGTATAATATTGCGTAACGAAATTTACTACATATCCATGTTAACTCATATAAATGAGTTTGTCAATAATTAAACTCATTAAAAGGAGTGTTTTTATGTTTTATACACGATTAAAAGATATATGTAAATCAAAAGGAACGACACTAACTGCTGTTTTAAAAAGCCTTGGAATCAGTACAAGTTCTACAGGAACATGGAAAAAAGGGGCTTTACCTTCTGGCGAAAACCTCATAGCCTTATCAACTCATTTAAATGTGTCCGTTGACTATCTTCTCTTTGGTAAAGATGAGAAATCTACTTCTATTTCTTCTAAATCTGATCTGCTCCCAGATGAGCATAATCTACTGAATACTTATAGAGAAATGGATTCAGTTGGAAAAAAACTCTTGCAAGATCAACTAAAATACCTGTGGGCTGAACATCATCAGCCTAGTGGTAAGTTATCCATTTCCCACGAAAATAACTGCGGTTAAATAGTAACAGAATTTATTATTTTTTTATTTGATTTTTTGGTAACGTAATTTACCTTTTTTAAAAAAATTTTTAGGTAACAAAATTTACCTAAAATCAAAACAACATAATTTAGGTAGATTTGCAGTCAATATTTTTGACATTCTTTGTGACGCAAATTTTTGAACTAGAAAAAAAGTTTCTTGAAAACGTTGATTTTTCAAGCTTTTTATATTAAGGAACTAAAATCCAAGTTCCTTAATCTTAGTTCCTTAATAAAATCTTTTTTCTTCCATTTCAAAATTTAAAGTTAAAAATCTTTAAAAACTGCTAAACGTTGATTTATAAAGGTTTTAAAGACTTTTTAAAAATTTTAAAAACTTTTTTAAAAGAAAAAGACAGGTTGCAAAAACCTGTCTTTTCTCTATTTTTCATGCGTCATTAAGAATGTCAATTTTCAAACTGCCACCCCTAGAAAACGTTGATTTTTCGGTATTTAGCGGGATTTTCCGCTTTTTTTCACTTTTTTCTTTTTTTGTCATTCTTCATGCAGTATTACAGCAATACCGTTTGTGTGATGCTGTTTTTCACACGCAAATTTGCTTCTTTTCGTTCATCCATAGCTTCTCCTTTTGCAGATATGATATGATTTCCGTTTTTTTGTATCAGGTTGCTTCGTTGCCGCAGCAAAGAGAATGTGATACAGTTATCTCACATTATTGTACTGAAAAAATTATTTTTTTGTCAACGTGCCCATGCAAATGACAAAAGCAATCCCTTTTTCAAGGGCAATAATTTGATATAGGCAGGTAAACGAAATGAAACAGATTTATTTTGTCATTAGAAAAATAACAGTTGCACCAATCTTGGCTTTCGCCCTATTAACGACCCTGCACCTTTCCGGTTTGGAGCAGTTTGCCCCTCCGTCGGTCTATTTTCAGGGTGTGCTGTTTTTAACCTTCTTTCCGCTCCTTGCATATCCCATGCAAAAACACATTCCCAAATATCAAAAGCAAGGCCGCGAGGGACAAAGAACCCTTGCTATGATTTTTGCTGTGGTCGGCTATCTATTGGGTATCACCGTTGGCCTTCTCTTCCATGCTCCAGCCTATATGTTGGCGGTATATCTGGAATATCTTTTGTCCGGATTGTTGATATTTGTGATAAACCTTTGCTTTCATAAAAAAGCAAGCGGTCATGCCTGCGGCGTAGCGGCACCGATTATACTATTCGCTTCTTTCGGCTTATACACACCGGCTGCCATCGGTGTTTTGATTACCCTATTGGTATATCTGTCAAGCATCAAAACCAAGAGACATACGCTTTCGCAGTTGATTGGCGGAAGTATCGTGCCGATTTTTCCAATGCTGCTTTTGAAAATGATTTTTATGTAAAGCTTGGGCATTGTCACATCGGATAAAGGCAAAAAGACCTTGGAATACTATTTTCCAAGGCCTTTTTTATTGACAAATCCCCCCAAACCTTGTGAAAGAATGAAAATATTGCTATAATAAAGGTTCGGATAATCATTTGAAATGAAATCAGCAATTTTTCAAAAATTTGTTTTTTATAAAAGGAGTGTAACTTTATGGCAAAAAGAAGAAGCGGTATCCTGCTGCACCCCACCTCTCTGCCCTCTGCCTTCGGCATCGGCGATTTGGGGCAGGCGGCATATACCTTCGTGGATAAACTGGCAGAGGCCAACCAGACTTTGTGGCAGATTTTGCCCTTGGTGCCCACCGATGACGGCGGCTCCCCTTATGCAAGCTGCTCCGCCTTTGCGGGCAATCCCCTCCTCATCAGCTTGGAGGAACTGGCGAAGGACGGTCTGCTGACAGAGGAAGATTTAGACGGTTCTAGGGTAGAGCCCTCTGCAAGAGTAGATTACAAAAAGGCATCCGATGCCAAGCTGCCCCTGCTGGAAAAAGCTTTCCAGAATTTTAAGGCAGCAGAAAAACCCGAGGATTACGCAGAATTTTGCGAAAAAAATGCCTTCTGGCTGGAGGATTATGTGCTGTTCGTGGCACTGAAAAACCATTTCCGTGCAGAACGTGCCGCAGAGGAAACCACAGAGAATTTCGATGCTTTCGCGGCAGAATGTGAAGGTCTGGAACTGACAGAAAAACAGTTGAAGGACTACTATATCGGTGCCAACTGGAATTCCTTCCCCAGAGGGCTGAAAAAACGCAATCCTGCCTCCCTAAAAAAATGGAGAAAGGAATTGGCAGATGCCATTGAAAAGGAAACCTTCCTGCAGTATATCTTCCAGAAGCAGTGGCAGGCTGTGAAGGCTTACGCCAACGAAAAGGGCATCTCCATCATCGGGGATGCGCCCATCTTTGTGGCCTACGACAGTGCCGATGTTTGGGCAAACCAAAAATTGTTCCGTCTGGACAGCAAGGGCTTCCCCACCTGCGTAGCAGGTGTGCCCCCCGATTATTTCAGCGAAACAGGCCAGCTTTGGGGCAACCCTCTTTACGACTGGAAGCAGCATGAAAAAACAGATTTCGCTTGGTGGACTTCCCGTATCCAGAAAACACTGGGGGATGTGAATATCCTCCGCATCGACCATTTCCGTGGCTTTGAAGCCTACTGGGAAGTGCCCTTCGGTGCAGAGGATGCCCGTGGCGGCAACTGGGTGAAGGCGCCCGGCCTGAAATTCTTCCAGCGGTTGGAGGAAAAACTGGGCAAGCTGCCCCTGATTGCAGAGGATTTGGGCATCATCACCAATGAGGTTGTGGCTCTGAGAGATGCCGCAGGCTTCCCCGGTATGCGTATTTTGCAATTCGCCTTCGGGCAGGATAAAAACAACGCTTACCTGCCCCACAGCTATGAAAAAAATACTGTCGTCTATACAGGCACCCATGATAACGATACCTGCCGCGGCTGGTACGAAGCAGCCCCCGAAGCGGAAAAAGACCATTTCCGCCGCTATATGAACGTGGACGGGCAGAATGTGGCTTGGGACTTGATTCGTCTGGCCTTCTCCTCCGCCGCTGATACGGTCATCGTGCCTTTGCAGGATGTCATGAATCTGGGTACGGAGCATCGTATGAATATCCCCGGCACCTCCGCGGGCAACTGGGGTTTCACCTTCTCCTTCGACTGGTGGTGGGATGGCTTCACCGATGGCCTGAAATACCTTTCCGACCTTTTCGGCAGAAACGAAGCGAAAACAGCAGAGGAATCCGCGGAGTAAGTTGCTTTTCCCCACCCTTTGTGCTAGAGTGAAGATGTAGATTGATACGAAAATAGACTCTTTGAGGAGGAAAAAGATATGTGCGGCTTTTGCGGCTTTACCGGGCAGATTGCAACGCCCGAGGAAATATTGGAAAACATGAAAAATAAGATCATCCACCGTGGTCCCGACAGCGGCGGTTCCCATATCGACGAAGGCATTGCCATGGGCTTCCGCCGGCTGAGTTTTGTGGACTTGGAGGGTGGTCATCAGCCTATCTATAACGAAACAAAAGATATGGTCATCACCTTCAACGGTGAAATTTACAACCATCGGGAGATCAGGGAAGAACTGGAAGCCAAAGGTCATGTCATGAGCAGCCGTGCGGATACGGAAGTCCTCCTCCACGGCTACGAGGAATGGGGCGAAGATATCCTGCAGCGGCTCAGAGGGATGTTTGCCTTTGTGATCTGGGATAAGAAAAACCAGTCCATGTTCGGCGCCAGAGACTTTTTCGGCATCAAGCCCTTTTACTATACCATCGCCAACGGTAACCTGATCTATGGCTCTGAAATCAAGAGTATTTTGGAGCATCCCCATGTGAAAAAAGAGGTAAACCCCGTTGCTTTAGAAAATTACCTGACCTTCCAGTACAGCGTTTTGGAGGAAACCTTCTTCAAAGGCATTTTCAAGCTGATGCCCGCTCATTGCTTCACCTTCAAGGATGGCAAAATGGACATCAAACGCTATTGGGAGCCTGTGTTCGAGCCCGACCACAGCAAATCTCTGGAACAGTATGTGGAAGAAATCGATGCAGCCATGCAGGATTCCATTCAGGCTCATAAAATCGCCGACGTTGAGGTTGGTTCTTTCCTTTCCAGCGGCGTAGACAGCTCCTATGTGGCTGCCTGCTTCCATGGGGACAAGACCTTCACCGTGGGCTTCGATTATGCAAAATATAACGAGATTGACTATGCTAAGGCTCTTTCCGAAAAAATTCAGATTAAAAACTACAGTAAGCTGATCTCCGAACAGGAATATTGGGATTCCATCCCCAGCGTGCAGTATCACATGGACGAGCCTTTGGCTGACCCCTCCGCCATCGCATTGTATTTCGTGACAGGCACAGCGGCACAGTATGTGAAAACCTGCATGAGCGGCGAGGGTGCCGATGAGCTTTTCGGCGGCTACAATATCTATCGGGAGCCCCATGACCTGCTGCCCCTGACCCGCCTGCCCCGTCCCGTCCGTAAGGGCTTGGGCGCAGTGGCGAAAAAACTGCCGAAAATGAAGGGGAAAAACTACCTCATCCGCGGCAGCAAGGATTTGCAGGAACGTTTCATCGGGAATGCCTTTATGCTGAATGAAGAAGAACGGGAACGCATCCTGAAAAACCCCACAGGCAAATACAACCACATGGAGCTGACGAAGTCCTTCTATGATAAGGTGAAGGATTTGGACGATGTGACAAAAATGCAGTATATCGACATCCATTTCTGGCTCATTGGCGATATTCTGCTGAAGGCGGATAAAATGAGCATGGCCCACTCTTTAGAGGTGCGGGTACCCTTCTTGGATAGAGTGGTATTCGATGTAGCAAGAAAAGTGCCTACGGAATACAAGGTAAACAAGGAAAATACGAAATATGCCATGCGGCAGGCTGCCCACCGCTATCTGCCCGATATGGTGGCGGAAAAGAAGAAGCTGGGCTTCCCCGTGCCTATCCGTGTGTGGCTGAAAGAGGACAAGTATTACAACATCGTGAAGGAAGCCTTCCACAGCCCTGCGGCAGAGGAATTCTTCAAGGTGGACGAAATTATGAAATATCTGGACGAGCATAAGGCCGGCAAGGCGGACAACAGCCGCAAGATCTGGACGGTTTATATGTTCCTGGTATGGCACAAGCAGTTCTTTGAAGCTGCGTAATTGGGAGTTCCACTCCCAAACCCACGGCAGGGAAATCATTTCCCTGCACCCTGATTTGCAAGGGCAAATAAAAAGACCTATTTCTCAAAAATCATAAGAGAAATAGGTCTTTTTCTATGTTTATTCCCAAGGGATTTCCAATTGCAAATCATCAATATAAAAACCGCTGATGACCTCCTCTGTCGCAAGCTGTGCGATCTGCTCCCTTGTCAGGAAAGCCACAAAACCATAGGTTTTTACACCATTTTCTTCCACATAATCCAGATACTCCTGATGCTCGCTCACATCATTGAAACCAACCTGATTCAGCTTCGGATAAATATTCTCATCCATGGCAAGGCGCAGCAAGCTTTTGAAATGCTCTTCAAAAACCATTCCCATATCTTCCTTCCGATGCTCACCGATTTCATAATAGGGATATTTTTCCTCCACAGCCGCTCTAATATAGCCTGCGCCGCTGGGGTCAAAGCCTGTCAGGGGATAAATCTGTCTATCCTGTTCTGCCACACGCACCCCTGCCCAATAAGCATAGAGGTCATACTTTTCCAGAATCTCTGCCAGCGTTTCCGTGGAAACATCCTTTCCAAAGGAAATATAGGTTTTGCAGCGCACATATTCCGGCAGCATCCCCACCTTCGCCATGATTTCATCCTTCGGCGTCTGTATCCCCTCATTATAAGGGTCACTGTTTTCAAAGGCATTCGCAGAGGCATATTGATAAAAATCTCTGTTTAGCGTGATCCGGTTCCGTTCTACGTTTCCGAAACAATATCTAATCTCGTTTTCGGAATTATCCCATTGCTGGATGGAAAGATCATACTGCCCTACGCCCGTCCGTTCCGAGATGACAGATTCCGTCCGCACAGACGGCATATATAATTCTGTTGCCGCTTCCAGCGCAAGCTCCAGATCCGTAGCAAATTCGGAACCCAAATGATTCTCGTTCGGATCGTACCACAGCTTGCTCAAATAATGCTCCGCATTGATGGCAATGCTGCCCCAGGAAACTATGATCACTGCCAATAAAATAAATACCGCCAACAGAATATTTCGTTTTTTCAGCTTTCCACGGATTTTTTTCCATTCGGCTTCATTTTTCTCTGGTTCTTCTTCCTCCAAGGGAATCTCATTCATATAATGCTGAGAGATCGTTTCGTATTTCTCCAGCTCCTGCTCCACCTGCTTTCGTTCCTCAGGCGTAGCCGTACCATTTTTATAGTTCTCCATTAACTCCTTAAAGGTCATATCCATCCCCCTCCAATCGTTTTTTCAGCTGCACTCTGGCACGGAACAAAGCCGTTTTTGCCGCTCCGTAGCTGATGCCAAGGAAATCCGCCGCCTGCTTCAGGCTCAGTCCCGCAAAATAATGCAGGGTCAAAAGCTCGACATATCGCTGCGGCAGAGCCTCTATGGCGTGATACAGCCTGCGGTTTTCCTCCTTCCGCAGGGCTGTCGCCAGAGCATCCTCCGGCACAGCAATCTCCGTCAGTTCTTCCGCCTGCCTGCGGCGATTTTTCCGCACCTCGTCCAAAAACAGATTCTTGCAGACCCGCAGCAGCCAGTAGAGAAAGCCGTTGCCTTCATCCTCCAACGTCAGCATGGCTTTTTCAAAGGCTTCACTGGCGATATCCTCCGCCCAAGCCTTCTCTTTGCATAGGGAAAGGGCATAGAGATAAACTCTGTGATAATATTTTTCAAATAGTTCCGTTAAAATATCATCTCTCATACACTTCCCCCTTCCTTTTATTCATAAAACGATTGCAAGGAAAAAAGGTTACACTATTTTTTCAAAATTTTTTCCCATTCCACCACAGAAAGCAGCACTGCTGAAAAAACAATCAGCCCGCCGGCAAGTACCCTTGGCGTAAAGGGATCCCCATACAGCACCACGCCGCAGAAATACCCAATGACCGATTCCGTAGAGATCAGCACCGCCGAATGGGTATCAGAGGTATACCGCTGGGCTACATTCTGCAGGGTATAAGCCACCACTGTATTGATGGACAGCAGATAGATCAGTGCCCCGATGCCCGCCGCAGGAAATACCGTGGCTTTTTCCTCGAAAAGCAAGGTCGTCCCGATGGAAAGCACGCCAGTGGTCAGATATTGAAAAAAGGACATGGCAAGGGGATTGACCCGCTTCGCCAAAATGCCCGTCATAACAATGATAAAAGAATAGAGCAGAGAAAACAGCAGGGTCAGCCCATCCCCCAATTCAATCCCCAAAGAACTGCTGAGAGAGATCAGCCCGATGCCCGCCAATGCCAGCACCCCCGCCACGAAAGCCTTTATCCCCGGTCGTTTCCGTAGCACTACCCAGGAAACGAAGGGCACGATGATAACATAAGTAGTAATGAGAAACGCTTGCTTGGAGGGAGTGGTATATTTCAAAGCGATGATCTGGACAGGCTGGGCAACAAAGAGCAGGCTCCCCAAAATCATACCCGCTTTCCAGTCCTCCTTGGTGCTGTTTTTCACATGGCGGCGGAACAAAAGCCCCATAAAAAGAGCCGCCCCCGTAAAACGGACAGCCATGATGAAAAAGGGCGAGAAATTTTCCGCAGCAATATCCCCCGCCACAAAGCCGCCGCCCCAGCAGGCCGCTGCCAACAGCAGCGCCAAATCCGCCAGCAGCATTTTTTTCTTATCCTCCATCTTCCCCGACTCCTTTCCAAAATGTACCAAAAGGATACCACTTCCGCTCCTCTATTTCAATATCAGATATTCGGAAGATTTTGATGGCTTTTCTCTAAAAAACGAAAAGGCCCCTCAAAAGAGGAGCCTCTTGTTCTTTTTAAATTGCAGCAACCTTTGCTTCGATATCTTTATCCAGCATTGCCACTTTATCCTGGGCAGCCTGCAGACTGTCCGCTTTTACGCCGATGTAGAATTTCAGCTTGGGTTCTGTGCCGGAGGGACGGATGCAAACCCATGTGCCGTCTTCCAGTGTATAGTGCAGTACATCGGAAACGGGCAGAGGGCTACCACTCTGTACCCCTGTCACCATGTTTTTGAACACCTGTGTCTTATAGTCTTTGGCAAAGACTACTTTGTAGCCACCCAGTTCCGCAGGAATATTTTCACGGAAGGTTTTCATGATGAGCTGGATACGAGCCATGCCTTCCAGACCCTTCATGGTCATGGATTTTACGCCTTCCCGATAGTAACCGTATTTTTCATAGAGAGCCAGCAGTGCTTCGTAGAGGGTCATGCCTTTTTCTTTGTAGTAAGCTGCCATTTCGCAGATCATAACGGAAGCATAAACAGCGTCTTTATCTCTTGCGTAAGTGCCAGCCAGACAGCCATAGCTTTCTTCAAAGCCGAAGAGATAGGTGTTAGAGCCTGTTTCATCAAAGCCCTTGATCTGTTCGCCGATGAATTTGAAGCCTGTCAGCACGTCAATCTTCTTCACGCCATAGGCGCCGCAGATGGGTGCGATCATTTCTGTACTTACGATGGTTTTGATGACAGCGCCGTTTGCAGGCAGTCTGCCCTGTTCTTTTCTGCGGGCAAGGATATATTCTGTTGCCAATGCGCCTACCATGTTACCGGTCAGGGCAACAAATTCGCCTTTTTCATCTTTCACCATAGCACCTACACGGTCGCAGTCGGGGTCTGTACCGATGATCACATCAGCATCCACCTCTGCCGCCAGCTTCTGCGCCAGAACGAATACCTTTGTATCCTCGGGGTTGGGGTAATCCACTGTAGAGAAGGAAGAATCGGGCTCTTCCTGTTCCTTTACGATATATACATTTTTGAAGCCTGCTTTCGCCAGATTGCGGCGCACAGGCATATTGCCGGAGCCATGGAGAGGAGTATAAACGATATTCAGCTTGTCGCCCATCCGCTGGATCATATCAGGACACATGAGCTGTGCCTGCACGTTCTTGTCGAAAGCTTCGTCCACTTCTTCGCCGATCAGGTTGAACAACTTCTTTTCCACGGCTTCTGCCTTATCCATCCGCTGAATCTGACCAAAATCTGTGACAGCGTTTACTTCTGTGATGATGCCCTTATCTCTGGGGGCTACCACCTGAGCGCCGTCTGCCCAGTATACCTTGTAGCCGTTATATTCGGGGGGGTTATGGCTGGCAGTCAGCACAACGCCCGCTGTGCAGCCCAGTTCTCTGACCGCAAAGGACAGCATGGGAACGGGACGCAGGGAAGGATACACGAAGGCAGGAATGCCGTTTGCCGCAAAGATCAGCCCTGCCACCTCCGCAAATTCGGGGGACATGAAACGGGAATCGTAGGCAATGGCAACGCCTTTTTCCTGGGTGCCTTCTTTTTTGATGTAGTTTGCCAAGCCCTGAGAGGCTTTCCCAACGGTATACTGGTTCAGTCTGTTGCTGCCGTTGCCAATGATGCCACGCAGGCCGCCGGTACCAAATTCCAATTCCTTGAAGAAGCGTTCCTTGATTTCGTTTTCATCGTCAGCGATGCTTCTCAGCTCCGCCTTTGTTTCCTCATCAATAGAGGGGTCATCCAGCCACTGCTGGTATCTTACACGATATTCTTCCATGATGTTTCCTCCTTAGCATGATTTATTGATAAGAATAGATAAGCTCGTCTACTCTTTATTCCATTGTTGCGTGAATCGTGGCTGCGCTTCCCTGAATCTGGATGCTCTGCCTGAAATCGGCATAGCCGCTCTTTTCCACGGTCACGTTATAGGAGCCATAGGGCAGGTTCACCTGCATAGGTGCCACGCCGTATTCCTCGCCATTGATATAGACCCATGCGCCGTCCACATCGGCTGTTACGGTCAAGGTTCCATACTGGATATCCCGCTGAAGCTCTGCATGGACTGTCACGCTATCCTGCTGCAGGGATACATGCTGGTTCCATTCCGTATAGCCGTTTTTCAAAATCACAAGGTCGTATTCCCCCAAGGGCAGCACTGCGGGGCTTTCCGCCGCTGCGCCGTTGATATACAGCTTATAATCGCTCACATTGGCATTGACGATAATGACGCCCACCTTTTCCTGAGCCTTGGAAAGGTCATATTCAAATTCCTTTCCTGCTTCCACCAGAATGCTGTCCTTTCTGGTCTCGATATTGGAGCCGGTCACCGTTACCGTATGACTGCCTTCTTTTGCTGGAATCTTCGCCCCTTCTTCCAGAGGGATGGGTTCTTCCTCATCCAACTGAATCATGCCGTCCTTGATATTCTTGGCATTTTCCACAAGGATATAGCCGTGGTATTCCTGCACCTCCACAGACCAGACCACATCTTCGTACAGCTTCAACAACAGCACATCGCAGGGCTCTAAGTCCTCGGGGTCGATTTCTTCCTCGTCATAAAGGAACATGGCTTCCTCGCCATATTCGTGGGTTTCCTCCTCGTTGAAAAGGGTTTGTTTTCTGGTATCCACTTCCAGCCCGGTCACTTCTTCCGTCTGGATGGCTGCGCCGCTGTAATCAATGGAAAGGAGGGTTTCCCCGTCTTTATCCAGCTCTGCCAAGAAAATATCCCCCACGTTCACGCCGCCATGGGCAACCGCCCGTCCCGCTTCATCGGTCATCTTGGTTTTTTCCGTCAGCTTCAGGGTCTTTTTGTCCCCATCGGCAATATCGTAAACGATGACCTCTTCTTCATCCAAGACCTCTTTCACCAGCATGGGGAAAGCCTGTCCGGAAACTTCCACAGGGGCTTTGCTGGGGTGGAACCCACAGCGCACCAGAGAAAACCCGAGGATGCAGGCAATGACCCCCACCACTGCCAGCAGGGTGGCTGTCCTTTTGCTCAGGCCAAAATAGCCATCTTCTTCCTTGTCATATTCTGCCTCGTCGTCCCCATCCTCATCTACAGGAGGCACAGGACGCTGCACAGGCTCGGTCTTTCGGGTATCCCCAAGACCTTCCGCTTCTTCCTGTTCTTCCATGGGCATATCGAATTTTTCCGATTCAAAGGCATCCAAAAAAGCATTGGCATCGCCCAATTCATCGTCGGCAGTATTCTGATTCAGTTGTTTTACCTTTTCATTTATATCATCCAGACGGACCGTCTGGCCAAAATCCTGATTATCCTTTTGGAAATGATAATCCTTCATCTGTTTCTCCTCCTTCGGGGAAAAATTTGCAGAGTTCCTCATCCTCTATTTTAATCCCTTCTCGAAAAAGTTGCAACAGAAAAAACACAAGGAAGGCCGTTAAGAGAAGCCTTTGCTCCTCCTAACAGCCCCCGGAAACGATGTTTTTCAGTTTCACCCCATTTCCTTCTTCCCTGGCAGCCGCCGCCAGCCGTTCCTGCATGGCGGGAGAAACGCAGGCTCTGCGCCGATTGTAGTATTCATTGACCAGCCGCAGAAATTTTTCCGGATAGACCAGCATCCCCTGCAGCAGGATCAGGTCTTTTTCCGAAAGGGGACAATGCTTGCCATAACTTTCCAGCATGGCATGGATGCCCTCCTCTGCCCCGTCGGTCTTTTTCAGATATCTTCTTAGATATGCCGCTAAGTCTGCCAAGGGAAGCTCCGTGGTGCATTTGTCGAAATTGCCCACATAAATGCCGCCCTTTTCATCCAGCCGCAGGGCTTCTCCTTTATAGGCATTGTGGCAAAAGCCACCTTCCCCTGCCGCTTTTTCTACGGCTTCACCATAACCGCCCTTTTCCAGCAATTCCTCCGCTTCCGCCGCCTGTGCCATGTATTGGTCGTAATATTGCAGCAGCAGCAGATCGATGGCGTCATAGCTGCCCCGTTTGTCGTTTCGCCGCCGTACCTTCGCCAGCTCGCTCCGCCGTTTAGCATAGAGCTTTGGCAGACGGTCTTTTTCCCAGCGGGCAGAATCGCTTCTCAGCCCCTTCGCCGCCTTGTGCATCTGCCCCAAGGTATCCGCGCCGCGGATAAAAGCCGCCGCCCCATCCTCCTCCAGAGCATCCTGAGGCATCACATCCTCCAAAAGATACAGCACCCCATCATAACGATAAAAAGGTTCCCCGTCCAAGGCCCGATAAGAGCGGCTGATATTGCAGAAGCCGTTTTTCCGCAGCTGTTCCTTCACGCCAAAGGCCAGACGCAGGCTGTCCATACTGCCTCGAGGCTTTTTCAATTCCCGCATCCCCATATCCGTACGGCAGACCAGCCCCGTTCTCGTCCGCGTGCCATGTTTGAAATGCAGTCCATATCCTTCCCACAATATTTTTTCGTAAATCTCCTCCATATTCATTCCCCCTGCTTCCCGACCGAAAATCGTCTCTGAAACATTCTATGGAACAGGCAATCAAAAAAGACCACCCATCTAGTCTTGGTGGTCTGGATTTTCAGAGAAACCCTATGGGTATAAACAAAAAAGAAGCGAACCAAGCAAAAAGCTTAGCCCGCCTCTCCTGTTATAAGATGCGCCCTCAGGGACTCGAACCCTGGACCCACTGATTAAGAGTCAGTTGCTCTACCAACTGAGCTAAGGGCGCACATCTCAATTGCAAAAAATATGATACCACCAACTTTTCCAAATGTCAATGTATTTTTTTAGAAAAAACAAAAAATTTTAAAAGGGCAGCTATCCTTCTGTCTGCAGCTGCAAAAACCCTTTCTTCCTTTCTTTTTTTTCCTGTTGAAACAAGCGGTAAAACACAGAGTTTTCAAGGCTTCTTCCCTATCTTCAAAACCATCTTCTCTTTTTTTGATAAAAAATTATCGATTTCCTATTGCGCACATTCGTCTTTTGTGCTATGCTTGCTTCGTAAATATATATGGTGATTCTTCGGGGCAGGGTGCAATTCCCTACCGGCGGTAAAAGTCCGCGACCCGATGGTGCTTTATGGTTCCATCGGCTGACATGGTGCAATTCCATGACCGACGGTGATAGTCCGGATGAGAGAAGAAAATTGGTGCTGCATGGGCATTTTTTGTGTGCCTGTCGGTGCTTCTTTTTGGTGTATTTTGCCCCTTGGATAAATCCAAGGGGTTTTTTTATTGTAAAAGCGGAGAAAAGCGTTGCAGTTTCTGTATTGATCGGCTTTGCTTGCAAAGAGCCGTCAATATAGGAACTGCAGGAGATTTGCGGAGCAAATCAATGAGTAAGGCGAAGCCTTACGAATGCTTTTTACCAAATAGAACAACGGCAGCATCCCAACAGAAGAATTCCTACTATGTTTTACGAGACGTTTTAAAAAATCGAAAAACGAAAATGGAGGAATGTAAAATGAAACTGAAAACAAGAGACTTGACCATGATCGCAATGCTGGGGGCTATCTGCTGTGTGCTGATGCATCTTGACTTTCCCCTGCCTTTTCTGCCGCCCTTTATGAACTTTGACCTAGCAGGTCTGGTAGAACTGATCGGCGGCTTTGCCATGGGCCCGATCCAGGCAGTCTGCATCATCTTGGTAAAAATCCTTCTGAAGCTGGCTACCGAAGGTACCAGCTCAGCCTTTACCGGCGAACTGCAAAATTTGCTTTTGAGCTGCGCCTATGTGCTGCCCCCTGTGATCCTGTATCATCGCAATAAATCCAAAAAAACAGCCATGGTCGGCATGGGAATTGGCACTGTTTTCTGCAGCATCGTAGCTATTTTTACAAACCTGTATATCATCATCCCCTTCTACATGACACTGATGGGACAGGAGATGGATTATTTCGTCCAGATGTGCACAGAAGCCAACCCTCTGGTGCAGAACGCCCTGACACTGGCGATCTTCGGCATCGTCCCCTTCAACCTCATCAAATGCGGCATCAACTCTGTAGGTGCCATGGTATTGTATAAACGACTGAGCCCCATCCTTCACGGAAACGGCTCCGCCGCTGCAGCCGCATCCAAAGCCAAAAACGCATAAAATTTCAGAAAAAAGGAGAGAATGACATGAAATTCAGCTTAGATAAAAATTTAACCTTCGAACAGGCAAAAGCCCTGTTTTTTGAACAGCTTGGCGATTGGAAGATCATGGCCCTTGCCAGCAGCGTAAACGATTACGTTATGGTGCGGAACGTGAGCTGCCTGTTCTACGATGACAAGATTTATTTCAAAACAGATAAAAACTTCCGCAAAACAAAACAGCTTTTTGAAAACCCTCAGGTTGCCATGTGCTATGGCGGCATTCAGGTAGAGGGTGTGGCGAAAAACTGCGGTCTGGTGGTAGATGAGCCCGGCAGACGCTTCGAAGAGGGCTATAAAAAATACCTCTGGGGCAGCTACAATAAATACAGCCACGAGGATACAGAAATCCTCATTGAAGTAACCCCCAAATATGTAGAAGTCTGGGATACCAGCGAGGATAACTACGCTTACCAGATTTTCATCAATTTCGATAAAGAAGAAATCGAAGTAAAACCCTACGATAAAAAGTGACCCCACAAGAAACAACATAATATTCTTCCTCTGAAATGCTTCCTTTTTAGGGAGCATTTTCTATTGTCGTTTTCTTTTTCCTTTGTATCATGTATAATAACAATAATTCTAACCGAACCGATTGGAGGTTTTATATTTGAGCAAACTGAAAGTGACCATGCCCGCAGATGCGGCATTGATTTTAGATACCCTGAACAAAGGAGGCCACGAGGCCTACATCGTTGGTGGCTGTGTGCGGGATTCTATTCTGGGGCGCATCCCTCAGGATTGGGACATCACCACCTCCGCCCTGCCGGAAGAAACAAAGACTCTCTTCGACCATACCTTTGACACGGGCATACAGCACGGCACCATCACTGTGGTGCTGCACAAGGAAAATTACGAGGTGACCACATACCGTGTGGATGGCGAATATGCCGACTGCCGCCACCCCGATGCCGTTTCCTTCACCAAAAACCTGACGGAGGACCTGCTCCGCCGAGACTTCACCATGAATGCCATCGCCTACCACCCTGCCGAAGGCTTCCGAGACCCCTTCCATGGGCAGGAGGATATTGCGGCAGAAACCATCCGCGGCGTAGGCGACCCTGCCCTGCGGTTTCAGGAGGACGCTCTGCGGATGCTGCGCTGTGTGCGCTTTGCGGCACAGCTTGGTTTCCAAATTGAAGAGGAAACTTGGGCGGCTCTCTGCGCCAATACGGCTTTGATTCAGAAAATCAGCGTGGAACGGATTCGGGAGGAGCTGGAAAAACTGTGGCTTTCTCCTTATAAAGAAAAAATGCCCCTGCTTTGGGAAAGCGGTCTGCTGGCGCAGATTGACCCTACCCTTTCCGCCCGCCTGATTGCCCGCAGCGAGACAATTTTAGAGGAAATTTCCGCCTGCCCCAAGGATGCCCTGCTCCGTTGGTGTGTGGTTTTGCAGGATTATACCCCTGACGAAGCCAAGGCTTTCCTGAAAGGCATGAAATTTGATAACCATACCCTGAAACGGGTCTGCCTGCTGCTGGGTTATCTGCCCGAGGACGTACCCACTGAGGCATACCCTTTGCGGAAGCTGGCAGGCACCATCGGCAAAGAAGCCACAGAACAGCTTCTGCTGCTGCAATCCATCCTGCGCCCAGCTTCCCCCCACGAGGAAAGCAAGGCACTGTTTGCAAACATTCTGGCAGAGGGGGACTGCCTGACCCTGAAAACATTGCAGCTTTCCGGCAAAGACCTGATGGAGATGGGGGCGCCCCACGGCAAGGAACTGGGCAATATCCTCGCAGAGCTGCTGGATTTAGTTTTGCGGGAACCTGCAAAAAATACAAAAGAAATTCTGACAAAACAGGCCCGTTCCATTCTGGAAGAAAAAGGTCTGCTGTAAGGAGGCATACGATGATTGGTGAAAAAGGCTTCGTTCTGGAAAATGGTGTGGAGCTGCCCTTTCTGGGCTTTGGCACCTATCTGGTAAAGGAAGAAAGCATCCTGCTGGATGCATTGCAGGTGGGGTATCGCCATCTGGATACCGCCAGAAAATATGAAAATGAAAAAATCGTGGGGCAGGCTGTGAAAAACAGCGGCATTCCCCGTCGGGAAATTTTCCTGACCTCTAAGGTATGGAAAACAGACTTAGGCTACGACAAGACCATGGCAAGCTTTGATGCCACCCTGAAGGACTTGGGCGTAAATTATCTGGATATGTTTCTCATCCATTGGCCCATGCCCTACCCCGGTGCAGACTGGAAGCCTTTGGTGACGGAAAGCTGGAAGGCTCTGGAGCAGCTTTATGAGGAAGGGGCTGTCCGTGCCATCGGCGTCTGCAATTTCCTGCCCCAACACCTGCTGCATCTGATGAAAAACGGTAACACCCTGCCTATGGTGAATCAGTTGGAATTCCACCCCGGCTATACACAACACGCCACAACGGCTTTCTGTCAATCCCACGGCATACAGGCGGAGGCATGGAGCCCCTTGGGACGGGGGAGGCTGCTGGATGACCCACTGATTCTGGAGTTGGCAAAAAAATACGGAAAAAGCCCCGCACAAATCTGCCTGCGGTTCTGCCTGCAGAATAATGTGCTGCCCCTGCCGAAATCCTCCGCACCGGAGCGGATGAAGGCAAATCTGGATATCTTCGATTTCGATTTGGAATTGGAGGATGTCTATCGGCTGATGACGATGCCCCAGACGGGATGGTCGGGGATTCATCCGGAGCATTTTGCGTAAGAGAAATAAGGAAAAGACCTCGGAAGGGGTCTTTTTTTATGTTCTCGCTTTAAATTCAAGTTCTCGCACTAATTTCATGTTTCTCGGCTTCAGAAGTTCTCGAGCTGCGCCCAGTCGGGCGAAAAATATCGGTTGGACAAACCTACTACTCGCCCGTTTGGAACTACATTGGCAAAACCACAAAAGCCTTCCTTACTTTTTATGCTAAAAAGTAACAAAAACCCGGGACCCCTCCTCATGGGTCCCGGACCCCCACAGGAGGTCTAAGGGGAACAATGTTCCCCTTAGATATCCCCTCCCCACAAGCCCCTTCGGGCAGTATAAAGTGCCTTTCCGGCATAGCTTGCTGGTCAATTCAAGTAGCTGATTTATTTTTCCAATGTTCATAAATCATCTCAAATTTTTCTCTGGTTTTACTTCTTGCCTCTCTCAAAACGGATTCATCCAAATCAACATAGATACAAGAATCACAGCATCCCAAGGTATCCATATCAATCGTTTCTAAAATACAAGCATGATTTTCATAATATATACAGAATTTATTTTCGCAGTTCATATCATCCCTCCACGCATATTTTAGAACAGATTATTCAAAATATCAATAGAACAAATCGTTCATTTTATAGTAAATACGGTGATGCAAATGATTTATAAAAGAATCCGCGATTTACGAGAAGATAACGATATGACACAAGCACAGGTCGGGGCAAAAATCAACGTTCCCCAAAGAACCTATGCCTACTATGAAACTGGCGAACGGATGATTCCGCCCCATGTATTATGTGCATTAGCAGATTTATACGATGTTTCCGTTGATTATTTGCTGGAACGAACAGACCAGAAAAAATAATTTTAGCGACCTCAAGGCTAGATCGCTTTGTTTTTTAGGCGCACCGTCGCCGCTTTTCCCTATGCCGTAAGGCACTGTGGGGAGGGGTGTTTCGAGGGGAACTTTGTTCCCCTTGAATTCCACGGAGGGTCTGGGAACCTTGAACGTGGTTCCCAGGCTTTTTGTTACTTTTTGTGCGCAAAAAGTAAGGAAGGCCTTTGTGGTTTTGCCGTAATAGTTCCAAACGGGCGTGCAGCCAGTTTGTCCAACCGATATTTTTCGCCAGATGGCGCAAGGCTATGGAATCGGATTCCCGAAAACTTGAATTTCGGTCGAAAGCTCTCCCCTACCCCCGCAAGCAGCCTACGGCGAGGAAGGGGGCGGTTCGAGAACTTGTGCAGTAACTCAAAAGGGCGGCTCGAGAACCCTTTGCAGTAACTCAAAAAGGAGACGCGAACGTCTCCTTTTTCTCATTCTTATTTCATTTTTTGGTAAACATCAAAGGAGAATCTAACACCATTCTCCTCCTGCACTTCCCCTTTTTCCGCCAACACCCATTCGGGGTTTTCATCCAGATTGGGGAAGGTGGTATCTGCGGGATAAGTGTGATAGATTTTTGTCACGTATGCCCTTTCGCACTGAGGCAGAAGCTGTGCATAGATGCTGCCGCCGCCGGCAACAAAAACCTGTTTCCCTTCATAAGCCTTCAAAAGTTCAGGCAGGTCTGCCAAATCGTGGCACAGCACAACGCCTTCTGCTTCATAAGCCCGATTTGTTGTCAGTACGATATTGACTCTATTGGGCAAGGGTTTTTGATTGGGGAAGGATTCCAGCGTCTTTCTCCCCATCACCAGCACATTTCCTGTAGTCATGGCGCGAAACCGCTTCATATCGGTGGAAATCCGCTGCAGCAAATTGCCATCCTTGCCAATGCCCCATTTTTCGTCTACCGCTACGATAATATCCATTTCAAATCCTCCTTAGATCGCCACAGGCACTTTGCCCAGAGATTTATGATACTGGTAATCCTCCACGATGAAATCATCCACAGTGAAATCATAGAAATTCTTTACTTCGGGATTCAGTCTCACCTTAGGTGCAGGCAGGGGCTCTCTTTCCAGCATCTGTTTCACCATATCCACGTGTCTGTCATAAATATGCATATCGGAAATCACGTGGATCAGCTCGCCGGGCTCCAGACCGCTGACCTGGGCGAACATCATCAGCAGGGCAGAATACTGCACCACATTCCAGTTATTTGCTGTCAAAGTATCCTGAGAACGCTGATTCAGGATGCCGTTCAGTTTATTGCCTGTCACGTTGAAGGTCATGCTGTAGGCACAGGGTTCCAGACCCATTTCCGTCAGGTCTGCAAAGTTATAAATATTCGTCATGATCCGTCGGGAGGCAGGGGTATTTTTCAGCTGCCACAGCACGTTATCCACCTGATCCATTTCGCCGTGGGGGAATTTATATTTCACCCCCAGCTGATAGCCGTAAGCCTTGCCGATGGAACCAGTTTCATCTGCCCAGGAATCCCAGATCCTGCTGTTCAGATCGTTTACATTGTTGGATTTTTTCTGCCAGATCCACAGGATCTCGTCGATGGCTGCCTTCCAGTTGGTATAGCGCAGGGTCATCAGGGGAAATTCCTCCTGCAGGTTATAGCGGTTCACCACACCAAAGGTCTTGATGGTGTATGCAGGGGTACCATCCTCCCAAACGGGACGCAC
This sequence comes from uncultured Clostridia bacterium, assembly GCA_945868505.1. Lineage (GTDB taxonomy): Bacteria > Bacillota > Clostridia > Lachnospirales > Anaerotignaceae > Anaerotignum_A. The sequence continues at coordinate 45,392 of CAMBLO010000011.1, read as the reverse complement.
TTTTTCGTTTTCCGTAGAAAACCCACTCTCTAAAATTTGTCTGCAATTTGCTTTGAAAATTTCATCTGCTCTGCTCAAAGCGACTCCTCCTTCATCTCTTTTTCATCTATCTTCTTCCGAAAAATCGGGTACTTGTCCATAATAGATTTATTATACTCAAAATCCCTCTTTTTTGCTATCCCCTTATTCATGCAATAAAAAAAACGTATGGTTTCGTGAAACTCCTTCTTAAAATCGGGCGGCCCCGTTGTTCTTTTTTGAGTACATGAGAGAAAATCCCTTGTCCTTTCCGCAAAAAGGGTTGTCCCCTTGTTGCTTCTTTGCCGATTTTATGGTATATTTTGAATAATGGCAAAAAGCATCTGTTCCCCCATTGCGGACATCCGTGCTGGGTACATAGCCACTACGAAAAACGACATTTTTCCGGTTTGATGCTTCCCGGAATCCATTTATGGGAGGTTGTAAATTATGAAAAAGTTTATTGCTCTGGCTCTGGCCTCTGTAATGACACTGTCTCTGGCTGCCTGCGGCGGCTCCTCTGAAGGCACAACAGCTTCTGTAGCCGGCACAGCCATCAGCGGCGACACCATCAAAATCGGTGTTTTCGAACCTACAACAGGCGAAAACGGCGGCGGCGGTATGCAGGAAGTTCTGGGTATCCGTTACGCAAACACAGTTGTGCCCACTGTTGATATCAACGGCACAACATACAACATCGAACTGGTAGAAGTTGATAACCAGTCCGACAAAACAGCAGCTGTTACAGCAGCACAGTCCCTGATCTCTTCCGGTGTTGTGGGCGTTCTGGGCTCCTATGGCTCCGGCGTTTCCATCGCAGCAGGTCAGACTTTCGCTGACGCAGGCGTTCCCGCCATCGGCTGCTCCTGCACAAACCCTCAGGTTACAGCAGGCAACGATTTCTACTTCAGAACTTGCTTCCTGGATCCTTTCCAGGGTACAGTAATGGCTTCCTACGCAGCAGAAGAAATGGGCTACAAAACAGCTGCTATCGTAAGCCAGAACGGCGATGACTACTCCACAGGTATCGCTGCTTACTTCAAACAGGCATTCGAACAGCTGGGCGGCACAATCGTTGCTGACGAAACATACCAGACAAACGAATCCGACTTCAATGCGATCCTGACAACTGTAAAACAGTCCAATGCAGAATGTGTATTCATCCCCTGCTCCATCGCAACAGCAACTCTGATCCTGCCTCAGGCAAAAGCAAACGGTCTGGAAGCACACATTCTGGGCTCCGATACATGGGAAAATGAATCCATCGTGATCGCAGCAGGCGATGCAGCAGAAGGCGTTGTATTCTCCACATTCTTCGATGAAGACGACGAATCCACACCTATGGCAAAAGACTTCGTTAACGGCTTCAAGGCATACCTGAACGAAGACGCACAGCGCATCACTCTGAACGGCGGCACAGACGGCGTAGCAGCTGTATCCGCTCTGGGCTATGACGGTTACATGACAATGGTAACAGCTCTGGCATCTCTGGATGGCACAGAAGGCGACCTGACAAGCGTAAACCTGCGCGATGCTCTGGCAGCAGTCAACTATGACGGCGTAACAGGCAACATCACTTTCAGCGAAACAGGCGACGCAAACAAAGACGCTGCTTACCTGAAGAAAGTAGAAAACGGCAAATTTGTATTCGTGAAGAAACAGATCGACGAAACAAAATAAGTTTCTTTCCATCAGGGGATATCCCCAAAACGTACAAAAGAGTTTTTGCGGCGGGATGATCGTCCCGCCGCTTTTTATTAAAATCGGCTTATGAAGGTTTATACAGATCACCTTTTGGTCTTTATAAACCTTCATAAATCGGTACATCATCATTTTCACAATGTCAGGAGGTTTCTTATGACATCAACAGCATTCTTACAATACTGCCTGACGGGCATTTCCATCGGCGGCATCTATGCCCTCATTGCCATCGGTTACACCATGGTTTACGGCATCCTGCGCCTGATCAACTTTGCCCACGGCGACATTTTTATGATGGCAGCATATTTTATGATTTTCGCCATGGTAGACTTTGCTCTGCCCTGGTATGTTTCCATCGTCATCGTTTTGGCAGCCACCATCCTTTTGGGTGTTGTCATCGAAAAAGTGGCCTATAAGCCCCTGCGCAGTTCTCCCCGTATGTCTATCATGATTTCTGCCATCGGTGTTTCCTACCTGCTGCAGAATCTGGCTACATACCTGTTCTCCGCTCTGCCCAAAGGCTACCCCAAAATCGACTTCCTGATGAAGACCATCACCATCGGCGGTATCTCCACTTCCGTGGTAACCTTCATCACCCCTATCCTGACGCTGGTATTCGTATTCCTGCTGCTGCAGCTCATCAACCATACAAAAATCGGTATGGCGATGCGTGCCGTTTCCAAGGATTTCGAAACTTCTCAGCTCATGGGGATCAAGATCAACCGTGTCATCAGCTTCACTTTCGTCATCGGTTGTTTCTTAGCAGGTGTGGGTTCTATCCTGTATTTCACACCCCGCCCCTCCGTATATCCCCTGGTAGGCTCCCTGCCCGGTCTGAAATGCTTTATTGCAGCGGTATTCGGCGGTATCGGCTCCATTCCCGGCGCTATGCTGGGCGGCTTTGTCATCGGCCTTTCCGAAACCTTTATCAAGGCTGCGGGCTATTCTGAATTCAGTGACGTATTCACATTCATCCTGCTGATCGTTGTTCTGCTGTTCAAGCCTACAGGGCTTTTCGGCGAAAAGACCACAGAAAAAGTATAAGGGCAGGTGAGAGATATGACAGAACAGAAAAAACACAAACTTTCCATACTCTTTTCCGCGATCGCCATCGTCGTTTTGGCACTGCTCTTGGTGGGTGTCAATAAATACACAGCCCCTACCTATATGCTGCGTACGGTACTACAGCTGGGTTCCATCTACGCACTGGTGGCAGTTTCCATGAACCTTTTGAACGGCTTCACCGGTCTGTTCTCTCTGGGTCAGGCTGGCTTTATGGCGTTGGGTGCCTACACCTTTGCCATCTTCACCATTCCTGCCAACCAGCGGGCAGGCGTTTACTATCTTTACGGCGTGGCTGACTGGCTGGCAAATATCGAACTGCCCATCGTGGCAGCCCTCATCGTTGCCGGTATCGTCTGCGCCATCATGGCAGCCCTCATCGGTGCCCCCGTACTGCGGCTGAAAAGTGACTATTTCGCCATTGCCACACTGGGCTTTGCGGAAATCGTCCGTATCATCGTAGGCAGCTCCCCTATGAACCGCATCACCAACGGCTCTCTGGGTCTGAAGATGATTCCCAAATTCCCCAACTTCTATTTTCCCTTCATTGTGGTAGCCATCTGCATCTTTATCGTTTGGCTGCTCATCAATTCTTCCTACGGCAGAGCCTTCAAGGCCATTCGTGAGGATGAAATCGCCGCAGAAGCCATGGGGATCAATCTGGCAAAGCATAAACGGATGTCCTTTATCATCAGTTCCTTCTTCGCCGGTGTGGGCGGTGCGCTGATGGCAATGTATATGGGTGCCATCACATCCACTACATTCAACATCACTCTGACATACAATATCCTGCTGATCGTCGTGATCGGCGGTATGGGTTCCCTGACAGGCAGCATCATCTCCTCTTTCTTGGTCATTGCCGCAAGAGAATGGTGGCTCCGCTTCCTGGATCAGCCCTTTTTCATCGGCGGGGTACAGATTCCCCTGTTCAAAACAGGCTTCCGTATGGTAGTATTCTCTATCATTCTGATGATTGTGGTTCTGTTCTTCCGCAAGGGCATCATGGGCACCAAGGAATTTAACTGGAATTTCATCCTGAAACGAATGGATAAAAAACAACCCGCAGGAGGTGAGGGCAATGAGTGAGAAAAAGACCATCCTGAGTGTAAAAGATATCACGATGCAGTTTGGTGGTGTCGTTGCCGTAAATAACCTCACCCTGAAAGTAAGAGAAGGGGAAATCGTTTCCCTGATCGGCCCCAACGGTGCAGGGAAAACCACAGCCTTTAACGTGATCACAGGGGTATATGCCCCCACCAACGGTGAAGTAAAATTCCATGATAAGACCATCATTTCCAACTTCCCCAAAGGGAAAATGGATAAGCTGTATGCAGGGGAAAACAAAGGCAAATACAAAAAAACACTGGAGCCTACCCCTGATAAAATTACAAAACTGGGCATCGCCCGCACCTTCCAGAATATCCGTCTGTTCAAGGAACTGACGGTTCTGGAAAATGTGCTGATTGCAAAGCACATGCGCATGAAAGCCAATATTTTTGCGGATACCTTCCGCCTGAATCATAAGGAAGAACAGAAAATGCGGGAGGATTCTCTGGAACTCCTGCGCATCCTTGACCTGTATGATGTAAAGGATGAAATCGCATCCTCTCTGCCCTACGGCAAACAGAGACATCTGGAAATCGCCCGGGCATTGGCAACAGAACCTACGTTGCTGCTGCTGGATGAACCTGCCGCAGGTCTGAACCCCCAGGAAACAGACGAACTGACAGACTTCATCAAAGATATCCGTGATAAATTCCACCTGACTGTGTTCATGATCGAACACCACATGAATCTGGTTATGGATATTTCCGATAGAATCTATGTTATTGACTTCGGGAAACAGATCGCCAACGGCACCCCGGCGGAAATCCAGAACAACCAGCATGTAATCGACGCATATTTGGGGGTGGCTGATGATGAGTAATATTCTTGAGATCAAAAATCTGGTGGTTTCCTATGGCGGCATCGAGGCTGTGAAGGGCATCGACATCACCGTGCCCGAAGGGCAGATCGTAACCCTGATCGGTGCCAACGGCGCAGGCAAATCCACAACACTGAAATCTATCTCCGGTCTGGTAAAGCCCAAGCAGGCTTCTATCCTCTATAAGGGACAGGAAATCGTGGGCAAGACCCCCGACTATATCGTTTCTCAGGGCATCACACTGGTGCCCGAGGGCAGACGGGTATTCCCTAACCTGACCGTTCTGGAAAACCTGAAAATCGGCGCATATCTGAGAAAAGACAGCCTGAAAGAGGACTTGGATTATATCTATTCCCTGTTTCCCCGTCTGAAGGAAAGAGAATGGCAGATGGCAGGTACCCTTTCCGGCGGCGAACAGCAGATGCTGGCTGTAGGCCGTGCCCTGATGAGCAAACCCAAGGTCATCATGATGGATGAACCTTCTCTGGGTCTGGCGCCTCTGGTGGTAAAGGATATTTTCAAGATTATCCAGACCATCAATGAACAGGGCATCACCGTTCTGCTGATCGAACAGAACGCCAATATGGCTCTGAAGGTTGCCCATAAGGCTTATGTTATCGAAACGGGCACCATCACCATGGAAGGCACCGGCGCAGAGTTGCTGGCAAATGAGGAAATCAAACAGGCATATCTGGGGAAAACAAAATAAGCAAACGAAAAGGACTTCTCAGTACGAAGTCCTTTTTTATTGTGGAAATGTGTCGGGTATGGTAAAATATAGGCGAGGATCACTGTCTGGCGGGCAGTCTATTACCTTCGAGAGGAGGTGACGCCTATGGTTACATACGAAGGGTTATTTGCTTTTTGTCTGGTAATCATCGGGGTTATTTCCTTGTTGCAAAACAAACGGAAATAATAGACGACCGCCTAACCTGACAAGTTAGACGGTCAAAACACTAATTTAGGACTGACCGCCTTAGGGAAGCGGTGATCCTTTTCATATTCTTATATTAACATATCCCCATGTGTAATGCAAGGAAAAACAAAAGTGGCTTCTTGAGAGGTCCTTTTTTATTGCCCTTATGTAATACTGCTATGCTGCCATTTCGTCCCTTTATACCGAACAATAAACAGCAGGGCACGCACCGCCCAGTCGATGGTCATTGCCACCCAAACGCCGAACACGCCCATGCCCAGCTTTACGCCGAGGATATAGCTGAACCCAATACGGAACACCCACATGGAAACGATAGACCAAACCATACAATATTTTACATCACTGGCGGCACGGAGGGTATTTGCCAATGTGAAAGCCTCCGGCCAAATAAAAATCGCTACGATGCCATGATACCACAAGATCTTCTGGGTATACCCCATGGCTTCAGGAGACAGATTATATAAATACATCACCACAGGCAGGGTTGCCAGAATCACTGCCGTAAAAATGATCGTCAGCACATGGACCAGCTTCACGATCTTACGGGTATAATATCTTGCCATATCATAATCCCCTGCTCCCACACAGCGGGAGCAAACGGTGATGACAGCCATACCAACGCTCATGCCGGGCAAAACCTGAAAGGTCGCCAGAATATTGGAAACGGCATTGGCGGCAATAGAAGCCGTACCAAAGGTAGCAATCATACTCAGCACCATGATCTTCCCCAACTGGAACATTCCATTTTCCAGCCCATTGGGCACGCCGATATAGGCAATCTTTTTCAGCATTTCCCCATCCAGACGGAAGGAGAAGGGCTTTTCCAGATGCAGATGCAGAGAAGGGCTCCGCAGCAGCAGCGTGATGCCGATGCCCGCAAACATGCGGGAGGCCAAAGTAGCCGTTGCCGCACCGGCAACCCCCATTTTGAACCCGAAAATCAGGATGGCATTGCCGCAGACATTGATGGTATTCATAATCACGGAAAGATACATAGGTACCTTGGCATTCCCCTGGGTACGGAACACCGCCGCCCCTGCGTTATACAGGGCGATAAAGGGAATGGATGCCGTAACGATCAGCAAATAGGTCTTTGCCGCCTCCATTACGTTGGCTTCAATATCTCCAAATACATTATGTAAGATCAGATTGCGCGTCAGATAGATCACTGCCATAACAGCGACAGAAGCCACTGCTGTAAATAAAATCAGCTGATTGACTGCCTTATTGGCCTTCTCCCGATTATTCTGCCCGATATACTGCCCCGCCACAACGGAACCACCAGTTGCCAGTGCCGCAAACAGATAGATCAGCAGGATAAAGATAGTATCCACCAGAGAAACGCCGGAAACGGCATGTTCCCCAACATTGGCTACCATGATGGAGTCACACATCCCCACCAGTACTGCCAAAAACTGTTCAATAATCATCGGCACGATGAGCCGCTTCAAATCGTGATTGGAAAAATAATAGGATTTCTCCTCCATTTTGACTGCTTCCATGGTTTTCTCCTTTCTTTTCGTAAAGCTACAAAACATGATAGCCCTATAAAAATAAAAATGCAATCGGCATTTCAAAAGAAAAGAGAGCCCTTCTTAGACTCTCTTTTGTCAAATTTTATGGAATCTCTTTTACAGGAACAAGGATACTGCGCAATAAACCAAAAGCAGTGCCATCACCACATTCAGAATCTTCTTGTATTCCTCGAAGAATTTCTGGAAAATGGAGCCAAACAACAGCCAGCAGATATTGGAAAACAGCACCACGAACCAGTTGATGACCAGCGTCAGAGCAAACATACCTAAGGAATGGTCATAGGGGAAAACAAAGTTGGTGATCAGGGTCATACCGTACAACAGCCCCTTGGGATTGACGAACTGCAGGATGATCCCCACATGAAAAGCCGTTGTGTCCAACTGGAGCCTGCTTTCCTTTTTATCCTTGGGCTTATCCCGCCAAATGGTCCACGCCAGCCAGAGGATGTATAACGCACCAATGGGTGTCATCACCTTTAGGATTACGGGGATATAGGAATAGATGAAAAAATTGCAGGCAATGGCGCACAATAAAATCAGTGCAAAGCCTGTGGTGACCCCAAAGCAGAATTTCAGGCTTTTCTTGAAGCCGAAATTGGTGCCGTTTGCCATACACATCAGATTATTAGGTCCCGGTGTGATACAGGAAACGATAATATAAGAAAAAAATGCAAACCAATTGAACATAAGTTCCTCCTGATACATGAAAAATGCCACTTTATCAAAAGTGGCTTTTTCTTATTCTTCCTCGTTTTCTTTCAAGGGCTTCACAGGCAGACCATCTTTCAGCTGATGTTCATGCATATCTTCGCCGCTGTAGTACATTTCGTTGATTTTATAGAGCAATGTCATCAGGCTGTCTGTCAGGTGAACATTTTCCACCAAAACATCATCGGGAACCTGCAGATCCACGTGGCTAAAATTCCACATGCCTTTCACACCCCATTTTGCCAAGTCGTTGGCAACCTTCACCGCCTGAGAACGGGGAAGGGTCAGGATGGCAACATCCACACGGTTATTCTTCACATAGGCTTCCATCTGATCCACATCATACACTTCCACGCCGCGGATAGTCATTCCGATCAAACGGGGATTGATATCGAATACCGCCTTGATGACAAAACCACGCTTTTCAAAATTGGTATAGTTCACCAAAGCCTGCCCGATATTACCACCGCCTACGACGATCATATTGTATAATCTATCCAAACCTAAAATCTTTTTGATTTCATTGTAGAGATATTCAACATTATACCCATAGCCCTGCTGACCAAAACCGCCGAAATTGTTGAGATCCTGGCGGATCTGGGAAGCGGTGATGTTCATTTTTGCACTGAGCTCTTTTGAGGAAATGCGCGTGATATCACTTTCCAGCAAGTCGCCCAAATAGCGATAGTATCTGGGCAGTCTGTTGATTACTGCCGGGGAGATCTTTTTTTCGCTGTCCATAATTCCAGATCCTCTCATTATAGAGTAAGACAAAAGAAAACAAAAATACTGTTTTCTTTTATTCGAATTTAGTTTTAGTATAGCACTCCTGTTATTTTATTGTCAACAATAACTCTTTTAATCCACCGGATTTTCTGTTATCATAAGAGCAGACAATGCACTGCAAACGGAGGTTGTATAAATGATACTTGCATGCAGACAATTACACAAAGCATACGGCATCGATATGATTCTGGAAAAAATCACCTTTCACATCGAAGAACGGGAAAAAGCCGCCATTGTCGGGGTAAACGGCGCCGGTAAGACCACCCTTTTCAAGGTGCTGACCGGGGAAATTTCTGCCGACGGCGGTGAATTTTATCTCAAAAAAGATGCATCTTTAGGCTATCTTGCCCAGAATATACAGATAGAAAGCGACCGCACGATCTATGAAGAAATGCTATCGGTTTTTGAAAAAATCATTCAGACAGAAGCAAATCTTCGTGAATTAGAAAACGAAATGGGCGGCTTGAACGGACAAGCCTTGGCAGACAAGATGGAGGAATATGCCGCTTTACAGCACTATTTTGAACAAAATGACGGCTACAGCTATCAGAGCCGCTTGAAGGGCGTGCTGAAAGGGCTGGGCTTCGCCGACAACGACTTCAACCGCCCCATGAATCAGCTTTCCGGCGGACAAAAGACCCGTGTCCATCTGGCAAAGCTGCTGCTTTCCAAGCCCGATGTGCTGCTCTTGGACGAACCTACCAACCATCTGGATATCGCCTCTATCGAATGGCTGGAGGATTTCCTGAGGACATACCCCGGTTCTGTCCTCATCATCTCCCACGACCGTTATTTCCTGGACCGCATCGTAACGAAGGTCATCGAGATTGAAAATAAAAAATCTACTGTCTATAACGGCAATTACTCCTTCTATTGGCAGCAGAAGGAGATCAATCGGGAAATCCAGCAGAAAGCCTACGATATGCAGCAGAAGGAAATCAAACATCAGGAGGATGTCATCCGCACCCTTCGCTCCTTCAATCGGGAAAAATCCATCAAGCGGGCGGAAAGCCGTGAAAAGGCACTGGATAAGATGGAACGCATCGACAGACCCGATGCCCTGCCCGACCAGATGCGCCTGACCCTGACCCCCTTTCTCACCAGCGGCAACGACGTGCTTCATGCAGAGAATCTTTCCAAGTCCTATGGGGGACAGAAGGTTTTCCAGAATGTGTCCTTTGATGTAAAAAGAAGCGATAAGGTTGCCATTATCGGTCCCAACGGCGTGGGCAAATCCACCCTGTTTCGTATGCTGCTGAGGGAGGTTTCCTCCGACAGCGGGCTGATTCGTTTTGGCACCAATGTTTTCGTTGGTTATTATGACCAGGAACAGGCGAAATTAGACGAGACAAAAACGATTTTCCAAGAAATTTCCGATGCCTACCCCACCTTGACCCAAGGGCAGATTCGAAATATGCTGGCGGCCTTTGTTTTCACGGGGGATGATGTATTCAAGCCCATTTCCGCCCTTTCCGGCGGGGAAAAGGGGCGTGTTTCTCTGGCGAAAATCATGCTTTCCAAGGCAAATCTGCTGATGCTGGACGAACCTACCAACCATCTGGATATGTTCTCCAAGGAGGTACTGGAAAGCGCCCTGAACCGCTATGAGGGGACGGTCATCTATATTTCCCATGACCGTTATTTCATCAATAAAACCGCCGAAAAGATTCTGGAGCTGACCCCCGAGGGTGTCATTCTCTATAACGGTAATTATGACTATTATCTGGAAAAGAAGGCAGAGCGTGCCCGCAACGAGGCGGAAAAAGCCCTGCAGAATCCACAGAAAGCCACATCCGCACCTGCCCAGCCCATCAGTGATACGAAAAACGACTGGCTGAAGCAGAAGGAACAGCAGGCGGCGGAACGAAAGCTGGCGAATAAAATCGCCAAGCTGGAAAAAGAGATTGAAGAAACAGAAACCGCTATCGCCAAAGCCGATGAGGACATGGCGGCCTGCGGCACCGATTACAGTAAGGCCAACGAAATCTTTGCAAAAAAGACCAAGCTGGAGGAAAAGCTGGAAGATCTGTATGAGCAGTGGGAAGAACTGAATATGTAAAAAACACCCGCCATTGACACTGTCAGCGGCAGGTGTTATAATCAAGTTAAGAAGGATTGCCGTTTCTCGCAAAGCGGTCAGTCCAAATTACATGGATGGACCGTCTAACTTCGCAGGTTAGGCGGTCGCTTTTTTATTTTCGCTTGTCTTGCAACAAGGAAATCACACCTATTATTACCAAACAAAAGGTAAACAACCCTTCATATGTAACCATAAGCGTCACCTCCTTTCAAAGGAAGTGACCAACCGCCAAACGGCAATCCCACTTTATAGTATCATATCTGACTCCATTCGACAACTCTTTCTCACCGAATGAAATTTGTCTTGATTTTTTCTTCTGCTTCAGGCAGAGCCACACCGGCATTCTTGCCCGCTTCGATGCATTTCAAAAGCCACGCCATATTTCTGCCGATGGCACGCATATTCTGCATCCCTTCCAAATCCTGCTTCACTTCCTCAGGCGTATTGCCATGGACCTGATTCCAGTAGTTACCGGAAACGATGGGCATATTGCTGATGGTGAAGTATTTATTCAGCTGGTCGAAGGTAGCGGATGCACCGCCTCTGCGGCAGGAAACCACTGCTGCCCCCAGCTTATTGGCAAAGCCGCCGTTGGACATCACAAACAGTCTGTCAAAAGCAGAGGATGCCTGCCCTGCTGCGGAAGCATAATGCACAGGTGCGCCAAGGATGATGCCGTCTGCCGCCAATGCCTTGGGCAGAATCTTATTCACCACATCCTCCTGCACACATTTGCCGTTTTTCTTGCAATAACCGCAGCCCAAGCAGCCGCCGATGGGCTTATTGCCCAGATAGAACATTTCTGTTTCGATGCCTTCTGCCCGCAGGGTCTTTTCAATCTCCTTCAGGGCGGTGTATGTGCAGCCATGACCGTTGGGGCTGCCGTTGATGAGAAGTACCTTCATATTTTCTCCCCCTATCTCACTTTTTGTTCCTATGAAAAGGACGGCACCTGCTGCGGCACCGTCATCGTTTCGTCTTACTTATTTGTTTTCCAGATAAGCGTTCAGTTCCTTCACCAGCTTATCGCAGTCCATACCGTGGACCATGGATGCTTCTTCCAGGGTTTCGCCTGCAGCGGAAGGGCAGCCTACGCAATGCATACCGTTCTGCATCAGGATCATGCCTGCACCTCTGTCCATCATCAGCAGTTCGCCGATTGTCATATCTTTTGTTGCTTTCATGGAAAATTCCTCCTTCTATTAAAAAAATTGATTTCTGCTGTTATTATACCAAACCAGCTTGCATTTTACAACATCCGTTAGAAGCGGAGAAAATCATATAAAGCAGGAATTTTTGCTGTTTACAGAAAACCTTCCTGCTTTTGTGATTTAAGGAGCGAAGCGACCGAAAAAAACAAAGTTTTTTGAGGGATTCTGCTTCTTTATATGGTATAATGACTAAAAAAAGGAGGAAATCCTATGAAAAATACATTGAAAGCAAAACTGACAAAGAACGAAAAACCCATCGGCACCTTCTTCGAATTGGGCAGTCCCAGTGTAGTGGAGGCCCTTGGCAGAACCGGTCTGGATTTCATCATTCTGGATAACGAACACGGCCCCTTTGAAGCCGAAAGCAGCCGTGATTTTGCCCGTGCGGCGGAAAATGTGGGGCTGACAGCCTTGGCCCGCGTTCGCGAAGTGAGCCGTCCTGCCGTTTTGAAGTTGTTGGACGTAGGCGTACAGGGGCTCATCGTGCCCGATGTGCATACGGTGGAACAGGTGCGTGAAATCGTGGAATACGCAAAATATTTCCCCGTAGGCAAGCGTGGCTTCTGCCCTTCCCGTAAGGATGGCTGGGGCTTTGACGAAATGGCACAGCAGTCCGTCCCTGACCAGATGGCCTACTGGAACGAACAGACCCTGGTCATCCCCCAGTGCGAAACCGTCGGCGCATTGGAACATATCGAAGAAATCGTGGCTCTGGACGGCGTAGACGGCATCTTCATCGGCCCCTTCGACCTGTCCATTTCCATGGGAATCCCCGGTCAGTTCGACCATCCCGATTTCATCGCCGCTTTGGAACGGGTGCAGAAAGCCTGTGAGGATGCGGGAAAATTTTGCATGATTTTTGCAGGCAATCCCGCCGCAGTGGCAGAACGTTTCTGGCAGGGCTACGATGCTGTGGCTTACAGTCTGGATGCCACGGTGCTGGCAAAGGCCTTTCAGGCAGATGTGACAGAAATCAGAAAAAGCCTGTGCTAATGGCAAAAGTCTTTCTCTTGCATTTTTTCCAATAGTATAGTATTATCTATACAACCAAAAAGATACTATTGCTTGGAAAAGAGGTGCATCTATGTCTAAAATCCTGCCCGCCTGCCCCGTAGAAACCACATTACAGCTCATAGGAAACAAATGGAAGGTTCTTATCCTGCGAGATTTGATGGAAGGCACCAAACGCTTCAACGAACTGATGCGCTCTGTCACAGGCATCACCCAAAAGGTGCTGACTTCCAACCTCCGTGCTATGGAAAATGATGGACTTCTCACCCGAACCGTCTATCCCGAAGTACCTCCCCGGGTGGAATACAGCCTGACGGAAACGGGGGAAAGCCTGAAGCCTATTCTGACAGCTATGTCCACATGGGGCACAGTCTATCAGAAAAACCATATTTGATACGAAAACAGCCGTGCTTATACACGGCTGTTTTTTAGCAGGAATAGGTTTTGGGCGGTTCTCCTGAAAAGTCTGCAATTACTGCTTCGGCATCTGCCAAATAAAACACTTCAAAAATAGGGTTATCTGCCGTCTGATATTGCCCCTTTACGATGGGGTTTACCATGCAGCCCTCCTTTACCTCCATATTGTTTTCAAATACCACCTTGCCATGCAGGCGAATCCATGCAAAATCGGGGCTGGAAACGGAAATTTCCACATAGGGGTTTTCCTGCATATCCTTGTAGACCTCCTTCTGATTGTTGGTACAAAACCACAGCTTCCCGTCCTTTTCCATGGCAAACATAAAGGGGCGGCATTTTGCCTTTCCATCTCTGCCGACGGTTGCCAGATACTGTACGGGATTTTCCTGCAAAAATTTTACTACTTCTTTCATAAAAACACTTCCTTTCTCTTTTGTGCTTATCATACTCCCCTCATTTCCAAAGAAAAAGTACGCACTTTTTTGTGCCATAGTTACCACAAGGATACTTTTGGGCAGTTTCCAAAAGGAAACCTTTTGGAGATTTCGCCGTTTTCCGGTAATTTTCTTTTTTCAAAATTTTTTGCACAAAAAAAACAGACTGTCTGCTTTTTCCGCATCAGTCTGTTTCTCTTCTTTCTAAAAATTTGTACGCAGTCTTATCATTCAGGGATATCCAAAACCAGCTTTCTGCATTCTCGGCACAGATAGCCTTCCATTTTGGCGTTGCCCATATAGCTTTTCGCCAACAGGTATTCCTGCTTTTTGTCTGTTTCGGGGTTGATTTCCTTCCACTGGATATATCTGCCGGAGGTCAGTGTGCCTTCGGACATTTCATTGCCGCAAAAAGGACATTTCATATCTCGTTCCTCCTTTTATTCCTTTGCACCCTCGGGATAAAGCACTGCATCCTCCGTTGCATCGCCAATGATGCGATAGATGCTTTCCTTAGGCAATACCCCCGCAGTGCATACTTCTGTTTTTGTTACTTTTCCATCTTCCAGAGAAAGCACAAAATATTCTTTTTCCCCATCGACCTTTGTACCAAAAAGCCCCTGAGGAATGCCTACATAGTAATTCAGGAAAGTATCTGTTTCTTCTTCCGCTTCGCCCAGCATTTCCTTCACTTTTTCCGTGGTCATGCCCACAAACTGGGTACGGTCTCTCAAATCCTGCAGGATCAGCTGACGGCTATTCCCCTGATAAGCCACCCATTTTTCGGTGGTGAAGCCTGTGTTGTTATCATGGTAGCGTCCGCCAACGAACACCACGATCGCCAATATGATCAGAAGTATCGCGATCACTTTATCTTTTGCTTTCAATCCCATGTCGAAGCCCTCCTATCAGGAAATCCATTTAAAGCCTTTGTAGTACCGTAATACAACTTTACCCAGAATTTCATCTTCTTCTACGAATTTATTTTCCCAGAAACGGGAATCCAGCGAATGATTGCGGTTATCGCCCATCATGAAATAACAGCCCTCCGGCACAATATACGGGCCATAATTCCCCTGCGTCGTCTCTGCGATATAATCCTCCTCCAAGGCCACGCCATTGACGAAAACCTCGCCATCCTCTACCCAGACTGTATCCCCCGGTTCTCCGATGATGCGCTTCACATAAAGGGTCTTTCCGGAAGGGTCATCAGGATAATGAAAGACGGTGATATCGCCCCGTTGGGGTTCGTCGAACCAATAGGAGGTTCTGAGAGCAAGGATGCGGTCCCCCACCATGATGGTATTTTCCATGGAGCCTGTGGGCACCTCCGCATTGACAATGAGGAAGGAATTGATTGCCCCAGCCAGAATTGCCGCCAGCAGGATGGTCTTAATCCAGCTGATGATCTCTGTTTTCACTGTACTGCTCATCTGCCCATCTCCTTTGGCTTATTTCAGGAAGCCGTTGATGATCTGCGCTTCCGCTTCTTTTTCTGTCAGACCCAGTGTCATCAGCTTTGTGAGCTGGTCGCCGGCAATCTTACCGATAGCCGCTTCGTGGATCAGGGATGCATCCACATGGTTTGCTGTGATTTCAGGCTCTGCCGCTACCACGCCGTTATCCATGATGATGGCATCACATTCGGAATGACCATAGCATTCTGCGTTGCCGTTGATTTTGGAACGGAAAAGTTGTCTGGAATTATCTCTGGCTACGGAACGGGAGATCAGCTTTGCGCTGGAGCCTGTGCCGTCCAGATTAACGTCGAAGGAGGTTTCTGCATACTGCTCGCCGTGGGTCATGATTTTTTCTTTGATAACGATGGTTGCGCCATCCTTCAGCACTGCGCTGGAGATACGTTTTGTGGAATCGACGCCTTTTAACTGTACGGTATCCATTTCCACATAAGCGTTTTCTTCCGCTTCGATATGGGTCTGGGGATTGATGATACGTTTGCCGTTGCCATCGCCTTCCCCAATGTGTTTTTCCAGATAAACAATTTTTGCATTTTTGCCCACGAAGAAGCGGTGGATGCCTTCGTGAACGGAATCGTCGCAGCCGCAGTTATGGATGCCGCAGCCGGCGATGATGGTGATTTCCGCACCTTCGCCGATGTGGAAATCGTTATATACCACTTCTTTTACGCCGTCCTGTGTGATGAGGGCGGGAATGTGAACATCTTCATTTTTTGTAAAAGGCTTTACATAAATATCCAGACCTGTACCATCTGCCTTGGGTACGATGTCGATATTTTCTGTAGAATGTCTGCCTTCGCTTTTCCCATTATTACGGATGTTGAATGCCCCCGTTGTGGGAATATTCATCATGCCGGAAACTTCCTGAAGAAGGTTTTTTACGATATCGTTCAACATTATTTGTTACCTCCCATAAAATATCTGCAGCCTGTTTCCATGCCAAAGAGACCGGGCAGGACTTCTTCCTTTGTACCGATCTGTTTCACTTCGCCGGCACTCAGCAGTACCACCTGGTCAGCGATATCCAGGATTCTTTCCTGGTGGGAAATGATCATGATGGAGCCCTGGATCTCTTCGTGCATCTTTTCGAACACGTTGATCAGGTTCTGGAAGCTCCACAGGTCGATGCCTGCTTCGGGTTCATCGAACAGAGTCAGTTTTGTTTTTCTCGCCATAACCGTAGCGATTTCGATACGTTTCAGTTCCCCGCCGGAAAGGCTACTGTTTACCTCACGGTCGATATAATCCTTAGCGCACATACCAACCTCCGCCAGATACTGGCAAGCGTCTGCTGTACTCAGTTCCTGACCGCTGGCAAGGGTAATCAGGTCTTTCACGGTCACGCCCTTGAAGCGCACGGGCTGCTGGAAAGCAAAGCTGATGCCTGCTCTCGCCCGTTCTGTAATGCCCAGTTCTGTAATATCCTGTCCATCCAGCAGAATCTGACCGCTGTCGGGGGTGATGATACCGGCGATGATCTTCGCCAGTGTGGATTTGCCGCTGCCGTTGGGGCCTGTGATAACGATGAATTTGGCATCATCGATCGTCAGGTTGATATTCTTGAGAATCTCTTTTCCGTCTGCGGAAAAGCAAATATTCTTCAGTTCCAGCATATTATGATTCCTCCTATTTATGAAACATTTCGTTTCGAAATTATTTCTCTCTCTCAAAAGCATTCCGAATCATAGACCCAAAACGCTACCTTAAATTATAACAACGATTTCTATAAACTGTCAATATTTTTACCTATTCCTACCTGATTTCTTGGGAAAAGAAAGGCTTTCCCTTGAAAGGATGCACCCATTGTGGTACAGTTATGAAAGATTTCTAATTTTTTGATAAAGGAGAGAACACTATGCTTGGTTTCCATGCTGATGGCATCCGCCTGTTCGGCGCATCTGATACACTGGTGGCGGCGTTGAAAAAACATAAACTGCCCCTCATCAAAACATCCACGACAAATACACTGGTTTTCGCAGTCAATACGGCGGAGGTGCTGACGAAAAAGCTTTATTTGCCTTCCTTTTTGGCACCCCAGGCCCCTTGGTTTTCCTGTTATATCGGCGATGCCAAACGCCCTGCGGATTATTCCCTCCACTTCGCCACGGAAGATGACTTGGTGGATTTCATTTTAGCCATGTATTACTGCTCTCAGGGCTTCCTCCATCTGGATTTCGATCTGGCAGAACTGGTGAGTAAGCTGAACCCCGGCCCCGAATACACCATCCGTTCCTTCGAGGAAAAGGATTTCCATAAAATCGGTGAGGAAGGTGCTTTTGCGGCGTGTTTCTGCTTTTTAGAAGGGGGCTTCATGGAAAGTGACCGTCTTTTCGGCAAGCTGACGAAGGAATACGGCGTGGGGGCAGATAAGATTTTGCTGGCAGGCTCCTTCGATTCCAAATATCAGTTCCTGCGTACCTTTATTCCCCAAAAATAAGGTTTTTCTTTACGAATCCAAAAAACAATGCTAGAATGTTCCTAGGAACTTGGTTCCTATGGCAAATACACAGAGTAGGGCTTTGCGCGTCAAGTGTCCGGTGAACGGGGAGTTGTCACCGGGACGAAAAAATGATGTATCATTTTGCGATGCAGAACCCGCATCCCGCTGTTTCATAATGAAGACGAACCTCTTTGTTATCCTTACAGCCAAACCTGTTTGATACAGGTGTATTTGCGTTGTCATTGATAATAGAGGGGTTTTTGTTTTGCAAAAATACCCTCCTGTTTCCATTGAAAAAAGGAGGTTTTTTCATGTCCGAAAAACGAATCAGTACCACCCATAAGCTCGTCTTGATGGCGATGCTGGCAGCGACCCAAATTGTCCTGTCCCGTTTTCTTTCCATCAATCTTTGGAATTTAAAAATCGGCTTTTCCTTTGTGCCCATTGCTGTGGCAGGGATGCTCTTGGGACCCATTAGCGCAGGGCTGACGGGGGCTGTGGCAGATTTGGTGGGGGCGACCCTGTTCCCTTCCGGTGCATTTTTCCCCGGCTTTACTCTGACTGCATTCCTGACTGCCTTTGGCTACGGCTTCTTTTTGCAGAAAAAACAGAACTTGCCAAATATTCTGGCAGCGGTGCTGTTTTCCGAAATCATTGGGTCTATCCTGCTGAATACCCTTTGGATTTCCATTCTTTATGGTACGCCTTTTATTGCCCTACTGCCTGCCCGCATCACCCAAGCGGTGGGCATGGGCATCGTGGAGGTTATCGTCATTCGGCTGCTGGCGAATGAGGTGCCTCAGCTGAAAAAGGCTGTGTAAGCAGCGGGGCTCCGCCCCGCCCCCCGCTGAGGTATCATACCCCAGACCCCTATACGCAAAAACTCCGTTTTTGCAAAAATAGAATAAAAAAGACAACGAAACTAACTCCATTCGTTGTCTTTTTATTCTTGGAAAAACGCATCATATTCCACATCAAACAGGATTTTCAGTAATTTCAAATCGCTGGCTTTAATGTTTCTGCGACCAGTTTCAATATTAGCCAGAGTACTGCGAGACATATTGCTCCCCATTAGCTGCAATTTTGCCACTACATCATTTTGGCTCATATTCTTTTGCATTCTTATCATTTGAATATTTCTTCCGATTGGAATATCCTGTAAAATCATTCCTATCACAATATCACCCTCAATATTTTGTCACCAGATAGTAACTTTTTTATTGAGTATATGAAATAGTCATGTTAAAATTGTGACCAAAGAGAAACAATCGTATGCAGATAGGAGGTTACAAATGAAAAATATATTAGAGCAGCTATATCATGGAGAAATTTCTCCGGCTTCAGTATACAAAGCTCCAACAGAAAAAACTAAGGGAACTTATGAAACAACTCACATTAAGAAAAATGATTTTTTGCAGAAACTTCCTCACGAATTAAAGCAGGATTTCCAAAGTCTAATAGAAAGCTACTATCATTTATCTGACTTAGAAAACGAAGAAGCTTTTCTCGATGGCTTTCGCTTGGGTGTCCGCCTAATGGCAGAGGTCTATCTGCCAAAAGATGCACTGTAACACAAAAGCCCTTGCATTTTACATAACCTAAAAAAGGAGTATCTTTCGATACTCCTTTTTATTTTTCCATTTTCAATTTACTCATCGAGCGCATTCACTGTATAATCCCTCACGGATTTACATAGCTCTTTCGTTTGTATTTTCAATTTTCGCTGTGCCGTCATTCGTAAACTGCGGCGCAGTTTACTCATTGAGCGCATTCGCTCTATAAATCCTTCGTGCTTGCCCCATGTGAACACATTCCCATGGAGCAATCCCTCACGGATTTGCACAGCTCTTTGATTATCACATTGCGTAGTTGTTGAAGTAGTTCTGTACCAGAACGATAGGTGTACCCTTATCGCCGCTGCCGCTGGTCAGGTCGCACAGGGAACCAATCAGGTCTGTCAGGCGGCGAGGTGTAGTACCTTCGGAAGCCATATTGCCCTTCAGGTCAGCTTCTTTTGCTTTGATAGCATCTTTGATGGCATTTGCCAGAGCTTCGCCGCTCAGGTCTGCGAAGTCGTTATCTGCCAGATATTTCAGCTTCAGTTCATTGGGCAGACCGATCAGACCATCTGTGTAGCCGGCACCAACAACGGGGTCAGCCAGTTCCCAAATCTTGCCAACGGGATCTTTGAATGCGCCATCGCCGTAGATCATAGCTTCTACCTTTACGCCTGTACGTGCCAGGATTTCTTTCTGGATACTTTCCGCAACTTCCTGTGCGTTCTTAGGGAACAGCTTAACAGTTGTTTCTGTTGCTTTATTGGAGCCCAGCAGACCGTATTCTGCGTTGTAGCCGCTGCCATTTACGGGTGCGTTCAGGATTTCTGCCAGTGTCAGAACTTTTTCGCCGCCCTTTGCCAGAATACGGCGTTTGGAGCGTTCTCTGTTGTGGATATCGCAGCACAGAACGTTCTTTGTAAATTTCACGATTGCTTCGGGGTGGTTTGCGAATACGATTTCTGCTTCTGCGCCTTCTTCTTCGATCAGACCCTTATAGTATTCTACATAGTCCACGCCTGTGAAGGGGTGCTTGATGTAACCGAATGCTTTGCGGTAGTCCTCCAGAGACAGTACATCTGTGTAAGGGTTTACGCCGCTGTCATCCAGTACGTCCATATCAAACAGGTGGTTACCAACTTCATCGGAAGGATAGCTCAGCATCAGAACGACCTTCTTTGCGCCCTTTGCGATACCTCTCAGGCAGATCGCAAAACGGTTTCTGCTGAGGATGGGGAATACAACACCAACAGTTTCACCGCCCAATTTTGCTTTTACGTCTGCTGCGATATCCTCTGTGGATGCATAGTTGCCGTCTGCACGGGCAACAACTGCTTCTGTTACACAGATAACGTCTCTTTCCTGCAGTTTGAAACCATCCTGTTCCGCCGCTGCCAATACGGAATCCGCTACGATTTTGACGATATCATCGCCTTCGCGGATGATGGGTGCTTTGATACCTCTGGAAATTGTTCCTGCCATAGTGTAAAACCTCCTGAAAAATTCGATTTATTTCTCACAGGCTTTGGACCTGCTTCGATCGAGTGACCTGACTCAAATTTTTACGTAAAAAAACCCGCGTGTGCGGGATCGATGGCAAAATTCTGAGTCATAGAGTGATGAAAATTCTTTCGATCACCGACGCAATTATTTTACCAAGAAAACAGCCGATTTGTCAATAATAACGCCATTCTAGCATATAAAAATATCTTATGTCATTCATAAAAATTTAGCTTCCAATGATTTCTAAAAGTATCATGTTAATATCTAAAATAATTGTCGAAATCCTCTTGTTTTTTCCAGATATTTGCTATATAATTATTAAATAATAAAACTTATTTGATAATTATAATGAACTGTAAATGATTATGAAAGAGGCGATTTTATGGATCTGAAAAACACTCAAACAGCACAAAATCTCCAGAAGGCTCTTGCCGGTGAATCTATTGCCCGCAATAAATACACCTATTTTGCCCAGATTGCAAGAGACAACGGAAACGAGAACGTTGCCGCAGCTTTTGAACAGATGGCAATCAATGAAATGATGCACGCTAAATTCTGGTTTGAACTAATCAACGGAATGCCCAAAAATACAAATTCCTGTCTGATTAAAGCAGCGCAGGGGGAATATGAGGAGTGGAAAAATATGTATCCCTCCTTTGCGGAAGTGGCACGGGCAGAAGGCTTTGAGGAAATCGCTGCCCAGTTTGAAAAGGTTGCTGCCATTGAACGTACCCATGAAAATCGTTTCATGACATTGATGGCAGAACTGAGCAAGGCAAACAATGCAGCCGCGCCAGTAAAAGAAGCACCCAAGCAGAAAAAGACCGGTTATCGCTGCCAGTTCTGCGGTGCTATATTTGAAAACCCCGTTGATGTATGCGATGTATGTCATGCCATTGGTTCTTTTGAATTTGTTGAATATTACGAATAATTTCTCCAAATTTATGAAAGCCCCTCAATCGAGGGGCTTTTTCGCGGAATCTGTTTATTTCTTGTCCATTTTGATAGCTGTCGCCAATGCAATTTCCATCATCTGGGTGAAGGTGTTCTGGCGTTCTTCTGCCGTTGTGGTTTCCCCCGTCACCAAATGGTCGGAAATAGTCACCAGGCACAGAGCCCGCTTATTCAGCCTTGCCGCCGTCAGGTAAAGGGCTGTCGATTCCATTTCCACAGCCAGCGTGCCCATTTCTCCCCACTTGAGAGTCTCTTCCATACCGCCATCGTCATAGAAATTATCGGAACAAAGGAGATTGCCCACCTTCATGTCGATGCCCTGTTCTTTTGCCGCCTCCACTGCTGTGGAAAGGAGGGTATAATCCGCAGTAGGTGCCAATGTGCCAGGCATTTTATACTGCGCCGCAAAATTGGAATTGGTGTTGGAGCCAATGCCCGCCACAATATCCCGCAGCTTCAGCTTTTCACTAATCGCCCCTGCGGAGCCCACACGGATGATATTTTCCACACCATAAAAGGAAAACAACTCATAACTGTAAATACCGATAGAAGGACAGCCCATGCCGCTGGCCATAACAGAAACCCTTGTGCCTTTGTATGTGCCTGTGTAGCCCAAAATACCACGAACGCTGTTTACCTGCACGGGATTTTCTAAAAATGTCTCCGCAATGAATTTTGCACGGAGAGGGTCACCGGGCATCAGGACGGTTTTTGCAAAATCGTTGTCTTTTGCGTTGATATGAGGTGTTGCCATAGTGTATTACCTCCTTTATAGAAAAAAAGAATCGTCATAGTTTCCATAATATCACTATACCAATTTTTTTCCCATTTGAAAAGAAAAAACACCGCCATTCCCAAGGAAATGAAGATGCTTTACGAAAAAATACCATCCATTTCAAAATTTTCTTTCTTCTGTATCCAAAAGGAAGAATTGGCCTCGAACGCCCCCGTTCCACCGAGACCACTCTCTTCCCAAAAGCTCATCAGTGGAAACATCAAAGAAATCCGCCAAGCGAATGAGATCATCTAAGGAGGGTTCGTTTCGTCCGCTTTCGTAGTTGGCAATGGCAGTGCTGCCATAATGAAGAACACACCCCAGTTTTTCCTGCGTCAGCTTTCGCTGTAATCGTAACAAACGTAGGTTTTTCGCAAAATCAGACATATTGTATGCCCCCTCTCTCTTTTTTCATTCTAAACCAAATTCATTTCAAAATCAATATTTTTATTCACTTATAGCCAATAATCTTTCACCATTTGAGAATATATTGATGCCAACAGAGAATAATAAACCTTTCTAAAAATCAATATACTGATATATAAGAAAGGATGATGGCATGAAAGCGGAATTCAAAGATAACTATATTAAGATGGGTTTAAAAATAGCCTATTATCGAAAATTGAAGAACCTTTCTCAGGAGCAGCTTGCCGAAAAAGCTGGGCTGGGTGCTAGTTTCATCGGGCAAATCGAAGCACCCAATACCTATAAATCCTTTTCCTTCGATACCCTCTTTCGTATCGCAAAAGCACTGGATATCCCGCCCTATAAAATCCTCAAATTCGATGATTGATTCCCATAAAACACAAAGCACCCGTTCCCAACGGGTGCTTTTTCCTGTATAATAGCATTGCTGTCGACTCTTTCCAGCAGGAAGGAGGTGTTTTCCATGCTATTTGATTTTCTCCTTTCGGTCATGGCAAGTGTAATCGGCTATTACATATGCAAATGGTTAGACCGAAAGCATAAAGACAGCTAACCTAAAGCGAAACCCCGCATGCGGCCACATGCGGGGTTTCATTTTGTTTTCCATGCCTTTTTAGACTTTCTTCGGTACTATTATATTACAATCATTCCCGCCCAATGTCAAGAACGTTCCTGCTGTTCCAATGTCAGCAGAGATGTTTTCATCTCCATCCCTGCGGCATAGCCCACCAGCTTCCCATCAGAGCCGATGACCCGATGGCAGGGAATCAAAATGGCAATGGGGTTTTTATTGTTCGCCATCCCCACCGCCCGAAAGCCCTCGGGGCTTCCCACGGCAATGGCGATATCCTTATAGGTTCTTGTTTCGCCGTAAGGAATCTCCTGCAAAGCCCCCCAGACCTTTTTCTGGAAAGCCGTTCCTTCGGGGGCAAGGGGCAGGTCAAAGGTTGTTCTTTCCCCTCGGAAAAATTCATCCAGTTCCTGTTTGCATTTTTTGATAAGCTCCGTTTCCTCCTCCACTGCATCTGTTGGGATTTGGTTCCATGAAACACGGGTAATGGCGCCGTCCTTTTCCCCGATGCAAAGGTTCCCCACAGGGGTATTTTCATAGAAGAATATCTTTTCCATAATTATTCACTCTTTCTCAGTTCTCTCAGCAAGGCAATCTCTCTGGCGTAGCCCTCCGCTTCATTGGGCGTTTCCAGATAGAAAGGCAGATGCAGCAGCTTGGGGTGGTTGATGATGTTCGTCACACCCGCCAGACCCAAGGTGCCCTCGCCGATTTTTTCGTGTCTGTCCTTATGGCTGCCCATGGGGTTTTTGCTGTCGTTCAGATGGATGGCACGAAGCCGTTCCAGACCGATGATTTCATCAAATTCCTGCAAAACGCCGTCCAAATTATTAACGATATCATAGCCGCCGTCGTATACATGGCAGGTATCCAGACAAACGCCCAGCCGTTCCTTCTGCTCCACTCTGTCGATAATGGCTCTTAATTCTGCAAAGCTTCTGCCCACCTCGCTGCCCTTGCCCGCCATGGTTTCCAGCAGGATGGGGGTCTTTCCTCCGTTGGAAAGGATATCGTTCAAGGCATCGGCAATAAGGGGAATGGCCATTTCCGTCCCCTGCTTCACATGGCTGCCCGGGTGAAAATTAAACATCACATCAGGCAAAAGTTCCAGCCTTGCCAAGTCCTCCTTCATGGTATTTCTGGCAAATTCCCGCAAATCCTCTTTCGCCGCGCAGGGGTTCATGGTATAGGGGGCATGGGCCAGCAGAGTGCCGAAGCAGTGTTCTTCATGGAAGGCATTGTATTTTTCAATATCCTCCAAGTCCAAGGCTTTCACAGAGCCACCTCTGGGGTTTCTGGTGAAAAACTGGAACACATTTGCCCCCAATTTTACGGCTTCCTTCCCCATGGCAAGGTAGCCCTTCGATGCAGATAGATGACAACCAATATAGAACATTCCTTGTCCTCCTTATCCGATATAGTAAACGATATTGGTAAATTCCGTCATGTCCTCGCCCCGGTTGCGATAGGTATGGGGCTGGGTGCAGTCGAAATGGATGAAATCCCCTTCCTGCAGGATATATTCTTCCCCGCCATAAAGCAAAATCATTTCACCTTTCGTTACCAATACATATTCATGGGTATTGACCCCATGGCCTTCGGAAGTAAATTCCCCACCGGGGTCCAGTTCGCTGTTGAAAAATTCAAAATCTCTGGCGGGGTTGGCGGTGCTGTAGTGATACACTCGATAACCGTCATGGTCTACCAAGGCACTTTCCCCCTTGCGGATGATAAGGGGTGCTTCCATCTGCTCATCGATGAGCTTCGTATAGGAAACCTGCAGACCGGCGGCAATCTTCCAGAGGGTATTGATGGTGGGGCTGGATTCGCCCTTTTCAATCTGGCTCAGCATCACCTTACTGACGCCGGAAAGTTCTGCCAGCTTACCCAGGCTCAATCCCCGTTCCGCCCGCAGGCGTTTTAAATTCACGGCAATGATGTCATTCAGATTCATGGAGAAACCTCCTTTCTCGTCATATTTATTTTACCCCGATATTACCCTTTCCGCAAGAAAAAGAACCCTTGAAAGTATGCCCCGTCCGATTTATAATGGACAGCGTTGAAGTCGAAAAAAAGAAATCCGGAAAGAAATGAATCGAAAATGAAAGAAAAATTGATTGCATTTTTTAAAAAAGAAACCATCCTCTGCATTTCCGGGGTGTTGGCAGTAATCTCCGCCTGCATCATCCCCCCGGATGCGGCATATAAAGGCTATTGCGATATACGGGTGCTGACGCTGCTGTTCTGCCTGATGGCAGTCATGGGCGGGCTGCAGCAAATGGGCGTGTTCGACCGTTTTGCGTCGGAGCTGCTCTCCAAGGCGAAAAACCTGCGGCAGCTGACGACAACCCTTGTCATGCTCTGCTTCTTCTCCGCCATGCTGGTGACCAATGATGTGGCCCTCATCACTTTTGTGCCCTTCACCATCATGCTCCTCCAAAGGGCAAACCTGACAGACCGCATGATTCCCATTATCGTCATGCAGACCATCGCCGCCAATCTGGGCAGTATGCTGACCCCCGTTGGCAATCCCCAAAATCTGTATCTTTATACCATTTCCGGCATGAGTCTGGGACAGTTTTTCGGCACCACTCTGCATTTGACCCTGTTTTCCTTTGTGCTGCTGATGCTCTTCTGCCTGAACCAGAAGCAGATGCCCCTTGCACCTCCCGAAACCAGAGGGCACATTGCCTATGACACACGGGAAAAAGCGTTTCTCGGCATTCTCGCCTTCCTCTTTGGGCTGTGCCTGCTGGCAGTATTCCGCCTGATGCCTTATTTCTGGGTATTGGCAGTCATTTTGGTCTGGTTCCTGCTGTTTCAGCATGGCGTTTTGAAAAAACTGGACTACTGCCTGCTGCTGACCTTCGTGTTCTTCTTCATCCTCATCGGCAATCTGGGGCGTATCCCCATGATATGGGAAGCCCTACAAAGCCTGCTTTTGGGCAGAGAAGTGCTGGTCTCCTTCTGCAGCAGCCAGTTCATCAGCAACGTGCCAGCGGCAGTGCTGCTTTCCGAATTTACCGACCGTTACGACCTGCTGATCGCAGGGGTGAATATCGGCGGTCTGGGTACCCTCATCGCCTCCATGGCAAGCCTGATCTCCTACAAATATTTTGCTCAGGTGCCCAAGGCAAAAAAAGGAAAATATCTCCTCTATTTCACAAAAATGAACGTATTCTTTGCGGCAGTCCTCCTCTGCTTAAACGGATTGATGATTTATTCCTGAATGAATATAAAAACGGCTTGTCTAATGTAGTGGCGGCTTAAGAAAACATACTTTATGGATTTCATTGATTTCTTAAGCCGCACTGCGAGGATGTCCCGAAATAAGAAAACATTTTGAAAAAATGAGAAACCGAAAGAAATCTTTATACTCAAGATTTCTTTCGGTTTTCTGTTTCTTATTGGGACTCCTCTAAGGACAAGCCGTTTTTATATTTTTTAGTTTTTCCGTGTTGGCTTTACATTCACATCAGGGTCAATGCTGCCTTCAATTTTGCCATGTTCCTTTTCAAAGGCTTTTATATTCTCCCGAATCAGGACAAGAATATGGCTATTGACGGAGCGACCTTCATAATCCGCCACATAGCCGATTTTTTCCAGCATTTCTTCTTCAATGCGAATAGATACACTTTTTATAGACATAAAAACACCCCACAATAGATATATTGTGTATTTATTTTATGTTTATCATGTGATACAATGTTTGAAATAGATATACTGTATATCTGAAATATCTTATCTGAATGTGGGGGATGCTGATGAAAGTAGCGGTAGTTGGTTCAAGAGGATTATCTATATGGAATTTGGAAGAATATTTACAGGAAAATCTCACGGAACAAAATTTGTCATCGACAACTGCAAAAAGCGGAACATCCCTATTGTTGTCCATGAAATGACTTAGAAACGCAAAAACCCCGTATCCTTTTGGGACACGGGGATATTTTTTGTGTATTTTCTTTATTCTGCGGGCAATTCTTTTGCACCGTAAATCTTACGAACCACCAGAATCACAACGATCATGGAGATGATAGCGATAGGCAGGTTGATGATCCAGTTCTGGATCAGTGCTGCCAATACATAGTTTACAGCAGATACCACTGCAACAGTCAGGGCATAGGGCAGCTGTGTGGATACATGGTTGATGTGGTCACACTGAGCACCTGTGGATGCCATGATGGTTGTATCGGAAATAGGGGAGCAGTGGTCACCGCAAACGGCACCGGCCATGGTTGCCGCAGCTGTAATTATGAGCATTTCACTGCCAGGTTCCATGATAGGAATAACGATAGGCAACAAAATTGTGAATGTCCCCCAGGAAGTACCTGTAGAAAATGCCAGGAATACTGCAACGCAGAATACAATTACGGGAATCAGTATCTGTACAACGCCTGTGCTGCCTTCCAGCAGAGTGGCAACGAATACATCCGCACCCAAAAGACCGGTAATACCGCCCAATGTCCATGCAAAAGTCAGGATCAGGATCGCAGGTACCATCGCCTTGAAGCCTTCCGGCAGGCAGTCCATGAACTGACGGAAGGTCAGGACACGGCGAGGAATATACAGCACGAACGTAATAATCAGTGCTGCAACAGAGCCAAGCATCAGACCTGTAGGAGAATCGCAGTTTGCAAAAGAATTGACAAAAGTTTCGCCTTCAAAGAAGCCGCCGGTATAGATCATGCCGATAACACAAGAAACAATCAGCACGATAACAGGCAATACCAGGTCGATGACTTTCCCCTTACCAACTACCTCTGCTTCCGCATCTGCGCCGGCAAAGGGTCTTGCATCTGTGGTATAGAGGTCATTATTCAGCTGTGCATTTCTTTCATGCTCCAGCATAGGACCGAAGTCTGTATTTGTGATGGTCAGTGCCAGCATTGCTACGATACTCAGCAGGGCATAGAAGTTATAGGGGATGGCTCTGATGAACAGCTCCAGACCATTCATGCCTTCAACAACGCCGGCAACTGCGGCAGCCCAAGAAGAAATGGGCGCGATGATACAGATGGGAGCAGCTGTTGCGTCAATGATGTATGCCAGTTTTGCTCTGGAAACCTTATGTGTATCTGTGACAGGGCGCATAACGGAACCTACTGTCAGGCAGTTGAAATAGTCGTCTACGAATACCAGAACGCCCAGCAGGAATGTGGACAGCAGTGCGCCTTTTCTTGTTTTGATGGCTTTTGTTGCCCAACGGCCATAAGCTGCGGAACCGCCTGCCTTGTTCATCAGGGCAACCATGATACCCAGAATAACCAGGAAAATCAGGATACCTACATTGCCGCTGTCGGACAGATTGGTCAGCAGGCCGCCGTCAGTCGCGTCAGTAAAGATGGTCAGGTAAGCCAGCTTAATGTCAAAGTTCGCATAGAACAGACCGCCTACTACGATACCGATGAACAGAGAGGAATATACCTCTTTTGTAATCAGTGCCAGAATGATTGCGACCAGAGGAGGCACCAGAGACCATGCTGTCGCATACATATTGCTGGTGTACTCCACTGCTTCGGCTTCCCCACCGAAAGCAGTTGTGGCCATGGCTGTTGCTACCAGTACAACGACAAAGAGCATACCAAGCCATGTGTTTTTCATGTTGCTTTTGGTTTTCATAACCCTTCTCCTTTCAGGAATTTAGAATAAAAATAATAAGAATAATGAGATAATAACAGCGCCGTTCCCATCCAGACGGATGCAAAACGGAAACATAAGAAAAGACCATGCGAAGGCACGGTCTTATAAGCATAAATCATTTATACTGCAAGTTTCCGATAGCGCTCCACATAAGTGACAGTACATTACATTTTTTGCAATGTCCCAGCGGCAGACCCCCCTTGGGCAGAGAAAACCGCTTCGGCAACGCCGCCTTTCCATCCCCCCGCCGCCCGGGGCTTTTCGGAGGAGTACTCATCGGCATCGCACCTCTATCTTATATTGTTGTCTGACGTTGCGCCAGACCACTCTTCATTCATAACATACCCGATTGATAAAGTCAAGCCTTTCTGCAAAAAAGCCGAAATTTTCAGATTTATTGTAGATTTTGCAGAGGCCGTGGCTGTCTTTTTCCCCGGCTGGCGGATACCCTCCCGCCTGCCCCGTTTATGTATATATTCTTGATTATACTGCATATTTACTGTATGCAATACACAAACCGCACCGTCCGCCTGAAATTCTAAAACAGAATTATTCATTTCCACGTATCATGCACAAAACGGTACAAGCTATTTTTTGCTGATTTTGTGCATTTTTCTGTGTATTTTTTCCATTTTTGCTGCATTTTTTTGCAATGCGCTAAAATTGCATAATTATGCATATTTTTATTGACTTCACTTTCCAGCGGTATATAATAAATATAAATCACTGATTCCTTGAATCTACAGGCATTTCAGATAAACCTAAGACCATACAAAAGAAAGGACGGCCCTATGAAACATAAAGTGTATATCGACGGACAGGCAGGCACAACAGGCCTGCAGCTCCGCCATAAGCTGGAAAAACATAAGGACATTGAAATTTTACTCATCAGCGAAGCACTGAGAAAAGATGAAGCCGAACGAAAGAGACTGATGAACGAAGCGGAAGTGGTGTTCCTTTGCCTGCCCGATGATGCGGCAAAAGAGGCGGTAAAGCTGGTGGAAAACCCCAATACCTGCATCATTGATGCCAGCACAGCCCATCGAGTTGACCCCGATTGGGTCTATGGTTTTCCCGAACTTTCTCCCGCCCATCGGGAAAAAATCAAAAACTCTAAACGGATTGCCAACCCCGGCTGCCACGCCACAGGCTTTATCGCGGCGGTGTATCCGCTGGTGGAAATGGGTATCATCGGTAAGGATTATCCCCTGACCGCCCATAGCCTGACGGGCTACAGCGGCGGCGGCAAGGCTATGATTGCCGATTACGAGGCGGCAGACAGACCTATCCTTTTCGACAGCCCCAGACAGTATGGCCTGAGCCAAAAGCATAAGCACCTACCGGAAATGCAGCACGTGACAGGCATTGATGCGCCCCCTGTTTTCTGCCCCATCGTGGGGGATTATTACAGCGGCATGGCGACCTGCATCCCCCTGATTGCTTCCTTATTTCAAAAGAAGGTGACAATGGAAGAACTGCTGGGGATGCTGAAAGACTATTATAAGGATGCAAAACTCATCAGCGTAGGGACAGAGGAGACCAATTTTCTGGCGTCCAATCCCCTCAGGGATACCAACGAATTGAAGCTGTATTTGGAAGGCAATGACGAGCGGATGACCCTCATCAGCGTGTTTGATAATCTGGGCAAGGGTGCCTCCGGCGCAGCGGTACAGAACATGAACATCGTATTAGGACTTGACGAAACAACCGGGTTGATTTAAAACCTTGGGGCTCTGCCCCAAACCCCGTGAGGGAGCACCGCCCCCTCAACCCCGGATTTGCAAAAAACTAGCGTTTTTTGCGGAATATAATTTGGTAAATTATCTCTATCCCTTTCTTCCATCAAACGCAGTTTGATGGCGAATAAGGGTCAAGGGGGATTATCCCCCTTGCAGGAGTTTGAGGACAGCGTCCTCAAGAAAAAAGGAGGAATCGATATGCAAAAGATAAATAGCGGCGTGACCGCCCCCAAAGGCTTTACCGCCAGCGGCCTGCACTGCGGTGTAAAAACAAATAACACAGATAAAAAAGATATCGCCATGATCTACAGCGAAAAGCCCTGCAACGCAGCAGCGGTCTATACCCAAAATAAGGTCTACGGCGCACCCATCACCGTCACCAGAAAAAATATCGCCGACGGCATGGCTCAGGCAATGGTCTGCAACAGCGGCAACGCCAATACCTGCAACGCCGACGGCGTGGAAAAAGCCCAGATGATGTGCGAACTGGCGGCAAAGGCTTTGAACCTGAAACCGGAGGATATCATCGTTGCCTCCACCGGGGTCATCGGGCAGGTATTGCCCATCGAGCCCATTGCAAAAGGCATTGCCGCACTGGCACCTATCCTGTCTAAAACAGGCAATCTGGATGCTGTGGAAGCGATTATGACAACAGATACCAAGCCCAAGGAAGAGGCTTATGAAATCGAAATCGGCGGAAAAACCGTAAAAATCGGCGCCATGGCAAAGGGCAGCGGCATGATTCACCCCAATATGGCAACCATGCTGGGCTTTTTGACCACCGACGCAGCCATCACCACACCGATGCTGCAAAAAGCCCTGAAGCTGGCGGTGGACGATACCTTTAACATGGTCAGCGTAGACGGCGATACCTCCACCAACGATATGGTTTCCATCATGGCAAACGGCATGGCAGAAAACCCCGTGATCGACAAAGTAGGCAAGGATTTCGACCTGTTCGTAAAAGTAGTTAAGGAAATCTGCACCTCCATGGCAAAAAAAATTGCCGGCGATGGCGAAGGGGCAACGAAACTAGTGGAATGTACCGTAACCGGCGCACCGACTATCCCTCTGGCAAAGGCAATTGCAAAATCTGTCATCACATCCAGTCTGACAAAGGCGGCCATGTTCGGTGCTGATGCCAACTGGGGTAGAATCCTGTGCGCCATCGGCTATACAGAAGGCGATTTTGCCGTAGATACCATTCAGGTGGATATTTCCTCCCCCAAGGGCAGTATTTTGGTCTGCGAAAACGGCGCAGGTGTTGCCTTTGACGAGGATAAGGCGAAGGAAATCCTGCTGGAGGAAGAGATTCACATTGAGATTGCCATGAAGCAGGGGGATGCAACCGCAACAGCCTGGGGCTGCGACCTGACCTACGATTACGTCAAAATCAACGGCGACTACCGCACTTGATGCGGGGCTTTGCCCCTGCACCCCACCAAGGGAGTCACTCCCTTGGAACCCGATACCGCATGAACATATACATGTTCATGCAAAAGGAATTCAAAGGATAAGCCCCCCATCGCAAAACGCAGTTTTGCGAAGTATCAGGGCAAGGGTGTGAGCACCGCCAAGATTAAGGCGGCGGCGAAGCCGTCTTCCCGAAGGGAAGATGCTTTGACCAGATGCCCTGGCAGGGGTCGAGAGGGGACAGCGTCCCCCGGAAAGAGGAAGGATTTATGGAAGATATGAATACGAATATGAATAGCTTGAAGGCAAAGGTGCTGACCGCAGCCCTGCCTTACATCCAAAAATATAACGGCAAAACCGTTGTGGTAAAATACGGCGGCAACGCCATGATCCACCCCATGCTGAAAAAAGCCGTGATGAGCGATATTATCCTGCTTTCTTTGGTCGGCATCAACGTGGTTTTGGTCCACGGCGGCGGCCCCGAAATCAGCAGTATGCTGAAACGTCTGGATATCCCCTCCAAGTTCGTAGACGGTCTGCGTTATACGGACGAAGAAACGGCAAAAGTCGTCCAGATGGTGCTTTCCGGCAAGACCAATAAGGATTTAGTCTCCCTCATCGGTCAGCTTGGGGGAAAGGCCATCGGTATGTGCGGCATTGACGGCGGCATGATTCATGCCAAAAAGCTGGAGGGTGATTACGGCTTTGTGGGTGATATCACGGAAATCAATGTTGCCCCCATCAACCATGCCATCCACCACGGCTATATCCCCGTCATTGCCACCGTGGGCACCGATGCCGAGGGCAATGTTTACAACATCAATGCCGACACAGCAGCGGCAGAAATCGCCGCAGCCCTGCAGGCAGAAAATATCATCACTTTGACAGATATCCGCGGCCTGCTGCAGGATGTGAATGACTCTGACTCCCTTATCTCCAGCGTCACCATGGAGGATATCCCCCGCCTGATGGAAGAAGGCATCATCAGCGGCGGCATGATTCCCAAGGTAAAAAGTCTGGAAAATGCCGTAAAATCCGGTGTGAAAAAGGCCGTGATGATTGATGGCAGAATCGAACATTCCATCCTCATCGAAATGTTCTCCGATGAAGGGATCGGCACTATGTTTACCAATGCATAATACTCTGTTTTTTATACGAAAGAAGGGATTCCCATGCGCTTTGAAGATATCAAAAAATTGGACGACGCTTATGTTGCCCATACCTACAGCCGCTACGGCGTAGCACTGGACCATGGCAACGGCGCCACCTGCTATGACCCCACCGGCAAATCCTATATCGACTTTACCAGTGGTATCGGCGTAAATTCTCTGGGCTTTGCCGATGCAGGCTGGGTGCAGGCTGTCACCGCCCAGCTCAATAAATTGCAGCACATCTCCAACCTGTACTATACAGAGCCCTGCGCCCAAGCGGCGAAGCTGATCTGCGAAAAAAGCGGCATGAAAAAAGTATTTTTCGGCAACAGCGGCGCAGAAGCCAACGAAGGCGTCATTAAAGCCGCACGAAAATACTCCTTCCAGAAATACGGCGAAGGCAGAAGCACCATTCTGGCTCTGGAAAATTCCTTCCACGGCAGAACCATGGCTACCCTTTCCGCCACAGGCCAGCCCGCCTATCATAATTTCTTCTTTCCCTTTGTGGATGGCTTTTCCTTTGCAAAGGCCAACGATGTGAAAGATACCCTTTCCAAGCTGACCGACGATGTCTGCGCTGTCATGATGGAAATGGTACAGGGGGAAGGCGGCGTCATGCCTCTGGAACAGAAATATGTACAGGCGGTTTATCAGGCTTGTCAGGAAAAAGACATCCTTTTTATCGTGGATGAAGTGCAGACAGGCGTGGGCAGAACCGGCACCTTTTACAGCTATCAGCAGTTCGGCATCCAGCCTGACTTAGTATCCTCCGCAAAGGGCCTTGGGGGCGGGCTGCCCATCGGCGCGGTGCTGTTCGGCGAAAAAACAGAAAATGTACTGGTGCCCGGGGATCATGGCTCCACCTTTGGCGGCAACCCCGTTGTCTGCGCAGGGGCAGTGGAAATTCTGAACCGCATGGATGAGGATTTCCTGCAGGAGGTTACAGCTAAGGGCGATTACCTAAAAGCGGAGATTGAAAAAATGCCCCATGTAACAGGCGTTGCAGGCATGGGCATGATGCTGGGCATCGAATTGGATGTGGACGTAAAACCCATTGTAAATACATTGATGGAAAATGGCCTGCTGGTGCTAACAGCAAAGCATAAAATGCGCCTGCTGCCCCCTTTGAGCATCACCCAGACAGAACTGGAAAAGGGCTTATCCATTTTGAAAAATACGTTAGAAAATATTGAATAATAGCAGAAATATAAATAATCCACCCTATGCAGAAACGAATGTTTCTGCATAATGGGTCAAGGGACTGTGTCCCTTGCAGGGGTCGAGAGGGGACGGAGTCCCCCGGAAAGAGAGGAAATATAAATGAAGCATTTTTTGAAATTATTGGACTGCACCACAGAAGAAATCTATGAACTGCTGGACTTGGCGGCGACCATGAAACAGTACGTAAAAGAAGGCAAGGAACACCATTTCCTGAAGGGCAAAACATTGGGTATGATCTTCGAAAAATCCTCTACCCGTACCCGTATCTCCTTTGAAACAGGCATGTATCAGCTGGGCGGTCATGCTCTGTTCATTAGTGCAAAGGATTCCCAGATTGGTCGCGGCGAGCCCACGCAGGATACCGCCCGTGTCATGAGCCGTATGCTGGATGGTATTATGATTCGTACCTTCGAGCAGAAGGAAGTGGAACTGCTGGCGGAATACGGCTCCATCCCCGTGATCAACGGTCTGACAGACCTGTGCCATCCCTGTCAGGTTATGGCTGACCTGCTGACCATTCGGGAACATAAAGGCACACTGGAGGGCCTGACCCTGTGCTATATCGGCGACGGCAACAATATGGCAAATTCCCTCATCGTCGGCGGCTTGAAAACAGGCATGAACGTACAGATTGCCACTCCCGAAGGCTATCGACCCGACCCTATGGTCATGGAATTTGCCGCCCAGTTCCCCGATACATTCTCCATCACCGATGACCCTATGACAGCTGCCAAGGGCGCAGACGTTGTCATCACCGACTGCTGGACTTCCATGGGTCAGGAGGAAGAAAAGAAGGAAAGAGAAAAAGCCTTCGCCGGCTATCAGGTAAACAAAACCCTGATGGCTGTGGCAAAGCCCGATGCCATGGTGCTGCACTGTCTGCCCGCTTATCGGGAACAGGAAATCACCACAGAGGTATTTGAGGAACACGCCAACGAAATTTTTGACGAGGCAGAAAACAGACTCCACGCCCAGAAAGCGATTTTGGTCAAGCTGTTGGGCTAAATGAAAATATGAAACAGATACAAAGGCAGAGCTTTTATCCAGAAGGCTCTGCTTTTCTGAGAGAACGATTAAAATAGAATAAATTTCCAAAATCTTCTTGACAAAATAAAAATCTACCGATATAATTAAGAAAAAATACTAAATGATAATAATTATTATTTAAAAGTAAAAGAAAACATGAAAAAGGAAAGGAGAATTTATTATGAAGGCATACGAAATCAAAGGCACAAAAACAGAAAAAAACCTGATGACAGCATTTGCTGGCGAATCCGAAGCAAGAAATAAATACACCTACTACGCAAGCAAAGCAAAAAAGGAAGGCTTTGAACAGATTGCGGCTCTGTTCCTGGAAACAGCCCAGAACGAAAAAGAACACGCAAAAATCTG
Organism: uncultured Clostridia bacterium; assembly: GCA_945868505.1. Lineage (GTDB taxonomy): Bacteria > Bacillota > Clostridia > Lachnospirales > Anaerotignaceae > Anaerotignum_A. The sequence continues at coordinate 9,309 of CAMBLO010000011.1, read as the reverse complement.
GTTCAAGCTGCTCCACGGCGGCGAAGTTGGCACAACCGCAGAAAACCTGCTGGATGCAGCCCAGGGCGAAAATTATGAATGGACAGATATGTACGCAACCTTCGCAAAGGAAGCAAGAGAAGAAGGCTTCGACCACATCGCTTATCTGTTTGATGCTGTAGGCAAGATTGAAAAAGAACACGAAGAACGTTATCGTCAGCTGCTGGCAAATGTAGAAGGCGGTCTGGTATTCTCCAGAGATGGCGACATGGTATGGCAGTGTGCAAACTGCGGTCACATCCATGTAGGCAAACAGGCGCCCCGTATGTGCCCCGTTTGCGAACATCCTCAGGCTTACTTCCAGCTGGTAGCAAAAAATTACTGATACAAAACGCAACCTCCCCTGTTTTTACAGGGGAATTTTTTTGCTCTTTTTTCCAAAAGAAAAAGGACAAAGCCACAAAAGCAGCTCTGCCCTTTCTATTTTTAAATCTTATTTCGCATCAAAGGCATCTTTACCCAGACCACAATCAGGACAAACCCAATCAGCGGGGACATCTTCCCATTTTGTGCCGGGAGCGATACCATTGGCAGGGTCGCCTACAGCAGGGTCGTATTCATAACCACAAGGACATACATATACCATAGCTTTCGACCTCTTTTCTCTCTTTCGTACTTTTATTTTACAACAACTGATTACAGCTTATATACTGCAACGGCTGCATGACCTTCGGGCAGTTCCAGTGCTGTTTCGCCCTTTGTCAGAGCCCATGCGCCATGACCCATGCACTGACCTGCAGCTGCATCGAAATGTCTCATAACGATACCGATACCCAGATCTGCACTTACTTTATCTGTGTAGGAATCGGGTTCGCTTACCAGTGTAACCTGATTGTTTTCCAGAACGAAACCATAAGGCTGGCGGTTCAGGTAGCTGGGAGAAAGTGTTGCGCAATAGAAGGACTGCCACAGCATATCTTCATAGAAGCCCATCATTTCATCCAGACCGTCGATATTGCCCCATGTATGCAGGGAAACCATATCATAAATGCCTTTTTTAGGAGAATAATAGCCACGTTTTGCTGTAATATCTACGTTAGACATATTCTTGATATTCAGGCGCAGCAGTTTAGATGTCTTTTCGCCATAGCCGAATGCACAAATTGCAACAACCTTCATAGCTGTATCCAGTTTCAGAGCTTCTTTTACTTCAGCAGCATCAGCAAATGTAATCCAGCATGTGCTCATATCCATCTCTGTCAGCTTCAGAATCAAATCTTCCATGATATAGCCGCCGTTGATTTCAGCAGCATCATTTTCTTCAGACAAAAGCACCAGATAGTTAGGCGCACCAATCATAAAGTTTTCATAACCGGCAGTACCTTCCAAAGTCTTCTGTGCAGATTCATCCAGAACCAGCAGCTCTGTTTTTACTTCAGGCAAAAGCTTAGGGCAGTTTTCGTAATATGCCTTGATTTCACCCTGAACAGAAGCAGGTACCTTTTTTGTGCGGAAAGCCCGAACCGACTTTCTATTCTGAATCATTGCAATGTAGTCCATCATTGTTCCCCCTTCAAGTGTGCATAACATAAAATCTTTACATTCTACTATAATATAAGCTTCTGAAAGTCTTTACAAAAATCTTCTATAATATTGCATAAAGAAAGTCTTCCACTTTTGATTCCATGATACACAACCCGAAAAAAAAAGTCAAGTATTATTCTCCTAATACTGCCATCGGATTCCAATGCGTTTCCCCGCCAAATCCGCAGAATTCTTGACACTCAAAATAAGAACTGCTATACTTTTAAGTGGGTGAATTTTTATAAATTCAGCTTTTATTTATCCTATGTTTTAATGAAAATCTCTTCTATATTATCTATGATTGCAAAAAGCAAAAACAAAACAGATAGGAGGAATCATTCGTGGAAATTTCAAAAGATATTCGTTATATTGGCGTAAACGACCATAAAATTGATTTATTTGAAAGTCAGTATGTGGTTGAAAACGGAATGGCCTACAATTCCTATGTCATTCTGGACAAAAAGATTGCCGTTATGGACACAGTAGGTGCCCGCTTCGGAAAAACCTGGCTGAATAATCTGCTGGCTGTTTTGGGCGACCGCAAGCCCGATTATCTGATCGTGCAGCATATGGAGCCCGACCACTCCGCCAATATCATTACCTTTGCGGAAAAATATCCTGATACAAAAATTGTGGCTTCTACCAAGGCTTTTATGATGATGCAGCAATTTTTCGGCACAGATTTTGCGGAACGTCAGGTTGTCGTTGGCGATGGGGATACCTTATCTCTGGGTGCCCATGAGCTGACCTTCGTGTGCGCTCCCATGGTACACTGGCCCGAGGTTCTGATGACCTATGACAGCACAGACAAGGTTCTTTTCTCCGCAGATGCTTTCGGTAAATTCGGCGCTCTGGATGCGGAAGAAGATTGGGAAGACGAAGCACGCCGCTACTATTTCGGTATCGTGGGCAAATACGGCACACAGGTACAGAAGGTTTTGAAAAAGGCTGCTCTGTTGGATATCGCTACCATCTGCCCTCTGCACGGGCCCATTCTGAATGAAAATCTGGGGCATTATATCGACCTGTATCAGTCTTGGTCCTCCTATGAAGCAGAAAGCGAAGGCGTATTCATTGCCTATACCTCCGTTTACGGGCATACAAAGGCCGCTGTGGACCTGCTGGCAGAAAAGCTCACTCAGAAGGGCTGCCCTAATGTAATCACCTGCGACCTGGCTCGGGAAGATATGGCAAAAGCCGTAGAAAATGCTTTCCGCTATAATAAGCTGGTTCTGGCAACTACCACCTATAACGCCGGCATCTTCCCCTTCATGGAACATTTCATCCATGGCCTGACAGAACGTAACTTCCAGAAACGTACCGTTGCCTTCATGGAAAACGGTAGCTGGGCGCCTTTGGCTGCAAAGGTGATGAAGGAAATGCTTTCCAAGAGCAAAGACCTCATCTTTACAGACACCACCGTTAGTCTCCTTTCCGCTTTAAGTGATGAAAGCAGAGAACAGATTGAAAAGCTTTCCGATGAATTGTGCTTTGACTATCTGGCACAGCAGGAAGAAACAGCCAATAAGAGCGATCTGGCGGCTCTGTTCAAGATCGGCTATGGTCTGTATGTGGTTACCTCCCATGACGGCAACCGTGATAACGGCTGTATCGTAAACTCTGTTACACAGCTGACCGATAACCCTAACCGTATCGCTGTGGGCATCAACAAAAAGAATTACTCCCATGATGTCATCAAAAAAACCGGCATTATGAACGTTAACTGTCTGTCTGTGGATGCACCCTTCTCCGTTTTTGAAAACTTCGGTTTCCAGACCGGCGCTCAGGTAGATAAATTTGCAAAAATGCCGCCTCTGCGTTCCGATAACGGGCTGGCTTTCCTGCATCGTTATATCAACGCTTTCTTCTCCCTGAAGGTGGAACAGTACATTGATTTGGGCAGTCATGGCATCTTTATCTGCTCCGTGACCGAATCTCGTGTACTTTCCGATCTGGATACCATGACCTACACATATTATCAGAAAAACGTGAAGCCCAAACCGGAAACAGATGGCAAAAAGGGTTGGGTATGTAAAATCTGCGGATATGTCCATGAAAGCGAAGACCTGCCCGATGATTTCATCTGCCCTCTGTGTAAGCATGGCGTTGCCGATTTCGAAAGAATCGAATAATCTCTTTGTATCTCAACAGAGCCTCTCTCGTTTAGGGGCTCTGTTTTTTGTATGTCAAAAAAACCCCAGATTGTCTGGGGGTTTTTTTGACATACAAAAAAAGGATGGGGCTTATGGCCACATCCTTCCTTCGGATATTCTTTCTCTGTCAGTTCTTATTTAGATTTCTTTTTTCCACAGACCATGCAGGTTGCAGTATTCATAAGCCGCAATGGGTTCTTCCCCCTCTGCCAGTGCGAAAACAACCTCGGGTGCGCCTGTGTGGTCAAGATATTTCAACTGACCGCCCTGATTTGTATGCAGGTATACCCATGCGATGTGGTGTTCTTCCAGCATAGGGTGAGCCACTTCACCAACGCTGACTCTCACCTTGCTGCCTTCCACCTGTACCACAGGAACGTGCTTTTCAGATGCGCCGTCGGATGTATTTGCTTTCATTTCCTGCATCTTTTCACCGCAGCACATAACAGGAACGCCCTTATCTTCTACCATAACGATGATGTTTTTGCAGTGGTTGCATTTAAAAAATCTGGGTGCCTTCATAATTCTTTCCTCCTTATCTTCTCTCTCATAAAATCATCTTTTTAAAATACTCATTCTATTCTTATCTGTAAATCCCTTGTTTATACTTTATATTTTTTTGACTTTTCTTTTGTTTGACTTTATGATATCATAGCTTTAGAAATAACTATGTTGCAATTGCAACAGGAAGGAGTTTTTATGGAAAATTTATCAAAAAACCCTTTGTTTGAAAATATTTCCCCCGAAAGCATTGAACAAATGATGGCCTGCTTCGATATGCAGAAGAAAACCTACAAGGAAAAAGATATCATCACCACCTACGATGCTGACGGAGATTTTATCGGTCTGCTGCTGGAGGGCACTATTTCTGTCAACCGCATCAGCATCGATGGCTCCCTGGATATGTTGGAATATCTGGAACATACCGGTGTTTTCGGGGCATCCTTTGCCTTTGCCAATCGGGAGGATGAATTCATTGTCATCTGCGAAAAGGACTGTACTGTCCTCTTTATCGAAAAACAGCACATCACCAAACGCTGCGCCAATGCCTGCCAGCACCATACTCAGGTGGTGGAAAACCTGATGCACCTAATGGCGGAAAAGGTAGTACACCTGACAGAAAAGGTAGATATCCTCAGCCATCGTTCCATCCGCGGCAAGCTTATGTGCTATTTCCGCATCCAAAGCACCAAACAAGGTGCTCTGACTTTCCAGTTGCCCATGTCCCTCTTGAAGCTGGCAAATTACCTCTGCATTGACCGCAGTGCCATGATGCGGGAGATCAAAAAAATGAAGGAAGAGGAAATCGTGGAGATCAATGGCAAATCAGTCACATTGCTATAAAAAAAGAGTCCTTTCGGACTCTTTTTCATTTGGATTTATTATGCAGGTATTTTTCCCGTGTGGCCAGCCCGCCGCGGATGTGACGCTCCGCTTTGTTTACTTCCAAAACCGCACGGACGGATTTCGCCAGTTCCGGGTCGATGCGCTCCACCCGGTCAGTAATGTCTTTATGCACGGTAGATTTACTGATACCGAATTTTTTCGCTGTTTCTCTCACTGTTGCATTGGTATGGATCATAAATTTTGCAACCTCGACCGCCCTTTCTTCGATATATGTCTTCAAACCAAGCACTCCTCTAATTTTCGCTTGGTTATGTATATGCCGTGGCAAGGTCAGTTATGAAACTGCCATGGACGATAACCGCCCTCCGTGATTTTATGTAATGATACATTCACAGGAAGTTTTCCTTTTTCAGATTGCGCTAAACCCCAAAGCGTTCATAGCATCACAAAAAACTTGAAAAGGGTGCCTGATATTGCTATGATTTATATAGTATAATATATGAGATAACATAAATGAAAATATGGTAAGAAGGGAGGCTTTACCATGAAATATCATCTTTCCATACTTCTTGCGGCAACGCTGGCCCTAGCCTGCGTACCCTGCACTTCTGCGGAGGCAGCAGATCTGGGCTTGACCAAGGAATCCAAGCCCGCCAGCAAATATACGGCGCAGGTCAATGATGCTGTATACTCTCAGTTGGATTTTAACGACAAGCAGGAGGCGGAGTTTGCCACAAGGGGGCTGATAGACGCACCAAAAATGCTGGAGCTGAAAGATAAAGAGGGAAATGTGATCTGGAGTCAGGCGGCTTATGGCTTTTTGGATGATTATGAAAAGGCACCCGATACGGTGAATCCCAGCCTGTGGGAAAACACCAAGAACAACCATGCCTACGGCCTATTCGAAGTGTGCGACGGCATCTATCAGGTGCGGGGCTACGATATGGCCAATCTGACAGTAGTCAAGGGCAAAACAGGTTGGATTCTGTTTGACCCGCTGATGAGCATAGAATGCAGTCAGGCTGCCATGCAGTTAATTGAGAAGAATCTGGGAAGCTATCCCATCAAGGCTGTCATTATTTCTCATCCCCATGTTGACCATTTTGGCGGTATTCTGGGGGTAATGGGTGCAGAAGAAGCAGCAGATGCCAGCCTGTCCCTTGAAGCGCAGCTTGCCAGCGGCAAAATTCCAATCATCGTTCCGGAAGGCTTTGCCGAACACGCCATTGCGGAAAACGTCTACGCCGGCAAGGCCATGGGCAGACGCGCCAATTATCAGTACGGCGTGCTGCTGGAGCCCGGCGTGACCGGTAAGCTGGCACAGGGCATCGGCATGGGACAATCCACCGGTACCGTGTCCTACCTTGCCCCCACCTATGAGATCAAAGAAACCGGTGAGCGTATCACCATTGACGGCATTGAAATGGAATTCCAGATGACCCCCGGCACCGAGGCTCCGGCGGAAATGAATACTTGGTTTCCACAATTTAAAGCACTCTGGGTAGCAGAAAACTGCACTGGTACACTGCACAACCTCTATACCCTTCGTGGTGCGCAGGTTCGTGACGGCGCTGCGTGGGCAAATTATATCACCGAAGCCATCACCCGATACGGCAAGGATGCGGAAATCACCTTCCAGTCCCATAACTGGCCCCACTGGGGCAATCAGGTAGTCAATGACTATCTGGTAGATACCGCTGCGGTATATAAATTCATCAACGATCAAACGCTGACCTACATCAATCAGGGGTATACCTCCGATGAGATTTCCAACATGATCGAACTGCCCGAGGAACTGGCAAAGAACTGGTACACCAGACAATATTATGGCACGGTGGCCCATAACTCGAAAGCTGTATATCAGAAATACATGGGCTGGTATGACGCAAATCCTGTGAATCTGAATCCTCTTACCCCCAGCGACAGTGCAAAGAAGTGGGTAGAATATCTGGGAGATGTGGACGAAGTACTGCGTAAAGCAAAGGCAGACTTTGAAGCCGGCGAATATCAGTGGGTGGCAGAAATCACCAACACCATTGTCTTTGCCGATCCCGAAAACACCGATGCCCGACTGCTGTGCGCCGATGCTCTGGAACAGCTGGCCTATCAGGCAGAATCCGGCCCTTGGCGCAATGCTTATCTGACGGCTGCACAGGAACTGCGCTTTGGCAACGGTGCATTGGATGCCAATCTGGCGAAAAACGACGGTACCATCATGCGGGAAATGACAGCCCCCATGCTGTTTGATTATATGGCGATCCTGTTGGATAAGCAGGCCATGGCGGAATATGATTTCACCATGAATGTGACCCTGCCCGATGTTGGCGAACAGCACATGCTGCGCATCAAGAACGGTGTGCTGCTGGTATACGAAAATACCAAATCCCCTCAGGCAGACGTATCCATCACCTGCCCGAAGAATGCTCTGTTTTATATGCTTGCCAACGATCAGGAAAACATAGCGAAAGCCATTCGGGTAGAGGGCAAAGCAGAATTGGTAACACTGCTGACAAAGAATCTGAATCAGTTCCCTTTCTCCAGTGTGGTTCCCTTCAATATCATTGAACCTTGATGGGCTTCGCAGGGAAGAATAGAACGCCCGTTTATGGAATCTGTCTTTGGTATCAGACATGAAAAATGACGTTCGTTTATGCGCATAGTAAAAGAAGCTGTTGCTTTCACCATTGAAAAATCGTGAAGCAGCAGCTTTCTTTTTTATTTTTCCTCTTTTTCAGATTTGAGGGAAGGGCGGTGACCCCTAGATGGGAGACAGCACATAAAAGCCGCCACGACGGAGTATCCGCCACAACGGTCCTTATTTTCTTTTTACGGGAATCCAGATTTCACAGTAGTAGTTTTCATCCAGAGTACCTTTCTCGTACTTTGCGGGATCATCGTAGTACTCCACACAGTAACCTGCTGCAAATTCATATTCCTTCAGGGCAGGCAGCCATTCTGTGTAAATCTTTGTGTTTACATCCTGCAAAGCCTCTGGCATGGCACCCCTACAAGGGAATACCGCCCAGTCAAATGCAGGAATCACTCTGGTGACAAAGCCTTGGGGGATTTCCTGCTGGGGATTGTAAGGGTCAGCAATCAGATACTCGAACTTCTCCCCTCCCATTTTCTCATCGATATTGATTCCATAACAGCCACAAACGACTGTACCTTTTCCTGCCTGAAAATGCTCCTGCCAGAACTTTGGTACAATCTCCTTCGCCCCTTCATAAGGGAATTCCTTTGCATTGGCAATTACGGTAAATGCTTCCTTTTTCACAATCTTGTAGTCCATGAGATAGCCTCCTTCTACTGATATCTTGATTTTCAACGGAGCAAAGGATTTGAGCATCACTTCATCCTTGCGCACAGATGCAGGTGTGATTCCATGAAATCTGGTAAAAGCTTTTGTAAAGCTGTCGGGAGAATCATAACCATACTTCAGGGCAATATCAATGATTTTTTCATCCGTAGCAAGCAGATCGTTTCCTGCCAAGGCAAGCCTTCGATTACGGATATACTCCGCCACTGTAAAACCACAAAGCATCGCAAAACCTTTCTGAAAATAGAAAGGGGATACATTTACATGCTTCGCAATGCTGTTCACTGAAATTTCCTCGGTGATATGTTCCTCGATGTACTGTATGGAATCTCCAATAATCGCCATCCATTCCATGGGCTTCTCACTCCTTCCCTTGCTGTATCTATATTCTATCTCAATGAAGAAGGACTTTCCCGACAATCCTTGCCCGAATTTGTCCGACCTATAAATTCTGACAAACCGAAATCTGTGAATCAAATAATTCTTTCACATCGAGACAAACTCTTCCACATTACCCATACCGCACCATGAAGAGTAAGTGTGAAATAAGTGCAGATATCAGATTACTTTCTAACAACTACATTTTATGGTAACAAAAAAATCCGAGCCTGTGTAAAACAAACTCGGTTTTTATAAACTAGATGTAAATGAGTCATCCGGGACTCGAACCCGGGACACCTGGATTAAAAGTCCAGTGCTCTACCGACTGAGCTAATGACCCAAAACGATGCAGAATTTAAATCTGCATAACCATTATCAGGTTTTTCCCTTTGCAAAAAGGCTGAAAAAAGTGGAAGTTACAGGGCTCGAACCTGTGACCCTCTGCTTGTAAGGCAGATGCTCTCCCAGCTGAGCTAAACTTCCACAAATGGATTCCGGCGACCATCTACTCTCCCAGGCAGCTGCCCACCAAGTACCATCGACCGC
>CAMBLO010000010.1 GCA_945868505.1 uncultured Clostridia bacterium | reverse complement strand
TCATTCTTACAGAAATCCAGATACAGCATGGATGCCACTGCATCCACACGGAGCCCATCAATATGGTAGGCATCTACCCAGAACAGGGCATTTGCCAGCAGGAAGTTGATAACCTCTTTTCTGCCATAATTGAAGATATAAGTACCCCACTGCAGGTGTTCACCCATACGGGGGTCCTCATGTTCATAAAGGGCGGTGCCATCGAAACGAGCCAGACCGAAATCATCCTTGGGGAAATGGGCAGGCACCCAGTCCAGAATGACACCGATGCCGTTCTGATGGCAGGTATCAATGAAATATTTGAAATCGTCGGGGCTGCCATAGCGGCTGGTGGGGGCATAATAGCCCGTTACCTGATAGCCCCAGCTGCCGTCGAAAGGATGTTCTTCCACAGGCAGAATCTCAATATGGGTATACCCCATTTCCTTGGCATAGGGCACCAGCTGTTCCGCCAGCTCCACATAGGTCAAGAATCTGTTCTCCTCTCCCCGTTTCCAGCTTCCCAGATGGACTTCATAGATATTCATGGGAGAAGTTTTGAAATCATATTTCTTTCTGGCTGTCATCCAGCGGCGGTCTTTCCATTTATACCGCTTCAAAGGATACAGCACAGAGGCCGTCTGGGGACGCAATTCGGAAGAAAGACCATAGGGGTCTGCCTTATCCACGTGTCTGCCATTGCACTGTACCACATGGAATTTGTATTTATCTCCTTCCTTTAATCCGGGAATGAAAATCTCCCAAATGCCGGAATTGCCCAGTTTACGCATCAGGTGTCTGCGGTAATCCCAGTTATTGAAATCGCCCACTACGCTGACTGCCTTGGCATTGGGCGCCCAAACGGAGAAGGCCGCCCCCTTGGTACCGCCGTGGGTCATCAGTCTGCCGCCCATTTTTTCATAAATTTCATAATGGGTGCCGGCACCGAAAAGGTGTCTGTCAAATTCAGACAGGGTAGGCGCAAAGGAATAGGGGTCGTATGCCTTCCAGCTATGGTCGCTGTAATCGGTATATTCCAGCTGATAACGGAACCATTCCTCCCTGTCCTCAATGGTCACTTCAAAGAAGCCATCCTGATGGAGCAGCTCCATGGGATATTTTTTCCGCTTGTTATTCTGGTCGATAACGGTGATGGCTTTGGCACCAGGCAGGAACGCACGGACCGTCACCATTTTTTTCCCGTCCTGTTCGATTTCATGCATCCCCAGCACCGTATGAGGGTCGCCATGTTCCCCGTTCACGATATGGAAAATATCATAAAGCTTTGCAGTTGTAAGCATATTCTCATCTCCTTTACTATTTTTTCTTATATTTCAAACCATTGGGTTCGATGCTTTTTTATCATTATACCATAATTTGAAGCGGAAAACCTCGAAAAACTTCGTTTTTCTCTGTCGCCTTGTTCCTTCAAGCGAAAAAAACAAGTCTCTTTCTCTGCAAGCAGCAAAGCGACTTGTTTTTTCAGCTTATCTCCGCTTCTTTACGAACATTATACCATACTTACCCTATATTTCCAGACCAAAAACCCAGCCAGATTTTGTCAAAAAAGACCTTATTTTTACCAAAAGGAAACAATGCACCATAGGACTTGTCAGGCGAAACGAAAACAGATATACTGTTTACATAAAGACATTTGTCCATATTGCCAAAAAATCACATCGAAGGAGGGAATCTCTATGAAACTGATGTTTTTAGGGGCTGCCCATGAAGTAACGGGAAGCTGCCATTATATCGAAGCCTGCGGCAAGAGCATCCTCTTGGACTGCGGCATGGAACAGGGACGGGATACCTATGAAAATCAGGAAATCCCCGTATCCGCGGCGGATATCGACTACGTTTTCCTTTCCCATGCCCATATCGACCATTCGGGGCTCATCCCCTTGTTATACAAGAATGGCTTCAAAGGTGAGATTTACGCCACCGAAGCCACCACAGACCTTTGCCGCATCATGCTGCTGGATAGTGCCCACATTCAGGAATTTGAAGCCCAGTGGCGCAACCGAAAAAACAAGCGTGCCGGCAAAGAGCCCTTCGAGCCCCTTTACACCACGGAGGACGCCATCGCCGTACTGGACCATTTCGTGGAATGTGATTATATGAAGAAGGTACCTGTCTGTGAGGGGATTCAGATTCGTTTTACCGATGTGGGACATCTTTTAGGCTCCTCCAGTATGGAGATTTGGCTGACAGAGGACGGCGTTACGAAAAAAATCGTTTTCTCCGGGGATATCGGCAACATCAATCAACCCATCATCCACGACCCTCGTTATACCGCCGAAGCCGATTACGTCATCATGGAAAGTACATACGGCGACCGCTACCATACGGCACCGCCCGATTATGTAACGGAACTGGCACGGCATATTCAGGAAACCTTTGACCGGGGCGGCAATCTGGTCATCCCTTCCTTTGCCGTGGGGCGTACTCAGGAAATGCTGTATTTTATTCGTGAAATCAAGGAACGGAAGCTGGTGCAGGGACATGACGGCTTTAAGGTCTATGTAGACAGCCCCCTTGCCATCGAAGCGACCAAGGTTTTCGTAGAAAATTATCTGGACTGCTATGACACCGCCGCCATGGCACTGGTAAAACAGGGCATCAACCCTCTGGAATTCAGCGGTCTGGAAGTGGCAGTCACCCCCGATGATTCCATGGCAATCAACTTTGACAAAAACCCCAAGGTTATCATTTCCGCCTCCGGTATGTGTGAAGCGGGGCGCATCCGCCATCATCTGAAACATAATTTATGGAGACCCGAATGTACCATCCTCTTCGTTGGGTATCAGGCGGTAGGTACTTTGGGCAGAAATATCATCGACGGTGCCCATGAGGTGCGGCTCTTTGGTGAGACCATTTCCGTCAATGCCCATATCGAGCAGCTGGCAGGGGTCAGCGGTCACGGGGACAAAAAGGGTCTGCTGAACTGGGTGAACCATTTCGAGCAGAAGCCAGAACGGGTTTTCGTTGTCCACGGGGAGGATATGGTTTGCAAGGATTTCACCAAATGCCTGCGGGAAGAATACGGCTACAACGCCTTTGCCCCTTACAGCGGTGCCTGCTTCGATCTGCTGACGAACCAAATGATTTCCGAAGGGGTCAAGATTCCCGTTGCGCCCAAGGAATATCCCAAGGCAAGGGCCCAGTCCGAAGGGGGCAAGCGGGCCATGTATCTGGCGGATCAGCTGGACGAAGCCGGCAAGCGGCTGCAGCGCATCATCAGCCAGAACAAGGGCGGCGCAAACCGGGATATGGAAAAGCTGCTGAAGCAGATCAACGAGCTGTGTGATAAGTTAGAAAGCTAAGTTCTCGGGGCTTTGCCCCGAACCCCAGCAGGGGATCATCCCCTGCACCCGATATAAAAAAACAGACTGTACTATGTACAGTCTGTTTTTTTATGTTTCTTATTTTATTATGTTCCGGCAATATCCAATCCTCGAATCAAGATGGAGGGAGAGCCAATCCCGCCAGAGCCAAAGTAGAGGTCATCGGCAAGCTCCTCCACCATTTCCAGTAAATGATAGAAATTTCCCGCAATGGTAATCTGCTCCACAGGCTTGCCAATCTTGCCATCCTCCACCCAAAAGCCCTCCGCCGAAAGGGAGAAATCCCCCGAAACGGCGTTGGTGCCTGCATGAAGCCCCATGAGGCTGGTGATAAAAAGACCGTTCCCCATCCGACGGAACAAATCCTCTCTGCTGATTTCGCCCTTTGCCAGATAAAAATTGGTGCAGCCCGTTTTTACGGAACCTGTCAGCCCCGCCTTAAAGCCATTGCCCGTGGATTTCACGCCGTCTATTTTCGCCGTCTTTCGATTATAGAGAAGGGTTTTCAGTACGCCCTTTTCAATGACAGCTTTATTTTTCCCGGAAACGCCCTCGCTGTCAAAGGGAATAGAAGCATAACCGCCCTGCAGCAGTGCATCATCCCGCAAAGTCACCTTTTCCGATGCGATTTTCTCCCCTGTTTTTTCCTTTAATAAAGAAAAGCCCTTCTGCACGTTTTCCCCGAAAAATATGCCTGCGAATGCCCCCAACAGAGCAACCATGGCTCTGCCGTCCAGCACCACATCATATTTCCCACTGGGTACAGAGGATGCCCCCAGATGGGATGCCGCACGGACAGCCGCTTCTCTGCCCGTTGCTTCGGGGTCGAAGCCCTTCCAATCCTGATCCTTCCAGAAATAAGAGCCTGTTTTCGTTTCCTCGCCCTTTTTGGCAATGGCGGAAACATAAGCCGTGGCGAAGTTTTTCGCAAAGGAAACGTCCAAGCCCTTTGTATTTTTGATCGCCAGCTCCGCCAGACCTGTCCCGAGGGCGCAGTAATCCAAGGAAGCCACTTCCTCCGCCCCTGCCAGAGCCGCCTGCTCCATGCGCATGGCTGCGGCGATTTTTTCTTCCACCTGTAACTGTTCCAGTTCTTCGTTGATGCCTTCCAAATGGGGATAGCTTTCCTCCCCTTCATAAAGCTCCTCCATATCTTCGGGAGAAAGGAGTGCGGCATTTTCCTTCGCTGTTTCCACCAGATAAGGGATAGCCGCTTCCGTCAATTGTTCCGTATAGGCATAGCCTGTCCGTCCGTTGAGATTGCCACGGAAGGAAAGCCCCTCCTGTCGGCTGTTTTCATAATTGGCGACCTCGCCCTCCAAAACCAGCACCTCGAAGCTTTTGCCGCCCCGATAAAACACTTCACATTCGGCGAAGCCTTCTTTTTTGCCATAGGCAAGGACTTTTTCCAAAAATTCATTCCTATCCAAAGCGCTTACCCCCTTCCGCCTACGGTCATGCTGCTGACACGAATCATGGGCTGCCCCACATCAGTGGGGATAGAGCCGCTCTTGCTGCCGCACATGCCCTGTGCACGTTTCAGATTATTACCTACCATATCAATATCCCTGAGAACCTCCGCCCCCTTGCCGATGAGGGTCGCCCCTCTGACAGGCTCGGCGATTTTCCCGTTTCTTATCATATATCCTTCCAGAACGGCGAAATTGAAGGAGCCCGTAGCAGGGTCTACGCTGCCGCCGCCCATCTGCTTTGCGTAAAGACCAAATTCCGTATTGGCGATGATTTCCGCAGGGGTGCTTTTGCCGTTATCAATGAAGGTATTGGTCATACGGCTGGTGGGGGCAAAGCGGTAATCTTGTCGGCGGGCAGAGCCTGTGATGGCTGCCCCCATGCGTCTGCCGTTCATGCGGTCTACCAAATAAGACTGCAGAACGCCGTCCTTGATGAGGACATTTCTGGCGGTGGGTGTGCCTTCGTCGTCCATTTCCGCAGAACCCCAGCCATTTTGAATGGTGCCATCGTCGATGGCTGTCACCAAGGGAGATGCAATCTGCTGTCCTAGCTTTCCTGCGAAAACAGAAGCGTTTCTTGCCACTGCCGTTGCCTCCAAGCCATGTCCGCAGGCTTCGTGGAAGATGACCCCGCCGAAGCCATTATCAATGACTACGGGCATCTTCCCCGCAGGGCAGGGCTTTGCTCCCAGCATGGTCACGGCAATTCTCGCCGCTTCCCTTGCTGTATCCTCCACATTGATGCGGTCGAACAGTTCATACCCTTCGGAGCCGCCGGGCCCCAAATGTCCGCTCTGCTTTTCCGTAGCGGAAGAAGCCACCGCCTCTACCGTAAAACGGCTACGGGTGCGGTCTTCTTCCCCCCAGATGCCTTCGCTGTTGGCAACCAAAACGTGCTTCATCACTTCCAGATAGCCCGCACGGGTCTGGGTGATAAGTGCATCAAAATTTTTCGCCGCCTGAGAAGCCAAGCGAAGCTGTTCCGCCTTGGCGGTTTTGGCGACGCTATCAGGCAGGATGCGAATGGGGTTGATACATCTTGCCACCATCTCCTTCCAGCCCTTTATGTTATAGATACGGTCGCCCTTCAATGCCGCCGCACCATCTCTGGCGATGCGGATAAGGTTTTCCTCGGAAAGGTCATTGGTGAAACCGTAAATGGCCTGATTGCCAAAGAACAACCGCACCCCTGCGCCATAATCCATGCCGCCAAGGGCCGTTTCCACCCTGCCGTTGACCATGGCGATATTGCTGCGCTTCGTTTCTTCTGCGTAGATTTCCGCAAAATCCGCGCCGCTTTCCAATGCCGCCGTCAGTATATTTTCCACTGCTGCTTTTTTCAGCATATTATCTCACTTCCTTGTTTCTTGTTCTGTCTCCTCCAAATACAGACTGACGGCCTCCAGATAATGAAGGAGGCTGCCGTTCTGTCGGATACGGTATTTTTCCTCAAATGCGTCGTAGGGGATGGATTTCCGCCCGCCCTTTGCCGCATTTTCCCAGTATACTTTCAGTGTTTCAAAGGGCAGCAGAAAATATTCATCCCCTGCGGAAAAATGTACCAAAAGAAAGGAAAGCCCCCGTTGTTCCCGAAATTCCTCCATAAACGCCATCTGATGGGCATGAATATTCTGCAGAGGCAGGCTTTTCCCCGCCGTTTCCTTGGCATCGAAAGCCACGGGAACGCCCTGGGCCACGCCGATATAGTCGATGGTGGACTGCTTTTCAAAATAGGCCAGGGTGATGGTCTTTGTCTCTGCATCCATCCGCACGGGAGTGATAGGAGTGGGGATTTTCTGGAACAGTGCCAGCCCCTCCTGTCTGTAGCGTTCATTTGTAAAGTTGATGATTTCTTCAAAGGTGCTGCCCCGCAGCCCTCTGGAATTCCAATGGGACATTCTGCTCCCTCCAAAAATACTTACTAAAAAATAAGTATAGCACACTCTGTCCTATTTTGCCAATTCGGATACGGTCACAAAGGTGATGCCTGCCTGTTCCAATTCGGGAATCAGCTCTTGGATGGCTTGGGCGGTTACTTTCCCGCCCTCGGGCCCCACATGGCCGATGGCAAGGGCCTCTCCTTTTTCCAGAGCCACCTCCGCCGCCTTACGGAGATTGCATTTCACCTGTTCCAGAGAATCGATGCTGTCCAGAAAGACATCCCGCCCCAGAAAGGGAACGCCCTTTTCCGCCGCAATGGTTCTGCCAAGGCTTTTCGCCGTAGTCATGCTGTCCACAAAAAGAACGCCCTTTTCCTGCAAAACATCCAGTACGGCGGAAAGGCTTCTCTCATCCTCCATAATGGCGGAGCCCATGTGGTTATTCATCCCCACAGCATCGGGCAGGATGGAAAAGGCTTCCTCCACCCGCAACCGAATCTCCTCGTCAGTCATGGTGCGGAACACGCCCTTCTTTCCCACCCATTCCTTTTTCCCCGTCAGGGATTCCATGGGCATATGTATGAAGATTTCCTTTCCTGCCTGCCGCACCATCTCTCGGTCGCTTTCCGTGCAGGCGGAAAAGGGCATGATTGCCGCTGTAAAGGGAATGGGTAACGCCAGCATTTCCTCTGTCCCCTCTCCGCAATAGCCGAAATCGTCAATCAAAATCGCCAGTTCGCCCCTTTTCTCACCGCTGACGGTCACCGTTTTTTCCGCCTGCTTTGCCGCCGCCGTTCTGCCCCCCAAAAAGCACAGGCTGAACAGCATCAAGTAGCTGACACCCTTTTTCCAATTCCATTTCATCCAGATCGCCCCTCTTTTTTCCGTTACTCTATACCTATCGTCTTTCCTTGTCCCCTATGTAAAAAAGAGCATCGGGATTTACCAATGCTCCAAAAATTTTATATTAAGATATCATGCCTTTTTCTTTCCAGCCCTTTAATTCTTTCAACAGCAGGGTGACTGCCAGCAGGAAGGTCAGCCCATCGGCAATGGGTGCCGCCCCCAATGCCCCATCCAGCCCGAAACGGGAGGACAAAAGCAACGCCAGAGGAATCAGGAAAAAGACCTGACGGGACAGGGATACGGTCAGTGCCTTTGTGGGGCTGCCAATGGCCTGAAAGAAGGACGATGTCACATTGGGCAGACCATAGACGAAAAAGCCCAGCATATACAAACGGAAGCAATGGACCGCAAATTCCTGATAGAGGGGTTCATTTTCCACAAACAACGCCTCCAGAAAACCACCGCCAAGCTGGAAAACGGCAAACCACACCACAGAAATGAGAATGGAAACCTTCGCCCCAATTTTAATGGTCTGCTTCACCCGTTCAAACTGCTTCGCTCCGAAGTTGTAGCCATTGATGGGCTGTGTACCGGAGGCCAGCCCCACAAACATGGCATGGGCAATCTGATAAATCTTCATCATCAGCCCATAGCAGGAAATGGCGATATCGCTGCCGTAAATGGTCATGGCGCCGTAATTCCGCATCAGGTTGTTCATGACAATCTGGGTGGCTGCCGTTGCCGTTTGGGTGCAAAGACTGGGGAAACCAAGCTGCACGATATTTCCCACGGTTTTGCCTTTTAACCGCAGGTTTTCCTTTTTCAGGCGGAAATGCTGAAATCTGGGCAGATATGCCAGAGCAATACAGCCGGAAACGATCTGCCCGATGATGGTCGCCAAAGCTGCCCCGGCAATGCCCCAGCGGCATACAAAAATAAAAATGGGGTCTAGGATGAGGTTCAAGCCTGCGCCAATCATCATGCTCCGCATCATATATTGGGGGTTGCCATCGGCACGGATGATGGCGGTAAAGGTCATGTTGCACATACCAAAGGGCTGTCCCAGCAGGACGATGCTCATATACTGCACCGATGCTGCCGCCACCGTGGGAGAGGCACCAAAAAACACCACCAGCTTTTCCGCAAAAAGCCGTCCAAAGAAAGCCAGCAATATTCCCACACTAAACAGCAGAACCACTGCATTGGCAAAAGTACGGTCTGCTTCCTCCTGTTCCTTTCTGCCAAGGTGCAGGCTGATATTCGCCGCACAGCCATCGCCGATCAAAAGGGCCAATGCCGCCGCAATGGTGGAAATGGGGAAGGTTACATTGGTGGCTGCAACGCCAGTGATGCCCACCGCATGGCCAATGAAGATCTGATCCACGATATTATACAGACAATTTACCATCAGGGTCAGGGTAGTAGGGATAGAAAATTTCAACAAAAGCCGACCAATTGGCTCTGTCCCCAGAATATTTTGTTTTTGTTCCGTCAACTTCTCCACATCATTCCTCCTTTTCTGCCTCCCCTGAAAGAGAAGCCCCAAATCTCTTTTCAGACTTGAGGCTTTGTCTTACGCTATTTCATTTATTTTCCAACGGGCTTGCCGCAGAAACCGCAGAATTTCTGATCTTCTGCCAGCACTGCGCCACATTCGGCACAAACGGGAACAGGGTCTTTTTCGATGCCTGCTTTTTCCGCTGCCTGTTCTGCTTCTGCCGCCTTTTCCGCCGCTTTGCGTTCCGCTTTTTCCGCCTCCCGCTCCGCTTTTCTTGCTTCACTTTCTGCTTTGATCTGGTCGATCTGGGCTTCCAGATCGCGGATCTTATCCTGGGCTGCCACGATCTTGTCGCAGATCAGCATGGCTTCTTCCTCCAGCTGCTCCCCAACGGCAAATTTTGCCCAGTAAAATTCGCCCAGTTCTCTCTGGTACACCTGAATATTGCCCTTAGTCAGATTGATGTCGCCGATCAGTTTATTTGTTTCCAAACTGTCGTTTGCCTTTTCGGAAACCGTTTTTGCCATTTCACCTAATTTATCAAAAAAAGCCATCGAAATTCCTCCTCTTTGTTCCATATTTATCCATATTATATATTTTCGCTTTTTTCCCTGAAATTCCTTTTTCTGTCCGCCTTTTTTCTGCATAAAAAAACAAAATTCCTTCATAATGAATAGAGAGGTGATGGACATGGACTGGCTTCGCAAATGGGACACTCTGCCAGAGGAAGTGCGGCAGCTCATCCTGCACAACGGCAGAGATATGGGACGTTTCTATACGCTTTCCACAGAAGAAAGACAGGATGTATTGGATCGTATCCGTATGGCGAACACACCCGGCGAATTGGAACGCACAGCAAAGCGCAAATAGGCACACCGCAAGGTGTGCCCTTTTCACACAAAATTCCCAAAACTTCTCCTAAAAAACAAAACTTTCTATTCATTCTCCCGAAAAAACACATGAGTATTTACATTGTCATATACAAGCCGTATAATAAATGAAATACCTATTTGATGATGGTTGAAAAAGGAAAGCAGTGAAGAAATAGAGAGGAAGCCGGCACCATGGATTTGTTAAAGAGAAGAATTATCGAAGACGGAACAGAATTGGGTACAGAAGTCGTAAAAGTAGATTCTTTTTTGAATCATCAGCTTGATATTGGTCTTTTTATGGCTATTGGTAAAGAAATCCATCGTCGATTCGGTCATTTGGGCATCAACAAGATTCTGACCATTGAATCCTCCGGCATCGGCATTGCAGCCATTACAGCCATATATTTCGATTTGGTTCCCGTTGTGTTTGCGAAAAAAACACAGCCCAATACCATGTCCGATGAATTTTATGGTGCAGCCGTAAAATCCTTCACAAAAGGCACCATTTCCATTGCCCGGGTGGCAAAGCAGTACCTGAAGGAAACCGACAAAGTCCTCATCATCGATGACTTTTTGGCCCACGGCGAAGCTGCCATGGGGCTTTGTTCCCTGGTGGAACAGGCTGGCGGCACTGTCTGCGGCATTGCAGCCGTCATCGAAAAGGAA
Organism: uncultured Clostridia bacterium; assembly: GCA_945868505.1. Taxonomy (GTDB): domain Bacteria; phylum Bacillota; class Clostridia; order Lachnospirales; family Anaerotignaceae; genus Anaerotignum_A. The sequence continues at coordinate 61,384 of CAMBLO010000010.1, read as the reverse complement.
TTCCAGGGCGGCAGCGCAAAGCTGAGAGAAGCCGGCTACCATGTAGATTCTCTGGCTGTCATCACAAAAATCGAAAACGGTCACATCACCTTCAAGGATTGATCTTTCATAAAAAATACGATTCCCGCCGAAAACGGCGGGTTTTTTATCCATTTTTTCATTCTTTCGGTTTTATTCCCAATTTTGCACAAAAAACACCCCAAAAAATCTACGTTTTCACGGTTGAGAACTGCCATCCGCTTTGCTATGATAAGCAGGCGTGCTTTGTCTCGTAAAAAAAAGCCGCAGCAAATACGGGGCGTATTTGCTACTTTCTATAAAAAACCATAAAAAAAGATGTTAAGTAAGAAAGGGGATTTTGGATATGCTGAGTACATTCATCAGCAGTTTGAAAAATGAATTCCGCGGCTATAACGCAGCCGCATTGACAAAAGACCTAATGGCCGGTCTGACCGTTGCCGCCGTTGCCCTGCCCTTGGCGCTGGCCTTCGGTGTCAGCAGTGGTGCTGACGCTGCTGCCGGTCTGATTACCGCTATCATCGCCGGTCTCATCATGAGCTTGCTTTCCGGTGGGTATTACCAGATTTCCGGCCCTACCGGTGCTATGGCGGCTATCCTGATGTCTCTGGTGGCTGCCTATGGTATGGATGGTGTGTTCATTGCCACACTGATCGCCGGTGTTATCCTGCTTTTGGCAGGTATCCTGCATCTGGGCAAGCTGACTTCCTTCATTCCCGCTCCTGTTATCACAGGCTTTACCTCCGGTATCTCCATCATCATCGCATTGGGGCAGGTAGATAATTTCTTTGGTACATATTCCGAAGGCACCTCTGCCATCGCAAAGCTGTTCAGCTATGGTCGTCTGGGCTTCTCCCCCAACATGACAGCCGTGGGTCTGGGTGTTTTCGTGATCCTGTTCATGGTGTTCTTCCCTAAGAAATGGAACGCAGTGATCCCTGCTTCCCTGCTGAGCATCATCCTCACCACAGCCTTCTCCATCTTCATGGGTCTGGATGTGGCTGTCGTTGGTGAGATTCCCAAAACACTGATCCCCGAAAACCGTCTGCTGTTCAGTTCCCTTGATGTGAAAACTATCACAGCACTGGTAACACCTGCTTTCTCCATCGCCATTCTGGGCATGATCGAAAGCTTGCTCTGCGGTGCTTCCGCAGGCCGTATGACAGGGGTTCGTCTGGATGCCAATCAGGAACTGATCGCTCAGGGTGTTGGTAATATCCTGCTGCCCTTCTTCGGCGGTATCCCCGCTACAGCAGCCATCGCCCGTACCAGCGTAGCCATCAAATCCGGCGCAAAAACAAGATTGACAGGTATCTTCCATGCGGTAGGTCTGCTGATCTCCATGTTCCTGCTGGCTCCCGTTATGTCCAAGATTCCTCTGGCGGCTCTGGCAGGTGTTCTGATGGTAACCGCTTGGAGAATGAACGAATGGGAATCCATCCGCTACATCTTCTCCCATAAATTCAAAGGCGCTATGCTGGAATTTGTTGCTACCATGCTGGCAACTATCGTTTTCGACCTGACAGTAGCTATCCTCATCGGTGTGCTGATCGGTCTGGTATTCCTGGTATCCCGTCTGTCCTTCATCGAAATCAACTACGAAGATGTTGATATGAACCGTATGCACGTAACAGACCCCGTTCTCTGCGAACGTTACAGCAACGCAAAGGTTGTTTACATCACAGGCCCCATGATCTTCGCAAATACACAGTCCGTTGCGGATATCGCCCTGAAGGTGGAAGGCTATGACACTGTCCTCTTCTCCATGAGAGGCGTGTCCAACATCGATATTTCCTGCGCCCAGACCCTTCGTGAGCTGGTGGAAAGCCTGCGGAAAAAAGGCGTGGATGTTGCCATCTGCGGTGTGCCTACCCATGCCATGAAAATGATGGATCGTTCCGATCTGCACGAAATCATCGGCGACGAAAACTTCTACTGGAGCGTGGAACGTGTTCTGCTGACAAATAGACCCAGACCCGCTGCAAAAGCATAAAGACAAAAAATCAGCCCGTATCCATCAGGATACGGGCTTTATTTTTCTCTGCCAGATTTATCACGGGGATATGGTTTTTTTCGCAATATGCAACGGTATATTTCGTGCCGCCCCGCTCTTGTTCAGGCAGCAGATAGGCAATGCAAACACAACTGCAATCTACCATGTATCGGTTCCGCTTCTGCATACAGCCATAGGCATATCTGGGAGACAAGAAAACTACTTCATCCGCCTGTCTTTTGATTTTTTCATACCGCGCCACATCCTCTGCCAACCATCGTTCCGCCTGTTCCGGGCAGGGCAACGCCAGATGCAGGCGGATGGCGGGATGCTCCTTTTTCGCCTGCAAAACAGCCTCCGCCGCCAAGGTATCAAAACCTAAGGCGCCGCCGCAATAAAATATGGTAATGCCTTTTTCCGCCAGAGCAGAAATCTGCGCTTGTAAAGCAAACTGTAAACGACCTATTTCTTCCCGTGGGATAGTCCTGTGCCCTGTGAAACAGCAGGTCTTTTCTTTTTTCTCTTGCATATCAAAATCACCCTCTTAAACATACTATAGTATATTTTCATTATACAATCAAATCTTCTTTAATTCAATTAGTATTATTTTTTAATATGGTATCAATACATACTATATGAAAACATAAGATATGCTATTGGAGGGATTGCAGTGGTACGGTTAAGAGCGGCAGAATTGCTGAAAGAAACAGGACATACAAAATACTGGCTCAGCAAACAACTTGGCACAAGCTGGCAAAATCTGACGAAAATGTTGAATAACGAAACCAAATCCATCCGTTATGAAGTGATTGAAACTCTTTGCCAAATATTTGAATGTACCCCCAATGATTTGTTTGCTTTTGATGAAGAACCCTATGAAGGGTTTCCTCTGGAAACAGAAGAAGAAAAATAAGCAAAAAATAACCCGTATTTCTTTCGAGATACGGGATTTTTTTCTTTTCGTTTCACAAAAAAAGCACGATTCGGAATCTCCAAATCGTGCCTTTGTTTTTGCAAATCAGAATTTCAGCTCATCGATATCGGCTGTCCCCATGGGAATGTTGTTGCCGCATCCGGGACATTCGATTTCTTTTTCGCTTTCCATGGTTGCCTCGTCCACATCGATTTCCTCGCCGCAGTTGGGGCAAATGAAGGAATAGAAGAAAATGGGTTCGTCTGTTTCATCCAGATCCTCTTCCTCCATCACCATGTCTTCATCATCCATGAATGTTTCCAGCATGAAAGCCATGTCGTCCAGAACATCCAGAATACCGTGGAAGATTTTTCCCTCTTTGCTTTCCTCGGGGAAACCGCTTCCATCGCAAAGCCCTCTTAAATAAGTGATCTTCTTTTCAAAATATTCCATTGGTCATAGCCTCCTTGCATGAAACCGCAAAAATGATTAGCCGTTTGCTCTGCCCAGGTATTCACCTGTTCTTGTGTCGATCTTAACGATTTCGCCCTGATTGATGAACAGAGGCACCTGAATCTGTGCGCCTGTTTCAACGATAGCGGGTTTTGTTGCACCCTGTGCTGTGTTGCCTGCGAAGCCGGGTTCTGTATCTGTGATTTCCAGTTCTACGAACATGGGAGGTTCGATACCGAATACCTTGCCAGCGTAGGACAAAACTTTTACAACGTCGTTTTCTCTTACGAATTTCAGAGAATCATCAACGTCTGCTGCGTTCAGAGCAATCTGGTCGAAAGTTTCTGTGTTCATGAAGTGGTACAGTTCACCATCGTTGTACAGATACTGCATATCCTGTCTGTCGATGTGGGCTCTGGGCATTTTTTCAGTAGGTCTGAATGTTTTTTCCAGAACTGCACCTGTTTTCAGATTTTTTACTTTTGTACGAACGAAAGCCGCACCTTTACCGGGTTTTACATGCTGGAATTCCACGATTACATAGGGATCGCCTTCATATTCCATTGTTACGCCATTTCTAAATTCACCTGCAGAAATCATAGTATTTCCTCCTCAAATGCTTTATCATTTTTATCATTCCGAATTTCAATGCCTATTTCTATAAAAAAATAAACACTTGTGACGGTTTCTTAAAAACCGCCGCTGCAGTTTGGTGAATGCCAAACCTGCTTATCCTTTTATATTTTAATAGATTGGGCCGTATATTTCAATAAAAAATTGAAAAATAGCCACAAATTCGCTTTTTATTTGCCATATTTCTTGAAATATACCTTCATGACCTGACGTTCTGCCCCCCGCTTCACCTTGGTGATGAGCTGGTCTCTGTTGCAGATAGGGGCTGTCATGATGCAAAGCAGACCGCCCTTGTGACCACACCACATATCCGTAAAGACCTGATCGCCCACCATGGCTGTGCTGTGGGGCGTCGTCCCCATGATTTCCATGGCTCTGTTCAGCTTTTTGATGCCGGGCTTGCCTGCCTTATGTACCGCCAGGGTCCCCAGCTTTTTGTTGAACAGATGCACCCGCTCCTTGGTATTATTGGACAAAATGCAAAGTTTAAACCCTTGTTTCCGCAGATAGGCAAACAGCTCTACGATTTCCTCATCGGGCTCTGCCACATCGAACGGTGCAACGGTGTTGTCGATATCGAACACCAAGCCCCGGATGCCCAGCTTTTTCAGGTCATCCAAAGGCAGTTCGAATACAGATTTTACATAAATATCAGGAAAAAAACGTTCCAGTAATGCCATAAATTACTCCCCTTCTCTGCCTGCTCTCCAGTAGGCGTTTTCATCGATATCCCCCAGTCGTTCCCCGCTGAGATAACGGATCATCACATCATCCGCTTCACCCATGACACCATAGGTCAGTTCGATGCGCTTCGTGCGCAGGGTATTGCGGGCGGAGGAACGGATGTTGCCGCAGATAACGGCATTGATGTCCTGCTCCGTCAGGAAATCCGACACGGTGGTCTTGCCCAGAGGGATGATCTCTTTTTTCTTTACCAGTTCGATCTCCACTTCGTAAACCGTGAATTCCGTGGCACGGCTGTACTGCTGGTCGATCCTGCCATTTTTGGTTGGAATGGCGACACGCATGCAAACTCCCTCCTTCGCGCCAGCTGCCGCTGGCTTTCGCCAAAATCAGGATTTTGGCGAGTTGAAACAGATGTTAAACAGATAAGTTCCATCGCTCCGCTTGAAACTTCCTGTTTTCCTCGCCGGAAATAAATTCCGCCTGCGGATTCCACTCAGGAAACGCTTCGTTTCCTAAAACCTTCCGCGGCACTAAAATCCTGTCCTTTTCAATATTTTATCTGTGAATCAATATATTTGTCAATTTTTTTGCGTATTTTCATAAAACGTTGTACAATACTATTCAAAAGCCCTCCAAGAAACGGTAGTTTCTTGGCAATCGGGGTCGAGGGGAATGATTCCCCTCGCAGGGTTCGGGACAGCGTCCCGAAAAAGAAAGGAGTATTGAAAAATGGACGAAAGAATCAAAACACTGGCATATAACTTGGTACATTATTCCTGCCGCTTGGAAAAAGGCGAAAAGGTATGGATCTCCTGCAACGGCATCCACCCCATGCCTCTGGTAAAGCAGATTATCAAAGAAGTCTATCAGGTAGGTGCTATCCCCTTTGTGCAGCTGATGACAAACTCTCTGGAACGGGAACTGCTCTTGGGTGCAACGGAGGAACAGCAGAAAATGCTGGCGGAAGTGGACTGCCATCTGATGAAACAGATGGATGCCTTCATCGGCGTGCGGGGCGAAGATAACCTGACAGAACAATACGATGTGCCCACAGAAAAAATCGATATGCAGAACCGCCTGTATGACGACCCTGTCCATCATCAGATTCGCGTGCCCCATACCAAATGGGTCGTGCTGCGCTACCCCACCAATTCCATGGCACAGGCAGCCAAAACCTCTCTGGAGGACTTTGAGGATTTCTACTTCAATGTCTGCAATCTGGACTATGGCAAAATGAGCAAGGCCATGGACAGCTTGGTGGAACTGATGAACAAGACAGATAAGGTGCGTCTGGTGGCAAAGGATACGGATATCTCCTTCTCCATCAAGGATATCCCTGCCATCAAATGCGCCGGTGGCTGCAATATCCCCGACGGCGAGGTCTATACCGCCCCTGTACGGGATTCCATCAACGGCGTGATTACCTATAATACCCCTTCCGAATACAACGGCTTTACCTTTGAAAACGTAAAGCTTACCTTCAAGGATGGGAAAATCGTGGATTGCGACGGCAACGACAAGGAACGTCTGGAAAAGGTATTCAATACAGATGAAGGCGCAAGATATGTGGGCGAATTTGCCATCGGCGTAAATCCCTATATCACCAAGCCTATGAATAACATTCTTTTCGATGAAAAAATCGCCGGCTCTATCCACTTTACCCCCGGCAACTGCTATGATGATGCCCCCAATGGCAATAAATCCGCCATCCATTGGGATTTGGTGCTGATTATGACACCGGAATACGGCGGAGGAGAGATCTGGTTCGATGATAAGCTGATTCGCAAGGATGGCATCTTCGTTGTGCCTGAATTGGAATGTTTGAATCCTGAAAACTTGAAATAAAGATAAAAAGCCACAGAGAAATCTGTGGTTTTTTCTTTGGGATAAAATGGTTCGCCGAGGGAGGGGTTGCGCTTGAAATTCAAGTTCTCGAAAACTCAAGAATATGTATTTGCGCCCAGCCGGGCGAAAACGGCGGTCGGCGAATATCAGCACTCGCCCACCCCCAGAAGTTTCTTGGCAAAACAACAGCCTTTCCCCAACTTTTTTTGAAAAAAAGTTGCAAAAAACCCGAGAACCTTCCGTATGGTTCTCGGACTCTCTAACGGTCTAAGGGGAACAACGTTCCCCTTAGATATCCCTTCCCCACAAGCCCCTTCGGGCAGTATAAAGTGCCTTTCCGGCATAGCTTGCTGGTCTATCGAAATAGCTGTAAATCAAAACAGCCACCGAATCACTCGAGGCTGTTATCTTTTAAAAATTATTCTTCTTCATTTGTCTCTTCAACTTCGCAATTTTCCAAAGCATACTCCAAAAGCATGCCAATCAATTCATTTCTGCTGTGTCCCGTTCTTGCGCAAATCTCTTCCAACTGTGCTACGATTTCATCTTTCACACGGATAGAAAAGACTTTATGTCCATCTTCGCCCTTGGGCTTTTTGGGCTTTACAATCAGTTTTTCACTTTTCACGAAATCGCCTCCTTGCACATAGTTTATGATTGCAAATCAGCTATAATATATGTTATATTTTATAACATATAACATGTTTTTAGTTTGGAGTGATGAAAAATGGAACTGTACCGTGATATGTTGTGCAGAATATTGGAATCTGATGAATTTGAGATTTTACTGCCTAAATGGAAAATGAACGTTGAGGAAATGATGGAGCTAAAATGTTATCAGGCATTAAATGAAATCAAAAAAATCTTGGAAGATGAATCTTTAAATGACAGCGATTGCTTTGAACGTATCGAAAAAATAATCTCTGTTTTTGAAAAGCTGGGAAGTAGTATAAATGAAAGACATGATTTTGGATAAACAAAAAGCATCTCCTTTTTAGGCACACCGCCGCCGTTTTCGCCAAATGGCGCAGCTTCATTCTCTTGGAAATCGAGAATTTGAATTTAGGGACGAAAACCTTCGTTAGAATCCCTTCTTTTTCCCCTGTATCCATTGACAGAAAAGCGGGAAATATAGTAGAATGATTCTTATTAGGACAAACAGCTTTGAAAAGGAGAGTAAGTGACCTCCTTCTGCTGACAGAGAGCCCCGGCGGCTGAAAAGGGGCGCAGAAGAATCACCGAAGATGGCCTTGGAGCTTCGCCCCGAGTGTCTGCATCGGCAGGCATTAGGCTGCGACGGGTTCGCCCGTTATCGCGTTGCGGTAGTTATCCTTTCGGGTATCTACCCACAGAGGTTTTTTCCGCGAGGGAAAAACGAAGTAAGGTGGTAACACGGCAAAATGCCCGTCCTTTCAAAAGAAGGACGGTTTTTTTATTTGTAACAAAGCGGAGAAAAACCATTTTTCTTCAATCCTTAAACTGTTTTTGCTTGCAAAGATATAGATTCAGGGTTGAAGAAAGGTGATTTGCGGAGCAAATACATTCATAATGTGCAGCATTATGAATGGTTTACCTATATATTTACCTAACTATAATCAAAAAGGAGAGATATTTGTGGCTAAAGAAAAATTCTATATCACCACACCCATTTACTATCCCAGTGATAAACTGCACATTGGTCATTCCTATTGCACAGTAGCAACAGACACAATGGCTCGTTACAAAAGACTGCGGGGCTACGACGTTATGTTCCTGACAGGGACAGACGAACATGGTCAGAAGATCGAACGTATCGCCAACGGTCAGGGCATGACACCCAAGGAATACACAGATAAAGTCGTTGCAGGTATCAAAGACCTGTGGAAGCTGATGGAAATTTCCTATGACAGATTCATCCGTACCACAGACGACTACCATGTAAAAGCAGTACAGAAAATCTTCAAACAGCTTTACGATCAGGGCGATATCTACAAATCCTCCTACGAAGGCTGGTACTGCACTCCCTGTGAATCCTTCTTCACAGAAACACAGCTGAAGGATGGCAAATGCCCCGACTGCGGCCGTGACGTAGAACTGCTGAAGGAAGAAAGCTACTTCTTCCGTCTTTCCCAGTACGGTGACAGAATCATCAAATATTATGAAGAAAACCCCGAATTCCTGCAGCCCAACACACGCCAGAACGAAATGATCGCAAACTTCCTGAAACCCGGTCTGGAAGATCTGGCTGTTTCCCGTACCTCCTTCAAATGGGGCGTACCTGTAGAATTCGACCCCGGTCATATCGTATACGTTTGGATCGACGCATTGTCCAACTATATCACTGCTATGGGCTGGGGCAGCGAAAACGATGCAGACTATCAGAAATACTGGCCCGCAGATGTTCACGTTGTTGGTAAGGAAATCGTTCGTTTCCATGCTATCATCTGGCCTGCAATGCTGATGGCACTGAATATGCCTCTGCCCAAAAAGGTATTCGGTCACGGCTGGCTGGTTATCAACGGCGGCAAAATGTCCAAATCCGTTGGTAACGTGGTTGACCCCGTTGTTCTGGTAAATAAATACGGCGTAGACGCTATCCGTTACTTCCTGCTGAGAGAAATCGCTTTCGGTCAGGATGGCAACTTCACAAACGAAGCACTGATTCAGCGCATCAACTCCGACCTGGCAAACGATCTGGGCAATCTGGTTTCCAGAACCGTTGGCATGATCGAAAAATACTTCGGCGGCAAACTGCCCGCAGACAGAGCCGTAACAGAATTTGACGCAGACCTGCAGGCTATGGCAGCGGCTACCATCCCCAAAGTGGAAGAAAAGATGGACAATATGCTGTTCTCCGATGCCCTCATCGAAATCTGGAACCTGATTCGCCGTACCAACAAATATATCGACGAAACACAGCCTTGGGTACTGTGCAAGGATGAAGCAAAGAAAGCAGAACTGGCAAATGCCCTGTATAACGTTGCAGAAAGCATCCGTATCATTTCCATCCTGATTCAGCCCTTCATGCCTCTGACCCCCGCAAAGATCTGGGCACAGCTGAACATCGCAGAAGGCGAACTGACAGATTGGGAAAGCACAAAGACATGGGGTCTGCTGCCCGCAGAATTGGCTGTGCAGAAAGGCGAAACCCTCTTCCCTCGTATCGATATGAAGAAGGAACTGGCTGAACTGGAAGCTGCCATCAAGGCTTCTCAGGCTACTTCTATCGCAAACCAGAAGAAGGAAGAAGAACCCAAGAAGGAAGAAGCAAAAGCACCTGCTCACGAAGAACCCGAATATCCCGCAGAAATCACCATCGACGATTTCTGCAAGGTACAGCTCAAGGTGGGCGAAGTCATCGAAAGCAACGAAGTGCCCAAATCCAAAAAGCTGCTGAGAAATATCGTAAAATTCGGTGACGAAGAAAGAGTTATCTTCTCCGGCATCAAAGGCACATACGCTCCCGGTGAACTGGTTGGCAAGCGCGTTGTTGTTGCTTACAACCTGAAACCCAGAAAAATGATGGGCGAAATGAGCTACGGCATGATTCTGTGTGCAGAAGACAGCGACGGCAAACTGTCTATCCTGACTACAGACGATAAAAACTTTGAAAGCGGCAGCGCAATCAGCTAATGAAATATTTTGAATCCCACGCCCATTACGACGATAAGAGATTCAGAGAAGATAGAGAGGAGCTCCTGGGGGAGCTTCTCCCTGCTTCCGGGGTCAGTCATGTCATCAATATCGGCTGCGACGTGAAAAGCTCTGAAATGAGCATCCGTCTGGCAGATAAATATGACTATATCTACGCTGCCGTCGGCGTACACCCCCATGAACTCTATGATATGTCCTCTCAGACCATCGCAAAGCTGAAAAAGCTCAGCGAACACCCCAAGGTGGTTGCCATCGGGGAAATCGGTCTGGATTATTACTATGATACCCACCCCAGAGAATTGCAGCGGTTCTGGTTCCGCCAGCAGCTTCGCCTGGCAGAGGAAGTGAACAAACCCGTTATCATCCATTCCCGAGATGCTTCTCAGGAAACCTTTGATATCATCCAGTCCACCAATATCCGCCGCGGCTCTATCCACTGCTATTCCGGCTCCGCCCAGATGGCGCAGGATTATGTGAAGATGGGCTTCCATATCGGCGTTGGCGGCGTGGTCACCTTCTCCAATGCGAAAAAACTGGTGGAAACGGTGGAGGCTGTCCCCATCGAAAGCATCCTCATCGAAACGGACTGCCCTTATCTGGCACCCAACCCCAACAGGGGTAAACGGAACGACTCCACCAATCTGAAATATATCGTAGAAAAAATCGCGGAAATCAAAAATATGACCCCCGAAGATGTTGCAGAAATTACAGAAAACAATGCAAAATCTCTATTTTTCAAATAAAAATTTCAGAAAATTTTTCCATCTTCCATAAAAAAGCTCAAAACCCGGAAAACCCTTTAAAATCAAGGTTCTCCGGGTTTTTCTATTTCAAAATGATTGCGTTTTTTTGCCATTTATTTTAAGGAATTCCGTTAAATTTTTTAAAAAAGGTTGCGTAATTGTTACAAATGTGTTAATATATCCACTGTACGAAGCATAAAGATATATCAGAAATGATATGTCTTTTCTTTTGCAATGAAAGTATTGGCAATAAATGCAGACAGTCCTCTGCGGCATCAGCCGGATTCCTTTCATGCAAAATTGCAGTCAAAAAAATAAGGCGTAAACATTATGCGGAAGTGACGACTCCCCGTGTAAATACGACTGCGACCGTCCCCCATTCAAGGACGGCAAAAGGCATAAAATCTAATGTCTATCATAATAACGAGAGGAGCGACATCCCCTGCCATTCCCACAAAAACGGCAGTACGGCTCGTTCAAGGAGGAAAAAATGAAAACACATCTTAGAGTATTTGCTATCGTGGTATTTATATTGGTAATCGGCTGCGGAACAGCATCTGCTTACAGCAAAACAAATATGCAATCTGTAGTCATCAACATCGACGGTGCCCCCAGAATGGTTTCCACCGATAAGGAAACCGTTGGCGAACTGCTGGAGGATCTGGCAAACACCATCGACACAGACTATATCCTGGAGGACGCAAAGGAAAGCGACTCCATCGAAGCAATGATGACACTGTCTCTGACCTCTGTTACAGAAAAAACAGTGGCATCCACAGAAGCGATCCCCTACCAAACAGTGGAACGCACCAATGATTCCCTGAAATCCGGTGAAAGCCGTGTGGTTCAGGAAGGTAAAGACGGTGTAGCATCCGTCATCAGCAAAGAAGTTTATCACGGCAGCGAACTGATTGATACAAAGTTCGTAGAAAAGAAAGTGGTAACAGCAGCACAGGATAAAATTGTTGAGGTTGGTCCCACAAATGTGATCAACGGCATGAAATATTCCAAAGCCATCAACGCAAAGGTAACTGCTTACACACCTTTCGATGCTGGCTGCAACGGCATCACAGCCTCCGGCACAAAGGCCGGCTATGGCACCATCGCCGTAGACCCCAAGGTCATCCCTCTGGGCTCTAAAGTTTATATCCCCGGTTACGGTGTAGCAACTGCTACAGATACCGGCGGTGCTATCAAGGGCAACCGCATAGACGTTTGCTACGGCTCTCTGAGCGAAGCATACGGCTGGGGCGTTCGAAACGTGACAGTATATGTTTTGAGCTGATCGAAACAGAAAAATAACAAAACCACGACAAAGCAAAAGCCATCCCAATGGGATGGCTTTTTTATTGCAGAAGAACTGCTTCTCTGTTTTTGTAATTATTCTCTTTCATTCACCTTTCCGGACAACATCTCTATATCGATGCGGACAACACCGGTTTTGTCCATCTTCGGCAAAATGTAATCATCGGAATCCTTGAAGGAATGGGGCGCATATTTCCTGCAAATGAGCCGCAGAGCGTAGAGCTTTTCTTCCCTGTCCGAAACGATGGTAGCTTTCCCCTCCGCCACAGCACTTTCGTAGCGATGGGTATATTTCTCCTGATCCACATAAGCATTGGAAACACAGCTCATGCAGACCTTGGGATTCACACGGATATTCTCCAGCTTTCTGCCCTCCAAGGCACAGTGGAAATAAATCTTATTCCCATCCATCACATGGGAAACTGCTACCCCGTAAGGTTGCCCGTCCTTATCTGCTGTCATGAGGATGCCGTATTCCGCCTTTTTGATAATCTCTCTGGTCCTTTCTTCGGAAACCAACCTGTCCTGACGGCGCATTTTCTGTCCCTCTCTCATCTTTCTGCCCCTCCTTTTTCTTTAGTCTAGCACAGGCAAAATCAAAAGGAAAGGAGTTTTTTTCAAAAATTTTGATTGCTTTTTTTGAAGATATCCCATATAATTTCATTGACACCCTCCCCCCAGGGGTGGAGTGATAGAAAGGAGAGAATAGAAATGCAAGCAGACAAAACAAAAGTCGGAAACCTGCTGAAAACCGCCAGAGGTCAGATTGATGGCATCCTGAACATGATTGAGGAAGATCGGTATTGTATTGATATTTCTCATCAATTGATGGCAACCATGGCGATTTTGAATAAAGCAAATAAGGAAGTGCTTTCCGCTCATTTGAAAACCTGCGTCAGAAATGCAGAAAGTGAACAGGAAAGAGACGAAAAAATTGATGAATTGATTGAAATTATGGGTAAAGTATTTAAGTAAGAGAAAACTCACATACTATTTTTCAAGAAAAACGATGGGAGGTGTTTCAATGTGAAACAAAAATTTGACGTGACAGGGATGACCTGCTCCGCCTGCTCTGCCCATGTGGAAAAGGCTGTGAGAAAACTGGAAGGCATCCGGGCTGTCAATGTCAACCTTTTACAAAACAGCATGGTCGTAGAATATGACGAAACGGCACTGCATACAGAGGATATCATCAAAGCTGTGGAAAGCGGCGGGTACGGCGCAAGCCCCCAGGGTGCTAAAACAACTTCTGCTACTGAACCGCCCAAAAACGTAGCCTTGGAGGAAATGGCAGTCATGAAAAAACGGCTGATTTCCTCCTTCTGCTTCCTGATTCCCCTATTCTATATTTCCATGGGGCACATGATGGGCGCACCCCTACCCGCCATTTTGCTGGGGCATGAAAATATGATGATTTTCGCCCTGACCCAGCTTTTGCTGGCAACGCCCGTCCTCATCATCAATAAGAAATTCTTCGTGGTGGGTTTCAAAGCCCTTTGGAACCGTGCGCCAAACATGGACTCTCTGGTGGCTTTGGGGGCCGCCGCATCCTATCTCTACAGCCTCTTTGCCATTTATGCCATGGCCTACCACATGGGGCACGGCGATTTAGAAACAGCCCATCAGTACGGCATGGAGCTGTATCTGGAAGGGGCGGCTATGATTCTAACCCTTATCACCGTGGGGAAATATATGGAGACCCGTTCCAAGGGCAAGACCTCCGAAGCCATCAGCAAGCTCATGGACTTAGCCCCCAAGATGGCAACGGTCCTGCGGGGCGGCGCAGAGCAGGAAATCCCCGTGGAACAGGTCATTGTTGGGGATATCATCCTCGTTCGCCCCGGTCAGAGCATCCCTGTGGACGGGAAGCTCATCGAAGGCTTCTCCGCCGTGGATGAAAGCGCCATCACAGGGGAATCCATCCCCGTAGACAAGCAGGCCGGTGATACGGTCATTGGGGCAACGGTAAATAAAAACGGCTTCTTCAAAATGGAAGCCACCCGTGTGGGCAACGACACCACACTTTCCCAAATCATCACACTGGTGGAGGAAGCCGGTGCATCCAAGGCCCCTATCGCCAAGCTGGCGGATAAGGTCAGCGGCATTTTCGTGCCTGTGGTCATCACCATCGCCATTCTGGCAACCATCGTATGGATGCTTCTGGGACAGCCCTTCTCCTTTGCCCTTTCCATCGGCATTGCCGTGCTGGTTATTTCCTGCCCCTGCGCTTTGGGTCTGGCAACGCCAACGGCTATTATGGTGGGGACAGGCAAAGGCGCAGAATACGGTATTCTAGTGAAATCTGCAGAAAGTTTGGAAATCGCCCATCAAATCGATACAGTCGTTCTGGATAAAACAGGCACCCTGACAGAAGGGCATCCCGTTGTGACGGATATTCTTCCCGCCCCCGGTGTTTTGCGGAATCCCTTCCTGCGGATGGCGGCTTCTTTAGAAACATTGTCGGAACACCCTCTGGCGGAGGCTGTGGTCAGCTATGCCAATGAAAAGGAAATCAGCCTGAACGATGCAGAAAACCTTTCGGCAACGGCAGGACAGGGCATCGAAGCCGATGTCGGCGGAAAGCATATTCTGGGCGGCAACCTGAAAATGATGCAGAAACGGGGCATCGACCTGAAAGGCTTTGCGGAAAAAGCTGCCCAACTGGCAGAGGAAGGCAAAACGCCCCTGTTCTTTGCGGAAGGGGGAAAATTCCTTGGCCTGCTAGGTCTGGCGGATACTTTGAAGCCCACCAGCAAGGATGCCGTAGATGCCTTTCATCAAATGGGCATTGACGTTATCATGCTGACGGGGGATAATAAACGTACGGCTAACGCCATTGCGGAAAAGCTGGGTATCCATGCCATCGGCGAGGTTTTGCCCCAAGATAAGGAAATGGAAGTGCGCCGCCTGCAGGAAACAGGCAAAAAGGTGGCCATGATTGGCGACGGCATCAATGATGCCCCTGCCCTGACTCGGGCGGATGTGGGCATTGCCATCGGCGCAGGCACAGACGTTGCCATGGAATCGGCAGATATCGTTTTGATGAAAAGCGACCTGTTGGATGCGGTGACGGCGGTGCAACTCAGCCATGCCACCATCAAAAATATCAAGCAAAACCTGTTTTGGGCGTTCTTCTATAACGTCTGCGGCATTCCCTTGGCGGCAGGGGTATTCTACTCCGCTTTGGGCTGGAAATTGAACCCCATGTTTGCGGCAGCAGCCATGAGCTTCAGCTCCGCTTTTGTTGTGGGCAATGCCCTGCGGCTGAAATTATTCCAGCCAACCTATACAAAACACAACGCTGCAACGGCGGCGCAAACCATACAAGAAAACAAAGCCATTGAAAATAAGGAGGAAATCAAAATGAAAAAGGTATTGAAAATCGAAGGCATGATGTGTAACCACTGCACAGGCAGAGTGGACAAAGCCCTGAACGAAATGGACGGCGTATCCGCAACCGTTTCTCTGGAAGGCAAATGCGCAGAAGTGGAACTGAGCAAGGATATCAGCGACGAAGAACTGGTGAAGGTGGTAACAGACGCCGGGTATGAGGTAGTGGATATCCAGTAAATTTCTCTTTTCGGATTTCCTTACAACAATTCATAAATATTGAAAAGGAACATTTCGACTATTTGAAATGTTCCTTTTTCAATTTCTCTTTATTTTGTAGATACATTATGTTATGATAATTGTGGATACAGAAAGAGGTGAGGTTATTGTCATCCAAATTAGGAAGACCTACCGATGACCCTAAAATTTTAAGCACGCGAATCCGCCTTTCTTCTAAGGATTTAGAACGTTTGGAATTTTGCGTGGAAAGAACAGGTTTAAAAAAATCTGATATCATTCGACTGGGGATTCAAAAGGTCTACGATGAATTGGCAAAATAAAAGGACTTCCGCCGCTATGGTCTGTCAACCAGCGAAAGTCCCTCGCCCAGAAGTTGCCTTCTGATAAATCTATCCTATCAGAAAACGTGACTTCTTTCAAGAAAAATATCGAAAGGAGTTTTTTCTATGAACGATCATAAAACAATTTTGCAGGAGCTGGACAATTTGTTTTTTCTCTCGGAAAAAATAAAAGGCATCTCCTTTGTCCTCTGGGAATCCCTTTCCCTAGGGGATGTACCTGACAACACCTCTCGTTCCCAAGCCGCTTACGCATTGCTGGAATTAACAGAAACCCTCAGTGAAGATATCCACACTTCTCTTCACTCTCTGGATAAAACAGTTTAAGGGGCACTCTCTTCCTGAAAGGGAGGATATGGCGCTCCACCTTCACTAAAAAACCGAAAGAAGCCTTTTCTAATCAAGACCTCTTTCGGTTTTGTTTTTTTACAGCCGTTTCTCATAATACCGAAACAGCACAACTCCCATCACATACTGCGCCATCCACAGCAAGAACAGAAGCCCCGTGATCCACCATTCCACCCGCAGCAGGGCAAACAGAAAGCTCACCGCCAGCAGCACAAAAAACATAATCTGATAAGCCTTATGCCCCGCCATCTGCCGCAGCATGACCTTTCGCTCATCCTTCAAGTTAATGCGCTGCTCTGCCTGCTTTTCCTCGTATTCCGCCTGATGCTCCGGCTTGGAATAGTAATAATACTGCCTAAGCTGGATGCCACCGCTGGCAATCCATGCGATGCCGACAGAGCGAAGCATATTGGCATAATAATCATCTTTCAAAAAGCACGCCCCGATCACACAAAGTACCCCTGCAATGAGGATTCCCAAATTGATGTTTCGTTTCTGTTTCATGCCTTTTCCTCCTCATAAATAAAAATCTCCTCAATGGACATCCCGAAATAACGGGCAATCTTGAACGCCAGCAAAATGGACGGGTTATATCTGCCGTTTTCCAACGACCCAATGGTCTGACGGGAAACCTCCAATGCCGCCGCCAGCTCCTCCTGACGGATGCCCCGTGATTTGCGGATCTCCTCCAATCTATTTTTCATGGGTTTTCTCCTCCAAAATATAAAGTTTACTTTCCATAGTTTCAATATAGCATCCATTTCAAAAAATGTCAAGTAAGCTTTCCATTTTTGCCAAATAAAAACGATGCACTTCGGTATACAATTCTATGTGTCCGAAGTGCATCGTTTTATCTCTGTTTTTTAGCTTCCTCATATTTATTCTTCCACAGTAATTTTTGCCTTTTCTCCATAATTCCAAACAGAATATCTCCCTTTACCTTCCCGTTTGGATTCGTACAAAGCGGTATCCGCTCTTTCATACAATGTAGTAAAACTATTTTCGAAGCTGCCATCTTGGAACACAATGCCAACACTGCAGGAAATTTCCATTTTTTTCTCCCCTACAAGCACTGTCTTCGTGACAGAGCGAATGAATTCCTCCACCGTTTTTACCGCAATCCCATGGCTCGGCAAATCTGTCATAAAAATAAGAAATTCATCTCCGCCCAAACGTATCTTGTAGTCACTTTCGCGGAATACGGAATCCATGATAGACGCAATACCAACCAGAACCGCATCGCCGTTTTTATGTCCAAAGGTATCATTGATCTGCTTGAAATTATCCACATCCAGCAGGATCATTGCAGACAGCCCCTTCTCGCTGCCGTGGTTCTGTATGTACCATTCTCCGGCTCGCCTGTTCAGCAGGCCTGTCAGGCCGTCTCTGTCCCGTTCCTGTATCAGTTTGGATTTTATCACAATTTCTTCCCGCTTTATCCTGGCAAAATTGATATTGATAAACATAGCTACAACAAAGACAAAAATATCCTGCACGCAAAACAAGTAAAATGTTTTCATACCGTACTCTATTCCAAATTGTTGACAATATGCAAAAATATCACAAGCAAAAATAAGAATCAGACCAACTGCATAAAAGAAATTAAACCGGATTATAAAAATCGCCGGTGCTATGATGGCAAAGATCAGCAAAAGGAAATCGCCCTTCAAATCAAAATATGCATATTGCAAATACCCAATGATCAAAAATTGCATTATCGCAAAGATAGAAAACGGCGTAATATACTCTTTGTGCTTTGGCAGCCAGTATTTGAATACCTGCAGCAGCAAGATCGCCACTACAACCTCTGCCATGGAAACATAAACGCTTGTCCCGATCTGATATTCCGTGAGCCACTCCGGCAAAAAAGCAGCAATCGTATAGCTTCCATAAATAAAAATAATAAAATACAGAAAAATCTTTTGCAGGCGCAGCATCTCTGTTTGCAGTTCCTCTTTATAGTCTTGATAAAATTTTTCCTTTGGGTTATATCCACTCCACATACTGCAAAATCTCCTATCCGCAACAAGTCATCCTCTTTTTTATATCATAGCAGAATTTTTCATTTTTTGTAACAAATATATCGTAAAAAAGCATTTACACTTTTTTCTGTAAATAGCCTCTTAACAGTGCTTCCATCTCTGCCATAGTCTCCGCATAGTTCAACTTGCCCCTCAGCTCCGCCGCACCGGGCAGCCCCTTCATATACCACGCCATGTGCTTTCGCATTTCCCGGATGCCGATATACTCGCCCTTATAGTCGATGAGCATTTGGGAATGGCGCAGGGCCTTTTCCACCCGTTCCTCGGAGGTAGGCTCCGGCAGCAATTCTCCTGTTTTCAGGTAATGGAGGATGCGCTTGAAAATCCAAGGATTCCCTTGGGCCCCACGGCCCACCATAATGGCATCACAGCCTGTATGCTCCAGCAATGCTTTCGCATCCTGCGGGGTAAAGATATCCCCATTGCCGATAACAGGAATACTGACTGCCTCCTTCACCTGACGGATGATATCCCAATCGGCTTTCCCGCTATAATACTGCTCCCGGGTACGTCCGTGGACTGCCACAGCGGATGCGCCGTTGGCCTCTGCCACCTTGGCAATTTCCACGGCATTCACATGGTCATCATCGAAGCCCTTACGGAATTTGATGGTAACAGGCTTGCTCTGGCTTTCCACCAGAGATTTGACGATTTTTCCTACCAATTCGGGGGTTTTCATCAGGCAGGAGCCTTCGCCGTTTTTCACGATTTTCGGCGCGGGGCAGCCCATATTCACATCGATGATATCAATGGGATAGTCCTCGATTTTTTTCGCCATATTCCCAAGGATTTCCGGGTCGGAGCCGAAAAGCTGCACGGCAACGGGACGTTCCTTCGGGGAGACTTCCAGCAGTTCTGTTGTATTTTTATTATCGTATAAAATGCCCTTGGCGCTGACCATTTCGGAGTAGACCAGACCGCAGCCCATTTCTTTGCAGAGCAGGCGGAAAGGCAGGTCGGTCACCCCCGCCATGGGTGCCAGAAACACGTTATTTTCCAATTCCAAATTTCCAATTTTCATATTTACACCTTCTTTCTTTGGGGCGTTGCCCCAAACCCCATGAGGGGAGTCACTCCCCTCAACCCCGATTGCCACAAAACTTCGTTTTGTGGAGGAATAAAAAAATGCCGATAATTCGGCACTTTAAATTTACAAAAGCCATAAACCTCGCATGGCGGAAGAGTTTGAGAAACAAAGGGTTTCTCAAGTCAAATCCGCAGGCGGAATTCATTTCCGCCGAGGAAAACAGAGAGTTTCAAGGTGCTTGCACCGATGGAACGAATCTGTTTATACCTCCAGTAAACACGAAAAAAGCTTGAAGATGCGTAGCATCTGAGATTTTTTCGTAAGGGGGCCGAAGGCACCCGTCTTTATTTGTTTTTCTCATAAAGTATGCGTAAACCCTTCAAGGTTAATACAGGGTCCAGCACATCGAAAATCTCATTATTGGGGTCGATGACCTTCGCCAGACCGCCTGTAGCAATGACCTTCATATTGGGCAGGTTCAACTGCTCCTTCAACTGCTCAATGATATACTTGGTCTGACCGATATGCCCCAGCACCAAGCCCGCCTGAAAGCTATCCACCGTATTTTTCGCAATGATGGACTTCGGCGCCTTAATCTCTATTTTCGGCAGCTGTGCCGCCTTCTGATACAGGGCATCGGCGCAGGAAGAAATCCCCGGCGTGATAAAGCCCGTGATAAACTCATTCTTATCATTGATAACATCGAAAGTATTGGCTGTACCATAGTCAATGACAATGGCAGGGCCGCCATAGATTTCATTTGCCGCCACCAAATCCACGATACGATCGGCACCAACGGTTTTCGGGTCATCCCGTTTGATGATGATGCCTGTTTTCATCCCTACCCCAACGATCATGGGCTCGATCCCTAAATATCTGCGGATCCCCTGGGTCAAAGAATACATGATATCCGGCACAACGGAGGAAATGATGACCGCTTCCACCTTATTGACATCCAAACCGGAAGCATCGAACAAGCCATGAATAAAAATGCCCGTTTCATCCGCTGTGCGGTTGCCGCCGGTGGTCATGCGCCAGCAGTTGACGAGGTTCTCCCCCTCATATACGCCTAAAACAAAATTGGTGTTCCCAACGTCGATTACCAAAAGCATCTGCTTTCCTCCTACTTACCGTCTGTTTTTATTCTTCTCATAAATCAGGCGCAGGCCATGGAGCGCCAAAACAGGGTCATATACATCAAAAATACCTTTTTTCTCCTCATGGATTACCTTGCCCAGACCACCTGTGGCGATCACCTTCATATTGGGGCATTTGAAATATTCTCTGATCTTTTCGATGATATACTTCGCTTCGCCGATATGACCCACTACCAGCCCTGCCTGCATACTTTCCACGGTATTCTTCGTGATGATGCTACTGGGGCTGACAATCTCGAATTTGGGCAGGTTTGCAGCCTTCTGATACAAAGCATCGGCACAGGTCTGCAGCCCGGGGGCCGTGATACCTGTGAGAAATTCGCCATTTTCGCTGACAACGTCGAAGGTGGTTGCTGTGCTGTAATCCACCACAATGGCAGGACCGCCGTAAATCTCATGGGCCGCCACCAGGTTGACGATACGGTCTGTCCCCATTTCCTTAGGGTTTTCCATCCGCAGGTTAATGCCTGTTTTCAGCCCGGCCCGTACCACAATAGGGTCTTTTTTCAAAAATTTTTTGATGCCGTTGAGCGTGGAATACATCACATTGGGCACAACGGAGGAAACAATGATCGCTTCGATCTCATTTACGGAAACTTCGGAATATTCGAACAAATTGCGGATCATCAGCCCCGTTTCATCGGAGGTACGCCCGCTTTTGGTGGACAGGCGCCAGTTTGCCACCAATTCCTCTCCATCAAATACGCCAAAAACCATATTCGTATTGCCTACATCGATTACCAATAACATTTGCCTTCTCCTATTCGGAATTGATTTCTAAAGAAAGGCACGGGAAAATCCATCCCGTGCCGTATGCATTTCTATATTATGTATTTTAAACTACCTTTTTATATAATGTTCTGCTGACTGCCTTGGAAACCACGCCGCCCACGATACAGCTTGCAGGCATTTCCAGCGCACCATTTACGCCTACAAAGGCAACCACAAAAGGCAGAGGATTCAAATTACCCAGTGTTTCATTGATGCCCTGAATGAACTCTGTATTCCAGTAGCAGAGAATCAGGACGGACATGAAGAACAGGGTGTTCAGGAATGCCGCAAAGAAGCCGCCTACGAAAAAGCAGGCTGTTTTCTTTTTGTCCAGCTTCTGCACTGCCTTGAAGATTACCCCTGTCAAGAAGCCCATCAACATTCTGGTGGGAATACAAAGCAGGAATGTATAAAAAGGATTGATATTAAACAACATGGTGCTGAAAGGGGAAGAGCCTGACATGGACTGATAAAAGCTGGTGGCCCCGAAAATAAAGCCCAGCCATGTGCCCGCCTTGGGGCCCATCAGCATTGCACCGATGCCCACGGGAATCATCATCAGGGAAATATCCAGACCAAATGTATGGAAATATCCCAAGGGTGTAAAACTCATCAGTAGCAGGATGCCTGTCAGCAGACCCAGTGTGGTCAGCTCACGGGCTGTCATCCCTTTTTTCTTTGTTTCTGTCGTTGTTGTTTCGCTCATTTGTAAAATAGCTCCTTTCATTCTCATTCTTATCTCAGCCCTTCTGCGGGCTTTCAGATATAAGATGATTTGGAAATCAGTGACTGCTGCGTTTTTCTGCGAAAAGGAAATAAAAATACCTGCCCTTTTGCGGGGTCATGCTCTTCTTTTCCCATCTTTTCCGCTTTTTTACGCAACCAAATCCATTATAACAGCAAATGGGGAGATTACAACATTTTTTTCTATTTTTTCAGGGTTTTTTGCCCGTTTTTACAGGGTTTTCCCCTCTTCTGCGGCTCTGAGCATCAATTCCTGCTTCGCCAGTTCCCCTTCCTTTGTGCAGAAGATCACATACCAAAGCTCGATGGAACGGAATAGCTCCAGTTCTTCCTTCTGAATCTTTTTGATTTCCAGTTCTGCGCCGATATCATCGAAATCGCAGTCGCCTTCATGCTTTACGGTTTCAAAATACAGGTCGCCATTTTCCTCGAAACCCACCACAAAGGTACAGTTCAGCTTTTCCGCCATATACACGCAGACCTTTTTCAAGTCCTCTTTGATGGCATCGGGCAGAAAGCCGAATTTTTCCTCAATATAATATTTCTGCTGCTGATTATTGGCAGCCGCCAATATGTTTCTTGCCATAGTTCTTTCTTCCTTTCTTTTTTAAGAAAAAAGTCTGAAGCCCGACTTTGCCAGACTTCAGACTTTTTGATTACCAATTTCTTATTTATCGCCTTTTTTGTTTACACGGCCCAAGAATTTATCCAGTTCGATGATAGCACGACCATGAGTGCCTTCGCAGATTTTATCTACTTCATCGTAAGCCTTTACGCTGTATGTCAGCAGTTTGCCCTTTACTTCTGTAACTTCTGTCACAATGCGTACCTTCATGCCAACGGGTGTAGCAGCCAGATGGGACAGGTTGAAGGTTGTGCCTACTGTTTCCCATCCTTCGGGCAGGAAAGGTGCCACTGTGCCGATGGCTGTGCCTTCGATCCAAGAAATCAGTCTGGGGGAAGCGAATACGGGCACGCGGTCATTGCCGAAATGTGCTGCTGTATCGCCTTCTTCTACAATAAATTCTTTTTCAAATGTCATGCCGGGTACAATGTTTTTGAAATCCATGATGCGTTCTCCTCTCAGTTTTCCATATCTGTTGTTTCCGGGGAAGCCTCTGCTTCCTCTTCATTGGCGATGCCCAAAATTTCATTGCGCACCTTCTGGTCAAACAGAGCACGGAATTCGTCCCCTGTCACCTTTTCTTTTTCTACCAGCAGCTTTGCGGTAGCATGGAGCATTTCCATATTTTCTTTCAGGAGGCGTTTTGCTTCCCGATAAGCTTCTGTAACAATGCGGTTGACTTCCTGGTCGATGGTGGATGCCACGCCTTCGCCGTAGTTTCTTGCCTGACCCCAGTCTCTGCCGATAAAGACTTCATTGCTGTCTCCGCCAAACTGGATGGGCCCCAGCAGCTCACTCATACCATATTTTGTTACCATATCTCTTGCCATGGATGTGGCACGTTCGATGTCGTTGGAAGCGCCTGTGGTGATATCCTTGATGACCAGTTCTTCCGCCGCACGGCCGCCCAGCAGGCTGACGATTTCCTGTTCCATCATCATTTTCGTCATATACATCCGATCCTCACCGGGCAGGGGCATGGTATAGCCGCCAGCCATCCCCGTAGGGATGATGGAAATGCTATGGACAGGGTCTAATTCGCTCAGCACTTCAAACAGAATGGCGTGACCGCCTTCATGGTATGCTGTGATGTATTTTTCCTTTTCAGAAATAACTCTTGTTTTCTTTTCGGTACCAACGCCGATTTTGATCAGAGCCTTCTGAATTTCCGCCATGTCGATCTGCTTTTTGCCGTCTCTGGCTGTCAGCAGGGCTGCTTCGTTCAGCAGGTTTGCCAGGTCTGCACCGGTGAAGCCTGCTGTGGTCTGTGCCACCACCTTCAAATCAACCTCAGGAGACATGGGTTTGCCCTTGGAATGAACCCGCAGGATGGCTTCTCTGCCCTTTACATCTGGTCTGCCTACATAGACCTGTCTGTCGAAACGACCGGGTCTGAGGAGGGCAGGGTCCAGGATATCGGCACGGTTTGTAGCAGCGATGATAATAACGCTTTCATTGATGCCGAAGCCGTCCATTTCTACCAACAACTGGTTCAAGGTCTGTTCTCTTTCATCGTGACCGCCACCCAGACCGGCACCTCTGCGGCGGCCCACTGCGTCGATTTCATCGATGAAAACGATACTGGGGGAATTTTTCTTTGCCTGTTCGAACAAGTCACGGACACGGGATGCGCCAACGCCGACGAACATTTCTACGAAATCGGAACCGGAAATGCTGAAGAAAGGCACGCCCGCCTCGCCGGCAACGGCTTTTGCCAATAATGTTTTACCTGTACCGGGAGGGCCTACCAAGAGGACCCCTTTAGGGATACGTGCGCCCAAATCTGTGAATTTCTGGGGTGCTTTCAGAAACTGCACCAGCTCTTCCAGCTCTGCCTTTTCCTCATCACAGCCTGCCACGTTGTCAAAGGTCACTTTATTTTCCCCGTCCACGCCCATCTTTGCCTTGCTCTTACCGAAGTTGGCCATTTTGCCGCCGCCCCCCTGCATTCTGTTGAACAGAAGGGAGAAAACGATAATCATAACGATCAGCATGATGAGGGAAGGGACGATCTGGGAAAACATACTCTGTTTCTGTAGTTTCCCAACTTCCATTTTGAACCCATTTTCTACTGCTTTTTCATCCAGCTTCGCCTGCAGGGTAGATGTACTGGGTACATCGACAGTGATGATACTGCCGTCTTTCAATGTTGCCTGTGCTGTCCCATAGTCGCTGACTTCGGTGCTTCTGGAAACTTCAATGGATGCCACATTATCTGCTTCCAGTTCCTGCAGCAGGTCACTGTAAACATAGGCTTCCGCCGCTTCCTTTTGCTGGGGGAGCACCTGGGGGCCGGTATAGGCCAGGGCTGCCAGGATGACGATAAACACCAGAGCATAGAGCCCTATAGATTTAAAATATTTGTTCAAGAGCGTTCCTCCTTATACTCATAATTATTTTGACTGTCCAGCCTTCTTTACCCCACAGAGGCTAGACCATATCAATTTATAATTGTAGCATACTTTATATAGAAACGCAACGAAGGTTTTCTCGGAAAGTACGAAAAAATCACCAAAAAAAGCCGCAAACCAAAAGGTTCACGGCTTATATTTTTTAGTCCTCGTCGAAGTGCAGCACACCAACATAGTTCAGGTTTCTGTATTTCTGGGCATAGTCCAGACCATAACCCACCACGAAGGCATCGGGAATGGTAAAGCCTGTGTAGTCTGCCTTGATATCCACCACACGGCGGTCAGGCTTATCCAGCAGAGTCACCAGCTTCAGCTTTTTGGGGTTTCTGCTTTCCAGCAGTTCTTTCAATTTTTTCAGGGTTCTGCCTGTATCGATGATATCCTCCACGATCAGCACATTTTTCCCGGCAATATCCTCATCCAAGTCCATCTTGATATTGATTTTGCCGGAGCTTTCTGTGCTGTCGCCATAGCTGGAAACGCTCATGAAATTCATAGTCACGGGCATTTTCATCTTCTTTGCCAAATCGACAATGGTCACAACGGCACCCTTCAGGGCGCAGACCAGTTCTACCTGTTCATCACCAAATTCCTGATATAATTCATCTGCCAGTTCTGCCAGTCTTTTGTCGATCTGTTCTGCAGAAAGCATCACTTCTACTCTTTCTTTCATTCCTGTACCCTCCGTATCCGAATCCAAATCCGCCGAACCGTCTGTTCATCTACCCCTGCGGCTGCGGAAGCACGCAAACCGGGCACCCAAAGGACTTCCTCCCCCATGGTGATGAGGGGATAGGCTGCACGCCAATCTCTGGGAATCTTTTCATCGATGAACAAATCCTTGATTTTCTTTCTGCCCTGGGCCAGCGGAATCCAATCCCCCGCCCTTCTACTGCGGCAGAACAGCGTATATTTTATTTTATCATAATCGAATACGTTCGTACAGGTCTCCCCGGAAATTTCGACTTTTTTTTCATGGAAAGAAAGAGAAACAGCAATGCCCGCCTCGGGAATCAGAATTTCCCTGTCCATGGGCAGTGCATAGCAAAAGCCTGCCGTCTGCCTTTCTCTTTTGCGGGAAAGAATCAGGGCTTCATAACGGTTTTCGGCACGGATGCCTTCGGGAAAATTACGGCTTTTGCCCGTTTCCTTTTCCAACAATTCTTCCATGGCTGCAATCTGTGCCTGCGAAATATCTGCTTGCAGGAAAGTTCCCATAGCCTTCCGCAGCACCCGCCGCTGCATGGCAGGGTGCAGGGCTTTCAGCTTTTCTCTGGAAAGGCAGACTTCCTCCACCCCAGAGGGCAGCTTCACTTGGGCAAAAAAAGCCTCCGCCTGTTGTTCCAGAAAATCCTCTTCTCCCGCCAAAAGGGCGGCGGTTTCCGAAATATGCTCCACAGCCTTGGGGTTAATTTCCTCCAAAAGGGGCAAAACCCGCAGGCGCAGCTTATTTCGGGTATATTTTTCCTGTTGGTTGGTGGCATCCTCCCGCCAAGGCAAGTGATTTTCCCGACAATACTGTTCAATCTCCTCCCTGTCGCAGAACAGCAGTGGGCGGCAGATATCCCCCCGTACAGGGGACATGCCCACAAGGCCCGTCAGACCTGTACCACGGCAAAGGCGCATGAGAACCGTTTCCGCTTGGTCCTTCCGATGATGGGCAACGGCGATGCACCCCTCCCCGCCGACTGCCTCCCGAAAGGCAGCATAGCGCAGGATGCGCCCCGTTTCCTCCTCACCAAGGCCACGGCTCTTGGCTTCCTTCGCCACATCATACTCCTTTACCACGCAGGGGATACCCAGAGAAGCGCAGAAATCCTCCGCAAAACGAGCGTCCTCGTCGGCTTCTCTTCCCCGCAGCCCATGATGGATATGGACAGCGGTGATGTGCCAGTCCTCTCCCTCCTGCCAGCCATGGAGCAGATGCAGCAATGCCACGGAATCCGCCCCGCCGGAAAGCCCCACAACGAGCTTTGTCCCTCGGGGGAACATATGAAATTTTGCGATGGTCTTTCGTACTTTTTCCCGCATAGTCGTCTCCTCATTTGGTATGTAACCCTAGTATCCTCACTCTACACGAATTGGGAAAAAAACGCAAGTCCATCCCATCTCAGGCCCGCTTCCGCCAGAAACGGCTGGCCAAAACGGTCATATCATCCCGTCGGCCCTCCTGCCGTTCCTTTTTGGCCTCCCTCAGGATATAATCCGCTGCATCCTGAGGATTCGACATGGGGAAAGAGGTCAGCTTGCCTTTCAGCCAAGCCCCCGTCTCCTCCTCGCCCCCAAGGGCATCAGTAATGCCGTCGGTCACCATGAGAATCATGTCCCCGTCTTTCAGGAGCATCTCATTTTTCTCCGCACTGACCTGCTTCAAAATGCCCGCAGGCAATGTAACGGAACGCAGGGAAATAATACGGCTGCCCCGCCAGATATAGGTTGCCACTGCCCCCAGCTTGATGAACTCCGCATGTCCGTCAAACAGGTCTACATGGCAGATATCCAGTGTGGCATAGGTTTCTTCGCCCCGCCGCAGCAGCAGGGCAGAGTTGATCATCCCCACCGCCAGTTCACGGTCGAAGCCGGCTTCCGTGAATTGCTCCAGCAGTTCGATGGCGATACGACTTTCCTTCGCCGCCCGTTCCCCGGTGCCCATGCCGTCAGAAAGGGCAAGAAGGGCATTTCCCCGCTCTGTTTCCAGAAAGGCTGCCGCATCCCCCGTAGGTCTGCCCTCCTCCGCAGGAGAAAAGGCCGTGGCAGTGGTCAGGGAAAAGGCAGGCTCTTCCCGAAAATGCAGGGTGCAGTCCCGCTCCGCTCCATCCACCGAGCAAGTGCCTTCCTCCAATAAGACCATGGGGCAGCCCAAGGTCTTTTTCACCAAAGGCAGGATCTTATCTCTGCAAGTGCCTTTCCCACCGCAGGCAGGCAGAACGATCCGCACCTGTCGGAAACCTCCTGTTCCCTCTCTGCCGTTTTTCTCTTCTGTGACGACTACCTTTTTCGGTCGAAAGCCCTGTTTTTTCAGGGCATCCTTCAGGGCCTTTTCCGCCCCCTCCAGAAAAATGCAGTTCAATTCCATCTGTCCCGAAAGGGTCTGCATGATTTTCCCCACCGCCTGCAATTGCTGTCCTACTAACTCTCTACATTCCGTCAGGCGGCTGAGCCAAAGGCAGTCCCTTCGGTACATTTCATAGACCTCGTTGACCGTTTCCACAAACCCATCTACCCGGGGGCAGGTTTCCCGAAAGCTTTCCGGCAGTTCGGCTTCCGTAAACCGCCCCCGACTGTCGCAATGGGACAAAGCGGAAAAAGTCATGCCATAGGTCTTATAAAGGTCTTCCTCCCAGCAGTAATGAGCCAGCCCGCAGTCTTGGCAGACCCTTCCCGCTATGGTATCGACCAATCTTCCGATTTCTCCTTTGTCTTTTCGTTCCCCCTCCTTGACAAAGGTTT
This sequence comes from uncultured Clostridia bacterium, assembly GCA_945868505.1. Taxonomy (GTDB): domain Bacteria; phylum Bacillota; class Clostridia; order Lachnospirales; family Anaerotignaceae; genus Anaerotignum_A. The sequence continues at coordinate 32,678 of CAMBLO010000010.1, read as the reverse complement.
TTGCCAGTGCTTCAAAGGCTGCCGATACATCCAGCAGCTTCTCTTCGGTCAACTCCTTCATCTTTGTGTATCTGTCCTGAGGGCTTTCAGTTTTCCGTATACCGCTGAGCTTTTCCAGCAGTTCTTTGGGGAACAGGGAAAACAGAGCCGCCCCGATTATCAATCCTCCCATCCAAATCGGTTCCAGCAACGTCATATCTATGTAAAACAGAAAAATGCAGGGAGCCAACACCATAGCCAGAGCAGAGGCCAACCTGCCCAGCCCATTGACGCAGCCCGCCAACATTCCCCCTAAAGCGAGGGCAACAAAAAGGGGCAGTTCCACCCCGTTCGATAAAAAAAGCAGGAAGCCAAGAAACACCCCGGCAGCCGCTCCGCCGCCGATGCCCTCCTGCCTTGCAGAAAATAGAAGGAAGAAAGCCGAAGCCGCGGGCAAAAGCGTATCCCGCAAAAGGGGATGCTGCAAAGAAGCCAGCCCCGCCAGCGCGCCCCCCAGCAAAAGCAGCAAGGAGAGGGTCTCTTCTCTCGTCAGAACGAAATATTTCTCCCGTTCCAGCAAAAGAGAAACGCCCTTCTGCAAAAGATAGCTGATACCAAGGGTCAATGCCCCTTCCACCGCCGCAATGGCGAAGTAGAAGCCCAGCCCCTGTCGGCTGATGGCAAAGAAAATCCCCGCCAGAGCCGATGCGAAGGTACCCAGAAGGGCTTTCTTCCCCATCTCCTCCCGCTGGAGGAAACGCCCTAAGGTAAGCTGGATGGCAAAGGCTGCAGCCAGTCCCGCCCCCGCTTTCAGGGGAGCAAGGGAAAAGGAACCGATGCCCACTGCCAGCCAGACCGCCCAGAACAGCCATCCTTCCCCGAAAAAGGCGGAAAGATAGGCCAAGCCCATGGGACGCAGCAGTCCCAAAAGTTCCATCCTACCCCACAGCAGCCCCGCCAAACAAAAGCAGCCGCCCTTCACCAGTGCTTTCCATGGAAAAGGCTTTTTCGGCTCTTTTTTCGGCAGAATCATCTTGCCCAAGGCAGGGGTCTGTTCCGTATATTCCAATGTGATTTCTGTTTTTTCCATACTGCTTCCCTCCATCTATGCCCATTCTAAACAAATAGAACCGCTTTTTTTGTCAAACAGCGTCGAGAGGAAAAAGAAATTTTCGACAACCTTCGCCCTCCCTCTAAACAGGGTTCCATCGTCGGACAATGTCGAGGGAAAAAAGAAAATTTCGACAGCCTTCGCCCCTTTCCCCTTGCAGAGCGATGGAGTTTATAGTAAAATAAGGAAAATCAAACGGGTGAGCACCTACCGCATAAGGCTATCGGCTTTAGGCGGTTTTTCATTTTTAAGGAGGAATGTTTTATGTGGCAAATGCTTTGGCCTATTCTCATCGTCATCGGCGCAAATACCCTTTACCATACCTGCGCCAAATCCACCCCGGCGGATATCAGCCCCTTCGCCTCTCTGGCTTTGACCTATTTCATCGCAGGGGCAGTCTCCATTGTGATGTTCTTTTTGACTAGCGGGCAAAAAAATATCCTGCAGGAAATGACGAAGGCCAACTGGGCCACCATCGTCCTGTCTGCCTCCATCGTTTTTCTGGAATTCGGCTATATCTGCGTCTATCGGGCGGGCTGGCAGATCAGCATTGCCTCTCTGGTCTGCAATATCACCGTGGCATGTATCCTGCTTTTTGTGGGTATCCTTCTGTATCACGAAACCATCACCCCAAAGCAGATGGCGGGCATCGCCGTTTGCGCCGCAGGGCTGTTCCTCATCGGCAAATAAAAAAGAGTCCTTTCGGACTCTATTTTTTTGCTTATCGATTGTATTTTTTCTTCATGCGGATATCCTCCCCAAAAAATTTCAGGGTGGTATATTCCCCAATCAAACGGCTCATGACACGGTCGGAATACTGTTCCATCAGTGCCCGATAATCAAGATTGGTGGAAATCACCACTGGACGTTTGTGGAGTTTTCTGTCGTTGATGATACGGAACAGCTCCGATGCCGTAAACATGGTGGCAAATTCCGTTCCCAAGTCGTCAATGATGAGAAGGTCTGCGTCCAACAGCTCCGTATCCCAATCTGTGGTTTCTTCTTCCTCATCCCGATGGAAACGCATTTCTTCCAACTGCTTGAAAAGCTGCCCCGCCGTCAGGTAAAGAACAGTTTTGCCCTGCTCCAAAACATCCTTGGCGATACAGTTGCACAGGAAGGTCTTGCCCCGCCCTGCGCCGCCGTAAAGGAGCAGATTATCTCCTGTAAAATCCTCCGCAAAGGCCATAGCCATTTTCAGGTTGCGCTTTGCGTTTTCCTTGGGAGAAATACCCTCCGCAGGCACCACATCATCGCTGAACAGGCGCAAATCAAAGGTATCGAAATTTTCCACCTGAATCACATCACGGACATTGGACTGGTCGTAGAGCCTGTCCATCAATTTATGCTTCATACAGGCACAGGGGGTGTTTTCCACATATCCCGTGTCCTTGCAAACTTGGCAGACATATTCCATTTTCAGCAGACTGGGGGACAGGCAGTTTTTCGCCATGATGCCCATTCTTTCATCCTCCAAGGCCCGCTGCTTTTGCTTCATTTCCGCCACTGCCGCCTCCATGGCATCGGGGCTTAAAAGCACCAGCTTCGCCGTGGAAACCCCCAGCAAAGAAAGTTCCCGTTCTATTTCCTCCAGTCGGGGAAATCTGGTATACAGGCTTTCCTTCCGTTCCCGCAGCTCCGCCGCCTTTTGAGTATGCAAAGCGTCATATTCCCGCAGCACTTCCCGATAAATCTGTGTTCTCGTTGCCAAGCTTCTCCCCTCCTGTCAATTTCTGCTCTGTTACCATTTTTCCCGCTGTTCCCGTTCCAGCCGTTCCAGCTCCGCAAAGTCCCATTCGCTCTGGGTATAGTTGATGAAACGGTTCTGTTTGGGTTTGGGCGGTTCTTTTTGGGCAGGCTTCTGCCCTGCCTGATTGTTCTGGCTCTTTTTCGCCGCAAAGGCCTTATCCTGCTCCGCAACCCCCGCCGCATCCTTCACGCCTGCATCCCGCCATTGGCGCAAAATGCTGTCGGCATAGGGGAAAGAAGCCTTCCCCGTCTGGAAGACAGTACGTTCGCAGGCCATTTGAATCAATTCCATGGGCATTCTGTATTCCTGCAGCCATTTTTTCATATATTCCTCTTCCGCAGGCACAGGCAGTCGATTCTGCCCGAAGGACTGCAAAATACTGCGGAAGCCTGTTTTTCTCAATTCGATATATTCCGCCGCTTTTTCCACCGTATCGATACCTTCTTCTGCCCAGCCAAGGGCGACTTTTTCGATATAGCGCATGCCCTTATGTCCGCTGGCGGTGCAATAGGAAAGCAGCAGGTCGATGACATCCAAGGGCAGCCCCAGCCAATCGTGGAAGCTGAAAAGCAGGCTCATATCCTGATGGGAAAGCATCTTCCCCAATTTTTTCTGGGCAGATTCGAAAAGATTTTTGACATCCTGATTTTTTATGTACATCGCCAGCTCCGCAGGGGGATAATCGGGGCGTTCCGAAGAAACGAGGGTGCATCTTTGGGGCTGTTTTCTTTCCTCCCCCTTCTGCATCACCTTTCGATCCATCCAATAGGCCCACGCCCGCAGGACGTCGCTTTCCGTGGCGTTTAGTTTTTCCGCCACCTTTGCGGAATCCCGACCCACCACAAGGGTCATCAAATAAATGGAGACATACAAAGGAGGCGCCACAGGCAGTTCTGTCTCGACAAAGGCTTTACTTAATTCAATTTTATCTGCCATATCCGCACACTCCTTTCTTCGAGGGACTCTGTCCCCTCTCGACCCCTGCGAGGGGGTCACCCCCTCGACCCGATACTTCATCCCAAAACAAGTTTTGGGATGATATTTAGAAAATTAGTATATCACATTTCTAACGACAAAAACAGGGGAACACAGACAAAAAAATCTCCCTGTTTTGGAAACAGGGAGAAGGCTTATTTATTCTTATTTATCTTGCTTATTTTTGATATGGGCATTGAAATAATAAATGATGAAGCACAATACGATGACTGTCAGCACCATAACTACAATCGTGCCGGAATCCTTAAAGCTGATAAAGATTGCCAAAAGGCCCAGCAGCAGGCTGATGGTATACATAATCAGAACCGCCTGTCTCTGGCTAAAGCCATGGTCGATGAGCTTATGGTGCAGATGGCCTCTATCCGCCTGCATGATAGGCTGATTTTTTGCCATACGGCGCAACATAGCGCAGATGGTATCGAACACAGGCAGACCAACGCACAGCACGCTGACGATCATCGCCAGCAGGGCATAGCCCTTGAACACCCCAAGGATACTGGTTACCGCCAGCACAAAGCCCAAGAAGGTAGACCCTGTATCGCCCATGAATATCTCCGCAGGGTTAAAATTACGGGGCAGAAAGCCCAGACACGCCCCTGCCAGTGCCGCCGTCAGCACCACCGCCGTGGTGGAGCCGGTCAGGATGCAAAGGACCATCAAGCTCAGGGCTGCAATGGAAGTAACCCCCGCCGCCAAGCCATCCAGACCATCAATCAGGTTTACGGCATTGGTCACCCCAACAATCCAAACCAAGGTGATAGGAACGCTGAATTTCTGCAAATAAGCCGTCACAGGCCAAAGCACCACCTGAATCCTTGTGCCGGACAGAATAACAATCAAAGCCGCCAAAATCTGCACACAAAATTTCAGTTTGGCAGGCAGGTTTTTTATATCATCCACAACGCCCAAGCCTGCAATCATCAGGGAACCGATGAGGAAGCCCGCAAACTGCTTGCCGTTCATGCTCTTATCAAAATGATATACCATCAATACTGTAATGATGAAGCCCAGCACGATGGCTACCCCGCCCATACGGGGCATCGGTTTTTTATGCACGCCTCTGTCCTTTGGATAGTCGATGGCTCCGCATTTCACGGAAAGCCACTTGGCAAAGGGTGTCGTCACCAGTGTAATGGCGAAGGCACAGGCAAAGGCCGCAATATACAATAACCAATTATGTTCTGTCAAAATGAATCTCTCCTCTTTCGAGTGAAAAAGTTACTTTGTACCGAAGATACGGTCGCCGGCATCCCCCAGACCGGGGACGATATAGCCGTTTTCATTCAGCTTGCCATCGTAGGCAGCTGCGTAGATATCCACATCGGGGTGGTTTTTCTGCAGCCGTTCCACGCCATTGGGTGCTGCCAAAATGCACAGGAAGATGATCTTCTGCACGCCTCTTGCCTTCAAAAAGCCGATCGCCGCATCGGCAGAGCCGCCCGTCGCCAGCATAGGGTCTACCAAAAATACGGTTCTTTCCGCCACATCGGCAGGCAGCTTGCAGTAATATTCCACAGGCTCCAATGTCACTTCATCCCGATACAGACCGATATGCCCGATCTTCGCCGTAGGCACCAGATGCAGGATGCCGTCTGTCATGCCGATACCCGCCCGCAGGATAGGCACCACCGCAAGCTTAGTATCAATGGTCTTGCAGGCCGCACCCGCAATGGGTGTTGTTACCTCCACATCGGTCAGGGGCAGCTCTCTGGTTGCTTCGTAAAACAGCAAAGATGCCACTTCCCCGATGATTTCACGGAATTCCTTTGTGCCGGTTTCCTTGCTTCTCAGCATCGCCATTTTTGTATGAATCAGGGGATGCTCAGACACAAAAAATTTGCTCATGCTGTCACCTTCTTAGTCTTCAATCTGGTTGATTCTTCTGATATGGCGTTCATCATTGGAAAAAGGTGTTTCCAAAAAAGCCTTTACGATTTCCAGAGCCAGACCGGGGCCTGTCACTCTGGCACCCATAGCCAGAATATTGGCATCGTTATGCTCTCTTGTGGCCTTTGCGGAAAAAACATCGCCGCACAGTGCCGCACGGATGCCTTTTACCTTGTTTGCCGCAATAGAAATACCAATGCCTGTGCCGCAAATCAGGATGCCCTTTTCACATTCGCCATTGGCTACAGCGTGGGCAACTGCCTTGCCGTAAGCAGGGTAATCTACAGATTCTTCGGAAAATGTGCCGAAGTTTTTATATTCGATTTTATTGTCTTCCAGATATTTGATGACTTCCTTCATCAGGGGGTAACCGCCGTGGTCGCAACCCAGTGCCAACATAATCAAACACTCCTTTTTATTCTATCCAATTCTAATCTATCTTGCCAAAAACCAAATGCTCAGTTATTGCTTGTTTTTGGCACTTCTATCATTTGATATCCTGCTGCCTTATTCAGGCGGTTCATAATAGCCATTCCCTCTCCTTCCTCGGAGAATACCTCGGAATAGACCTTTTCCGCTCCCAGAAAATCAAATTTTCGCAATAACTTGAACAGGTTTGCCCCGATTTCCTCAGGTCTTTCCCTGCTGCCCAAGGAAAGGACGATATCCGCATGGTAGAGGTCTTTGGTTTCCTCCGTCGCCATCACGCCTGTTTTCTTTCCTTCGGACATATCCAGCGCCGCCAGACGATTGATTTCGTCAGCAACCGCCTGTCTTTCCCCTTTTACCAGAATGACCTCCGCCTTGGGGGAATAATGGGTATATTTCATACCCGGTGCCTTGGGCTTCAAATCTGCCGCAGGCTTTGTCAGAATCGCCGGGTCGATCTCAACTGCTCCAACGACCTCTTCCATCATTTCTTTTGTCACCGCACCGGGGCGCAAAATCATGGGCACATCGCCGGAAACATCCACAATGGTGGATTCCAATCCCCATTCTGCCGCACCGCCGTCCACAATCATGTCAATCTTCCCATTCAGGTCATATTCCACATGGGAAGCTCTGGTGGGGCTGGGCTTGCCGGAGGAATTGGCGCTGGGGGCTGCGATGGGCAGTCCTGCCGCCTTGATAATGGCTCTTGCCACGGGATGGTTGGGGAAGCGCACGGCAACCGTATCCAATCCGCCTGTAGCCTTGGCAGGCACGATATCTGCCTTAGGAAAGACCATGGTCAAAGGGCCGGGCCAAAAGGCATCCATCAGCTTTTTCGCCGCCGGGGAAATTTCCCGCACAATGGCGTTCAGCTCCTCAAATTCGGAAATGTGTAAAATCAAAGGATTATCCGAAGGACGCCCCTTTGCCAGATAAATTTTTTCACAGGCCGCACCGTCCAGTCCATTCCCGCCCAAGCCGTAAACGGTTTCTGTTGGGAAAGCAACCAGACCTCCTTCCTGCAAAATCTTTGCAGCCGTCCGGATGATTTCCGCAGCTTCGGGCTGGCGCAGGTCGACCTTTGCCAGTATGGTTTTCATAGGCTTATGCGTTGGCACCGCAGCATTTTTTGTATTTTTTGCCGGAACCACAAGGGCAAGGATCGTTACGGCCGATCTTTTCGCCTTTTACGATAGTTTTGGATTTTTTCTGTTCCAGTGCCAGTTTTCTTCTTGTTTCTTCATCGAAGATGCCATCCCACTGGGGCAGTGTGGAAAGGTGTTCTGCTTTGTATTCGATCATCAGCTTGAACAGCTTTTCAAAGTTGATGTTGATGCAAACTTCGCTGTCCTCTGTCAGGGATTCCATTTCAAAGGGTTCTTCCAGAGAAGCGTTCAGACCGTCGATGAAAGCAACGATCATTTCTGCTGTCATATCAAAACGTTCTGCCAGCTCGGAAACCTTGCCTTCTACCTTTTCTGCCTTTTCGCCGATGATGTATTCATAAATTTTCTGTTCCTTGGGCAGGTATTCTTCCCAAACAGCTTCAATGCTGCTGCCTTCCTGAGAAAATGCCTTTTTCATCCAATTTTCATATAAGCTCATGCTCGTCTCTCCTTCAAAATTCTTATTTTTTCACAGATTACTCCATTCTTTCAAATAATACTATGATTTCCCCCCATTTGCAACAAAAAAAGCAAATTCACAGAGGGAAAATCCACCATCCCAGAAGAAAAGCCCCGGGAAAGAACCCCCGAGGCCAGCATCTTTTATCCGATTTTTCTTTTGTCTGCCTGTTCCTCCTCCGCAGGGGGATACAGCAGCACCCTGGTCCCTTCCGGCAGGGCGTTCAAAATTCTTCCAAATTCGTTTTCTCGTTTCTTTTTACCCTTTTTTCCTTCCGGCTGGGGCGGCTGCCCTAAAATGACTTGGGTAATTTCTTCCTCCTCCGCAAAATGGCCGATATAGGTCGCCACATCCCCTTCACAGGCAAGGTGGATGATACCGCCCCTTCTGCAGCCGTAATCCACCAGATTCTGCAGCAGCTTCAGGGTATCGTTGCTTTCAAATACACTGTCCCCCTTCTGCACATGGAGGATATGTAATTCCCCGCCGCAGGAATGGGCCATTGCAAAGCCATATTCAATCAATCGCAGAGAGCTTTTCTGCGCCGTTACCAAAACCAAAATCTTTTCCAATATTTTCTCCATATCAAATTCCTCCTTTTTCACATCTCCCCTCTCTTTCTTTATGGTATAGTGTAGCAAATGATTCTTAGAAATTCCCAACATTTTCATTAAGACTTTCTTACAAATTAAAAAAAGCACGTTCTTTTTTCAGAACATGCTTCCTATTCTTATTCTTTGGCTTCCAGAACAGCTTCCTCCCCGTCCAAGGCTTCTGCGGGGGCTTCTGTCTCTGTGGGTTCTGTTTCAAGGGCTTCCTCGCCAATTTCCACCACAGGCTCGCCGTCTGCATCGATGGAGAAGGTCAGGATGGTTTCATCCTCAAAATCCACGCCTTCCCAAATCATGGTTTCATGATCGTCGAAGGTCATCTGTACCTGCCAGCCATCCTCCGCCACAGGCATCTGCCCTGCCATGGAAACGGGCATGCCATAGCTGTTTTTCCATTCCGCCTCTGTCAGGGTGATTTCAGACCAATCTGCATCCTCCGCATAGCGGATCTCCAGCTTGGAAACATCCATGCCTGTCTGGTTTTCAAAGACCATATCATATTCTACTTCCTGGGTAGCCACTTCTTCGCCGCCGCAGGCTGTCATGCCGACTGCCCCAATGGCTGCCAGCAACATTGTCAACATTCTTTTTTTCATTTTCCCCAATGCCTCCCCAATTTACTCTGCTGTATAACTTTCAAATGTAATGCTTTCGATGGTGATATCCTCTACGGGCTTATTGTTTTCGTTTACCTCTGCCGCCGCAATTTCGTCAATCACATCCAGCCCTTCAAAGACCTGCCCGAAAATGCTGTAAGGATTGCCGAAAACATATTCCAGATGGGCTGCGCCGCCTACTTCCTGGTAATAATCCAGCACTTCATCGGGGAATAACTGGTTAAAGGTATAATAGTTACCGTCGGTCAGGGTTACGCCCAGCTCTCCTTTACTGTTATCTCTGGCATCCCGCAGAGCGGAAATGGTTTGTTCGCTGACATCCTTCTCCTGCACAATGAAGAATTGGCTGTCGTTTGTATTGGGGCCCTTATTCGCCATGGCAACAGCCCCTCTGTAATAATGCAGCTTCGAGGAAATTTCATCGGCGAAGGGTTCCCCCCAGCAGCTTTCGCCGCCGTTGCCAACGCCCGTAGGGTCGCCGGTCTGCACCATAAAATTATTGATAACACGATGGAAGGTAAGACCATCATAGTAGCCGTTCTTTGCCAGTGTCTTGAAGTTTTCCACCGCCTTGGGTGCCTCTTCTGGGTAGAACATCATCTTCACAACCCCTGCGGAGGTGGTGATGACTGCAATCTCGTCCCCCTCTGCGGGCATCTGGGCCTGCAAAATCCCTGTGGTGTCTGTATTTTCTGCTGCTGTCTGGTCTGTGGGCTCTGTGGTTGCTCCGCCGCCGCAGCCTGCCAGAGCCATTATTGCCGTCAAAGCCAGTGCAAGATATCTTTTCTTCATCTTATTTTCCTCCATATCCCATCTTTTGTTGTAAAACCAAAGGCTATTGTACTCTACGGAGAGAAAGCGTGTCAATTTAGAAATTCTTAAGAGTTTCTTAAAATCCCAGAGAAATCAGCGGTTTTTAACGCATCAAAGCCTTAATCTGCGTCATGACTGCTTCTACACCATCCCCTGCGCGGCTTTTTGCCATAGCCGCCACATATTTGTCTTTGTTTTCATAAAGGGCGAAAATCTCCTTTTGCATGGATGCCGCTGTCATTTCGTCCTCATCCAGCACACGGGCAAAGCCCTGTTTTGCGAAGGAGGCCGCATTCAAAATCTGGTCGCCGCGGCTGGCTCTTACGCTGAGGGGAATCAACAAATGGGGCTTTTTCAGCGCCAGAAACTCGGAAATGGAGTTACTGCCTGCTCGGGAAACGATGAAATCCGCCGCCGCAAACAAGTCGTTCAGCCCATCGGAAACATATTCGAACTGTTTATAGTCTGCTCTGCCCAGCAGTTTTTCATCCAGATTGCCTTTGCCGCAAAGGTGGATGATATCAAAAGTTTTTGTCAGCTCAGGCAAAATTTCCCGCAGGCAGTTATTCAGCTTCACTGCCCCCAAAGAACCGCCCATCATCAGCAAAACAGGCTTTTCGCCGCTGAAACCGCAGGCCGCCAGACCTTTTGCTCTGTCCCCTTCAAACAATTCCTTGCGGATGGGGGTACCTGTGTGGACGCCCTTGCCCTTGGGTACATACTGCAAGGTTTCGGGGAAGGTAGAGCAAATCACCCTTGCGGAGGGCATGGCAATCTTGTTTGCCAGACCGGGGGTGATATCCGATTCATGGATAATAACGGGAATATTGTTTTTCTTTGCCCCCAAAACAACGGGAACCGCAACGAAACCGCCCTTGGAGAAAACCAAATCGGGTTTCAGCTTTTTCAGCAGCTTTTTCGCCGCATGGATGCCCTTTACCACCTTAAACATATCGGAAAGGTTTTCCTTGGAAAGATAACGGCGCAGCTTGCCTGTGGGAATGCCATAATAGGTCACACCTTCCGCTTCAATCAGGCTGCGTTCGATGCCGTTTTCGGAACCGATATATACGATTTCATAGCCTTCCGCCCGCAAATAGGGCAGCAGTGCCAGATTGGGGGTAACATGACCGGCGGTGCCGCCCCCTGTCAACACGATTTTTTTACTCATCTATATAACCACCTTTATTGATATTCTTTGGAAACTGCAACGATTATATCACTAAATGCAGGTTTCTTCCATACTTTTTCCCTATTCTGCGCCCTTTCGGGAAAGAAAAACAACCTTTCCGCATAGGATGATAGAAAAAACAAAATATTACCTAGAAAAGGAGAACGATTCATGTATCCATATAATCGAAACACCCGCCTCTACGATACCCATACCCGTGCCCGGGAGACCCCCATGAAGCCCGACCAAAGCAACCTGCTTTCCACTGACCGCCGTCTGGAGGAACTGCTGGTTTTGGCAAGACAGGAGGCCCATCAAACGGCGAGGAAATTCAAAACCCTGCTGCAGAACACCGACATGGCAGAAGCAGAAGCCATCCTGAAGGCTATGTATCTGGATGGACTGAAGCACCTGCGGCTGCTGCGGGAGGTGGGCTTCACCATTTTCGGCAACACCGACGAGACAGAACCTGCCGTGGAAACGGAAATCACTGCCGATGCTCCCGCCCTGATGGAGGAACTGCTGTTGGGGGAAATGGACGATATCAATTTCTATCGCAATCTGCTCTTTGCCATGCCGGAGGAGGATTTGTGGAATGCCCTTTTTGAGATCATCACCGATAAGCAGAACCATACCGCCGCTTTGAATCATCTGTATGCAAAATACTTTTGCAAAACCTCTGGGAATTAAAGCTCAATCATGGTATCATGGGGGTATCTGAAAAAATCTCACGAAAGAAAGGAAGATACCCATGAGCGATTGTATTTTTTGCAAAATCATTGCAGGAGAAATCCCTTCTGCAACCATATACGAAAACGACGAATTCAAAGTGATTCTGGACAGATTCCCTTCCGGCGAAGGCCATGCCCTGATCCTGCCCAAAAACCATGTGGCAAATATCTTTGAAATCGACCCTGAACAGGCAGGCAGAGCCTATGCCCTGGCGGCAAAGCTGGCAAGAGCCATGAAGGAAGTGCTGGGCTTTGAACACATGAACATCCTGCAGAATAACGGCACCGTGGCAGGTCAGACTGTGTTCCATTTCCATATCCACCTGATTCCCAGAAGAGAAGGCGACGGCATCAATGTGACATGGACACCCACAGAACCCACAGACGAACAGATCGCTGCGGTAAAAGCAAAACTGGAAAACCTGATCTGAGCATAACAAGAGCCCCTCTAAAGAGGGGCTCTTTTCTTATGTACTCAATCCTCAATTTTGAAAGCAACCTGTTCCACAGAATGGGGCTTTTTCAGCTTTTTCTGGTCGTTTGCCTTTTCCAGATTCTTATTGGCACTTGCCAGCATCAGCTTGATGCGGTTCAACTGGTTAACTTCGCTGGCACCGGGGTCATAGTCGATGGCAACAATATTGGACATGGGATACTGCTTCCGCAGCTCCTTGATAACGCCCTTACCCACTACATGGTTGGGCAGGCAGCCGAAGGGCTGTGTGCAGACGATATTGGGCACATTGCTGTGGATCAGTTCGATCATTTCCGCTGTCAGGAACCAGCCTTCGCCGGTCTGGTTGCACAGGGAAACGACTTTTTCCGCCTGTTTGCCCAGACTCTTGATATCCTCAGGTCTGTCGAAGCGTTTGCTCTTTTCCAGAGCATCCATCATAGGCTTCTGATAATATTCGATAACCTTTGCCAGCAGATTGCCCAGAATACGGGCTTTTCTGGTGCCGCCCAGATATTTTTCCTTCTGCACCTGGTTATGGCAGCAGTAGAGAGCGAAGGTCAGCAGGTCGGGAACGACTGCTTCTGCCCCTTCTCTTTCCAGCAGGTTCACCAAGTCATTATTGGCTGTGGGGTGGAATTTTACCAGAATTTCCCCTACCACGCCAACACGGGGTTTTACCACATCATTCAATTCCAGTTCTTCAAAATCCTTGATGATATTACGGATATTTTCGCAGTATGTCTTTCTGTCTGCTTTCAGCAGATCTTTTCTCAGCTTTTCTACCCATTTCCGATGCAATGCGTTGGCAGAGCCCTTCACCTTTTCATAAGGTCTTGTGCGATATACCACCCGCATGAACAAGTCGCCGTATACCATGGCCTGCATCACACGATGCAGCAGACCGGGCTCATATTTGAAGCCGGGGTTCTTTTCCAGCCCTGCAGGGTTGATGGAAATAACGGGGATATTGGGCATGCCCATATTTGCCAGCGCCTTACGGATGAAAGCGATATAGTTCGTCGCACGGCAGCCGCCCCCCGTCTGGGTGATGAGCAGAGCGGTGCGGTTCAGGTCGTATTTTCCGGAAAGCAGCGCATTCAGCAGCTGCCCAATGGCAATCAATGCAGGATAGCAGGCGTCGTTGTTGACATATTTCAATCCTGTATCAATGGCATTTTTATCCATGGCTTCCATGATTTCGATATGATAGCCAGCCTTACGGAAAGCAGGCTCCAGCAGTTCGAAATGGATGGGAGACATCTGCGGGCAGATGATGGTATAATCCTTCTTCATTTCCTTTGTGAAGAGGACACGTTTCAGGGAAGCATCGCCTTTTTTGATCTTCACATTCTTTTCTTTTCTGTCCTCGATGGCAGCGATCAGGGAACGGATACGGATACGAGCCGCACCCAAATTATTTACTTCGTCGATTTTCAGGGCAGTATAAATTTTGCCTGCCGCTGTCAGGATGCCCTTGACTTCATCGGTAGTTACAGCGTCCAGACCGCAGCCGAAGGAGTTCAGCTGTACAAATTCCAGATTCTGCTGGGTTTTCACGAAGCCTGCCGCTTCATACAGTCTGGAATGGTAGGTCCACTGGTCCCGCACGATGGTAGGACGTTCCACATGACCCAGATGGGCAACGCTGTCCTCTGTCAGTACGGCAATGCGGTAGCCTGCGATCAGCTCGGGGATACCGTGGTTGATTTCAGGGTCTGCATGGTAGGGTCTGCCTGCCAGCACGATGCCTGTCATGCCCTTCTCACGGATATATGCCAGAGTTTCTTCTCCTTTTTTCCGCATATCTCTGCGGAAATTGCCCCATTCTTCCCAGCCTGCTTCTACAGCGGCTTTGATTTCCTTAGGGTCACAGCCCATGGGTACAAATTCCTCTGTCATACGCTTGATGACAGTGTTGATGTTATCGAAGGAGAGGAAAGGATTCATGAATTTGATATTTCTTTCCTTCAAATCCTCAACGTTGTTTTTGATGTTTTCGTTATAGGATGCCACGATGGGGCAGTTATAGTTATTATCCGCCGCAGAGCTGTCCCGTCTTTCGTAAACGATACCGGGGTAGAAGATGAAGTCTACACCTTCGTTGATGAGCCACATCACATGACCATGTACCAGCTTTGCAGGGTAGCATACAGATTCACTGGGGATGGATTCCATGCCCATTTCGAATACTGCCTTGGAAGAATAAGGGGAAAGCACCACTCTGTAGCCCAGTTTGGTAAAGAAGGTATACCAGAAGGGGTAATCCTCGAACATATTCAGCACACGGGGGATACCCACGGTGCCCTTTGTCGCCTGTTCCGCCGTCAGGGGTTCGTAATCGAACAGTCTGTGGCGTTTATATTCATACAGGTTGGGTGCGGGATCTTCGATCTTTTCCTTACCCAGACCTCTTTCGCAGCGGTTGCCTGTGATGAAGCGTCTGCCGCCGCTGAACAGGTTCACTGTCAGCAGGCAGTGGTTGGTGCAGCCCTGACAGCGTGCCATGTTGGACTGAACCTCCAATGCGTTCATTTCATCCCGACTGATGAGGGTTGTCTGATAGCCTGCTGTATATTTATCTCTGGCAATCAGACCTGCGCCGAAGGCACCCATGATGCCTGCGATATCGGGACGGACAGCCTGTCTGCCGCTAATCATTTCAAAGCTTTTCAGCACGGCATCGTTATAGAAGGTACCGCCCTGTACCACCATGGATTTGCCCATAGCCTTGGGGTCGGAAATCTTGATGACCTTCAGCAATGCGTTTTTGATAACGGAATAAGCCAGACCTGCGGAAATATCCGCTACCTCTGCCCCTTCCTTCTGGGCCTGTTTTACACGGGAGTTCATAAATACCGTACAACGGGAGCCCAAGTCGATGGGGTTCTTGGCGAACAGAGCCACCTTAGCGAAATCCGCTACAGAATAATTCAGGGATTTGGCAAAGGTTTCAATGAAAGAGCCGCAGCCGGAGGAGCAAGCCTCGTTCAGCAGAACGCTGTCGATGACATTATCCTTGATGCGGATACATTTCATATCCTGACCGCCAATATCCAGAATGAAATCTACATCGGGCTTGAAGAACTGGGCTGCCTTATAGTGGGCAACAGTTTCGATATAGCCCAAGTCGATCATCAGGGCTTCCTTGATGAGCCCTTCGCCGTAGCCTGTAACGCAGGAATTGCGGATCACAACATCCTCCGGCATCAGGTCGTACATTTCATTCAGGCTTTTCATAACCACATTCAGAGGGTTGCCTTCGTTGCCTGCATAGAAGGAATAGAGCAGGTCACCGTCCTTGGAAACCAGAGCCACCTTTGTGGTGGTGGAGCCGGCGTCGATGCCCAAAAATACGTCCCCATGGTAATTGGAAATAGGGATACGCTTTACTTTATCTTTGTCATGGCGTTCCTTGAAGGCTGCATAGTCTTCCTCATCTCGGAACAGGGGTTCCATACGGGAAACCTCTGCTGTCAGTTCCACGCCCGCTTCCAGCTTTGTCAGCAGATTATCGAAATCCAGCGTCGCTTCGCCCTTATTGGAAACGGCTGTGCCATAGGCTGCGAACAGGTGGGAATTTTCGGGAATGATGGTGGTTTCGTCTGTCAGCTTCAAGGTTTCGATGAAACGCTGGCGCAGTTCAGACAGGAAATGCAAAGGGCCGCCCAAAAATGCCACATGACCGCGGATAGGCTTCCCACAAGCCAGACCTGCGATGGTCTGGTTTACAACGGCCTGAAAAATAGAAGCCGCCAAGTCCTCTTTTCTTGCGCCCTCGTTAATCAAAGGCTGAATATCTGTTTTGGCAAATACGCCACAGCGGGATGCGATGGGATAAATCACTTTATAGCCCTTCGCCAGTTCATTCAGGCCTGTGGCGTCTGTCTGCAGCAGGCTTGCCATCTGGTCGATAAAGGAGCCTGTACCGCCGGCACAAACACCGTTCATTCTCTGTTCCACATTGCCGCCTTCAAAGTAGATGATTTTGGCATCCTCCCCGCCCAATTCGATGGCTACATCAGTCTGGGGGGCCGTTGCTTCTACGGCATTGGCTGTGGCAACAACCTCCTGAATGAATTCCACGCCGATGGCCTTTGCCAGAGCAACGCCGCCGCTGCCTGTAATCATGGCAGAGAAGATAACGTTGCCGATTTCTTCTTTGGCTTCTTTCAAGATATCCTTTACTGTTTTTTTGATTTCTGAGAAGTGTCTTCTGTATCTGCTGAATGCGATTTTATTTTCTTCATCGGCCAAAACGACTTTGACTGTTGTGGAACCGATGTCGATACCCATTTTATATGTATTGTCATTAAGATACTGCACTTGTCACACCTCCATCTGTATAACTTCTGATTTCTTCTGTGGAAATGTCCTTCCACATCTGATATTGTATTTTCTTATATTTTTCTTCGTCATCAATGCTGTCATCCAGCACCTTCAGTGCCAGAATGCCATCCTGCATTGCCAGGATCATGGTGACGTAATTGTCTAAATCAAGGGTTTTGGTGACTTCCCCCCGCATCTGCCCCCGTTCCAAAATCTGATGCAGCATTTCGCCCTTCTTCTGATTGAAGGCTTTATAATACCCTGCCACTTTGGGGAATTTCTTCATCCCTTCATAGATGAGGAAATAAAAGTTGCGGAAAGGGATTTCTTTGCCAATCTCCGCCTGATAGTTGGCGAAGCGCTGGGGCTGGAAAAAGCACTTCCAAAGCAGTTCCCTCGTGGGGATATCCTTCCTGCTTTCCTCCCATACTCTCTGCATTTCCTCCGCAGGTTTTTGGAAAAAGGGATGGATATATTTTTCAATGACCCTCTCGTCCAAGTCCTCTCTGCTTTTGAAAGAATAGTAGAAGCCGCCCTTTGTCATGCCCGCTTCCCGAATGATTTCATTGGTGGAGATTTCGGAAAACCCCTTCTCCAGAAACATGGCAAAGGCCATTTCCAATATTTCATTTTCTGTTTTCAAATGGTTCTCCTTCTTTCCATTTACCGAATTTTCTTGTGTGAAAGCCTTTTGTCTTTTGGGCTTGACAAAATTTTCACGACGAATATCAGACCACTCGGTCTGTTACTCATTTCATTATATTCACACATCCAGAATTTTCAATATTTACACCCGTTAAAATCCCGTTAAAAACGCATATATAGGGGAAAAATGATACAGTTTGCAGATTTTTGTCGCAGAAAAGATGTCCTTTTCCCCCAAAAAAAGAATGCGCCGCCGCCACAATTGGATTTACGCTTTGTGGAAGCAACGCATTGCAATTCTTTTCTATTCTGTTTCTTATTCAGCCGCTACGATTTCTTCGATCTTTTCCAGCTGATGGGCGATGATCTGATTGCCTGTCTTGATGCAGACCAGATTCACCTGATTCAACCCGATAAATTCCCCTTCAATGACGTTTTTCTGGATAGTCGTCACCTTGATCTTCATGCCACGGGTAAATTCTCTCCCCCGAAAAGTGATCCGATCGATGGGAAACAGCTCTGCACAGCGGTCATAGGCATGTCTGTCCAGAGTCTTGATGACATAAGTCTTTTCCCCATTTTTCTTTTTCTCTTTCCAGCGGACATAAACACGATAGATATAAGTGACAACATAAGCCACACTGGCGGCGAACAGATATTGCTGCCAACCCAGACTGGCAAATCCTTCCATCATTCTCTCCACTTGTCATCACTCCTTTCCAAATTATAGTTGATTGCTGTAACGTCAGTCGCTCTGTACTTCCCACGCTTACCGACATCTTCCCCTTACTTCTTCAAAACCTGATAAATATCCCGCTTGGAAACGCCCCGATCCTTGGCAGCCTGCTTCATAGCATCCTTCTCGCTCATGCCCTGATCCAAATACCGCTGCACGTGTTCCTCCACGGAAATGCTTTCCCAGCTTTCCATTTCCTCCTGCCGCTGGGCTTCCAATGAAAAGCCTTCGCAGACCAGAACAAATTCCCCCTTGGGCGGGTTTTCCTTGAAATATTGGATGTGTCCGCCTAAGGTATCCCTGCGGACTTCTTCAAATTTCTTCGTCAGCTCTCTGGTTGCCGCCATCTGCCGTTCTTCCCCGAACAGCTCCGCCAGTTCTTCCAGCGTATCTGTCAGGCGGTGGGGGGCTTCATAGAAAATCATGGTGCGGTGTTCCCGCTCCAAGGTTTTCAGGATAGCCTTCCGCTCCTTTTTATCGGGGGGCAAAAAGCCCTCAAATACGAACCGTCTTGTATCCAGACCGGAAAGCACCAACGCCACCACAGCCGCCGAAGCACCGGGGGCAACGGTCACAGGCACACCGGCATCGTAGCACAGCCGCACCAAATCGGCACCGGGGTCGGAAATGCCGGGCATCCCTGCATCCGTCACCAAGGCAATGCTTTCCCCCGCCAAAAGCCGCTCCACTAGCACAGGGCCTTTTGTCACCTTGTTATGCTCATGGTAGCTGGTCATGGGGGTCTTGATTTCAAAATGGTTCAATAATTTCAATGTATTGCGGGTATCCTCCGCAGCAATCACATCCACGCTTTCCATCAGCTTAATGACCCGCAATGTGATGTCGTCCAGATTGCCGATGGGCGTGGCGCAAAGATATAATGTCCCTATCATACGATACTATAAACAGACGGTGCTTGGGAAATGCAGAAATACTAATTGGCGCAGCCCGCATAGAAAATACTTTTTCGAGTTCATGGAGGGGCTTTGCCCCTTAGCTAGCGGCTCTGCCGCAATGGTCTAGCCTGCGTCCTGTCAGTACTTTGCTTCGCAAAGCCGCCTGCGGCGGTGCCGTTCATCTTCGGCATACATCTGTGAGAAAAAGTTTTTTCTATGGAAAATCGCACTCTTATTCCGCTAAAACTTACGCCTGTCCCTTTCCATAATAGATTTCAAAAATTTCTTCGGTATATTCATTTGGTGCTTTGTAAATCACCAAGGGTGCATCCACCTTCACCATGGGCTTGCCGCCCCTTGCTGCCTCCACCAAAACCATAGTAGGCTCCTTATCCGCATAGGGCTGCACAAAACGGATGCGTTTCGGCTCCAGCTTATACTGCCGCAGCAGCACCATAATATCCGTCAGGCGGTGGGGTCTGTGAATCATGTAAAATCTGCCCAAGGGCTTCAATGTCTTTGCCGCTGCCGCCACCACATCCTCCAAAGAGCAGAGAATCTCGTGTCTGGCAATGGCCTTGGCTGCAAAGGGGTTCACCAGACCGCCCCCCTCATTCATATAGGGGGGATTGGAAGTCACCACATCGAAGGTGGAGCCGCCAAAAATCTGCACCGCTTCCTTGATATCCCCTTCTCGGATGGAAACCCGTTCCTCCAATTCATTCAGCAAAACACTGCGGTTCGCCATTTCTGCGCTTTCCGTCTGGATTTCCAGCCCCGTGAAATGCTCGCCTTCCGTCTTTGCCGCCAGCAAAATGGGGATGATGCCTGTGCCTGTTCCCAAGTCCAGCACCTTCTCCCCCTTTTTCACCTTGGCAAAGCCGCTGAGAATGACTGCATCTACGCCGAAGCAAAACCGTTTGGGGTCTTGAATGATGAGATGCCCGTCCCGATGGAGGTCGTCCACCCGTTCATGGGGATGGATGGTGATATCAATCCTCATAAGCCTTCAATTCCTCCGGAATGGGTTCCTGCTGTTTACGTTTTTTCTTGGAACGAATCAGCTTAATTTCCTCCAAATGGTAGAAACCGATGGTGGGAGGGTCATTTTCTGCTTTTCTTACCGCCGCCTTCACCTGCTGCATCAGCACGTTAGTGGAGAGAATTTCCCCTGTGCCATCAGGGGTGGAGATAATATCTCCCACGCGGGGCAGCTTTTTATTCAGTTCTTCGTAAACATCTTCTTCATATTTCAGGCAGCACATCAATCTGCCGCAGATGCCGCTGATTTTTGTGGGGTTCAGGGACAGATTCTGCTCCTTCGCCATTTTGATGGATACAGGCTGGAAATCCCCCAAAAATGTGGCACAGCACAGGGGTCTGCCACAGATGCCGATGCCGTTGAGCATCTTTGCTTCATCACGGACGCCAATCTGACGCAGTTCGATCCGCATACGGAACACCGCCGCCAGTTCCTTTACCAATTCCCTGAAATCCACTCTGCCGTCGGATGTGAAATAAAAAATGAGCTTATTTCTGTCGAAGGTCATTTCCACATCCACCAGCTTCATATCCAAGCCCAGACGGGCGATTTTTTCCAAACAAATATCGAAGGCTTCTCTTTCTTTTTTGTGGTTGTTTTCCACTGTTTTTGCGTCATCCTTCGTTGCCTTTCGCATCACCTGCTTCAAAGGGGGTACGATGGCTTCTTCGGGCACCATGGTATTGCCTTTGATGACAGTGCCGTATTCCACGCCTCTGGCTGTTTCCACGATGGCGCCGTCTTCTTTTTCCAGTTTCAGACCGGCAGGGTCAAAATAATACATCTTGCCCGCCTTTTTGAAACGGATACCTACTACTTCAATCATTCAACAGTCTCCTTTAAATCCATCAGCATGACCTCCATGGTCAGCCGAAAATTTGCGTTCATCGCCAGCCGCCTTCTTGCTTCTCTGACGGCTGCCGCTTTTTTTGCCAATCTCTCCGCAGGCTCCTTCGCCATGCGGAAAATGGCGTCTTTTTTATCCTTCTGGATGAGGCACCGTTCCTCCCGCAGGCTTTTCGCCGCCAGCAGATCCCGATACCACAATTCCATAATATCCAAAAACCGCAGGTCGTTTTTATAGACCTCCAGATCTTTTGCAAGCAAATATGCCTCGCCCTCGTTCATAGAAGGCAGGGCTTCCAGTTTTTCTAAAATATCCTGCCGCATTTCCCGGAAGGATTCATCCTCCATCAATTCCAGTGCCTGACCGATGCGCCCTTGGGCGTATGCCGCCAAAACGTGGCTTTCTTCTTCCCCCAAAAATGCCTTTTCCATCAGATACGCCGCCACTGTTTCTTCCGAAAGGGGGCGAATTTTCATGGTAACCACACGGGAAAGGATGGTCTGCAAAAATGCCTCTGCCCGCTCCGCCAAAAGCAGGAACACCGCATAGGCAGGCGGTTCTTCCAAGGTTTTGAGCAGGGCATTTTGTGCCTGCACATTCATGGTGTCCGCCTTTTCGATGATATAGATTTTTTTGTCATATTGATACGGCTTCACATCCACCGTTTCCAATATCTGTTCCCGAATATCATCCACGAGAAGATTTTTCTTTTCCCCCCGCACATAAATGATATCGGGATGGTTGCCGCTGTCAAAGGCCTGACAGCTTTTGCAGGAACCGCAGGGTGCCTCCCCTGTGCCTTGGCATTGTAACGCCTTGGCGAAGGTGTTTGCCATGAGCCGTTTTCCTGCCCCTGCCCCCCCCAGAAAAAGATAGGCATGGGAAGCCCGCCCGCCGGCAACTGCCCGTTTGAGCTGCTCCACCATGGGCGTATTTTCCCAGATTTTCTGAAATGTATACAAATCCGCCCGCTCCTTCTGAATCAATATTTATGGAACTGTTCCACATCCAACACGAATACTGTTGCACCGCCCACCTTTACTTCGATGGGTGCAAGGATGAAACCATGCATGGCACCGCAGGAAGAAGGCAGTGTGGCATACTGGGTACGTGCTTTGCTGTTTTCTTCGATGATTTTCAGGGCTTCGTCCACTTTATCCGCTTCCACACCTGTCAGCAAAGTGGTATTGCCGGCACGGAGAAAGCCGCCTTTTGTGGATAGTCTGGTTACCTGAAAGCTTGCTTCGTTCAGATGGGAGATGACTTCGCCCGCATCTTCGTCCTGAATGATGGCAATGATGAGTTTCATAAAAACCCCTCCTTATCTATGGCTCAAAAACCGAATACTCTGTCTAACTGTTTTTTGATGTCGGCAAAAACCGCTTCGGCGGGTCTGTCCGCATCGATATCAGCAATTCTGCCGCCGCTTTCCTTCGCCAAGGTCAGATAGCCTTCATATACCTTTTCATGGAAGGCTGCCTTTTCCTGCTCCAAACGGTCTAAGGTATGCCCGTCCTGATTGTTTTTCCGCGCCATCCCCGCCGCAGGAGTAATGTTCAGAAAAATGGTCAGGTCCGGTTCTTTGCCGCCGGTGGCAATGCGGTTCACCTCTGCCACCATATCCCCCAAGCCTCTGCCGAAGGCCTGATAGGCGATACTGGAATCGGTGAAACGGTCGGAAAGCACCGTTTTGCCTGCTGCCAAAGCGGGGAGTATTTTTTCCTCCACATGCTGGGCACGGGATGCGGCGTAAAGCAGCATTTCCGCTCTACCCGTCAATGCTTTATTGGCAGGGTCAAGGATCAGTTCCCTGATTTTTTCCGCCACAGGCGTGCCACCGGGTTCTCTGGTCAGAAGGACTTCCTGCCCCTTCGACTGCAAATATGCTTCTATTTTTTTGATCTGTGTGGATTTGCCGCTGCCATCGCCGCCTTCCACGGAAATAAAATAGCCTTTCAT
Organism: uncultured Clostridia bacterium; assembly: GCA_945868505.1. Taxonomy (GTDB): domain Bacteria; phylum Bacillota; class Clostridia; order Lachnospirales; family Anaerotignaceae; genus Anaerotignum_A. The sequence continues at coordinate 10,046 of CAMBLO010000010.1, read as the reverse complement.
GGGGCCCACCTCTGTTAAAAAATATCCGAAACTTCACCTTTGGCAAAAGTGCGCTGAGAAATGGGTACACTCTTGCTAATTGTATATTATAGCACATACAATGGGCAGAATCAAAGGAAAAGGGAAGAAAACGGCTCTAAATTCAAGTTCTCGAAACTCCAAGAATTTGAAGCCGCGCCCATGCGGGCAAAAAGCGGCGCAACGCTCCTAAAAAAAGAAACACCGGCAAACACCAGTGTTCTTATTCCGCTCAAAATTCGTGTCTTGTTCCGCAATCGCTTCCCATCACTTCGAAAATATGCACAATTTCTTCAATTTTTGCAAAACATTCCTTGTCCTCCAATGTATCATCCTCCAAAATTTTTTTGATGTCCCGCAATGCCATGTAGCATTTCATTTCCACAAGCTCACTGGGGGACATCTTTAAATTTGGAAAAACCACCTGCACTTCTTCTTCCATTAAAATTCCCTTCAAAATATCCTGAAATAGCTTCATTCTAATAATCTCTCCTTTACCCCCAAATCCAAAATAGGCTATGCATAGCCTAATAGTAGCATAGATGGACGATTTTGTCCAACTATTCTGGGTATTCTGAAAGAAGAATGGAGGGCTTAAAATGGATACTATTTCAACTATTAGAATTCGTATTCTTCAACTTTGCGAGGAACGTAATTTAACAATCAATAAACTGGCAACAATTTCTGCCATTCCCCCTACATCTTTAAAAAATATCCTTTATGGGAAAAGTAATAATCCAAAAATTTTGACTATTAAAATGATTTGTGACGGTCTGGATATGACATTGGCAGAATTTTTTGATACCCCCGAATTTAATAGCTTAGAACAGGAAATCAAGTAATATGGATTCCAAAATCAAACAGACAAAAACCATCCCCATCGGGCAAAATATTCGTACCATTCGCCAAGCAAAAGGCATCGGACAGACAGAACTCGTCCGCCTGCTTCAGCTGCAAGGCATTGATATAACAAGAGAATCCCTTGTCAAAATCGAGCGGGGCATCCAGCATATCTATGCCACCCAACTGCAAGGCATCCGTAATGTGCTGGAAACCACCTACGACGAATTATTGAAAGAAACAGAGGAAAAACTATCATAAGAACCAAACACAAATAAAGGACGGAAATCCGTCCTTTTTTGTTTTCTCCTTTGCCTGCCTCTCATCTCCGAAAGCAAGCCTTGCCGGAAAGGCTCTTTATACTGCCCGAAGGGGCTCGTGGGGAAAGGATATCTAAGGGAAACGTCGTTTCCCTTAGACCGTTAGAGGGTCCGGGAACCATACGGAAGGTTCCCGGGTTTTTTGTTACTTTTTTTCAAAAAAAGTAAGAATGAGCCGTTCTGTTTCGCCGAAACAGTTCCAAACGGGCGGGCAGAAGGTTTGCCCGACCTCCTCTTTGGCTCGAATGAGCCCAGCTTCGTTTTCTTGAACCTTCGAAAACTTGAATTTCAAGTCAAAACTCTCATCTCACCATCTTAATAATCAATAACTTCTGCCCCGGATAAATCAAATCAGGATTTTCAATATCATTCACCGCCAGAATATCATTGACCGTTGTGCGGTACCGTTTCGCAATTTTCCAGAGAGAGTCCCCCCTCTGCACCATATAGATGACCGCCCCCGCCATAGGCTGGGTAGCCATTTCCTCCTCCATGGTGATATCCGTCACTGTTTCCGCCGTTTCCTGCCGCGTCACCATCGTTTCCATGGTCACTGTGGCCCGCAGCTCCCCTTCCCGTTCGGAAAGCATCTGGAAATCAATATCCTCCAGCCGCAGGGACACATTGGCTTCGTCCCCTTCTTCCACGCCCCGCAGCTCCATCATCTGCCCAAAGGGAATCCCCCGCCGCAGCATACACAAAGGTTCTTCATCCGCCTCGCAATCATAGAGGATATCCGCCGTCAGGACGCCTTCCACTTCCACGTTATCCACCACAGTCCGTGCTTCGGAAAGGCGCACCTCTCCCCAGACCTCCTCTGCCCGCAGCATAGGCATCTCGCCGTTTTCCAGTTGGATGCGCTCCTTCACGATAAACTGGTTCTTGCCGCTGCCCACGGTCACAGGGTAGGTGATGGTTTCCTTTTCCAGATTGACCGTCCCCTTGGGCGCATAAGCATCCTGCAAAATCTCCTGCTCCACGGTTTCTTTCCCGTTCATCTGAGCCCCGATGGTCACGTCTACTGCCACCTGTCGTGCCTCTCCGTCCTCATCCGCCATGGGGGTCAGCCTGCCTTCCTCAATGGTCAAGCTGCCGTTCAGCTCCGTTTTCGGCTCGATGCCCTCCCCCTCCAAATAACCATTGAAGGGAATTTTTTCGTTGAAGCTGCCCATATTTCCTTCGCTGTCCAAATACAGCATGGAAATTTTCAGGTTGCCCCGCACCATGACCTTGCCGTCCATGGCCCGCATATCCTGTTCCGTCAGTTCCATCCCTTCCCAAAGCACCTCGGCAATCTCCGGCTTGGAGGGGGAAAGATTTAAGTCCTCCTTCACGGTGAATCGGTCTTTCAGGGTAGCTGTGTCCCGCTCCATCCGCAAAATCCCTTTCAGGCATTCGATGCCTTCCCCTGCCACGCCGCTGAGGATTTCCGCGTGCTTCTGCTTCTCCGCCTCTGCCTGCATCTGAATGACTGCCTTCACGCCGATTTTTCGGTCATTGATGATTTGGCAGTCCAAATGCTCCAATTCCGCCCCCAGTGTTACATCCATGTCCTTTTCCAGCCCGTCGATATGTAAAAAATCCTCCAAGGGCAGACTGGCTTTCATGGCATAAAGGGGACGCTCCCCGTTTTTCGCCCGATAGAGGACAGAAACCTCCATATCCCCGGAAAAAGAAATGCGGTCATCGGTGATGCGCTTTTCCCGAATGTTCACCTTTCCTTCGCAGCGCAAGATTTCCTGCAAATCCGGCTTGCTGTCGGGCACAATCATGTCCCCCTCCAGCAAAATCTGAGAGGACTGCTTCCCCCCTGTATCCTTCCAATTCATATCCATCGTTTCTTTCGCCAATGTCAACGGCATAAAAACCCTCCTATTCATAAAAGAATGTCCTAAAAAATCCACCCTTTGTCTCTATGCAAATATATGAAAGGAAGTGGGTTTTATGCAAAAAAAGAAGGGCTTTCGCCCCCTTTTTCCCTTGCCAAATCCATTTCTTTCCTGTAGGATGAAGGAAATATGAGCATTTGTGCAACATATTTTCTTTTATATGAAATTTCCGCAAGAAAGGAGCAATCCCATGGATATCCAGAAATATCACGCCCTTTTGAAAACCATAGAATCCGGCAGTATCACCAAAGCCGCCGAGGCCCTTTCCTATTCCCAATCCGGCATCAGCCGCATGATACAGGAATTGGAAAAGGAGCTGGGGCTCCCCCTCATAGAACGGGGGCGGGGCGGCGTCCGCCTAACCTCCGAGGGCATCAAGCTGCTCCCCCAGATCCAAGCCCTTTGCAGCGCCCATCAATCCCTGCTGCAGCAGGCCGATGATTTGAAGGGGCTGGAAACGGGCATCATCCGCATCGGCACCTTTTCCAGCGTCGCCACCCATTGGCTGCCCAATATCATCAAGGCGTTCCAAAGGGATTATCCTAATATCGAATATGAACTGCTTCTGGGGGATTATAAAGAAATTGAAGGATGGATTCAGGAGGGGCGGGTGGACTGTGGCTTTCTGCGTCTGCCTACCCTGCCGGAACTAGACACCATTTTTCTGGAACAGGATGATTTTTTGGGCATTCTTCCCGCCGAGCACCCTCTGGCCAATGCAGAATGCATCCCTATGGAAGCCCTCTGTCAGGAGCCCTTCCTCCTTCTGGAAAAAGATAAAAATACGGAAACCTCCGAACTGTTCCGCCAACAAGGCCTGACCCCCGATGTCCACTTTACCACTTGGGACGATTATGCCGTTCTTTCCATGGTGGAATGCGGGCTAGGCGTCAGCCTGCTGCCCCGCCTGATTTTGCGGCGCAATCCTTATAAAGTGGCAATCAAGGAATTGGAAACGCCCATCCATCGAAACATTGGCCTTGCCCTGCGGGATCGGAAAACCGCCCCTCTGGCGGTAAAGCGTTTTCTGGAATATCTCTCTTACCGCTAAAAAAGCCTGCCGAAAAATCGGTAGGCTTTCTTTCATTATATTCTGACATATTCCTCTGTTTTTTCTCTGGCTCTTTTTCCTGCCAGCTCCCCATACATGGCGCCGCCCAGAATCAGCGCCGCCCCCGCTGCCTGCATGGGGGCCATGCCTTCCTTCAGCAAAACCGCCGAAAGTACCACCGCCGCAAAGGGCTCCAGATATCCGCAGATGGCTACGGTCTGCACCGGCAGCCTTCCCATGGAGGAAAGATATAAAAAACAACCAATACCCGTATTGAAAAGCCCCAGCAGCAGCACAAAAGGCCAGCTTTCCGTAGGCACCTTGATGGGCAGCTCCTGTCGAAGCAGCAAAACCACTGCGACGATCAAAAAGCTGATAATGACCTGCCACATGGGATTTTCCACCCCTGTAATATGGGGAGCTTTTTTATTGGCGATGACAAGCACTGCGTACATCACCGCGGAAAAAATGCCGCAAAGCATTCCCCAAAGGGTCTTGCCTTCCTGCAATGCCTGCCCGTTGATGCAGAGCAAGCCTGTCAGCACCGCCAAAAACCCGATACATTTTTCCCGAGTCAGCTTCTCCTGAAATAAAACCTGCCCCAGTGCCATAACGATAATCGGCCCGCAATAGCACAGCAAAGTTGCCGTTCCTACGCCCACCTGCTGATAGGATTCATACAGAAACAACCAGTTTGCCCCTGTTGCCGCCCCCGCAATGGCAAGAAAACCAAACTCCCGTTTATATCGCAGGGCATTGCATTCTTTCCGCAGCAGCAGAAAAAGAATCACCAAAATCAACCCGGCAATGCCCGCCCGCAGGAAAACGATTTCCTGACTGGGCAATTGGATGTTGCTGGCTACAATGCCATTGGTGCCAAAAATCAACACAGCCGTAATATATTTCCAAAAATCCTTTCCCATACTATCCCTTCTTTTCTGCAAAATTCTTTTCTATACTGTATCACAAAAAATACAATAAGAAAAACGCATGTTTTACATGTTTTTCATGAAAAATCCGCATAAAAAAGCACACTCCGTTTGGAATGTGCTTTCTAAATTATATTTTGCCAAATTCATGGAACGGATAGATGCGGAAAAACACCTTTCCCTTCAAGTCCTCACAGGAAATAACGCCCATATTGCGGCTGTCGTAGCTGCTCTGGCGGTTATCCCCCATAACAAACACCGTATCCTCGGGAACCGTCATATCGACCAAGCCATCGGTGATACCTTCCGTATAGTCCTCCTGCAAAAGCTCTCCGTTCACTTCCACGCCATCCTCCAAAATACGGATGGTATCTCCTTCCGTGGCGATAATGCGTTTTACCACGGTCTTGCTGCCATCGGCATCATAATAATGGAACATGACGATATCGCCCTTTTCATAATTCCCCCGCAGTGCCGCCAATCGATTCATCAACACGATTTCGCCGTCCCCCATGGTAGGCTCCATGGAACTGCCCATCAAACGCATGGGCCAACAGAAAAAAAACAGTACCACAATGATGATCGCCGCCCGCAGGATCGCTTTTCCCCATTCTTGTAATGATTCTTGCACTTTATCCCAACCTTGCTCTTTTTTTCAATGAAAGTTATTTTCTGTCTTTCTTTCCATATTAGTATACGAGATTCGACAAAAAGGTGCAAGGTTATTTCTATGGTAATTTCTTTCAAAGGGTCTGGGGCAGATTCTTTTTCAAAAGTCCAAGAAGCAGCATCCCCACCACAGCACCGAGAATCACTGCCGCCAAAAAGCCAAAGGGATGGCTGATCACAGGCAGGACGAATACCCCGCCATGGGGTGCCCGCAGGGCACAGCCGAACAGCATACTCAGACCCCCGGCCACCCCAGAGCCGATGATGCAAGCGGGCAGTACCCGCAGAGGGTCTGCCGCCGCAAAGGGAATGGCCCCTTCCGTGATGAAGCAGGCCCCCATAATGAGGTTCGCCACACCGGATTGCCGTTCCTTTTCGCTGAATTTATTGCGGAAAAAGAACACCGCCAAGGCCAGCGCCAGAGGAGGCACCATCCCCCCTGCCATGACTGCCGCCATAATCTGAAATTCATCACTGGCTAAGGAAGCCGTACCGAATACATAGGCCGCTTTGTTGATGGGGCCGCCCATATCCACACTCATCATGCCCCCCAGAACGACACCCAAAAGCACACGGCTGCTTGTCCCCATCCGTGACAGCAGTCCATACAATGCTTCATTCAGCCATGCCACAGGGGGATTGATGATAACTTGAATCAACGCCCCCATCAGGAAAATGCCAAGGACAGGATAGAGCAAAATAGGCTTGATGCCCTCCAAGGAACGGGGCAGTCTGTCGAAAAGCTTTCGTAGACCCAGAATCAGATAGCCCGCCGCAAAGCCTGCCAGCAATGCCCCCAGAAAGCCGCTGCCACCCTCCTTCGCCAGAAAGCCCCCCACGAAGCCCGGCGCAAGGGCTGGTCTGTCCCCAATGCTCATGGCAATATAGCCCGCCAGAATGGGCAGCATAAAGCCAAAGGCAGCATCGCCAATGGTCTTGAAAAAGGCGGCTTGGGGCAGATTGGAACCGAAATTGGCAGGGTCGATGCTGTAATCATCCAGCAGGAAAGCCAATGCAATCAGGATGCCCCCGCCGATGACAAAAGGCAGCATGTGGGAAACCCCGTTCATCAGATCACGATACACCTTATTTCCTGTGCCCCTTTTCTCTTCTCCTGCGCTAGAGGCTTCCGCCTCTGTTCTGCCGCCGTAAAAAGGTGCTTCCCCTTGTATGATTTTGCTCAAAAGGACATCTGGCTTGCGGATGCCATCCGTCACAGGCACCTGCAGCACCTTTTTCCCGCGGAATCTTGCCATTTCCACATTTTTATCTGCCGCAATGATGATGCCTTTAGTCTCCTTGATTTCCTCCGCCGTCAGCACGTTTTTCGCGCCGCCGCTGCCGTTGGTCTCCACCTTAATGGTGATGCCCATTTCTCTCGCCTTGTTTTCCAAGCTTTCCGCCGCCATAAAGGTATGGGCAATCCCTGTGGGACAGGCGGTTACGGCAAGCACATCATAGCCAATTTTTTCTTTCTCCGAAGCCTTGGCAAAGCGTTTTTCTTCCTCCGCCGAAATAATCTCCAAAAAGGCAGAAGGATGTTTCGCTTCTATCAGCTTTTTCCGAAAATCCTCGTCCATCAGCATCGCCGCCAGCCGTTCCAGTACCTCCAAATGCAGGTCAGCGCCATTTTCCGGCACAGCAATCATAAACAGCAAATGGGCATCCTGCCCGTCGGCGCTTTCAAAATCCACCCCTTCGGGCACGACCATAGCCGCCAGTGCCGCCCGTTTCACAGCGTTGCTTTTCCCGTGGGGAATGGCGATGCCCTCGCCAATACCCGTGGTAGAAAGCTTTTCCCGTTCCAAAATAGCCTGTTTGAATTTGCCTTTATCCTTCAGATTGCCGCTTTTCGCTAACAGCTCCACCAACTGGTCAATGGCGGTATTTTTGTTCCGCAGCTTCTTCCCGATGGCGATACTTTCTTTCTGCAACAGTTCCGAAATCCTCATATTGACCTCCTTCAGCGGTCCGCCCAAAAGGCTATACCGTTCCGCTGGTTATTTTGATTTTTTCGTCATATAATCTGCGAATTTCTTCCCCTGTTGCCAATCCTTCGCAAAAGACACTTGCGCTCCCTGCCGCAATACCCCAGCCTAATGCCTCCTGATAGCTGCCCGTTTTCAGCCAGCCTGCCACAAAGCCCCCTACCATGGAATCCCCGGCCCCCACGGAATTGACCACCTTTCCCCGGGGTGCCTCGGCAAATAAGGTATCCCCGTCAGAAGTCAGCAAAACGGCTCCTTCTGCCGCCATGGAAATGAGTACATTTTTCGCCCCCATCTCCTGCAGCCGTTTCCCTTGGGCAATGATTTCTTCCCTAGTAAAAAGTCTGCTTTGTGCCAGTTCTTCCAACTCCTGATGGTTGGGTTTAATGAGAAAAGGCTCATACCGCAAGGTTTTCAGCAGCACTTCCCCCGTGGCATCCACCACCGTATAGATACCCCGTCCCTCCAACAGATCCAGTATCCTTTCATAAAAATCCTTGGGCAAAGACGGAGGGATGCTGCCGGAAATGATGAGCATATCTCCCTTTTGCAGCCCATTGATTTTCTCAAAAAGCTGCTCCATAGCCGCCTGATCCACCCCGGGTCCGCCGCCGTTGATCTCGCTTTCCTCCTGCCCCTTCAGCTTCACGTTAATGCGGGAAAAGCCCTTGGCAAGGCGCACAAAATCCGTCCGACACCCATGCTCCTGCAAATCCCCTTCAATGAAATCCCCGGTAAAGCCCGCCAGAAAGCCTAAGGCACGATTCGGCACCCCAAGGTTTTGCAAAATCATGGTTACATTGATGCCCTTTCCGCCGGAAAAGACCGCCTCGCCCAAGGTGCGGTTCACCATACCCGGGCGAAATTCTCCCATCTGCACCACATAGTCCACCGAAGGATTCACTGTCAGTGTGTAAATCAAATCTATCCCTCCTGATTCTCGCTTTTTCCTATTATACCCGTTTCCTGCTTTTTCATCAGAAAATCAAAAACCCCTTGTATCCCGCAGGAGCCAAAGGGTTCTGTTTCTCATTTTACATCTGTTTTCTGACCGTTTTGTATTCATCCTCCAAGCGGTAATAGGGGCATCCTCCCTGAAAACTGTCCGTCAAAAATTTTTCCATTTCATCCTCATCTAAATTTACTTCACAGTAATATTCCTCAAATTCCTCATCATATGCAAAATACATACAGGTTTCACAATTCGACTGCATAGTTCTTCTCCCCTTCCTTCTTTTTTCTTTTTTCCCAAGCCGCCTGCAACCGAAGCATCCTTGGGCGGTTGTATCGCTGTATCAGTATGAAGGGCACATCTGCCCCCAAGGCCAAAATCCCTGTAATGACAAAAATATACCATTCTCCTCGCAGCCGCGGCTGACAGAGGGAATAAAGCAACGGCAAAAAGCTGCAAATCACATTGATTTCATGCCCCACCTCCGCAATGCACATATTCTGCACCACTTCCTCCGGCGTATGCTCTTTTAAAGAAAAATCCTTTGGGAAATATGTTGGCATCCGATTTTTCCATTGCTTCACGCCCAGTGCCTCATAAAGTCTGTTTTCCCGCTGGTGAGGCAAAAACCAACGGCTTTCCGCCCGAATCAAGTTCCTGCAATGGTTTCTTGTCACCGCCCCAACCAAAAGCCGTACGGCAAAATGGTAAAATGTCGTTGCTACCGTGATGAAAAAAGAAAACCATCCATCCCATGGCAGAAAAGCGTTCATCAGGAAAAACAGCAGCGTCAGCGCACCAAAGCCCACTGTCATTTTTTCAATGGTCTTTTTTTCACTCCGCACTTTTTCCGCCCCCGTTTCAAGCTTTTTTCTGATTATACCACACGCGGAGCCTGCAAAAAACTCCGTTTTCCCTGCAGATTCTCTTTTTTACAAATCGACATAGAAAAAGCACTAAAACCATTTTCTGATTTTAGTGCTTTTGTTTAGAAATAAAAAAAGTGGAAGTTACAGGGCTCGAACCTGTGACCCTCTGCTTGTAAGGCAGATGCTCTCCCAGCTGAGCTAAACTTCCACAAAACGACTCAGATGGGGCTCGAACCCACGACCTCCGGCGTGACAGGCCGGCGCTCTAACCAGCTGAGCTACTGAGCCATATAAAAATGGTGAATCGTTTTAAAAAAATGGCAGGGGCAGAAGGATTCGAACCCTCGACATTTGGTTTTGGAGACCAACGCTCTACCAGCTGAACTATACCCCTGTATAACGGCCTCCCACTTGAGTGGGATTGCACCTTCAAAACTGAACACAAGTCGCAAATTTTCAATCGAATTTATTTAGGTCAAGCCCTCGATCTATTAGTATTGGTCAGCTGAACACGTTACCGT
>CAMBLO010000009.1 GCA_945868505.1 uncultured Clostridia bacterium | reverse complement strand
CCATCGAATCCTATCATAGAAAGCCTATTTACAGAAAATTTTTCACACCCTCTTTTTATGCTGATTCGACAAATTGGAATTTTCCAGTAGCTATTTACTTGTTCTGTTCTTTTCTTAAATGTTTTTTTCGTTTCTTTTTCCTTGAAATCTTCTTACTGGTACTGGTAGTTTTTTCCTTTCTTTCTGGAATGACACATAAACCTTCTTCATCGCAACCGAAGAAATCTAAAAGCTTCATAAAAGAATATAATCTTGGATTCCTTTTTCCATTTAACCAACTTTTCAATGATGGGCTACTAACTCCTATTTTCTTTGAAATATCTGTAATGCTCATTCCTGATGACATGATTTTTTCATTAAGTTTATTAGTGTCAATATGCCATGGTACCTTTATACTCGACATAGCTGATACCTCATATCGAGTATTCAAAAGTTGAATACTAATATCCTTTTCTTTGTCATCCTCATAATAGGAAGTATATGGAATATGATGACAATTACAATACATTCTCATCTTATCTAATCTTAATGATAATTCTTCCAATTCTTCTTTATATTTTTTCTTTTTTTCGGCGACCCTTTTTCTTTCTTCTTCCTCTTGTTCCTCAATTTCTTTTATAACAGAATCATAATCTCGTGCTATACATGATTCCAATGTTATGCTCATTTCGTCTAAATCCCAGTTGGATATGTCAACATACTCAACTTCACCATACCGTGCCTTATATAATGCAATTTTTTTAATCTCATAATCATTAAGCTTGTTATCATTGTCATTATGATTTTTTGCAAGATTTGATAAAATGCTATATCCTAATACTTGAGCAAATTCCGTCCATGCGTAACCATTCTTAATGGTCGTCTTAAAATCATATAAGGTACCATCAATAAACATATCTGCATCTGCTCCATCAACTAGATAAGAAGCAATTCCAAATCTAGGGTTAAATACCACTAAACTATTTTCCTTAATAATGTTACTCTTGATGAAACACTCATCAAAAACCGTGCATAAATCATTTAATTCTTTTTCAATAGCTGGTTCTTCCCTTATTAGTTTAGAAATCGTAATATCAAATGGAATCCTATTACTTCTCACGATCCTTTCTAATTTTGAAAATACAATTGCAGTTTTTGTCACTTCAAAATATGTCGTTCGATCTGATTGGTAAACATATCTTTTTACAACTTCTATATGTTGATTGTATAATTGCTGAAAGCTTCTTTTATTCTCGCCATGTGCAAATAATTCATATTTTCTAACACCTTCTTCAGCGATTAAATCTTGAAAAGAAAACTCCTTATTATGATTTATATGACATGCAATCATCCATCTAGCCATGTAATCAAAAGCATATCCTAACAAAGCTGAATCTGCAACCGAATCAAGGTCATAAGATACTTTCAATTCATACTCCTTAGAAAAAGCTGGTTTTCCAGAAAATGTAAGAATCATGCTTTTAGTTGGTGTCACAGACTTCATATAAGCCTTTAAATTTGGATTATCACTTATTATTGTTGTTAATGACATAACACTACCGCTTTCCCATCAAATCTAAAAGTGCTTAAACAATTGCGATTTTTTCAGCTCTAAAAATTCCGATTTGTATGTGCAAATCCAATATACCTATCATTTTATCAACTAGTTTGCACAATGTCAAAAAAATCGAAACATAGTTACAAAACCAATAAGATTGTAAAATATCAACTATTCATTGAAATGTCATAAAAATTCCTCTATTTATGAAAAAATGCGAATAATAGCATTTTTTATCAATGTAATAAATGCTATTATCCTACAGAGATTGCTTTCTTAACTTAACTCAGTTTTTTATATGTGCAATCTGCTAAAGAGATGGGGTACGTGTAAATATAAAATCCGTTTTCCGATACATTCACGATACTAGTTGATTTTTTACTACATCTTCATATAACAAACACGATAAGATAGCATGAAATTTTTTCCTGCATTTTCATAGCTAGTTATGAAAATATCATATACATTGACTATTTCTTCATTTTTGACTTTTGTTTAGTTTGGGTGACACATTATTTTTTGAAAAAGTCTATTTTCATGTCTTAAATAGCACTTTTTCAGAAAAATAAAAATACAGGGAAGAATCCTCTAAATTCAACCCTGTATTTTTTTGTGCACTTTTATGCTGACACTCGATATACAAATCCAACAAAAGACTTTGCTTTGACGTTTCGTGTATCTCGACGATTCGGACGTACTGGCTCAAGATATTGCGAAATATCACAAACTAGTTTTTTATCGTCAGCATCTTTCGTGCGGAAGAATTGCCGACAAAGGTACATAGCCATTTTCATATTAACCTTATATTCGTGAATGTTTTCTTGTTTCTGTTTTATCACGATTTCATTTACTATGCGATTACAGAAATTCATCATAAGCATTGCAGAAAAAATTTCTTGTATCACAAAATCATCTTGCTTTCCATGCAGATTTACAAGTCCTATGCCGTATTTTAACTCACGAAACGCTGTTTCGATTCCCCAACGAGAGTGATACAATTCTTTGATTTCTTCTGGTGTAAAACTGCGTGGAAGGCTCGTAGCTAAGGTTTCGTATTCGCCTGTATCGAGAAGTACTCTGACTACACGAAATTTCATAGGATAGGGAGATGGAAAGTCCCAATGTCCTGCTCTTGTTTTATTACTATAAATTCTGTCCTCGTTCTTCCGGGTCTGTACTAAGATATAACCATTCTCTTTATCTGCCTTTGTCTGTGTGGTTGTGATGGTGAATGAGATATCAACATCAAGCTCCTGCATCGGAAGTTTTCCGATTTCACGCATTGCGGAACGGTCTTGTTTTACACGAACCAAAAAATCAACATTTGGATGCGCAAGAAAATGAGCAAAAGTATTGTAGGATTCATAACCTCGGTCTGCTACAATAATTGTTTTTTCTGGAAAATCGTACCACGCAAGAAAAAATGAAAGGCATCCTACTTCATCCATTCGGGGCTGTGGTTGTATTACACAATACTGATATGTTTTATTCAGCACATCATATAGCGGATTCACATGCAGCTGGTTATATCCTTTCGGATTGCTGTCACTACACATAAAGCTATCAGATTTTGGGTTTCTTGCCATGTTGACTGTTGTACCGTCAATCGCAAGCACACGATAGCCCTTGTATTTTTTTACGTCTTCGCAATTTTTATTGAAATTTTCAAAAGCATCTTCAAAAACCGTCCAAGGTATCTTCTTGCGTTGTTGTACAAATGCAGATGCGGAGGCATTAAGTCCTGCATCATATAATTCTTTTTTTAGGCTTCCGCCTTGCATGGAAAGTATAAGTTTTACCATTGTTTCCATTGTTAAAACACGGTTACGTGAAAAATCGATTTTCGCTTTTGGATAGTTTTCTCGATATCTTTTAATTGCTTTATCGATGGATTCGTCAATTTGATTCTTAAGAGCACTTGGAGTATTATTAACAACTTGCATCATCAATTCCTCATTTCATTACAGTACTGACGATGTGCATAAAAAAACAAGACAAACAGCCCTACAAAGTAGGGATGTCCATCTCGTGTGCGTAGTTCTCTAACTCTCTTTTCTCTCTATAATAAAATCGTCTCTCTGTTTACTGTAATGAAAAAATAACTAAGTCTGCTAATCTCTCTAAATTGTTTCTAGTCTCTCTTTGTGTTTGCTCTCTCTATTTCAGCCACGCAAACTAAACACATCGCTTCTTATATTATATCTTTGAAGTCCAAAGAAAACTATTAAATTTCTGTAAATTTTTCTATTCTTAAACTGCTTAACTTAATGGATATTTTTCTTTCATAAAAAAGTTAAGGAGCAAATCCGAAGATTTACTCCTTAACTTAACAAAAATTTTATTAACTAAATGACATTGAACCGGGAAACCGGTTCTTTTTTTGTGCATGGGTTTTGAAAATCGTTTCTACAAAATGTGACAAAAATCGGTTTTTCTATTGAAGTAGAATGTTGTAAATGATATAATATAACATAGTATTAAAAACTATTTTGCTTGGTTTTGGAAAAATTGTCACAAAGGAGTTTGAAGATGAAAAAAATCCTTGTTGATTCAGGCTGTGACCTGATGAGTATCGAAACGATCGCGGAAGGCATCGTATATGACAGAGTGCCCCTGAAGATTCTTGTGGGGGATAAGGAATTTGTGGATGATGAAAGACTAGATGTGGCACAAATGTTAGAAGAAATGTATGCCTATCAGGGGAAGACCAGCTCTGCCTGCCCTAGCCCCGAGGAATGGGCAGCCCATTTTCGGGATGCAGAAGAATCCTATGTGATTACCATTACAGGTGCTTTGTCCGGCAGTCATAATAGTGCTATGGTGGCAAAACACATGGTAGAAGAGGAAGACCCTTCGAAGAAAATCTATGTGTTGGATTCTCTTTCTGCAGGCGGTGAAATGACATTGCTGGTGCAGAAGTTGCATGAATTGCTGAAAGCAGGCACACCCTTTGAAGAAGTCTGCAGGCAGATGGATGCATATTCCAGAGATCACACAAGATTGGTATTTATCCTTTATAGCATTGAAAATTTAGTGAAAAACGGTCGTGTTTCCAAAATCGCAGGTATGGCGGCAGGCCTGCTGAACCTGAGCGTTGTAGCCAAAGCCACAGAAACAGGGGAGATCGGCCCTATCGGGAAGGCCCGTGGAAAAAAGAAGGGTGCCAAGCTGGTTCTGGAGGAAATGGAGCAGCAAGGCTATTGCGGAGGCAAGGTCATTCTTTCCCATTGTCAGAACCCCGATGGCGTAGAAATGATAAAAGAAACGATTTCGGAAAAATTCGAAAATGCAGTTTTTGAATTTATGGAAACAAGAGGTCTTTGCAGCTATTATGCGGAAAAAAACGGTCTGATGATTGGCTACGAAGTGCAATAAAAGGAAGAAAAGAAGGAATTTTGCAGAGCAAAACACCCATAAGGCGAGGTCTTATGGGTGTTCTTTTCATTTATTCATATTTCTGATATGCATATATACTGTATTTTTGGAAATACCAAGATGGTTGGCAATGGTGATGACGGAATCCTTTAGGTTAAAGATGCCTTTCTGATAGAGCAGGGCGATGATTTCTTTGTTTTTATTGGAAGAAGAGATGGACAGATTGCTGTAGACCTCTTTTTTCGCATCCTCCAATGCGTTCAGCATCAGTTCTTCTGCATTTTCCACGAAGGTTTCAGAGATATTTTCTGTTTCTGCCTTGGCTGCAGGGGTAAAGGCCTGCATGAAGGAGAGCAGAGATGCATTCAGATAGAAATTGATGCAGAAAAGGCCGATGATATTATGATTTTCCCCTTCAATGGCGGAAATGGATGCTTTAAAAGCTTCTCCCCGTTTATTTTTTGCAAAGTATGTTACATGATGCATTGCAGGGTTGGCCATCATTTTATTCAAGAAACCAAGGGTGACTTCGGAAATAGGGGCACCTGTCTGTCTGCCGGAAAGATGACCGTTGATGATCTTTATGACAGAAGAATCCAGATGGGATAAATCGTGGACAACGACTTCGCAATTTCCTCCCCAAAAATCCGCCAGACCGTCGGCAACATTCATATAAGATTCCAAAATGGCTTTATCCGTTTCGGTCAAAATGGTGATCGTGCTTTCCATAGTGTACCTCCATGCAATTTATTTGTCACAAAAAACAACGAAATGGTTCCTTTATCTTTGCATTATACATGATAGACAAATGTTTTTGCAAGGGGTATAGCCATTTTTTAGTGAAAAATATTTCATTGAACTGAATTTTTTTATTTTCCTATGTTTTTCTATGAATTCAAACGAGATGTTAAGATGGCGTTAAGGAAAGGAAGGAATGGGTTCTTAACAGGAATTTTATGGTCTTATCCTTTATAATGATTGCAATGGGATGCAGAAAGAAATCAAACGATACAAGGAAGGTGGAGCGAATGGCAAAAACTTTGATCTGCGAAAAAAAGCTTCGTGATGAACTGCACAGAGAATATATTCTGAAATATTCCCTTTTGATTCGTTCCGGCGAATCGGGTAAATTTTATGGCGTTGAAATAGAAAGAATGGATGCCCGGGGTGTCCGTGAAAGGGATGCACTGCAAGGTGTTTCCGAAAAGAGAAAAGAAGCAGAACGATTTATCAGCCGACTGTGGAGGGGCAACGCGTTTCCCACGGAACTGGCGGCATTATATGATGATTTTGTCGGCGAAAGAGAAGGGGCAGAAGTTCACAGAGCCGTTCGTCCTGCCTGCTGAAATACGAAAAAAAAGCCTTAGATCCAAAAGGATGTAAGGCTTTTTACATTTTTTTCAGAAGCCACTGCTGATTGCCGCAATTACAGGTCAGCTCGTAGAGCTTTTCGACACCGTCAATGACACTGCTGCAGCGGAAAATAAGGGTAGGGGTACCGACAAACATATTTTTGTCTGTTCGAATGATATGACCAACCTTAATAACGATGGTTTCGCCATTTTCCTCCATACGGAAACGGACGGGGGTAACGATGCCTTCTTTTGATGTCCAGGAGATCATATCGATCTGTTGATTGCGAAGTTTCATAAGACATTCCTCCCTGTTGGATTCTTCCTCTTTATTATATACGAACAATTGTTCTTTTTCAATAGTAAAATAAAGAAAATAAGAATAAATGTTTGGTTTTTTCTTGAGATGGATTTGAGAGAAAGAAGAGTGTTTTTGTAGCAAGGTCGGATTGGGTATTGTTTTTGTATGAATTGATGAAAAAACAGCACAGAACAGAAAAGATTTCTCCAAATCGAAAAAAGTAAAATCGTTGCAAAAGCTTTTTACCGCTTATATAATAAAAAAATAAATATGAATCATTTCATTACAATATAGAATAATGAAAAATTGATAATAGCTATGGAACAGAACAAAAGAGAGGGGCAATCTATGAACGACAAGGTTTCTGTACCCGAAATTTTCGGGATGAATGTATTCAATGACGCGATGATGCGGGAGCATCTGCCCAAGAAAGTATATGAAGAACTGAAAAATACCATCGAAAGAGGGGAAATGCTAAATTCCTCCATTGCAGATATCATTGCAAATGCCATGAAAGACTGGGCCATCGAACGTGGTGCCACCCATTATACCCACTGGTTCCAGCCTATGACAGGCATCACAGCAGAAAAACACGATTCCTTTCTGGCGCCTCCTTCCAATGGCAAAGCCATCATGGAATTTTCCGGAAAGGAACTGATCAAAGGGGAATCGGATGCGTCCTCTTTCCCTTCCGGCGGTCTGCGTGCTACATTTGAAGCCCGGGGCTATACAGCATGGGACTGCACCTCTCCTGCTTTCCTGAGAGAAGATGCCGGCGGTGTTACATTATATATCCCTACTGCTTTCTATTCCTATACAGGGGAAGCACTGGATAAGAAAACACCTTTGCTGCGTTCTGCCGAAGCAGTCAGCAGACAGGCCATGCGTATCGTGCGTTTGTTTGGTAACCATACCGCTAAAAAAATCACAGTCAGCTGCGGTGCGGAGCAGGAATATTTCCTCATCGACAGAGAATTGTATAAACAGAGAAAAGACCTGATCTTTACAGGCCGTACCTTGTTTGGTGCTGCGCCCCCCAAAGGGCAGGAAATGGATGACCATTATTTCGGCAGCATCAAAGAAAGAATCGCCTGCTTCATGCATGAACTGAACGTGGAATTGTGGAAGCTGGGGGTACCTGCGAAAACACAGCACAATGAAGTGGCCCCTGCCCAGCATGAGCTGGCGCCCATCTACGACGACTGCAATCAGGCCACAGACCATAACCAGCTGATTATGGAAGCCATGAAACGTATCGCCAGCCACCATGGTCTGGCATGTCTGCTCCATGAAAAACCCTTTGCCGGTGTAAACGGTAGTGGAAAACATAATAACTGGTCTCTTTGCACCGATGACGGTCAGAATCTGCTGGACCCCGGTAAAACACCCCATGAAAATGCTCAGTTTTTGGTATTCCTTACTGCCATTATCAAGGGTGTGGATGAATATCCCGAACTGCTGAGATTGTCTGCGTCCAATCCCGGCAACGACCATCGTTTGGGTTCTCAGGAAGCACCTCCTGCTATCATCTCCATCTTCTTGGGGGATCAGCTGCAGGATATCTTCGACCAGATCGAGCATGGCGAAGCCACAAGCAGCCTGCAGGGCGGCAAGATGCGCGTTGGCGTAAACACACTGCCTGCCCTGAAAAAAGATGCTACAGACAGAAACAGAACCTCTCCCTTTGCCTTTACCGGTAATAAATTTGAATTCCGTATGCCTCCTTCTTCTGGCTCTATTTCCGGCCCCAACTTTGCTCTGAATACCATCGTTGCGGAAGAACTGAGACAGTTTGCCGATGAACTGGAGCAGGCGGAAGATTTTAATACAGCAGTCCATGAGCTGATCCGCAGAACCTATGTGGAACATAAACGTATTATCTTCGATGGCAATGGCTATTCCGATGAATGGGTGCAGGAAGCAGAACGCAGAGGTCTGCCCAATATCACCAATTCCATAGATGCGGTAGAGGCATTCTTGGATGAAAAAGTCATCGACTTGTTCGGCAAGCATGGTGTACTGAGCAAGATCGAACTGCAGTCCAGAGCGGAGATTCGTTATGAAAGCTATGTGAAGCAGATCAATATCGAAGCAAAAACAATGGTGGATATCGCTTCTAAACAGATTCGCCCTGCGGTGGTAAAATATGCCGGAGAAGTTGCCCGGTCTGTTTCGGCGTTGAAAGCTGTTGGTGTAGATGCTTCTGCAGAAGAAGAACTGCTGAATGAGATCAACGATAACCTGAAGCTGTTCCACGAACGTCTGAAAATGCTAACAGAAGTGACAGAACAGGCCGGTATGCTGAAAGGTGACAGCAAATCTCAGGCGATCTTCTATCGTGATTATGTATTCGAAGCCATGAAAGAATTGAGAGAGCCTGCCGATCGTCTGGAAATGCTGGTAGATGAAAAAGCATGGCCTTTCCCTACATACGGTGAATTGCTGTTTAACATTTAACGCTCTTGTATGACAAACAAAAAATAAAACGTTAACAAACCCTCGTTTTCCAAAAAAGAATTTTTGAGAAAGCGAGGGTTTTTCACATTTCTGCTTGTTTTCTTTGCAGAACATACGCCAAATATTTGTATGACAAATAGCAAAATAAGGGAAATTTTCGTAGATTTTTTCGAAAAAAATAGAACATTCGTACAAATGGATTGCAGAGCGTTCGACATTTTTAGCTTTTTTTGTGTCAGAATTTGTGTTTTTTTTTGAATACGAATGAAAAAATATGTTAATTTTCTTGCAAGTGATAAGAAGTTGCGTTATAATGTGAACGTAATAGAAGAAGTTGAATGAAAAAATATCTAAAATATTTTTGTAATATACCATTATTTTATTTAAATCTTATATAAAATTGTTTTTATCATACTAGTTTTGGGAAATATGCATAAACATAATGTATGATAGAAACAGGAAAAGCTTTTGGAGGCGAAAAACATGGTAACTGATGACAGAAGAGTCAGGATCATCTCTGGTCACTACGGCAGTGGCAAGACTGAGTTCGCAGTCAATTATGTGACGAAGCTGCGTGAAAGCGTGGAAGGCAAGGTCGCTATTGCCGATTTGGATATCGTAAATGTTTATTTCCGTTCCCGTGAAAAGAAGGAAGAGCTGGAAGAAAAGGGCATAAGGGTCATCGCATCCAATCTGGATACGGCATCTGCCGATGTGCCTGCTGTTTCCGGCGCAATGACAATGCCTGTCACCAACAAGGAATATCAGTATGTGATCGACCTTGGCGGCAATGACGTAGGTACGCTGGTACTGGGCAGAATCAAACCCGTTCTGGATCATTCGGAAACAGACTTCTTTATGGTAGTCAATACATACCGTCCCAATACCTCTACACCCGAGGGCATCATTGAACAGATGGAAAATCTGGAATATGCTGCAGGACTGAAAGTGACAGGCTTCATCAATAACACAAACCTGGTAAGAGAAACCACAGCTGACTGTCTGGTTCACGGGGATGAAATATTGAAAGAAGTAACAAAACGCACAGGGGTACCTGTGAAATATGTTTCCTATGTCAAAGAACTTTTGACAGAGGAAGTACCTGAAGGACTTTCTGGGGAATTATTCCCTATGGAGTTTAATATGAGAGAAACCTGGATGTAAATTCAAATATTTATGGAGGTGTATTTTGAATGGCAAAAGGTAAAGTAACGATCAATGAAGTGATTTGCAAGGGTTGCGGTCTTTGTGTATCTGTTTGTCCTAAGAACGTTCTGGCTCTTTCGACAACAAAAATCAACCCCGCAGGTTACAATCCCGCTGAAATGGTAAGCGAAGATTGTATCGCATGCACAAGCTGTGCAAAGATGTGCCCTGACTGCGCGATCACAGTAGAAAAGCTGGACTAATAGAGAGGAGGATTTTTCAATGGCAAAAGTTTTGATGAAAGGCAACGAAGCAGTTGGTAAAGCGGCTATCGAGGCGGGTTGCAGATATTTCTTTGGCTATCCCATCACTCCTCAGTCCGAAGTACCTGAATATTTATCTAGTGAATTACCCAAGGTTGGCGGCACATTCGTTCAGGCTGAATCTGAAGTAGCTGCAATCAACATGGTTTATGGTGCGGCAGCAGCCGGCGCAAGAGTTCTGACAAGCTCTTCTTCCCCCGGGGTTGCACTGAAACAGGAAGGTATTGGTTACATCTCCAATGCAAGCCTTCCCGCAGTTATCATCAACATGATGCGTGGTGGCCCGGGTCTGGGTACAATTCAGCCCGGTCAGGCTGACTATAACATGGCAGTAAAAGGCGGTTCCAACGGTGACTACCACAACGTAGTTCTGGCTCCCGCATCCGTTCAGGAAGCTGTTGACATGGTTATGGACGCATTCAATATCGCTGATATGTACGGCACACCCGTTATCGTTCTGGCTGACGGTCTGATCGGTCAGATGATGGAACCCGTAGAATTCAATTACGTTCGCAGAGAAGGTATCCCTGAAAAGACATGGGCTCTGACAGGTAAAGGCAAAGGCGAAAGACACAACATCAAAAACCTGGTTATCGACCCCGATGACTGTGAAGCTTGGAACCATGAACATTTCGAAGTATACGAAAGAATTCTGGCTAACGAAGAAGCTTGGGAAGATTATCTGATGGACGATGCTGAATACGCATTCGTATCCTATGGTACAGCTTCCAGAGTTGTAAGAACAGCAATCGGCTACCTGAGAGCTGAAGGTTACAAAGTAGGTATGATCAGACCTAAAACACTGTGGCCTTTCCCTCAGAAAGCATTCGACAAATGGAATGATCAGGTTAAAAAATATCTGGACGTAGAAATGTCCATGGGTCAGATGGTTCCCGACGTTGCATATGCATGTAACGATAAGAATAAAGTAGTATTCCACGGCAGAACAGGCGGTAACGTACCTACTGTTGACGAAGTGGTTGCATTCGCGAAAGAAGTTATGGGAGGTGACAAATAATGGCAGTTGTATTTGAAAAAACTAAAGCTTTAACAGATGCCAAATTGCATTATTGTCCTGGTTGCGCACACGGCATCGTACATAGACTGGTAGCAGAAGTTCTGGAAGAAATGGGCGAAGTAGAAAACACAATCGCTTGCGTTCCCGTAGGTTGTGCTGTATTTGCAAACAACTACTTCAACTTTGACGCAATCCAGTGTGCACACGGTCGTGCTCCCGCTACAGCAACAGGTATCAAGAGAGTACATCCCGACAAAGTTGTTATGACATATCAGGGCGACGGTGACCTGGCTTCCATCGGTACATGTGAAATCGTTCACGCAGCAGCTCGTGGCGAAAAGATCACAACAATCTTCATCAACAACGGTATCTATGGTATGACAGGCGGCCAGATGGCTCCTACAACACTGCCCGGCATGAAAGCAACAACAGCAAAAGCAGGCCGTGACCCTAAGATCAACGGTAACCCTCTGCGTGTTTCCGAAATGCTGGCTACACTGACAGGTCCCGCTTACATCGAAAGAGTAAGTGTTTCCACACCCGCTCAGGTTACAGCAGCAAAGAGAGCTATCAGAAAAGCTTTCGAAATCCAGAAACAGGGTCTGGGCTTCACTTTCATCGAAGTTGTATCTTCCTGCCCTACAAACTGGGGTCTGACACCTGTAAAAGCTATGGAATTCGTAAGAGAAAAAATGATCCCTTACTATCCTCTTGGCGTTTTCAAAGATATCACAGCAGAGGAGGGCAAATAATATGAGTACATTTTCTATCATCTTTGCAGGTTTTGGTGGCCAGGGGACTCAGTCCATGGGTAAAATTCTTGCTTATGCAGCAATGCTGGAAGGCAAAGAAGTTTCTTGGTGCCCTTCTTATGGTCCCGAAATGCGTGGCGGTACATCTAATGTACATGTTATCATTTCTGACGAAGGCATTGGTTCTCCCGTTATCACAAAGGATGCAACTTGTGTAGTAGCTCTGAACAAACCTTCCCTGGATAAATTCGCTCATACAGTAGCAGATGGCGGCGCTCTGGTAATCAACGCTGACTTGGCTGAACTGGAAGAAGGTCAGGCAAAAGCTGGCACAAGAGTATTCAACATTCCTGCAAACAAAATTGCAGTAGAAGCTTTCGGTGGTTCTAAACTGGCTAACCTGGTTATGCTGGGGGCAGTTGTTTACGCTACAAGCCCCATTAAAGTAGAAAGCATTGATGATGCGTTCACACACGTTTTCGAAGGCGGCAAAGCAAAATTCATCCCCGATAACAAAAAAGCATTTGAACTGGGCTTCAACTGCGCAAAAGAACTGGATAAATAATCCATCCGAGGATTGATTTTCGACCCCATACGAGTTTTCGTATGGGGTTTTTTATATGTTTAAAATAGGAAGAAAAATGTTTTTTCAGCCAAGACTATGTAAAAAAATCTATTTCTTATAGAAAGCATTTGTGGTATACTTACAATTAAGTATGTAATCGTGAAAACCATGAAGGGGAGTGCAGCACATGAAAAACAGAGTGAAGATTTCCATTGACGGAAAAAGCTTTACGCTGGTTGGGGAAGAATCGGAAGAACATTTGCGTCAGGTGGCATCTTATATCGATGAAAAAATGACAGAGGTGCGGGAAAAAGCCGTTGCTGTTACGATGGATTCCAGCCTTGCCTATGTGCTGACTTCTATCAATGTGGCAGATGATTATTTCAAGGAAAAAGCCTATGTGGCGGAATTGGAAGGCAGACTGCTTGGGATGACAGCCAGAGCGCAGGAATTGTCTGCAAAGCTGGAAGAAGCAGAAAAAGCCAGAGAAGATGCAGAAAATAAGCTGGATGAATATACACTGGCGCTGGAAAATGGCAGTGGCGTGCAGCTGCATCTGCCTTCCGGAAAGAATAAAAAAGGAAAAAAATAAGCGAGAATACATAGAAAGAGTGGAAAGCCGTAGTTTGGGAGGAACCAAACGCAGAAGTCTGCTCTTTTCATTTAAATAGAAATTGGTGAAAGAAAGGAGACTATCATGTCCGTAATGAATAAACCGGAACTGCTCTCTCCCGCAGGTTCAATGGAAAGCTTGAAAGCAGCGGTGAATAGTGGCTGTGATGCAGTCTATCTGGGCGGTAAGCAGTTCAGTGCCAGACAGTATGCAGGGAATTTTTCTCTGGAGGAACTGGAAGAAGCCTGTGACTATTGCCACCTGAGAGGGGTAAAAGTATATGTAACGGTGAATACCGTTTATAAAGATGAAGAACTGAAGGACTTTCTGGCATATATCAAACATCTGTATGAAATGGGGGTGGATGCCCTTATCATGCAGGATGCCGGGGCGGCAAAGCTGGTGAAGGAATCCTTCCCCGATTTCTCCTTGCACGCCAGCACACAGATGACCTGTAATTCTCTGGCTGATGTAAAATATTGGGAAAGTCAGGGCTTTGATAAGATCGTATTGAGCAGAGAGCTTTCTGTGGAGGAAATCAAGCATATCACAGAAAATGTGGAGGCGGAGATTGAAACCTTCGTCCATGGTGCTTTGTGCGTATGTTATTCCGGTCAGTGTATCATGAGCAGTATTTTGGGCGGCAGAAGCGGTAACCGTGGTCGTTGTGCCCAGACCTGTCGTCTGCCCTATACCCTGTATAGAGGTTACGATAACATTGAGGAAGGCTATCTGCTTTCTCCAAAAGATGTGATGACAGTGAATATCCTGCCTCAGCTCATTGAAGCGGGGATCGCATCCCTGAAAATCGAAGGCAGAATGAAAAGTCCCGAGTACGTAGCAGGGGTAACAGGCATCTATCGGAAATATATCGATAAATATTTTGAAGATCCTGAGCATTACGAGGTGGATATGGCAGATGTAAAGGCATTGCAGCAGTTGTTTAACCGCGGCGGCTTTACAGATGGCTATTATACTTCCTTTGCCGGCAGAAATATGATGAGTATTGAACGCCCCAAGCCTTGGGGCTTGAAGGTGGGCATTGTGGATAAATATTTGCCCAAGCATAAAAAAGTGACCATCCGCACTAGAGAGCCTTTGGTGCCCGGCGATGGTCTGGAGGTATGGACCCAGACAGAACCCCACGTTGGCACAAACGTTTCCAAACATTCCAAAGCTGGTGAAGTCATCACCATCACCATGGAAGGGGATATCAATAAAAACGATGTGGTTTATCGTACCTTCGGCAAAGCCCTGAACGATGAACTGAAAAAGACCTATGAAAAAGACAGCAGAAAGCTGCCGATTTACGGGATGCTTCGGGCAAAGGAAGGGGAACCTATTTCCCTGCAACTGTGGGACAATGGCGGCAACAGTGTATTTGCCAGCGGTGCAGTGGTAGAGCCTGCTGGCAGTTCTCCTATGCTTCCCATGAAGCTACGGGAACAGGTAAGCAAAATGGGGGCGACTCCTTTTGTTTTGGAAGATTTGCAGACGGATATTGACCAGTATATCTATGTGAATGTCAGTGAAGTGAACCGTGTGCGCCGGGAAGCCTGCGAAGCACTGGAAGCGGCTATCATCAAAAAATCCAAACGGAAAGCCAAAGGCGATGTCGTTTTGGAAAAGACAGAGAAAAAGCCTTTCCTGCTCCGCAAAAAGCTGACTGCACTGGTCATGAATCTGGGACAACTGGATGCGGTGCTGCAAGCCAAGGGCATTTGCAGAGTATATTATGAATGTGGTGCAGATTTTGAAAAGAATCTGGAAAAAATCGCCGAAAAGTGTCATAAAATGGGCGTGACTCTCTATGTGGCACTGCCCAGAGTGGCAAGGGAATGGAATGCGGAAAAGGAACAGCCTTTGATCGACCGCTTGATGGAAAGCGAAATTGATGGTTTTCTGGTTCGTTCCGCAGGTCAGTTCGATCAGGTGAAAAACAGCGGTAAGAAGATCGTTGTGGATTACAACCTGAATGCCATGAATCGCAAAACGGTGGAATATTGGAAGGAACAGGGAGCAGACAATGTTTGTCTTTCCGTAGAAGCCAATTTGCAGGAAATCAATCAGATGGGTGATAAGGACTGTGAAATGGTGGTTTATGGATACCTGCCCTTGATGAAAACACAGCAGTGCCCTATCGGCAACTATGCCGGCGGCAAAGACGGTGATAAATATTGCACCGAAAGAAATAATGAGGACCTGTATTTCCTGCGGGATAGAAAGGGTGTGAAATTCCCTCTGATGACAGACTGCGAAAGATGTGTCTGCACCATCCTGAACGGAAAGCCCTTGTTTACCCTGAAATTCTATAATGAAATTTTGGAAAGCACCACAGGTCTGGTTCGTCTGGACTTTACAAAGGAAGGCCCCGGCAGAACCGAAAGAATTGCGAAAGCTTATGGGGAAATGACAGCGGATGTGGAACGCATGAGCCCTGCAACCCGTAACCTTTTGGGAGAAATGAGCGAAAAAGGCAGTACAAAGGGACATTTCTTCCGCGGAGTGGAGTGATTTGAATGTTTGATTTGATCATTATGCTGAGCAGATATCTGTTCATCTTCTATATCGTCCTGTTTTTGTGGCAGGGCATCGTGTATATCGCCTATGAGCAGGGGGGCTTTTTGGGAAGCCCCTATACTGCGGTGTCCATGCAGCGGCGGATCGTTATTTTGATGCATACAACGGCATTTTTGATCTTGGGATATAATCGGGAAACCCATTTATTCGATATAACGACGCTGATCTTCGGTGCGGTGGCCTTTGTATTTCTATTGATGGCGGTCAAGCTTTTGGACAGGTTTTATTACGAAGGCTGTCCGCTGATCTGGACGGGGATGCTGTTTTTGATGGATCTGAGCCTGATTGTTCTGCAAAGGGTCGAGCCTGCTTTGGCATACAGACAGTTGATGTGGATGTGTATCGGGTTGGCGGGAATGCTGTTTTTGCCCTTCTTCTTCCGCATGATACCCCGATTTGAGATTTTTGAGTGGGCTTACATCATCGTTTGCTATGGCTTGCTTATTTGCACCAGATTTTTTGGCGTTGCCAAGGGTGGCTCCACCAACTGGCTTTCCTTTGGGCCAGAGGCCTTCAAGATTACCTTCCAGCCTTCGGAAATTGCGAAGTTCCTGTTTATTTTCTATCTGGCAAGCGTGTTCCGCAAACGGGTAGAGTGGAAACAGTTTTTGACAACGGGGATTTTGAGCGCAGGTTTGGTGCTGCTGTTGGTATTGCAGAAGGATTTGGGCAGTGCGCTGATCTTCTTTATGACATATATGGTCATGCTCTATATTGCTACATCCAATGAATTTTTATTCCTTTTAGGCATGGGTGCTGCCAGTGTGGCAGCGACAGGTGCCTACAAATTGTTCTCCCACGTGCGGGTGCGTGTGGCGGCATGGCAAAACCCTTGGGCGGATATCGATGCGGGGGGATATCAGATTGTCAGCTCTTTGTTTGCCATTACCACATGGGGGTTGTTCGGCAGCGGCCTGACAAAAGGTATGCCGAAAAGTATTCCCGTTGTGGAAAGCGATATGATTTTTGCGGCTATTTGTGAGGAATTCGGCGTGATTTTCGGCGCAGGGGTCATCGGCATTTTCATTATGATTTTGTACCGCGGCGTGCGTATCGCTTTGGATTGCAACCGACGGTACTACAGCATCCTTGCGGCAGGGGTAACGACCATGATTTCCTTCCAGGCTTTTGTCATTCTGGGTGGGGTCATCAAGTTGATTCCCCTGACGGGTGTTACATTGCCTTTTGTCAGCTATGGCGGCAGTTCTGTTTTGGTCAGCCTGATGATGATCGGGCTGCTGCAGTGGGTATGTGTATATTGCGAACAGCATAGTCAGCAGGAACAAGAACAGCTCAGAACCATGGAAATGCAGATGGGAGGCGGCAGAAATGAGTAATATGAAACGGAGTATGCGCCGTGTATTCTGGCTTTTGGCACTGTGTTTTTTCCTATTATTAGGCTATCTCGGCAAACTGGTTCTTGTGGATAGGGAGGAAATTTCCGGCAATGCCTATAACAGCCGTCTGCGTTATGTAGATGAAACTATCAAACGGGGTGATATTCTGGACCGGGATGGGGAGGTTCTTGCCACCAGCACCCTGCAGAATGACGGAACGTACAGCAGAGAATATCCCCGTGCCCGTATGGCTGCCCATATCACCGGTTACAGCAGCGTAGGCAAGACCGGCGTGGAAGCGGCGGAAAATTTTGAACTGATGAAGTTGCACAATGAATTGCTTCAGCGTATCAGCGGCATCATAAGAGGGACAGAATTACAGGGCAACAGCGTTGCTCTGACCATAGATATGGATATCCAGAGTACGGCGGGGAATCTGCTGGGCAGTGCGAAGGGAGCTATTGTGGTGATGGAACCCTCCACAGGACGAGTTCTTGCTTTGCAGGCTTATCCTGATTTCAACCCCAACAGCGTGGAATCTCAGTGGGATACTCTGAAAGACCATGCAGACAGCCCTTTGGTAAACAGAGCCACACAGGGGCTTTATCCCCCCGGCTCAACTTTTAAAACCATAACGGCTTTGGCGGGGATGGAGCATCTTTCCAACTGGCAGAATTTTACGGTGGAATGTACCGGGGAACGGGAATTTGAGGATAAAGTTATCCATTGTTACAATAATAAAGCCCATGGCACAGTGGATATGAAAGGTGCTTTGGCGGCCTCCTGCAACTGCTATTTTGCAGCCTTGGCAGAAGAGATCGGTGCTGGTAATCTAGCAAAGACTATGCGTCAGGTGGGGATGGATACCCCCAGCCATTTTGAACTGGAAACCAGCCTCAACAACATTTATCTGGAAAAGGGCGCAACAGAAAGCGAATTGGTGGAAACTGCCATCGGGCAGGGCAGAACAGGCGTGACACCTCTGTATATGGCGATGTTGGCTTCTGCTATTGCTAATGATGGTATGATGATGCAGCCTTATATTGTAGATCATGTGGTATATCCCGACGGAACAGAAGCAAAGCATACGGTTCCCGAAAAGCTGATGGATATTTGTTCCGCAGAGGAAGCGGCAATCCTACGGGATATGATGACGGAAGTTGTCACCAGCGGTACAGGCTCTGCAGCGGCAGTCAGCGGCGTGACCGTTGCGGGCAAGACCGGTACGGCGGAAAATGCTACGGGCTACGACCATAGCTGGTTTATCGGCTTTGCTCCTGCGGAAAACCCCAAGGTGGCGGTAGCCGTTTTGATCGAAAATTCCAATTACGGCAGCGCAACGCCCATTGCAGGCAAAATGATTCGAGCGGCTTTGACGGAATTGGGTGAATATTAAGAGGTGGTCAGGTGGAACTGCAGTTTGACACATCAAAAACATACGCCATTGCGTTGGAGGGCGGCGGCGCAAAGGGTGCTTATGAAGTGGGAGTCTGGAAGGCTCTTGATGAAGCGGGTGTGCAATTCGACGCAGTGGCGGGGACTTCCGTCGGTGCGCTGAATGGTGCCATGATGGTTATGGGAGAACTGGAGCAGGCCATCCGTCTTTGGGAAAATATCAAGTTCTCTCAGGTCTTTGATGCAGATGATGTGCAGCTGAAAAAGCTCTATGACAGGGAACTGTCGGGACTGGACATCAAAGCTCTGCTGAAAGACTTGATTGAAGCCATCAAAGAGGGCGGTCTGGATATCGAACCCCTGCGAAATCTCCTTTCCAAATGGGTAGATGAAGAAAAGATCAAGGCATCCCACAAGAAATTCTTTTTAGTGACCTATTCTTTGACAGATAAAAAGGAACTGGATATTGATGCGGATGAACTGGAAGCGGGCAAGCTGAAAGATATGCTCCTTGCCAGTGCCTATGTGCCTCTGTTCCAGAGAAAAAAGCTGGACGGCAAGGATTATGTGGACGGCAGTGTCCACAATATCGTGCCCATCAGCAGCCTGTTGGATCGGGGCTACAAGGATATCATCGTGATACGCATTTATGGTGTGGGTTTCGAAAAACGGATGAAGCTCCCCGTAGATGCCAATATTACCACCATTGCACCTAGGGAAAAGCTGGGCGGTGTGCTGCAGTTCGATGCAGAGCAGAGCAAAAAGGATATGACGCTGGGATATTTCGATGGTATGCGGATGCTCTATGGACTGGCGGGGGAGAAATACTATATTGATCGCCAGTGGGATGAAATGCAGGCGTATCTGGCATTGAAAACGCTGCTGGAATTATATTTAAAGAAAGAAACGGTTTCTCTGCGGGAAATGAATGAAAAACTTTTGCCAAAGCTGGCGAAGAAATTAAAGGCGAAAGACAGCGATTATCATGGATTGCTGCTACGTTTTTTAGAACAGCTGGCGGAAAAGGCTGAGATTTCTCCTTTTCAGATCAGAACAGAAACGGAGCTTTTGTTTGAAATCGCGGAAAGCTGGAAAAAAACAAAAGATTAAAAATAAAAAATCTCTTTCTATTTCATTTTTATATTAGGAAGAGATTTTTTGCTTGTGCAGAAAAATTTTGCAGGGAGTAAACAGAAAAACAGCGAAAACATAGGATTTACAAGGAAAATGCTGGAGAAGAACCGACCCAGGAAATGGCATATCCATCTGGATTTTGCATATAATTTAACAAAATCGTGGGAGAGGACAGGGCAATTGAAAAGTCCTACACCTGGATAGGAATAAAAAATAACTTACCAAAGGACGGGAACAATACGAAAATCAAATGGGTGAGAGTGGCAGGATAGAAAAGATTTGTCAAAAACAGGAAGGATTTTTAGGAAAAATGAGTTCATTTTTACAAAAAAATAGGGGGAATAGGTAGTATGCAAAGTACTTTGTATACATAATTTTGATTTTTGGGAAAGAACCACCATTTTTCTGCAAATTTTCCAAAATAATAATAAATTTTTAACAATTTAGGTTGAAATATAAAATCATTGATGTTATAATCAAGACAAATACAGGAAGGCTGTATGAGTCATACTGTATTTAAGAATGAGAAAAGAACTTATATTCAAGGATATAGGTTTTTTCTAATGTCATTCACTTGACAGGTCTGTATAAAAAGAAACACGGGGACAACAGGCAGGTCAAAACTCTTCATGATTGTTTTATCGCATGGTTAAATATAAAACGGAGGAGGTAAAACAGGATGTATACGATGGGTATTGACGTTGGCTCCGCATCTTCCAAAGTAGTTATTTTGAAGGACGGGAAAGACGTTGTTGCTACAGAAGTTGTACAGGTTGGTACAGGTTCTACAGGTCCCAAGAAAGCAATGGAAAGAGCTTTCGAAACAAGCGGTCTGAAACAGGAAGACATTTCCTTTACAGTCGCTACCGGCTACGGCAGATTCTCTCTGGACAATGCGGATAAGCAGATGTCTGAGATCAGCTGCCACGCAAAAGGTATTTACTTTTTGGTACCCACTGCACGTACCATCATTGATATCGGCGGTCAGGATGCGAAAGCCATCAGACTGGATAACAATGGCGGCATCAAGCAGTTTTTTATGAACGATAAATGTGCGGCAGGTACAGGTCGTTTCATCGAAGTAATGGCCAGAGTTCTGGAAACCACACTGGATGAAATGGCTGGACTGGACGAACAGGCAGCAGAAACAGCGCCAATCAGCAGTACTTGTACTGTATTCGCTGAATCTGAAGTTATTTCTCAGCTTTCCAAAGGCACAAGCAGAAATAACATCGCCAGAGGCGTTCATATGTCCGTTGCTAGCAGAGCGTGTGGCCTCGCATACAGAGGCGGCCTTGAAAAAGACGTTGTCTTCACCGGCGGCGTTGCAAAAAATGCAGGCGTAGTTAGAGCGGTCTCTAGCGTATTAAAAACAGATGTAATTGTGGCACCAAATCCACAAACAACAGGCGCTCTCGGTGCGGCACTGTTCGCATACGAAGCGGCACAAAAAAAATAAGAAAGAGGGATTAGAATGAGTTTAACACAAGGCATGACAGCAAAAAAATTGTTAGGCTACTACCAGAACAAAGCTGACCAGGACGCAAGAGAAGCTAAAGCAAGAGGCGACCTTGTTTGCTGGTCCGCATCCGTAGCTCCTTCCGAATTCTGCGTAACAATGGGTATCGCTATGATCTACCCCGAAACACACGCAGCTGGTATCGGTGCTAGAAAAGGTGCTATCGACATGCTGGACGTTGCATCCAGAAAAGGTTACAACATCGACTGCTGTTCTTATGGTAGAGTAAACATGGGTTACATGGAATGTCTGAAAGAAGCAGCTATCACAGGTAAAAAACCCGAAGTACTGGTTAACTCTCCTGCAGCTGACGTTCCCCTGCCCGACCTGGTAATCACATGTAACAACATTTGTAACACACTGCTGAAATGGTACGAAAATCTGGCTGTAGAACTGGATATCCCCTGCATCGTAATCGACGTACCTTTCAACCACACAATGCCTATCCCCGAATATGCAAAAGCATATATCGCTGACCAGTTCAGAAACGCTATTTCTCAGCTGGAAGTAATCTGCGGCAGACCTTTCGACTGGAAGAAATTCAAAGAAGTGAAAGACCAGACACAGCGTTCCGTATACCACTGGAACAGAATCGCTGATATGGCTCAGTACAAACCCTCTCCTTTGAATGGTTTCGATCTGTTCAACTACATGGCTCTGATCGTAGCTTGCCGTTCTCTGGACTATGCTGAAATCACTTTCAAAGCATTCGCTGATGAACTGGAAGCAAACCTGAAAGCTGGCATCTACGCTTTCAAAGGCGCAGAAAAAACACGTTTCCAGTGGGAAGGTATCGCTGTATGGCCTCACCTGGGTCACACATTCAAAACAATGAAAAACCTGAACTCCATCATGACAGGTACAGCTTACCCCGCACTGTGGGATCTGCACTATGATGCAAACGATGAATCCCTGCACTCCATGGCAGAAGCTTACACAAGAATCTACATCAACACATGCCTGAGCAACAAAGTTGAAGTTCTGCTGAACATCATGAACAAAGGCCAGATCGATGGTACAATCTACCACCTGAACAGATCTTGTAAGCTGATGAGCTTCCTGAACGTAGAAACAGCTGAAATCATCAAAGGCGTAAACGGCAAACCTTACGTATCCTTCGATGGTGACCAGACAGACCCTAACGTATATTCTCCTGCTCAGTACGAAACACGTGTACAGGCACTGGTAGAAATGATGGAAGCTAACTTGGCAGCAGAATAATTTTGAGGAGGAGAAAACGATGAGTAAAGTAGAAGCTATCTTATCCCAACTGAAAGAAGTTGCAGCTAATCCCAAGAAAGCAATGGATGATTATAAAGCTGAAACAGGTAAAGGCGCTGTAGGTATCATGCCTATCTACGCTCCCGAAGAAATGGTACACGCAACAGGTTACCTGCCCATGGGTATCTGGGGTGCACAGGGCAAACAGATCTCCAAAGCACGTACATATCTGCCCGCATTCGCATGCTCTATCATGCAGCAGATCATGGAACTGCAGTGCGAAGGCGCTTACGACGATCTGGCAGCAGTTCTGTTCTCCGTACCTTGTGATACACTGAAATGCCTGTCCCAGAAATGGAAAGGCGCTAACGCTGACAAAGTAATCGTATTCACACATCCTCAGAACAGAGGCCTGGAAGCAGCTAACAAATTCCTGGTAACAGAATACGAACTGGTTAAAAAACAGCTGGAAGCTTACCTGGGCGTTAAGATCACAAACGCAGCTCTGGAAAACTCCATCGCTATCTACAACGAAAACAGAGCAGTTATGCGTGAATTCGTTAAAGTAGCAGCTGACTACCCTCAGGTTATCAGCGCTGTTGACCGTCATGCTGTATTCAAAGCAAGACAGTTCATGCTGAAAGAAAAACACACAGCTCTGGTGAAAGAACTGATCGCTGAAATCAAAGCTATGCCCGTTCAGCCTTGGGATGGTAAGAAAGTTGTTGTTACAGGTATCATGCTGGAACCCAACCAGCTGCTGGAAATCTTCGACGAATTCAAGATTGCTATCGTTGATGACGACCTGGCTCAGGAATCTAGACAGATTCGTGTTGACGTTCTGGACGGCGAAGAAGGCCCTCTGTACAGAATGGCTAAAGCATGGCAGCAGATGTATGGTTGCTCCGTTGCAACAGATACAAAGAAAGGCCGCGGCAAAATGCT
Organism: uncultured Clostridia bacterium; assembly: GCA_945868505.1. Taxonomy (GTDB): domain Bacteria; phylum Bacillota; class Clostridia; order Lachnospirales; family Anaerotignaceae; genus Anaerotignum_A. The sequence goes on along the minus strand of CAMBLO010000009.1, from coordinate 48,578 downwards.
GATCAACAAAACAATCGCTACAGGCGCTGACGCAGTTATCATCGCTATGATGAAATTCTGTGATCCCGAAGAATGGGACTACCCTGTAATGTACAGAGAATTCGAAGAAAAAGGTGTTAAGAACCTGATGATCGAAGTTGACCAGGAAGTAACATCCTTCGAACAGGTTAAGACAAGACTGCAGTCCTTCGTAGAAATGCTGTAATTTTTCCTACCGCATTTACTTTGATGGAAATGTAAATAAACAGGGGTAGGAAACTACCCCTGTGTTCTTGTAATATTCAGAAAGATTTATATAGTTTTTATAGGAGGTCTAACATAATGGCTAGACAGGTAAAAATTATCACTGCTGAAGAAGCTGCAAAGCTCATCAAAAATGGTGATACCGTTACAACAAGTGGTTTCGTAGCAAGTGCTATCCCCGAAGCTCTGGACAGAGCAGTTGAAGAAAGATTCCTGGCAACAGGCGAACCTAGAGATCTGACATATGTTTACTGTGGTTCTCAGGGTAACAAAGACGGCCGTGGTGCTGAACACTTCGCACACGAAGGTCTGCTGAAGAGATTCATCGCTGGTCACTGGGCTACAATTCCTGCAATGCAGAAAATGGCTCTGGAAAACAAAATGGAAGCTTACAACGTATCTCAGGGTGCTCTGTGCCACCTGTTCAGAGATATCGCAGCTCATAGACCCGGCTGCTTCACAAAAGTAGGTCTGGGTACATTCATCGACCCCAGAAATGGCGGCGGTAAGATCAACGAACGTACAACTGAAGACATCATTGAACTGGTAAACATCAAAGGTCAGGACTATCTGTTCTACCCCTCTTTCCCCATCAATGTTGCTATGATCAGAGGTACATACGCTGACGAAGCTGGTAACATCTCCTTCGAAAAAGAAGTTTCTCCTCTGGAAGGTACATCCGTATGTCAGGCTGTTAAAAACAGCGGCGGTATCGTTATCGTTCAGGTAGAAAAAGTTGTGAAAGCTGGCACACTGGATCCTCGTCTGGTTAAAGTTCCCGGCATCTACGTTGACTACGTAGTAGTTGCTGATCCTAAAGATCACCAGCAGACACTGGATTGTGATTACGATCCCGCTCTGTCCGGCGAAATGAGAAACCCTGACGTTGCTCCCGAACCCCTGCCCCTGAGCGCTAAGAAGATCATCGGTCGTCGTGGTGCTCTGGAATTGGAAAAAGACGTTGCAGTTAACCTGGGTGTAGGTGCTCCTGAATATGTTGCATCCGTTGCAAACGAAGAAGGTATCGGCGACTTCATGACACTGACAGTAGAAGGCGGCGCTGTTGGCGGCGTACCCGCTGGCGGTATCAGATTCGGTGCTGCTTACAACGCAGACGCACTGCTGGATCAGGGCTACCAGTTCGACTTCTATGATGGCGGTGGTCTGGACCTGTGCTATCTGGGTCTGGCTGAATGTGACCCTCACGGTTCCATCAACGTTTCCAGATTCGGTCCTAGAATCGCTGGTTGTGGTGGTTTCATCAACATCACACAGTGCACACCTAAAGTATTCTTCTGCGGTACATTTACAGCAGGCGGTCTGAAAGTTAAAGTAGAAGACGGCAAGGTTGTAATTGCTCAGGAAGGTAAACAGAAAAAATTCGTTAAATCTGTAGAACAGGTTACATTCAATGGTGACATCGCTATCAAAAACGGTCAGCAGGTAATGTACATGACAGAAAGATGCGTATTTGTTCTGAAAGAAGATGGTATGCACCTGACAGAAATCGCTCCTGGTATCGATCTGCAGACACAGATCCTGGATATGATGGAATTCGAACCCATCATTGACAGAGATGCTGATGGCAACATCCCTCTGATGGATGCAAAACTGTTTGCAGAAGGCCTGATGGGTCTGAAAGAAATGAAAGAAGGCAAATAATCTTTTCGATTATTGGACAACTTCATTTTGAAGCATACAAAAATTGGCTCCTGCCTTATGGCAGGAGCTTTTTATATGGCGAAGCCTTACGAATATTTTTTCTCCAAAGTAATATCCTCTTGAGCGGGATTGGTGATGCATCTTCCGCGGAAATCGAAGCGGGAACCGTGGCAAGGACAATCCCAGCTTTTTTCATCGGGATTCCATTCCAACTGACAGCCCAGATGAGGACAACGGATATCAACCAGATGCAGGGTTCCGTCCTCTTCTTTGTATACACCGATTTTATCGCCGTCCAAGTCAACAACGCCACCATGTCCCAAGGGAAGTTCTTTTGCCGTGGTTTCGGGCAGTTTGAATAGGCGGTTTGCAAAGGTTTTTACAGCCTGCTTGCCTTCGCAGGCAATTCCTCCGGCGGCTTCTGCAGAAAATCTCTGGGGGTCAAAAACTGCGGCATTGGGGTTTTCTTTGCCGCAAATCATGTCCCGAATAATCATGGCAGAGACCATAGAAGTGGTCATGCCCCATTTCTGGAAGCCGGTCGCCACATACCAATAGGGTTTCCCGCTGGCATATTGCCCGATATAGGGGATGCCATCGGCAGGGATACAATCCTGAGCAGACCAATGGGCAGCTTCTAAGGATTGGGGGAATAATTCTTTTGCCTTTTTTCGCAGAGCATCATATTTCCCGCCTTGTCGGTTTTCCCCGGTGCGGTGACCTTCGCCGCCAAAAAGGAGATATTTTTCGTAAAAGCGGAAGGAATAGGCGTTTTCACCATCGCCGATGAACATACCCTCTGCCAAAGGTACGTTTTCCAGTGCCAGCACGTAAGAACGTTCCTGATGCATACGGGCAAAATAGAGTCCAGGGAAATTTACGAAGGGGTAGTGGATGGCGAAAACGATATGTTTTGCCGTAACCGTTGCTTTCGGCGTGTGCAACGTATGCTCGTCCACTGTTCGGACGGGTGTTTTTTCATAGATTTCCAGTTGCTCCGCCAAAGGTTTGATGAATTTCAGGGGATGAAATTGGGCCTGTCCATCAAAGCGCAGAGCGGGGGAAAAACTGCCGTCGGGCAAGGCTGCGTGGCTGAGAAAAGATGCCTGAATCCCAAGGGATGCGGCGGCTTCTGCTTCTTCCATCAGTTTTTCTTTGTTTTGAGAATAAACATAGGCGGAAGTCTCCTGAAAATCACATCGAATTTCTTCTTCCTCAATGATGCGGCGATATTCTGCAATGGCGGCTTCGTTTGCCATGGCGTATTGGCGGGCTTTTTCTTCTCCTTGAGCTTGAATCAGATTGGCATAGATCAAATCATGCTGGGATGTGATTTTTGCGGTGGTGTTTTTGGTCTGCCCGCTGGCAATGCGGTCTGCTTCCAATACAACAACTTGCTTTCCTGCTTTTTGCAGTTGATAAGCGATGAGGATTCCTGCCATGCCTGCGCCGATGACAGCTACTTCTGTTTTCATATCCTTCTGCAGAGGTTCCCTCTTGGGGATGCTACAGGTTTTTGTCCAAATTGATTCCATAAATGACCTCCTGATGTGTTTTTTCTTAACATATCAGGATTTTTTTGTTTTTTGCGTGGAAAGTGCAGGAATGAAAAAAATTTTTTGAAGGAAACTAGGAAAAATGAGAGGAGGAGAAACATGAATCGCTTGCAATATGAAAAATCACCTTATCTGCTGCAGCATAAAAATAATCCTGTGGACTGGTTTGCGTGGAAGGAAGAGGCCTTTGAAAAGGCAAAACGGGAGGACAAGCCTGTGTTTTTGAGCATCGGCTATTCCACCTGCCATTGGTGTCATGTGATGGAAGGAGAATCTTTCGAAGATAAGGAAGTAGCGGAAATTTTGAACAGAGGGTTCGTTGCCATCAAGGTTGACCGGGAGGAACGACAGGATATTGATTCTGTTTATATGGGCGTTTGCCAGATGATGACAGGCTCCGGAGGGTGGCCTTTGACTATCCTGATGACGCCGGAACAAAAGCCTTTTTTTGCCGGGACATATTTTCCTAAATGGAGCAAATACGGTATGCCGGGGCTGATGGAGCTGCTGGCGCAGGTGGAAAAGCTATGGAAAACCGATCGAAAAAAATTGTTGGAGACAGGTGAGAAAATTGCAGAACTCCTGCAAAGGGCAGCACCAGCCTTGGAAGCTGCGCCAACACCTGCGTTGCTGCAGCAGGGGGCGGCGGAATTACTGCAGCGGTTCGACCGGGAATGGGGCGGCTTTGGGGTGGCACCCAAATTCCCTACACCCCATAATTTACTGTTTTTGCTGCGCTATGGCAGGGCAGAGGGAAACGAGATCGCCCTTTCGGCGGTAGAAAAAACACTGGATGCTATGGCTTTGGGCGGGATGTTCGACCAGATCGGTGGCGGGTTTTCCCGTTATTCCACCGATGAAAAGTGGCTGGTGCCCCATTTTGAAAAGATGCTCTACGATAATGCGTTGCTGACTTATGTTTATCTGGAAGGATATCGGCAGACAGGAAAAAGTTTTTATCGAATCGTGGCAGAGAAAACACTGGACTACGTTTTGCGGGAATTGACTGACAAACAGGGTGGTTTTTTCTGTGGGCAGGATGCGGACAGCGAAGGGGTAGAAGGGAAGTATTACGTTTTCACGCCGACAGAACTGCAGACCATTTTAGGGGATGATACGGCGGAATTTTGCCGCTATTTCCACATTACAGAAGAAGGGAATTTTGATGGGAAATCCATTCCAAACCGCCTGCGGGAAGAACCTTCGGAGAAGAAAAATGAAAAAATGGAGGAGCTTTGTCGGAAGGTATACGAGTATCGGAAAAAACGCACATTCCTGCATTTGGATGATAAGATTTTGACTTCTTGGAACGGGCTGATGATTGGGGCCTTTGCCAAAGCCGGTTTTGTTTTGAGGAATGAAGCCTATTTGGATGCCGGAAAAAGAGCGTCAGACTTTATCGAAAGGCGACTGACTGATGAGAAGGGGCGGCTATATCTGCGGTATCGGGATGGAGAGGCAGCCCATCAAGGGCAGCTGGACGACTACGCTTTTTATGCCTTTGGTCTGCTGAAATTATATGAAACCACCTTTGAACTGCCTTATCTGGAACGGGCGGTGCAGCTGGCGGAAATGATTCTGGAATGGTTTGGCAGAGAACAGGGCGGGCTCTATCTCTATGCCAAGGATGGGGAGCAGCTCATCCATCGACCGAAGGAAACTTATGATGGGGCGCTGCCTTCGGGGAATTCTGTGGCTGGATATATATTCGCAAAGTTGGCGGCATTGACAGGGGCGCCAAAATGGATGGAGAAAAGAGACAAACAGCTTTCTTATCTGGCGGGAGCCATGGAAGGGATGCCTTCGGGGCATTGCTTTGGGCTTTTTGCCATGGGAGAAGTGTTCTATCCTGCCATGGAATTAATCTGTGTTTCTGCAGAGGAAAAGCCATCGGCGGCATTTTTGGCATTTCTCGGGGAAAGTCGGGAAATGGGGCTGTCCGTATTGTGCAAAACTAAAGAGAATCAGGAACGGTTGGCGAAGATCGCACCCTTTACGACGGATTATCCTATTCCGGACGAAGGCGAGGTCTATTATCTTTGTCGGGGGCAGCATTGCTTTGCGCCTCAGAAAGACTTAAAAGAATTGCATCGGCTGATGGAAGAGAATGTATGAAGCGTATAGAACGTATAGGGCGTATATACATTCCAATTTCGCCCATACTAAAGAGGAAAAGGAGGGAATGGGATGAAATTGCCTATCACGAATGAGAATGGGTATTTTGAGATTCGACTGGAAAGCATCGGCGGGCTGGGTGCCAATCTCTGCGGCAAGATGCTGGGAGAATTGGGGGCAGTGACCTTGGGGCTGAACGCTGCCAGTTTTTCCAGCTATGGTTCGGAAAAGAGAGGTTCCCCGGTGAAGGCTTATATTCGCTGGGCGGAGGAAAACAGGGAAATCGGCATCAACAGCCCCGTGGAACAGCCTCATATTTTGGGATTGTTCCATGAAGCACTGGCGGGAAAGCTGCCCGTGACAGCGGGGGTGACGGAGAAAACGAAAATCGTCATCAATACGGATGCTTCTCCGGAGGAAATGCGAAAGCGGCTGAAGCTCTGCGGCGGCGAGATTTTCTGTATTGATGCTCTGAATATTGCCATTGAAGCGAAAACAAGGGTAAATATGGTTATGCTGGGGGCGATTGCTAAGGCGAGCGGCTTTGTCCCCTTGGAAGCGGCGGAAGAAATTGCCAGAGAAACCATTGGGAAGAAATATCCCGCCTTGCTGGAAGCAAATTTAGAAGGACTGCGGCGGGGATATGAAGAAACGAAATCTTCTTTTTTCAAAGAGGATGGGACTTACGAAAGAGTGCCCTATCAGGAGGCAAAAAACAAATGGGGCTATGAAAACGCCCCCATCGGCGGCACCAATCCCCGCTTCGGCAGTACTGTTTCCAACGACCTTTCTGCTTCCAGAGAAGGGTATATCCCGCTGTTCATACAGGAAAATTGCATCAACTGCGGGCTATGCGACAGCACTTGCCCCGATATGGTGTTCCAATTTGAAAAAGGGGAATACAAAGGCAAGCCTGCTATGGTAAATAAGGGGCTGGATTATCACCATTGCAAGGGCTGCCTGCGGTGCGTGGATGTTTGCCCCACCAATGCCCTTGTCATGGGCGTGGAACGGGAGCATCCGCAACCGAAATGGTTTGTGCGGAATAAAGACCTGATCGTGGACAAGATGGAATTTGAGGATGCAGGTGCCAATTCTTGGATCACAAGTGAATCTTTCCTGACAGAAAAACGGGTGGATGGAGGTGTGGTTTGATGGAACAGCAACGAGTATTATTTGAAAGTGGCAACGAAGTGGCGGCCTATGCGGCGAAGCAGATCAACTATCACGTCATGGGCTATTACCCCATCACGCCTTCCACACAGATTGCCGAATTTCTCGACCAGATGAAGGCCGACGGGGAGCATGAAATCTGTATGATTCCTGCAGAAGGGGAGCATAGTGCGGCGGGCATTTGCTATGGGGCATCCACCGGCGGCGGACGGGTATTCAATGCAACCAGTGCCAATGGTCTGCTGTATGCCTTGGAACAGCTGCCCGTCCAGTCGGGGACACGGTTTCCCATGGTGATGAATGTGGCTTGTCGAACGGTTTCTGGGCCCTTGTGTATCAAGGGCGACCACAGCGATATTATGTACTGCCTGAATACGGGATGGATTATTTTGTTTGCCAATACCCCTCAGGCGGTCTATGACATGAATATTTGCGCTTTGAAGATTGCGGAGCAGGTGAAGCTGCCTGTTATCGTGGCTTTTGACGGCTTTTTCACCAGTCACCAGAAGCGACGGTGTATGGTTTTTGAGAAGGATGAAACGGTGCAGAATTTCATCGGAAAATACGATGCAGAATATTCTGCATTGGATTTGCAGCATCCCGTTTCCATCGGCTCTTATATGAACGAGCCCGATGTGCTGAACAATAAATTTCAGCTCCATCAGGCCATGGAGGCGGCAAAGACCGTGATTCCGTCCGTTTTTGATGCTTATTTTCAACTGTCTGGGCGCCAGTATGCCGCCGCGGAGGGATACCGCACGGAGGATGCGGAAGTGGTGTTGTATTTGCTTGGCTCTGCATACCACACGGCAAAGGTTGCCGTAGACAAATTGCGGGAACAGGGCAAAAAAGTGGGGGTTTTTACAACGAACATCCTGCGGCCTTACCCTGCGGAGGAATTATACGAGCTTTGCAAAAATGCCAAGACGATTCTGGTTGGCGACAGGCAGGACAGCTATGGCGCACAGGGCGGCAATCTTTCCATGGAATTGAAGGCTATGCTGCAGGAAAAAGGTTCCACGGCAAAGGTATTGACCCGCATCTATGGCTTGGGCGGCAAAGATTTTTATGAAAAGGATGCAGAGGAAATGTTGTTGTCCTGCTATGATGCAAAGGCGGAACGGTTCGATTATCTGGGAAAATATTCTGGGGAATCGGTAGAAATGGAGCAGTATTTTGCACCCCTTACGGAAAAAGAAACGAAACTGGGATTGACGAAATGTATCATGCAGGATGGAAAACTGCAAGTGGAGGGCGGCAGGCTGAATGATACGACGGAACTGCCGAAGCGCATCGCCCCCGGACATGGTGCTTGTCCCGGCTGCGGCATCCCTGTCAATGTGAACCTGCTGCTGCGGGGCATCGAAGGAAATGTGGTGCTATTGTTCCAGACAGGCTGCGGTATGGTCGTTTCAACGGGCTATCCCAAAACAGCATTCAAAGTGCCTTATGTGCATAACCTGTTTCAGAATGGTGCGGCAACCTTGACAGGCTTGGCGGAAATGTTCCGAGAACGGCAGAGAAGGGGCGAATACCCCGAAGGCGAAATCACCTTCATTATGGTCAGTGGGGACGGCGGCATGGATATCGGCATGGGTTCTGCTTTGGGGACAGCTATCCGTAACAACCGATTGATTCTCTTTGAATACGATAATGGCGGCTATATGAATACGGGCTATCAGCTTTCCTATTCTACGCCCATGGGGGCAAAAAGCAGCACTTCCCATGTGGGGCAGGCTCAGTATGGCAAGACTTTTTTCAATAAGGATATGCCACAGATTATGGCGGCAACAGGCATCCCTTATGTGGCGACAGCGGCAGAATCCAACCCTGTGGATTTCATCAAAAAAGCGGCAAAAGCCCAGCATTATGCCCAATTTCATGGTATGGCTTATATCAAAGCCATTTCTGCCTGCCCCTTGAACTGGGGGGATAAGCCGAATCTGGAACGGAAGGTCATCGGGGCGGCAGTGGATAGCTGCTATTTCCCTTTGTATGAAGTGGAACAGGGAATCACCACCATCAGCTATGACCCGGGGCAGAGGAGAATTCCTGTGACGGACTGGCTGAAAATGATGGGGCGGACAAAACACCTGACCCATGAAAAATACAAAAATATCACCGATGAGATGCAAAAGGAAATCGACCGAAGATGGGAGATTTTAAAGGCAAAAGCAGAGCATAAACTGCTTTAATATAAGGAGGAGATGAAATGGATTTTAAAAACAGTGAAACGAAGGAAAACCTGATGCGGGCATTCGCAGGGGAAAGCCAAGCCAGAAACCGCTATACTTTTGCGGCATCTCAGGCAAAGCAGCAGAAGATGCACGTGGTGGAGGCGGTATTTACCTTCACCGCCAATCAGGAAAAGGAACACGCGGAAATTTTTTATAACCATTTGAAAGAGCTGTCGAGGGAAAATATTCATATCGACGGCAGCTATCCCGTGGATATTTATGAATCTGTGCTGGAGGTTTTGCGGGCAGCCCAGCATAATGAATATGAAGAATTTGACCCTGTATACAAAGATTTCGGTGATAAAGCCATGGAGGAAGGCTTTCCAAAGGTGGCGGCATCCTTCCATCATATTGCAGGCATTGAAAAAATCCACGGTGACCGTTTCGGTCAACTGGCAGACCTGCTGGAACAGAATCAGTTGTTTATCAATGATGTGGAATGTAAATGGATGTGCCTGAACTGCGGTTTTGTTTACGAAGGGAAGGAAGCTCCCCAGAAATGTCCTGTCTGCGACCACGACAGAGGTTTCTTCATTCGTCTGGAATTGGCACCTTATACAACCAAGGCATAAAAAAGAAAACAGAGAAACCCAACAAGCTGCTGTGGATGTTAGACCATCTGCAGCAGCTTTCTTGCTTCTCCCAAAAAAGTGAGATATACTTTTCTTAGGTCTTATGAAATATTGGAAAAATGAGCAAGTAGAATCAAGCAAGTTATCCTCCGATGAAGTATAGTAATCACAGAGCAGTTGAAGCGAGGTGAAAGGGTATATGGAACAATGGCAGAAGCAGATTCAGGTTATCATAGAGGACATCGATGCGTGCATCAAAAAGCAGGAGGATGCAGCATTGACCTTGCGTTCCCTTTCCCAGAAACTTGGGTATTCGGAATTTTATCTTTCCAGAAAGTTTAAAGAAATTTCGGGGATGCAGTTTCGGGACTATCTGCGGTACAGAAAACTGGCTTTTGCGCTAAAAGAGGTGCGGGATACGGAGAAGGGCATTTTGGAAATTGCTCTGCAATATGGGTTTTCCTCCCATGAAGCCTTTACCCGCGCTTTTAAAGAAGCCTACGGAATTACGCCGCGGGAATACCGCCGAAAGCCTGTACCTGTTCTGCTGCGTACTATCCTAAAGCCCTTTGACTGCTACTTATTAGGAATTGGAGGAACTGGTATGATGAAATCTTCAGAGGATGTAAAGGTTTATTTTGTAACGATTCCCGCCCATAAATTTTTACATATCAAAAATTATGAAAGCATTGGGTATTATGATTTTTGGCAAAAGCAAAGCCTGATTCCGGGGCAGGACTGCGAAACGATTTGCGGTTTGCTGGATAGCATCAAAGGAAAGCTGGATGATGCAGGCGGAGGTGAGGCTGACAGCGGCAGTGGGCAGATTATGGCTTATATCAACGAGCCTGCCGGCAGAATCTGTAGTTGGGGTATTCCCCTTGCAGAATGTTACGGTGTGCGCCTTCCCATGGAATACGATGGGGAGATTCTGCCTCAGATGCAGATGATCGATGTTCCGGAAGGGGAATATATCGTTTTTGAGCATGGTCCCTTTGATTTTGAGCAGCAATGCGGCAGTGTGGAGGAAAAGATGGAGGCGGCTATGAAAGCTTTTGATTTTTCGGAAACAGAGTATTGCCTTGATCTTTCCCCCAGCAGAGTATTTTATTTTTATTTTGATCCAACGCGGTTTTGGAAATATGTACGACCGGTGCGGAGAACAAAGTAAATTCGGGATTGTTCCATTTTCGGTCTGCAAACCCAAAGATATAGTACAGAATTGAAAATGCAGGGTATGCTTGTGCATATCCTGCATTTTTTATGTATGTATGATATTCTTGGAGCATTTTTAAAAGGGAGCTTCCTCCAGTTCACTGCCGTTGATGGTGGCGTGTTCATCCTCTTCCAAAGGGATGACGATACATTTTTTTCCATTGATCATCTCTGTTTTGATGACAGACAGCTTTTCAGGGGAAACCTGTAGGATGATTTCCTTTTCAGGCGCTTCTGCGGGAGCGGCTTCCTCTTTTTCTTCCAGCTTTTGCCGCAGGGTTTCCACTTCCAGTGCCAGAACCTCTGCTTTTTTTGCAGCGGCACGGGCGTTCAGAGCCTTATTATCAATGAGGTTTTCCGCAAGGGGAGGAGCATCGCCAAATTCTTCCTGACAGATTTCCTCTACCTTTGCAATCACATCTTCAGAAAGACCTTTATCTGCCATGGCTTCCCGAATGGCGGGAGCGGTCAGAAGGACAGGTTCATTTTCAAATACATTCTTATGCTCGTCCACCATATCGCTGAGATCTTGCTGAATATCCAGAATCAGGTTGGCGGGGTCTTCCACCTCTGCGGAAATCACTTCCTTCAAGATTCCATGGAAGGCTTTTTTTTCTTCCGTTGCGGTGCGCTTGGGTTCGCAGCCCAAAGCTTCCCGCATAAAATCGGGTTGGGCTTTTTTTGCATCCTTTACAAAATACCCCATGGCGTTTACATCGCTGCTTCGATCGGAGAAGGCAGGAAAGAGAAAGCCGGTTTCGGGAACGGAAACCACCCAGTCACGGATACGGGGTGCAATGACATTTTTATCTTTATGATAGCCCAAACCTGCCTTTGTCAGTTCCACAGGACAAATGGCGCAGAGGATATATTCATAGACCTCTTCGGATTCGTCCAGTTTATTGTTGTCGGTGGTCTTTGTGATCACGTCGTAGGCATCATGGAACAGCAGGATCAGATAGTTCCCTGCGTATTCATATTCTCTGATGATGCGTTCATAAAGCAGATCCAGCAGACCATCGCCTTTCAGACCGCTGTCTCTAAGCGCAAGGAAGAATTTCTGGGCTTCGGTGCCCGCTTCGTCCCTCAGAAAAGAAAGCTCCAGCAGGTTGTTGCCGATGGTGCCGGAAAGGGCTTTTTTTGCGATTTCCAGATATTTATAAAATTCCTCTTCTTCCAAATTGAGGAAGGTCTCGTTGATATGTAAAATAATATTTTTCTGGCTGTCTACATAGCAGCCCCGCAGTTTTGTAAAAGTGCAGGCGTCTTTTTTGAAGCGACGCTTCAGTTCAAGGATATCTTTTTTCTGCATGATGTTCTCCTTTCTTCTGTGAAAATCGTTCACCTGAATATTATAAAAAATTTTTCTTTTTCCTGCAAGTCCGGATAAAATCGGTTTTCCTCGAAAGCTTTCTTTTAAAATGGATAGATTTTCTGAAAAAATGGTTTTTTTCTACATTCTATGATATGATGAAGTTGGATTTCAAATAACTTTTCAATATGAGAAGAGGAGGAGAAAGCGTATGAAAAAAGTAGTATCTTTGCTGCTGACGGCGGTCATGGTGATGGGCTTATCCGTTCCTGCTTTGGCAGGAGAAATGGATGGCAAGCTGGTCATTTTGCACACCAATGATATGCATGGTCACTATGAGACTACAGAAATGCAGGTGGGCATTGCCGGTGTGGCAGCCTTGAAAGATCATTATGAAGCGTTGGGGGCAGATGTGATTCTGTTGGATGCTGGGGATTTTTCTCAGGGCACCACTTTGGTGAACCATGACAAGGGTTTGAAGGCTGCAGAATATCTGATAGAAGCGGATTATGATGCAGTTTCTCTGGGCAACCATGAATTTGACTTCGGCAAAGAAGCAATGCTGGATATCACAGCAGCCCTGAAAGCCGGCGGCGTTTCTGTTCTGGATGCCAATATTCTGAAGGAAGGCACGAAAGAGGCTTTCTTTGGCGATAGCATGATTGTGGATAAAGGCGGTCGGAGCATCGGTATTTTTGGTCTGGATACGGCAGAAACCCAGACAAAGGCAGCACCCAGCAGCATAGCGGGTTTGGATTTTGCGGATAAAGAAGAAATGTTCGCACTGGCACAGGCCCAGGTAGATGCGCTGAAAACAGCGGGCTGCGATTATATCATCTGTGTCTGCCATCTGGGCGTAGATGAGGAAAGTGCCGGAAGAAGATCCACCGATCTGGCAACGGCAGTGCAGGGCATTGACTTGATTGTGGATGGTCACAGCCATACAGAGCTGGACGGCGGCAGGATGGTGGGCGATACCATGGTAACAAGCACAGGCTCTTATCTGGCAAACGTAGGTATGGTTGTTGTGGATATGGAAACAATGGAAGAAACGGCAGACCTTATCAGTGCAGCAGAATATGCAGCAGAGTTTGGTAAGTATGACGAAGCATTGGCAAATATGGTAGCAGCGGATGTGGAAGAAATCAACGGTATTTATGAGGATGTTTTTGCGGAAACAAAGGTTGATCTGAACGGCGAAAGAGACCCCGGTGTTCGCAATATGGAAACAAATCTGGGGGATTTTTCTGCTGATGCGTACTTGTATGCAGCCAGAGAATACGTAAAAGAATCCGGTCTGGATATGAGCGTGGATGTAGCCCTTTCCAATGGCGGCGGCATTCGTGCAAGCATTCCTGCAGGGGAAATTTCCAGAAATACCCTTTATACAGTATTCCCTTACGGCAATACTGTTGTTCTGGTAACTGTCACAGGGGAACAGCTTCTGGAGGTTCTGGAAGCATCCACCTTCTGCATACCCACAGCATTAGGCGGCTTCCCCCAGATTGCTGGTGCGGAATATACGGTGAATACGGCTGTTCCTTATGAAAATGGCGAACAGTATCCAGATTCTACATATTATGGGCCTGCTAACCCCGGCAGCAGAGTGACTATCACCAGCGTGAATGGCAAGCCCTTCGATTTGAATGCAACTTACACTGTAGTGGTAAACAGCTTCCAGGCAGAGGGTGGCGATACCTATTACGCATTGACAGAGGCGTCCTTTGTCCATGACACAGCTATCGTGGATGCAGATGCGCTGATTTCCTATGTAAATTCCATGGGTGGCGTGATCGGCGAGGAATACGCAGCATCTCAGGGCAGAATCAAAGTGGTTTCTGAACCGGTAGAAACACCCGTTGCTCCTGAAAAGCCTGCTCCTACAGACTCTGTTGTTCCTGCAGAAATAGTGAAACCTGTTGAGGTAGTGACAAATCTGTATAAGGTTGTAGCCGGCGATACACTGTGGAAAATTGCACAGAAGGAACTGGGCGACGGTTATAAATGGAGATCCATTTATGAAGCAAACAGAAATATCATCAAAAATCCCAATCTAATCTATGTTGGTCAGGAATTGGTAGTAAATAAATAAAACATTTTAGAAGAAAGGCGGCGCTTCTTTGCGCCGCTTTTTTGTAAAAAAGGCAAGATGGTGTCGAAGGTATTTTTGATGGAAGAGGGGAATTTACTTGCATTTTTCTGCGATGTGTATTATAATATCTTTCGGTTATGCTGATATGGCTCAGTTGGTAGAGCAATTGATTCGTAATCAATAGGTCGCGGGTTCGAGTCCCGCTATCAGCTTCATTGCAGAAAAGACCCCTAAGGCGAAGAAAATGCCTTAGGGATTTTTTTATGCACCGGGAGTGCGTTTTTTTCTGTTTGCTGAGGGGATTTCTATTTTGCCTGTAAGATGGATGTTTGCAAAACTTCTCAGACATCCCTCGGATTCTTGGTTCCCTTTCCTTGAACAATTCTCCTTTTTGATATATAATATATAAATATACTTTATGCTCTTGTTTTTCCGAATTTCCGGGTGTTGCTGGAGTGAACTGTGACATCCTTTCGCTTTCCGCTCTATTTTGATAAAGGATGGGGAGTTTATGAATATCAGAAAATTATTTGAAAAAATATTATTGCTACACTACTCCTGATCTGTCTCATCTGTGTTACCTTTACTTTTGCCTCTTTTCAGGTTACTCGTATGACAACGGTTTCCTGTTTTAATACGTTAGACGATGCCACTGATCAGGTAGCTGATACAATTCGTATCCGCGTGGAGGATGACAGAGAGCAGTTGGAGGTCATTGCGGATCTGTTGGCTCAGCATGAGTCTCAGGATTCTGAAACCGTAAAGTCTCATCTTTCTTCCTTTCGCCAGCGTAAGACAATTTCTGCAGTCGGTCTGCTGTTGCCAGACAATCGTCTGATACTGGGCACCGATGAAGAAGATACCCTCGAAAACATATTTGAGTATAATACGGAAATTCTCAAAGCTCCTTACATCTCCGGTGTTATAGATGTACCGAATGGCAGTGAAAAAAAGATTTTTTATCAGGCAGTGCCTGTAGAAAAAAATGGGCAGATGCTCGGCCTCCTGTATGGCTTTGTAGATCTGGCTAATTTTGCCAGCAGCATTACAATTACCGCTTTTGATGGAAATGCCCAAATCTATGTGGCGGATGGAGAAACAGGAGATTTCCTGGTAGATACCTGGCACAACAAACTGGGAAATATCTTTGACGAGGATATCTTAAACCGAAAGGTAAAGCCTGGATATGATTTCTATCAGATGAAAATGGACTTTGTGGAGGGAAAATCCGGTCATATTGCTTTTTGGTCCAATACATTGGGAGAGTATTTTTATTCTTGCTACAAGCCTGTGGGCATCGATCGTTGGATGGTTCAGCTTACTGTGCCGGAAAGCGTTGTTTTTGCCAATGCGATCCATATTCGTAAAGTACTGGTTTTCGTTGCTGCTGTGGAAATTCTTTCGTTTGTTGCGTATTTTCTGTGGGTCCTTTCCCGCGTGCGCAAAGATACGGCTCAAAAAAATCAGCAGCTTGTACAGACGATTTATATGTACGATGTGCAGCAGACTTTGTTTGATGCCCACAAGGATTCGGCGTGGTTTACCACCGCACTGCAAAAAGTTTCAAAAATGCTGACGGCGGATATATCCTTTTTCCTTACACTGAAAGGCAATGATGTAAAAGAAGTTTTTCTCTCTACTTCTTCTGGTATAGACAGAGATTCGTTCTTTGACACTGACCAGAATTTTTTGCAGACCCTTCAGATTCTTGCTTCGGGGCAGAGCCTGCTGTTTTATTCTGAGGACATCCAAAAGTTTACAGACGAGCAGCTAAGAGCAGAGCTGACGAGAAAGGGGATTACCAATCTGATGCTTGCGCCTGTTTTTGGTTCCAGTGGGGAACTGGCGGGCATTATGGGCTGTATCAATATGGAGCGGCGTTGGACCGACTGCTCCCTGTTGGAGTGTGTTTCCCGTAACTTTTTGATGGCGCAAAGCAATATGAAGTTCTATCGTCAGATCGAACGCATGGGCAAGATTGATGCGCTGACTGGTCTTCGGAATCGAAACTGTTATGAAAGCTCTCTTGAAAGCTACGCTGCGCAAACGGTAGATTCTCTTTGCTGCCTGTATATTGACGCCAACGGACTGCATGAATTGAACAACACACTGGGGCATGCCGCTGGTGATGCAATGCTGATTTGCATTGGCGATTCCTTAAGAATGTATTTCCAGCCGGAGGACTGCTACCGGATTGGCGGCGACGAATTTGTTGCGTTTTGTGCAAACTGCTCTGAAGAGGAGGTAAAACAGCGCATTGAACATTTCAATGAACGCATGAATTCTTTTGGTTATCATGTTTCCATCGGGGTGGCCTGGTTAAGGGAATCCCTTGATGTAAAAAATATGATAGCCACTGCAGAAAAGAGAATGTATGAGGCGAAACGCCTGTATTATCAGCAAGCAGGCAACCTTTCCAAGGCACGGCTTATGAACCAGAAGCTGGAGCATATTTTGCGAGAGAAAAAGGATAGCGACACTTTCTTGGAGATCATTGCCTCCCGTTTTATGGGAGCCTATATCGTGGATATGAAAACTGATTTGGTGCGTGCGATTTATGAGCCTTCGTATTTCTCCCAGATTCTGGAGCAGAACCACTATCATTTCATGCCTTCTATGCAGGTGTATAGTCATGGGTATGTGGCAGAGGATGAGCAGAAAGATTTTCTGGATTTTCTGAACTACGACAGCATCTGCCGACAGCTCCAGTCGCATCATGTGATAAAATATAATTATCGGAAGAAGGATGGCACAAAGCTGGCTTTACGGATCTATCCAACTACAGAGTTTGACCCGGATCACGCAGAAGCTATTTGGCTGTTTGAGGAAGAGTCCGACTAAGTCATAATCAAATACATAGGTTTGAACGAGCATCGCTTTTGAACATTTTTGTTGAAAAACGATGCTTGTTTTTTGAAAAAATTCAGAATAAAAAGGAATGGATGTAAAAAATAACGTACAAAAGTATTGCATTATTTACAAACATTTACTATAATACATTTGAAAGCGGAGGGAAATCTCTACAGACGTTATGGCTCAGTGTCTGTGGTTTTCTATATTCTTTTTTCCGTTTTTTCCTATGAAATCATAAGCTTCATATTTTGGGAGGAAACACAAATGACAACGAATAAGAAAAGAGTATTTGGTTTGAGTTTTTTGACTGTTTTTCTTTGGGCATCGGCATTTCCACTGACAAAGGTGGCTCAGGAACAGTTTACATCGATCCCGCTGGGCTTTCTGCGTTGTTCCGCAGCGGCAATCTTCCTGATTATTATCGGAAGATTGTGCCATATCAGACTGCCCCAGAAAAAGCATATTCCTTTGTTCTTTGTATCCGGCGGTCTGGGTTTTACAGGCTACATGATTACCTTTAACACAGGTATTCTGACCTTGACCTCTGCCACATCCAGTATTATCATTGCGGTCACGCCTATTCTGACTGCAGTAGTGGCCTCCAGGCTTTATGGTGAAAAAATCAAACCCATCGGTTGGGCGGCAATTATCTCTGCTTTTATTGGCGTATTGATTCTGCTGCTGTGGGAAGGTGTTTTCTCCATCAATGTCGGTCTGATCTGGACATTGGGTGCATCCATCGTATTCTGCGGCTACAACATTATGACAAGAAGGCTTTCTGCCATGGGTTATAACGCCTTGGAAATCGTAACATACAGTATGATCTGCGGTGCCATCCTTTTGGGATTCTGGGCGGGGGAAGGCTTCCGGCAATTGGCAGGGGCAAGCACCAGCCATATCATTGCACTGCTGTATCTGGGTGCATTTCCCAGTGCCACTGCATATTTCCTGTGGGGGAAGGCTATGAGCTATGCGGAACGTACCAGTGAAGTAACGAATTTTATGTTTGTGACCCCTTTGCTGAGTACTATCATGGGCTTTATCATTCTGAGTGAGATTCCCAATGCAGGTACATTTATCGGTGGTGCCATTATTATCATTAGTATCGTGGTATTTAATCTGAAAGGAAAATAAAATGCTTAAAAGGAGTTTTCATAGCTCCTTTTTTGTTGCATTTTTTGGGAAAAAGGTGTACCTTGTCTAAAGACAAGATGCAAAAGGGGAGAAGAGATAATATGACAACACAAAAAAAGAAGGTGATCGGATACAGCTTGTTTACCATATTTCTTTGGGCATCGGCGTATCCTTTGACAAAAATCGCCCAGGAACATTTCACAGTGGTTCCGCTGGCATTTATCCGCAGCTTTATTGCGGGCTTTTTTATGATGGCTATCGGGAAACTGCAGGGAATGCAGATGCCAAGGAAAAAAGATATCCCTCTGTTTTTCCTGTCTGGGGCGTTGGGGTATGTGATTTATACGGTTGCCATGAATATCGGGCTGCAAACCTTGCCTTCTGCCACCTGCAGCCTCCTTGTGGCAACATCGCCTATCATGACAGCCATCATCGCAGCAAGGGTATATGGTGAAAAAATCAATCTCATCAGTTGGTGTGCCATTTTTATTGCTTTCACAGGGGTAGTGATTCTGCTGCTGTGGGATAGCGGCGGTTCCTTTTCTATTGATGCAGCCATGCTGTGGATGCTGCTTTCGGCTGCATCCTGGGCAGGATATAATATCATGACGAGAAAGCTGGTGGCTATGGGCTATACCTCCATGCAGATTACCTGTTTCAGTATGCTGGGGGCAGCAGTTTGGCTGTGCTTCTGGTCCGTAGATGGCTTTCGGGAGCTGGCAACGGGGGAGGGGAAGCACATCCTGTCTCTGTTGTATCTGGCAATCATCTCTAACGCTGTTGGCTGTATCCTTTGGGGGAAAGCCATGGCTTATGCGGAAAAGACCAGCGAGGTGGCAAATTTTATGTTCCTGTCTCCGCTGTTGTCGGCACTGATGAGCTTTTTGCTGCTGCGGGAGGTGCCCGGTATGGGAACCTTTATTGGCGGCGCAGTCATCATTTCGGGGCTGCTGCTCTTTAACTTGAAAGGGCAGAAAAAATAAAAGGAGGCGTGGATTTTCACTCCTCTTTCTAGATTAGAAACAAAGTGACTTCTAAACAGCGGAAGGGTTTGGGAAACGAACCCGTTTCCCAAATGGAATCCGCAGGAGAAATTCATTTTCGACGAGGAAAACAGTGGGTTTCAAGGCATTTTTGCCGATGGAACCCATCTGTTTATACCTCTGTCTTAACTCGTCGAAATCCTGATTTCGACGAAGGGCATCGACAAAGTCGATGCCCTAAAAAGAGGCGTGGATTTCCACGCCTCTTTTGTGTTCGGATATTAATATGCTCTGCCCCAATATACCATGTGTTTTGCTTTTTTGCCGCAGCATACGCAGGTATCGCTGATTTCTTCCTGTTCAAAGGGAATACATCTGCTGGTTGCTGCTGTTTTTTCTTTGATGGCATCTTCACAAGCCTGATCGCCGCACCACATAGCTTTGATGAAGCCGGGGGTTTCGTTGATGGTCTTTTCGAATTCTTCCATGTTTGTTGCTGTGTATGTTCTGGAATCACGATGTTCTGTTGCCTTTTTCAACAGGTTTGCCTGAATTTCATCCAGCAGTTCGGGCACCTTTGTTTCCAATTCATCCAGAGAAACGAAGATCTTTTCGCCTGTGTCTCTTCTTGCCAGCACGCACTGGTTCTGTTCGATATCCTTGGGGCCGATTTCCAGACGGATAGGAACGCCTTTCATTTCATATTCGGAGAATTTCCAGCCAGCGGATTTATCGGAATCATCCAGTTTCACACGGCAAACCTTGTTCAGTCTGTTTTTCAGTTCTGCAGCCTTATCCAGTACGCCTTCTTTTTTCTGAGCGATGGGAACGATAATCACCTGTGTAGGAGCGATTCTGGGAGGCAGTACCAGACCGCTGTTGTCGCCATGAACCATGATAACAGCACCGATCAGGCGGGTTGTCATGCCCCAGCTTGTCTGGTGAACATACTGCAGTTTATTTTCTTTATCTGTATATTGGATGCCAAAAGCCTGAGCAAAGCCATCACCAAAGTTGTGGCTGGTACCGGACTGCAGAGCCTTGCCATCGTGCATCAGGGATTCGATTGTGAATGTATGAGCTGCACCGGCGAAACGCTCCTTTTCTGTTTTTTCGCCTTTGACTACGGGGATTGCCAGTACTTCACGGCAGAAATCCGCATATACGTTCAGCATCTGGATGGTTCTTTCCTGGGCTTCTTCTGCTGTTGCATGGGCTGTATGGCCTTCCTGCCACAGGAATTCCATGGTTCTCAGGAAGGGACGGGTTGTTTTTTCCCAACGAACAACGGAACACCACTGGTTATACAGCTTCGGCAGGTCACGGTAGGACTGGATGATGTTTGCGTAATGTTCGCAGAACAGTGTTTCAGAAGTGGGGCGAACGCAGATGCGTTCTTCTAGCTTCTTTTCACCGCCGTGAGTAACCCAAGCTACTTCGGGCGCAAAGCCTTCTACATGGTCTTTTTCCTTCTGCAGCAGGCTTTCGGGGATGAACATGGGCATATAAACGTTTTCTACGCCTGTTTCTTTGAAACGTTCGTCCAAGTTTTTCTGAATCAGTTCCCAGATGGCATAGCCGTAGGGACGGATAATCATGCAGCCCTTCAGGCTGGAATATTCTGTCAGGTCAGCTTTTTTTACAACGTCAGTATACCACTGGGGAAAATCCACTTCCATATCGGTGATGGATTCTACAAATTTCTTTTCTTTTGCCATTTTGTATTCCTCCTTAAAAAATCTAAGACCGTGGGACGCTGTCCCACACCCTGGCAGGGGCTGAGCTCCTTGTGGGAGTTTGAGGGCAAAGCCCTCAAGAAGGCGAAAAAAAAGCCTTCGTCCCCATACAAAAGGGACCAAGGTCATTCGGCGGTGCCACCCTTATTGATGATAAAGCTATCATCCTCTCGGACTCGTTAACGCCGAACTACGCCGCATTTTCCCTGCGGAACTCGAGGGGCAGGTTCAAAAAGGCTTGCCAAGGCTCGCATCTACCGCCTATTTTCTGGGGGCAAGGGGCTTTTTTACTATTCCCTGTCATTGTTTTTTCACGAATATAATCATAAACCGAAAAAGCCGCCTGTGTCAAGGGGAAAGGCGGGAAATCTGAAGAATTTCCTTGACAATCAAGAGGTACCTCCTTAAAATATTGGGAGGTACCTCTTGATTTGTGCCTATGGAATGATAGAAAGGAGTATGGCGATGAGTTTTAGAGATGAAGAGATTGTAGCATTATTTTTCGATGTGATGAAGATGAGCAAATATTTTGCAAAAACCCATAATGGGAATGGCAGTCCTTTTCTGGGGCAATATCGCTGCATTTATACATTGAACGAGACAGGAACGATCACCCAGAAAGAATTGGCTGAGATTCTTCAAATCCGTTCCACATCATTAAGCGAATTATTGCTTAAGCTGGAGAAAAAAGGATTTGTAAAGCGTATGCCATCGACACAAGACAAGCGAACCCTCTTGGTTTCATTGACGCAGGAAGGGCATGAAGAGGCACTTCAATATCAAAAACTACGGGTGAATGCCTATTGCAATATGGTATCTCCCCTAACGGAAGAAGAAAAAAACCAGTTTTACAGCATTTTAAGTAAAATCAAGAATCATTATATGGAAATGGAGGAAGAAAGCCATGCATGATGTTGAGAAGATCACAGATAAAAAACGGATACTCATATTTATCAATATATTGATCAGCTGTATTGCTTCGTCCATGCTTGCGACAGCCCTAACGACTGCATTGCCCCCGATCATAGAGGATCTGCATATCAGTGTTACCACAGGTCAGTGGCTGACCAGTGCCTATTCTCTGGCAATGGGGATCATGATGCCTCTGACTGCTTTTTTGATTACCCGTTTTCCCACCAGAAAGCTTTATTTGACTGCAATCTTATTGTTTATCATAGGTTTGTTTGTCTGCGGGATTGCGCCCAATTTCCCGATCATGATGCTGGGGCGTATCTTTCAGGCTTCCGGCAATGGCATTATGACTGCGATGGCCCAGGTCATTCTTTTGACAATCTATCCACCGGAGATGCGGGGGGCTATTATGGGCTGGTATGGGCTTTCTGTGGGGGCGGCACCGGTTATTGCGCCTACATTAGCGGGCGTATTGGTTGATGCATTTGGTTGGAGAATGATTTTTTATATTTCTATTGCAATTATGGTAATTGCTTTCATTACAGCGTATTTTGTGTTTGGTAATGTATTGCCTACTGCTCAGAAAAAGTTTGATATGGCGTCTTTTGTAATCAGCGCATTCGCTTTTGGCGGCATTACGTTAGGCATTGGGAACATGGGGGCGTATCCCTTCGTCAGCCCGCAGGTATTGCTCATATTGGTGATCGGTTGTACTGCGGCGGTGCTGTTTGTATATAGACAGCTTCATTTGGAAGAGCCTTTTCTTGAGTTAAGAATATTAAAGAATAAAGAATTGATGCTGAGTGTCATAGGCAGTATGCTGCTTTACTTTGTCATGATGGGTTCCTCTATCATCATGCCTTTGTATGTGCAGTCGATCAAAGGGTATTCTGCAACGATTTCCGGATTGGTGACATTGCCGGGTTCTTTGGCTATGGCGATCATCAGCCCCTTTGCCGGAAAGATTTATGATAAAGTCGGCATGAAGCTATTGTTCGTGACCGGTGCCTTCTGTATGGTAATCAGCAATATTGGGATGTTTTTAATCAGTATGGAAACCTCGGTATGGATTGCTTCGTTCTATAATGTTGTTCGTTGTATGGCAATCGGCTGTTTGATGATGCCTCTGGTCACATGGGGAACCAGTAAATTGAATTATGAAGCAATGGCCCATGCAACGGCCCTCTTGACTTCCCTGAGAACGATTTCGGGAGCCATCGGTTCTGCCATCTTTGTAGGCATTATGACGGCAGTGGCGCAAAATTCTATGGTTACATACGGAGAAAACGCATCTATCCACGGTTTGAATATGACCTTTTTAGCAATGTCGGAGGGAAGCATTGTGTTACTGCTGGTGGCAGTTTTTGGTGTGAAAAAATCTTCCGGGATCCATTAAAATGGGACGGTTATATCAAGGGGAAAGGGGAGAAATCGTAAGAATTTCTTAGGAACTTTGTTACGGAGCTGTAACCTTGGAATGCTATGATGAAGAAAAGAAATTCTGGTATCATTTGGCAGGAAAAAAGGAGGAAAAGGGTATGAAACGATTTTTTGCAATGGTATTAGCTATGGTGATGATGGGGACAACGGCTTATGCTGCTGAGGAAAGGGAAATGGCAACGGCAAAATATGTTGCCCAAAAGATTGTTGTAGATGACTATTATGCAAAAATGGAAGGATATAACATCAATGGCTATAATTATATGCGTCTGCGGGATGTGGCGGAGGTAATGACAGAAAAAAGCCGTGATGATTGTTTTAAATTTGATATTATATACAACGCTGATAAAGATGTGATTTATCTGGAAACGGGAAGAGAATATTCGGGAACAGAAGATGAAAAAGAAACTGTTGTCAATATTGCTGATAAAGAAGCAATCCTTTCGGATGCACAGGTGTTTGTGAATGGAGAAATGCCGGATGAAGGAATGGAAGGATATATCATTGATGGATATACTTATTATAAACTGCGTGATATTGGGAATGCCATCGGTTTTCATGTGAGCTGGTTGGAGTCCCAGCAGAAGGTAAGAATTCTGACTGCACCGATGGCAGCCAGAAAACCCGTTATCTATCTCTATCCCGAAGAAACTACAGACATTTCTGTGGAACTGGAATATGATGGCGAGCTGACAGTAACCTATCCTTCCTATAACGATGGCTGGAAGGTAACTGCCCAGCCTGACGGTACTTTGACAAATCACGCCGACGGCAGAGAGTATTCCTATCTTTTCTGGGAAGGAGAAGGCTACGGCGAAATGGACTTTTCCGAGGGCTTTGTGGTGAAAGGGGAAGATATTGTTGCATTCCTGCAGGAAAAACTCTCTGCCATGGGAATGACCCCCAGAGAATACAATGAATTTATCGTGTATTGGTTGCCTTATATGCAGGATAACGCCTACAACCTGATTTCCTTCCAGTGGGAAAACTATGACACATCCGCAAAGCTGAATATCACCCCTGAACCTGACAATATGCTCCGTGTGTTC
Source organism: uncultured Clostridia bacterium (assembly GCA_945868505.1). Taxonomy (GTDB): domain Bacteria; phylum Bacillota; class Clostridia; order Lachnospirales; family Anaerotignaceae; genus Anaerotignum_A. The sequence continues at coordinate 24,294 of CAMBLO010000009.1, read as the reverse complement.
ATGGCATTCAAGGCATTGGAAGAACCTGTGGACATTCCTGAACAGGAATTGCCCACTTTGCAGAGAGAGGGCTTTACCGTTGTGGAATGGGGCGGCACAGAGGTGAGATAAATTATTATGAAATTCTTAATGGTTTTTGTACATATTTAAGGCTATACTGGCTGAAGAAGAGGAAGAAACTTCTGGGAAATGACATATATAAGGAGGAAAAGGGTATGAAACGATTTTTTGCAATGGTTTTGGCGATGTGCATGATGGGGACAACGACTTATGCGGCGGAACTGCCTGCAAAATATGTAACGGCAAAGCCCGCCGTGCAGGAGGTAACGCTGGATGGGCATAGTGAAATGATGCAGTGCTACAATATCAATGGCTATAACTATTTCCGCCTGCGGGATGTGGCACAGGTGGTAACAGAACACATTGCAGATCCATATCACCATTTTAACGTGGGATATAATAAAGAAAGAAATTTTGTTTCTATTGATATGCAAGAGGAATATGTGCCGGTCGAAGGTTCAAAAACATACGTGATTGGCACAGAAGAAAAGCAAGGGGTGCTTTCAGATTCACAGATTTTTGTGACATCATGGTATGATGCGCAGGGGATGTATGGGTATGTGATTGATGGATACACCTTTTATAAACTGAGAGAGTTGGCAAAGGTGCTGGAAATGGATGTAAACTGGAATGAAGAAGCGAAGACAATAGAAGTAGCTTCTTCAACTGCTACAAGGGGCGAAGGTGCACCAAGAGGGATTGACTAATATCTGAAAATCATAAGATCGTGCTTAGTTGTAAAGACAGATGTATTAACTTGAAACAAATCCATCTCCGTGGTACACTAAATGCATTATGAATCGAGTTCACCTAAAAACAGGGAAAGGAAGAAGGAAAATGAAAAAGATTTTGATCGTAGTAGATATGCAGAATGACTTTATCGATGGTTCTCTGGGCACAGCCGAAGCAGAAGCCATTGTAGATAACGTAGTGGCAAAGATCAATGAATACCCCAAAGATCAGGTCTATGCCACAAGAGATACCCATCAGGATGACTACCTGCAAACACAGGAAGGGGCCAACCTGCCTGTGGTACACTGCATCGAAGGCACCCATGGCTGGGAAATCAATGATAAGGTAAAGGCGGCTTTGGGCGGTGCGGTCGTTATGAATAAACCCACCTTCGGTTCTTTGGAGCTGGCGGATATGATGGCCATGGAATTTGCAGGACTGCCTGCGGAGAAATGCGAGATTGAGCTGGTTGGTCTTTGCACAGATATCTGTGTGGTTTCCAATGCCATGCTTTTGAAGGCGAGACTGCCCGAAGTGAAGGTCAGCGTGGATGCTTCCTGCTGTGCAGGGGTAACGCCGGAAAGCCATGAAGCTGCCCTGAAAACCATGCAGATGTGCCAGATTGTTGTGAAGTAAGGGGTAGAAAATGAGAGACGAAAGATTGGAAAAGCTGGCAGATGTGCTGGTAAATTATTCTACAAAGGTGAAAAAGGGCGACCGTGTTGCCATTTCCGCAGAGGATGCCGCATTGCCTTTTATCAAGGCTGTAGCGAGAGCGGCGGTGAAAAAGGGCGCATTGGTAGAATATTATGTGGATATTCCCGATGTGGATGCGGAAATTTTGAAAAACGGCACGGAAGAACAGTATGCCCGGGAAAATATCCGTTTCGGTGCCTGTGCAAGAAGTGATGTTTGGCTCAGCGCATGGGGCAGCGAAAACACAAAGACCATGCAATCCATTGATGGGGAACGGCTGAAGCAAAGACGTCTGGCCAACAGAGAAAACCGCAAAGCCTATTCTGAACGCATGGGCACAGGAGAGTTGCGTTGGTGCGGTACCCAATTCCCCACAAATGGTGATGCCCAAAACGCAGGTATGAGTCTGGAAGAATACGAAGATTTTGTCTATGCCGCAGGCTTCCTCTACGAAGCCGACCCTGTGGCAAAGTGGGAAGAAATGGCGGCATGGCAGGAAAAATGGGTGAATTATCTGGATGGGAAAAAGGAACTGCATATCCTTTCCAAGGATACAGATATTCGGGTGAAGATTGACGGCAGAAAGTGGATTAACTGCTGCGGCAATGAAAACTTCCCTGATGGGGAAATCTTTACTTCTCCTGTGGAGGATGGCATTGACGGCTACATTACATTTTCCTATCCTTCCATTATGAATGGCAATGAATTTTATGAAGTGCGCCTGACTGCGGAAAAGGGACGTATCGTGGATGTTTCCTGCAAAAATGGAGAAATGCTGGATACTCTCCTTTCCTATATTGATACGGATGCAGGCTCCCGTTATTTCGGCGAGGTTGCCATCGGCACCAATTACGGCATTCAGCGCCATACGAAAAATATCCTGTTCGATGAAAAAATCGGCGGTTCCATGCACATGGCTATCGGCGAAGCCTTTCAGGAAGCGGGTGGTAAAAATGAATCAGCTATCCATTGGGATATGATTAACGATATGACCAAAGAGGGCAGAATCTATGCCGATGGGGAATTGTTCTATGAAAATGGGAAATTCAAGGAAGAATTACTTTCAAAATGATTGTATCTGGCAATTTTTCGTGCTATACTTTCTGTAATGAAATGTAGTATTACAAAATGATAGGAGTTGAAAAGATGTTCCAGTTTTCTTGCTAATTTTTGAATCGGTATGAAAAAGAAGCGATTATCTGTACAAAGTGTTTCGGCCTTTGTTTCTTTGTCATGCCCGCAGCAGGAAAACGAGAAACTCTTACAGCTTATCCCATCAAAGAATATAAGATAGCTTTGTCTGTTTTGGTATGCGTTTATAAGCCATAGGAATTTGTTTTCCTGTGGCTTTTCTATTTTGCAAAAATAAGGAGGAAAAACCAGTATGTCTTATATTCAAGTCACAGATGTAACCTTTGCCTATGAGGGCAGTTACGATAATATTTTTGAAGATGTCAGCTTTCGTTTGGATACGGATTGGAAGCTGGGGCTCATCGGTAGAAACGGAAGGGGAAAGACCACCTTTCTAAAGTTGCTGATGGGGCAGTATGAATACAGCGGCACCATTTCCGCAGATATGGATTTTGTCTATTTTCCTTATGAGGTGGAGCGGAAGGATTGGCTCACCATAGATATCCTGCGGGAAATCTGCCCCTATGCAGAGGATTGGGAAATCGTCAAGGAAGTTTCCAGAATCGATGTGGACGAGGAAGCCCTTTGGCGCCCCTTTGATACCCTTTCCGATGGGGAGCAGGGAAAAGTCTTACTGGCTGCGTTGTTTTTGAAGGAACACGCCTTTCTGCTCATCGATGAACCGACAAACCATTTGGATTTGGAGGGAAGAAAGGCCATCAGCAAATATTTACAGCAGAAAAAGGGCTTTATTTTGGTTTCCCACGATAGAATCCTGTTGGATGAATGTATTGACCATGTGCTTGCCATCAACCGTAGTAATATTGAAGTGCAGCGGGGAAATTTCTCCTCTTGGAAGGAAAACAAGGACAGACAGGATGCCTATGAGTTTTCCGAAAATGAGAAGCTGAGAAAGGATATTAAGCGGTTGGAAAAGGCGGCGAAGCAAGCCTCCCGCTGGTCGGAGCAGGTGGAAAAAATGAAAAACGCCGACAGGCGAACCCCCAGAGATGCAGGTGTAAAGGTGGATAAGGGCTATATCGGGCACAAAGCGGAAAAGATGATGCGCCGTTCCAAAAATCTGGAGCGGCGGCAGGAAACAGCCCTTGCGGAAAAAACCTCCTTGCTGCGGAATATCGATACCGCCGATGATTTGAAGCTGTCTCCTTTAACGGCCCGCCAAAGCCCTTTGGTCTATCTGAAGGAGGTTTCTGTGCGGTATGGCGAAAAGGTCGCCTGTCAGGGTGTTTCCTTCGAGATTGAAGCAGGGGAGCAAGTGGCTCTGCGGGGGAAAAATGGCTGTGGCAAGTCTACAATTTTGAAGCTGATTCTGGGGGAAGAAATGGATGCGACAGGGGAATTTCGCAAGGCAACAGGCCTGAAAATTTCTTATGTGCCCCAGAAAACCGATGGATTGCAAGGAGATTTACGGGATTATGCAGAGGAATATGCCATTGACGAAAGCCTGTTCAAGGCGATACTGCGAAAACTGGGCTTTTCCCGAGAACAATTTGATAAAAAGATGGAGGATTTCAGCGATGGGCAGAAGAAAAAGGTCCTTATTGCTCGCAGCCTTTGCGAAGAAGCCCATCTGTATATCTGGGACGAGCCGTTGAACTATATAGATGTGTTTTCTCGAATGCAGATAGAAGGTTTGTTACAAGAATATAGACCCACATTACTTTTCGTGGAGCATGACGCCGTATTTTGTGAAAAAATCGCCGGGAAAATTGTAGAGCTTTAAAAAGTCTTAAAATTTGGATTTTTCCTTGTTAAAAATGATAAATGGAAAGTTATGTCAATTCAAATGTCGAAAAAGGTTTAATTATCGGCTTTTCTTTCTATAAATTGTAAAAAATTAATGTAAACTTTTGCAGAAAGAGATTGACAGGTTTATTACTTTTTTATATACTAATTGTAACAGAATTGTAACAATTACGAGAAAAACAGTTTGGAGGAGAATCCAATGGGCATAAATAAATCAATCAAACAGATTTGCCTGACGGCTGCTTTTGTTGTTCTGGGTACAGTGACAGCCTTTGCTGCTAACGCAGGACAAGCTTCCGGCACAAACGTAAATGTGCGTGCAGAAGCAAACACAAGTGCAAATGTTCTGGGTAAAATCAATGAGGGTACAGAATACACAGTTTTGGACAAAGCAGGCGATTGGTTCAAAATTTCCTATAACGGCGAGACTGGCTTCGTTTTCGCAGAATATTTTGAAATGACAAAAGCAGACGCAAATATCGATGGTTCCGGTGTAAACCTGAGAGAAAAGGCTTCAACATCCTCCGATTCTCTGGGCAAATTTGCCGATGGCGATGCCGTAACGGTGACAGGACAGAATGATAGCTGGTACCGTGTTTCCTATCAAGGCGGTTCTGCTTATGTCAGCAAGGATTATGTATCTGGTGATTATGTGAAATATGTTCCCGAAATTGCAAATGAAGCGGCACAGGAACTGGAAGCTACTTATGGTGTTGTTACGGCAGAATCGGGTCTGAGGTTGAGAAAAGAAGCTTCTACCAATTCTGTTGTACTGACAGTTCTGCCCTACGGTACAGAAGTGGATGTGGACAGAGTTGGTCAGGAATGGATCAGAGTGGTTACGGACGGCGGCCAGAAGGGCTACGTTAGTGCAGAGTTTCTTTCTGTCAGAACCGGCGCGAAAACCACACGTTCTGCATCCTCCTCCAAAGGGGCAGAAGTGGTCGCATACGGCAAGCAGTTCATAGGTACTCCCTATGTATGGGGTGGTACGAACCTGAAAACAGGCGTGGATTGTTCCGGTTTTGTATATGCCGTTTATAAAAACTTCGGCATTACCCTGAACAGATCTTCTGCGGCAATGGCAAGCAATGGTGTGGAAGTTTCCAAATCCAATCTGCAGGCCGGCGACTTGGTATTCTTCAACAGCGGCGGCGACAGCGGTATTAGCCACGTTGGTATCTATTGTGGCGATGGTACTTATGTCCATTCCACAGATGGCAAGGCTTATGGTGTCACAGTGACAGACCTGAACAGTGGCTATAGTGCAAATACATATGTAACAGCAAGACGCGTACTGAAATAATGGAATAGAAAAAAACGACCCCCTCTGCAGAAGCAAAGGGGGTTTTCTGTTGTGTCAGTGCAAAGAAAACTCTTATGCTGGGGAGTGGATTTGGTATTGACAAATAAAACCATAGTGCTATAATCAATATATCCAAAGAGAGAAACCAGTGATTAAGAGGAGTAGCCTTTCAAATCAGCTTACAGAGAGTTGTGGATGGTGGAAACACAACAGCAGGAGGTCAGGTGAATGGACTTATGAGGGCGGCCGAAAGCGAAAGCAAGTAGAAGCCGACGGGGAACGCACCCGTTACCAGAGCGTGACTGTATGGCTGTACAGTGAAGAGAGCGGATGATTTTTCATCAATTTGGGTGGTACCGCAGGATATTTGAGTCTTGTCCCATAGAAATATGTGGACTGGACTTTTTTTGTTATAGTGAAAAAACAAACGATGCCGCAGGCGGCATTTGCTTTTTCGCCAAGCATAAATAGGAATCGGTACTTCGTTCTGAAAACAGCCAAGACGAGACGAGACAAGAAAGAAGAAACAAAACAAGATTAGAAAAGGAGAGAGTATTATGAAAAAATTTATGGCAATGACAATGGCAATGGTAATGACAGCAATGGCACTGACAGGATGCGGCGGCAGCACATCTGCAGAAGGCGGTGCAGCCAGTGGCGATGTACCTGTGATCGGTATCAACCAGTATGGGCAGCACGCATCCTTGGATAACTGCCGGGAAGGCTTCCTGCTGGGGCTGGAAGAAGCCGGCTTGGTGGAAGGCGTTGACTACACCATCGATTACCAGAATGCTGGCTTTGATGATAACGTAGCGACACAGATCGCTCAGAATTTCTCTGCAAACAATGTTGCACTGATGTGTGCCATCGCAACCCCTTCTGCAACAGCCTGCTACGCAGCGGCGGAAGATAAGGATATTCCCGTCATTTTCACAGCGATCACAGACCCTGAAAAGGCAAAACTGACCAGCGGCAACATCACAGGTACCAGCGATAAGCTGCCCATTGAAGGCCAGCTGCAGCTGATCCGTGAAATGCAGCCCGATGCAAAAACCATCGGTATCCTTTACACAACAAGCGAACCTAACTCTGTTTCCGCAGTAGAAGAATATCAGGCAAAGGCAGCGGATTATGGCTTTACGATCGAAGCTCTGGGTGTTATGACACAGGCAGAAGTAAATCAGGCAACAGATACCCTGATTTCCAAAGGCGTTGACTGCTTTACAAACTTGACAGACAATAACGTAGTCGGCGTTCTGCCTTCTATTCTGGAAAAAACAAATGATGCAGGCATTCCCGTTTACGGCAGCGAAATCGAACAGGTAAAACTGGGCTGTGTTGCTTCCGCAGGGATTGAATATGTGGCACTGGGCAAACAGACAGGCATGATGGCAGCAAAAATCCTGAGAGGCGAAGCGGCTGCAACGGATATGCCTTATGAAACAATCACTGCATTTGAAATCTATGTAAATCCCGATGCCCTGGCTGCACTGGGGATGAGCGCAACAGTGGAAAATGCCATTGATGTAACAGCAGAGTGATCTTGCTGTGATAGAAAGAGGTTAAGCTATGTTTGATCTGATTATCAGCACGTTGACACAGGGCTTTATATACGCCCTGTTGTCCTACGGCATCTATATCACCTATAAAATATTGGATTTTCCTGACTTGACTGTGGACGGCAGCTTTCCTTTGGGGGCGGCTGTTGCTGCGGTGCTTCTGGTGAAGGAGGTAAATCCTTTTGTGGCACTGCTGGCGGCCATCGCCGTAGGCGCAGTGGCAGGGCTGGTGACAGGTGTGATCCATGTGAAATTCGGTGTGAGAGATCTGTTGGCAGGTATCATCACCATGACAGCACTGTTCTCCATCAACCTGCAGATTGCAGGTTCTAATCTGGCAGTGGAACGTGCCATTGATACGATTTTCACCTCTGGCCCCATTATGGCCGTCATGGGGAATTCTTCCCTGATGATGCGGAAATTTGTCATGACTCTGGCAGTGGCATTGATCTTCAAATTCATTCTGGACTGGTATTTGAGTACAAAAAGTGGTATGCTGTTGCGTGCCGTTGGGGATAACAGTATGCTGGTAACTACGCTAGCAAAGGATAAAGGCGTTGTAAAGATCGTTGGTCTGGTTATCGCCAATGCTTTGGTGGCTCTGTCCGGTGCCATGGTCTGCATGGAACAGAGAGCCTTTTCCAGTACTATGGGCACAGGGCAGATGGTATTCGGCCTGGCGGCAGTTATCATCGGTACGACGCTGTTCCGTAAGGTAAGCTTTGTAAAAGGCACAACGGCTGTTCTGGTGGGCAGCGTGTTCTATAAAGCGTGTATCCAGATTGCCATTGGCTTGGGCTTGCCCGCAAATCTGATGAAGCTGGCAACGGCAGTGCTGTTCCTTGTCATTTTGGTATTGGGCAACAGACAGAAAGGTGGTGCGGAACATGCTTGAGTTGAAGCATATCAAAAAAATCTATAACCCCGGCACGATTTCCGAAACCCTGCTGTTTGAAGATTTTAACCTGACCATCCCCGATGGGGAATTTGTTTCCATCGTCGGCAGCAACGGCTCCGGGAAAACCTCCATGCTGAATATCATCTGCGGCAGCATCCCCATTCAGGGGGGCGAAGTGGTGATTGGCGGCAAGGATATCGCAAAAATGAAGGATTTCCAAAGATACCGCACCATTGGTCGTGTGTATCAGGACCCTTCCGCAGGCACCTGCCCCAATCTGACCATGCTGGAAAATATGTCTCTGGCGGATAATAAGGGGAAGCCCTTTGGTCTGGGCAGAGGTGTCAATAAAGCAAGAGAGAACTACTATAAAGAACAGCTTTCCATTCTGGGGCTGGGTCTGGAAAATAAGATGAATGTGAAGCTGGGGGCTCTTTCCGGCGGACAGAGACAGGCAGCCACACTGATCATGGCAACCTTAACCCCTATCGAATTCCTGATTCTGGATGAACACACCGCAGCCCTTGACCCGAAGACAGCGGATATTATCATGGAGCTGACAGATAAGGTCGTAAAAGAAAAGAAACTGACAGCCATGATGGTCACCCATAACCTGCGCTATGCCACGGATTATGGCAGCAGATTGATTATGATGGATAAAGGCCATATCGTGCTGGATAAGGGCGGCGAAGAAAAAGCAAAAACAAAAGTAGACGATATTCTGGATATCTTCACATCCATCAGTATTGAATGTGGTAACTGACAAAAGGGCGGATTTTTATCCGCTTTTTTTGTGTAAAAAATGTATGGAAAAAGAACAAACGAGTGGTGTACGCCGTCTCAAGGAGAGAAACCCTCGCTATGGGGAAAAAGAGGTTTTAGGAGGATGACATGAAAGGAAAAAGAACAATACTTTCTGCCTTGGCAATCAGCATGGCTTGCGCTGTGCCCATACAGGCGGCACCGGTTTCTGCCAGTATGGCGATTATGGAAGTAGATGGGCAAGCTCATACATTGCCGTCTTATTTGATTGAAGGAAATTATTATTTTAAGCTGAGAGATGTTGCAGGGATGATGAAGGGAACTAACGGAGCCTTTCGGGTGGATTGGAACAGCCAAAAAAACGCCATTGTTATCACATCGGGAGTGGGAACGGAGACAGAAAAAGTATCTTCGGTTCTCGACAGTGCTTCTTATGAAGCAGTGCCCTCGGCTGCCCCTGTTTTTATTGATGGAAGCTATGTGAATCTGAAAGCATACAATATTGGGGGCTATACCTATTTCAAGCTGCGTGACCTTGGGGAAGCATTGGGGTTTGAGATTGGCTGGCGAGAAAGGGACAGAAGGGTGCTGATTTCCACAGACGCAGAAGCAAGCAAGGAGATTTCCCCTTGGGAATATCAGAGTATGCTGGGAAAAGGGATGGATGTGGATTGGTCCAAGACAAAAGGCGGCAGAGAAAACTACAGCGAACAGGCGGTGAAGGATTTTGCGGCAGCGGGGGTTTCCCATGTGCGTATCCGCATTTCCGAGGATGCCGATGAAGCATTGCTGGAGCTTTTGGATCAGCAGATTGCAGATTGCCTGAAGCATGGCGTCATTCCTGTGATTGCTTATCAGGCGGATGCGTTTAAAAATAATCCTAATCAGAAAAACATGGAAAAAGCAGTGCAGTGGTGGGGAACGGTTGCGGAAAGATATCAGGATGCTTCCCCCTTGCTTTCCTTCGACCTGCTGATTGAGGCAACAGATGCACTAAACAAGCAGCCGGATGCATTGAATGAATATTTTGAAAAGGCAACGGCGGAGATTCGTAAGACAAATCCCCAACGAATCCTCATCATTTCCCCCAGACTGCGTTCTGACGCCGCATATCTTGATGAATTGGAGATTCCCAGCCAGTCTAACGGATATTTGATGGCAGAATGGCATTTTTATGCCGCAGGCCCCAGTAAGACCAACGAAAGAAAGCTTTGGACCACCGGGACAAAGGCGGAAAAAGCCTTGATTCAGGAAAAAATAGATTTGGCTCTGGCTTGGCAGAAGAAAACAGGGGTGCCCACTTGGGTAGGCGCATGGATGCCAGGCAACTATAACGATGGGGACGATTATACCATCGAGGAACAGGTGGTTTTTGCGGGATATATGAGAGAAAGCCTGGAACAGGCGGGAATTCCCTTTGCGGTAAATTCCGATACAAAATTCTATAATCGGGAGGAAAATGAGTGGATTGCCAAGATGCAGCCGGTATTTCGGGAAATCTTCGGAAAATAAATAGAAGAAAATAAACCCCTTGTGGAAAAACAGTATGGACTGGCTTTCACAAGGGGTTTATTTTTGCTTAATAGCGGTTTCTGCGGCTGTGTCTTTGGTTTCTGCGCCGTTGCTGACGGCGTTTCTTTCTCTGATAATGCCCGATGGTGCGGGTGATGCAGAAGAGAATGAGGAAGGCAACGATGAGGATTCCCACGCCGATGCCGACTTTTTTCAGGATGCCAGAAACGGAGGATTTATCCAATTCTTCTTTCTGGGCATCGGTCATTTTCTCTACGGCGTTTTGAGAAACCAAATCGACGGTTTTGAGGGTTTCACCGTTTAGGGTAACCTTTAGCGTCCCAATGGTCTGCCCCTCTGCGACAGGGGCTTCCACAGTTTCGGGGCAATCTGTTTCCACCTTGATTTGAGAAACATCTGTCCCTTTTGGCAAAGTGTGGTATACATCCTCTGCGGGAGCGACGGTGATTTTCCCAAGCTCTATAGGCTTATCCTTGTAGGTTTCCGTCACGGTGACTGTGGCGGTATGGTCTTCGGCAGAAAGCAGCTTTACGGATTCATAATTTTCAAAGCCATAATCAAAGAGGGCAGCAGTATCGGTGTAATGCTCCGCTCCGTTGCATTTCATCACTACGGCAATCAATTCCATACCATCCCGTTCGGCATAGGTCACAAGGGTATTCAGGGCTTCCGAGGTAAACCCTGTCTTGCCGCCGATGGCATCTTCATAATAATAGATGGAGTTGGGATTCAGCATTTGATGCTGCCCATGGAGATAGCGGGTTTCCGTCTGCTTATTCGTCGGGGGGATTTCGTAATAGGTTTCGCTCATCATGGAACGATATTCTTCATGGGTAAGCAATTCCTTGGCAATAAGGGCCATATCGTAGGCGGTTGTATAGTGGTTTTCATCATGGAGCCCATTGGCATTGACGAAATTGGTATTTTTGCAGCCCAGTTCCTTGGCCCGTTCTGTCATGTGCTTTGCAAAGGCCTCCACACTGCCGTCCACATATTCCGCAACGCCGTTGGAGGCTTCGTTGGCGGAACGCAGGATAATGGCACGCAGCACCTGTTCCAATGTTAGGGTTTCTCCTTCCATAATGGCGATATGGGCACTGCCCGGCTCGATACTGTAAATGGCATCATGGGAAAAGGTGATTTCATCGGTCAGCTTGCCATGCTCCAAAGCCAGTAAAATCGTCATCAGCTTGGTAATGCTGGCAGGGTACATCTTCTGGTCAGCATTCTTTTGGTATAAAACCTCTCCGCTGGCGGCATCCATCAGGACGGCTGTTTCTGCGGCAAGGGAGAGGTCGGGTGTTTGGGTTTCAGATGTTTGGGTTTCAGGAGTATTCTTTGCTTCAGGGGCAGCTTCTGTTTCCTCCGCAAAGGCAGAGAAAGAAGGAAATATCAGGGAAAGTGCCATCAGGAATGGCAGAAATCTTTTTTTCATGGGATTCTCCTATCTGTTGATTTGAAAAAAATCAATTTCTATGTTAAAATAAATGAAATATGCAATCAGTTAAAAGATTGTGATAAAAAAACAAATACTGTATCTCATTATACCAGAAACGGAAATGAAGAAAAAGAGGTTTGGATGAAAGTTGCATGAAAAAGGCTTTGTAAAGAAATGTGGAATAGAACGACTCAAGCTTTTGGCTGTCATGGTTTTCTTTTTGCTGTGCGGCATCCTTTATTGTCATAGCTTTTATGGAGGAGAACTGGATATGGGTACGCCCATTTCCGCAGAGAAGATTGGCGCCGCAGAAGAAACGACGGTTTACGCAGAAGAAATGATGGGCAAACTGAATATCAATACCGCTACAGCGGAGGAACTGATCCGCCTTTCCGGTATCGGCGAAAAGCGTGCGGCAGATATCATTACATACAGAGAAAGAAACGGAGGCTTTTTCTCCATTGAGGATATCATGAAGGTATCCGGCATCGGGGAAAAGACATTCGAAAAAATAAAAGAAGAGATTACAGTGGGAGAATAGGAGGCTGAAAATGGCTTATCAGATTTTGGTAGTAGACGACGAAAAATTGATTGTGAAGGGCATCAAATTTTCTTTGGAACAGGATGGCATGGAAGTAACAACGGCATACGACGGGGAAGAAGCATTGCAGTATATCAAGGAAAAGAACTTCGACCTGGTGGTGCTGGATGTAATGCTGCCCAAAATGGACGGCTTGGAGGTTTGCCAGCAGACCAGAGAATTTTCTCAGGTGCCCATCATCATGGTAACGGCAAAGGGCGAAGATATGGATAAGATCATGGGGCTGGAATACGGTGCCGATGATTATATCACAAAGCCCTTCAATATTTTGGAATTGAAAGCCCGTATCAAGGCCATCCTGCGCCGCAGCGTGAAGAAAGCCCCGGCAGAATCTGCAGCGAAAAATGTGCTGAAGGTAAGAGACTTAGAGCTTTCCTTCGACAGCAGGAGAGTATTCATCAGCGGCAGGGAAGTAAATCTGACAGCAAAGGAATTTGACTTGCTGGAGCTTTTGATGGAAAATCCCGGCAAGGTCTACAGCAGAGAAAAACTGCTGGATACGGTATGGGGCTATGATTATCCCGGTGATGTGCGTACAGTAGATGTACATGTACGTCGATTGCGGGAAAAGATTGAAGCAAATCCCAGTGAACCGAAATATATCTTTACAAAATGGGGAGTTGGTTACTATTTTAACTAAGCAGAAGGAACAGAAAAAACTCCCGTTCATCTCCCTGCGCTGGATTTTGATGGGGGCTTATCTGGTAGCCGGTATCGTGCCTCTGCTTTTGCTTGCCAGCACGATGCTTCATTCTGTACAGGGCTATTTCGTAGAAGAAAGAAAAAAGGAACTGCTCAGTCAGGCTAATGTCATTTCCGGGCAGGTGACTTCCTCCGGGTTTTTGTACGACGATAAAAACCGTAGCAGCTTAGAGGAAGGTATTCTAAAAACCAGTCAGGATGAGGATTATCGTGTGCTGATCTTGGATGATTCCTGCACAGTGATTTATGATACGGGGTATGAGGATGTAGGGAAAACTTTCCTGCTGCCGGAAGTTATTCAGGCTTTGCAGGATAAGGATACCGCAAAGGAACAGAAGGATGGAACCGTTTATGCGGCGGCATCCATCGTAGGCGCAGGGAACAACCGTATCGGTGTGGTTCTGATCGCCGACGGTTTGACGGATGTACGCAGTATTATCGGCGATATCGGGAAAGAAGCATATTTACTGCTGGGGGCACTGGTATTTTTGGTGCTGGTGATGATGATCGTGATCTCCAAGGTTTTTACAGAGCCTGTGAAAAGCCTGATCGGTATCATCCAGAGAATGTCCGAAGGGCATTTTGAACAGCGGGTAAAGGTCAACGGAAAAGTCCATAATGAGATCGTTGATCTGGCGATTGCTTGCAACCAAATGGCGGATCAACTGGAAAAAGTGGAATCCAGCAGACAGCAGTTTGTATCCAATGTGTCTCATGAATTGAAAACACCCCTCAGCTCTGTTAAGGTGCTGAGTGAATCTATTTTGCTGCAGGAGGATGTACCAAAGGAAATGTACGTGGAGTTCCTCCACGATATCAATTCCGAGGTAGACCGTATGACAGCCATTATCAATGACCTGCTGACTCTGGTAAAACTGGATCAGAAGGAGATCCCCCTGAATTTCCGGGAAACAGATCTGAACCATATGATGGAGGATATCATCAAACGGCTGCAGCCATTGGCGGCTGACAAGGGCGTTTCTCTGCAGTGGGAAGCTCAAAAAGAGGTACATGCCGATGCGGATGAAATGAAGCTTTCTTTGGCTATCTCCAATCTGGTGGATAATGCGGTGAAATATACCCCTGAGGAAGGGACAGTCAAAGTGTCTCTGGATGCAGACCATCAGAATGTATTCATCAGCGTGGCAGATACGGGTATTGGTATTCCCGAGGATGAAGTGAACCGTATTTTTGAACGGTTCTATCGTGTAGATAAAACAAGAGACAGAGAGACAGGCGGCACAGGCCTTGGTCTTTCCATCACCCATAGCACCATCATGATGCACAAAGGCAGCATCAAGGTAAACAGCAAAGAAGAGGAAGGCACGACGATTTTGGTGCGTATCCCTCTGAAGCAGAGTGCAGCACAGTAAGGAAGGAGGAAATTCATGGCAAACCGAGAGAAATTTTTTCGCAAAGCCATTGCTTTGATCATTGTATTGATCGTGTTGATTCCTTGTTCCGTACTGATTTATGATGCAGCCATCGCATCGGGAGAGGAAAAGGTCGAATTTTACTATATGACAAGCGACGGCAGCATGAAGCCTTTGGAAAAGAATATCCGCGGCGAAAATATGGAAGATACGCTGGTGACCGTTTTGCATACCCTGAAGGAAGGACCGAAGATGGAGGGGGTATCTCCCTCTGTTCCCGATGATGTGGATTTCCTTTCTGTGGGGCTGGTAAATAATATTGCCATTATCGATGTTTCCAATGAATATCGTAATATGAAGAATATAGAAGAAGTGATCTGTCGTTCTTCCATTGTCTGGACATTGACTTCACTGGATGCTGTAGATGGTGTAAAGATCACCATTGAAGGCTCCCCCCTGCTCTCCAGCACTGGGGAAGAGCTTGGTCCCATGAATCGAAACAATGTGGTCATCCATGGCGGCGAGATTTCTGCGGAACTGACAGAATATGCGATCCTGACTTTGTATTTTGCCAATGCAGACGGAACGGATCTGGCTGTGGAAGAACGGGTAGTGGAAGTAAATTCCAATCAGACCCGGGAAAAAACCATTCTGGAACAGTTGATCGCTGGGCCCGTAGAAAAGGATTGCGTGGGAACGATTCCTGCGGAAACAAAGATCAGAGATGTGACAACGACCAATGATGGCACTTGCTATGTAAATTTGAGTGAGGATTTCGTTGTGAAGCATATCGGCGGGAAAAAGGAAGAATTGCTGACGGTTTATTCCATTGTCAATTCCCTTTGTGAGCTGGATCATATCGATCGGGTTCAGTTCCTCATTGAAGGGAAGAAACTGGATGAATTTAAAGGAAATCTGCAGTTCAAAACACCGCTTACTGCGGTTAGCAGTTTAAAAACAGCAGAAATGCAATGATTAGGGGTAAAGTAAAATGAGGTGTCCGGCCCTTTGGGCAACAATTTTCACAATATGTGGTATTTATATGAGGCTAGGCATATCAGAAATGATGTGTCTGGTCTCTTTTCTTTTTATTGTGATATCATTGTCATATTTTGTGATAAAAGAGAAAAACGGAAAATATTTGTTTCTGTTGTTATTTGTGGCATTTGGCTTTCTATCTGCAGGATATCATTGGAAAGGGGGCTCGGACGAAAGCGTGCTAATGGGCATGGTGCAGGGAAAAGGTGTCATAAAAGACGTGGGGCTGACCGCTTTCGGAAATCAGAAGCTGACGCTCCTTTGTGATCTGGAGGATGAAAGGGGAGCGGCTTTGCAGGATGTGAAGGTTTATTCCCTTTGGCGGGGAGAAGAACGTTTTCAGGCAGGGGAAAAAGTCAGCTTTTCCGGAGAATTGGTTCCCTTTTATGAACCGTCCTATCCCGGCGGATATGATGAAGAACTGTTTCTGACAACGAAGGGATTTGAGTATAAAGTATATCTGGATAGAATGGAACATCTGGGAGAGGATATTTCTGTTTCTTCCGCCTTGGCGAGAGGGAGGGCACGTTTCCATACTGTTTTGGAGAGCATTCTCCCTGCGGAGGAAAGCGGCATCATGAAGGCTGTCCTGACGGGGGAAAAGGACCATATCCCCGACGATAGCTATAGATTATATACGGAAGCTGGGGTCGTCCATGTGCTTTGTATTTCCGGTCTGCATATGTCTATCCTTGCTTTGTATCTTTCCTTTTTTGTGGAGAAAATATTGGGACGGAGCAGAAGAACTTCCGCCGCAGTTGCGATTCCGGTAGTCCTTTCCTTTCTGCTGTTCATTGAACCATCGCCTTCTTCGGTGAGAGCGGCGGCAATGATTTGCATTGTCATGGTGGGAAGGATTTGTTTCCGTCTTTCCGACCGTATGAACAATATCTCCCTGGCGGCTATGCTGATTTTGAGCATACAGCCGTTATATCTGTTCCATGTGGGTTTTCAGCTTTCTTTTATCACGGTCATTGGCATTTGCCTTGGCGTAAGCAAACTGGAAAAGAAGAAAAAGAAAGATAGGGGGCGATTTGATTGGCTCAAGGAAAGCTTCTTGGTTTCCTTATACGCTTCCCTGTTCAGTTTTCCTATGGTAGCCTATCATTTTTATTCCGTTTCCCTTGTGGGGATTCTGGCAAATCTCATCATCGTGCCATTGAGCGGGCTTCTTTTGGGCTTTGGAATGCTCAGCGGGATATTGGGGCTGTTTTCTATCCCCGCAGGGGTCTTTGCCGCGGGAAGTGTATATGGCATTCTGCAGATATTTGAGAAAACGTGTTCCATATTGCTTCAATTTCCCTTTGCCTATACTTTGGTGGGGCGTCCTTCTCCTTTGGTCATTCTGCTGTATTATGGCATCCTGCTTTGGTTTATGGAATTTGGCGGAAAGAAAGGCAGTTGGAAGGTGGGCGCACTTCTCTGCGGTGCCATGTTTTGCGCTGTTTTTGATAATTCCCTGTTCCGCAAGGAAACGACCGTTACTTTTCTGGATGTAGGACAAGGGGATGCCGCCGTTATTTCTACATACGACGGGAAAACCTATCTTATCGACGGCGGCGGTGTTTATGGAAAGGAATTTGGGAAAAATGTGGGGAAGAATGTTGTTTTGCCTTATCTGGAATCTTTGGGGGTTTCTGAACTGGATGGCGTATTCCTTTCCCATCCCGACAGCGACCACATGACAGGGCTGTTGGAGGTTTTGGAGGAAATCCCCACGATGGGACTTTATCTTTCCGATTATCCTTTTTCGGAAACGGAGGATACTCTGCTTTTGAAAGAAATGGTGGAAAAAAACAACGTTCCCCTGTATACTGTAAAGGCGGGCGATGCATCCCATGGATTCCGTTGTCTGTATCCCTTGGAAGGCGTGACCTTTCGGGATGGGGACGATAACCATGGCTCTATGGTGCTGAAATATGATTATAATGGGACAGAAATTCTCTTTACCGGGGACATTTCTGCGGCGGATGAACGGTTCCTGTTGGAGCAGGAGGCAGATGTTTCGGCGGATATCCTGAAGGTGGCTCATCATGGCTCGAAATATAGTTCTGATGCAGATTTTCTGGAAACCGTTTTGCCCGAGGCAGCAGTCATTTCCTGCGGTGCAGGGAATTTGTACGGGCATCCCCACGGGGAAACCTTGGAACGGCTGCAGGCTGCCGAAGCTGAAATTTATCGCACAGATACGGAAGGGGCTGTCCTAGTGAAGCTGAAACGGGATGGCACATTTGCAATAGAAACCATGACGGAAAGGAAACCGTTTTATGAAAACGTTAAAGAAAAATTGGAAAAACCATGAATTTAGCCGATGCTATCTGTTTTATGGCACGGAAACCTACCTCATACGGGAATATGAAGCTGCCCTGACGAAGGCAATCCTGCCTGAGGGGGCAGAAATGATGAACCATGATATTTTTGAGGAAAAGCGTGCCACGGCGGCAGCTATTATGGATGCGGCGGAAACCCTGCCGTTCCTGAATGAGAAACGATTGGTGACCGTGCGAAACAGCGAATTTTTCCAGAAGGCAGGGCGAAAGGAGGAGGGCGAAAAGCTGAAAGCTTTCTTGGCAGACCTGCCCGAGACCGCATGCCTACTGTTTATCGAGGAAAAGGCGGAAAAGACCAACGGACTTTACAAAGCCATTGCAAAATACGGACAGGCGGTGGAATTTAAGAAGCCCACGGAAAAGGATTTGGGCACATGGATCAAGAAACGCTGCAGGGAAAATGGCGTGGAAATGAGCGAGGGTGTCCTGAACCTCTTTTTGCAGACCGTTGACCACGATATGGAAAATATCGACGGGGAATTGCAGAAGCTGATGGCTTATAAAGGAGAAGAAAAGGAAATCAAGGCGGAGGATATTCGGGCGGTATGTACCGTTTCCTTGGAGGCTCGTGTGTTCGATTTGGTGAAGGCGGTGGCGGAAAAACGCCCTGAAAAAGCCGTGCAGATTTATCGTACCCTGCTTTCTATGAAGGAATCTCCCTATATGGTGCTTTCCCTTATCACCAGACAATTTCGCCTGATTTTGGAGACAATGCTCCTGTCCCAGAGCGGCATGACAAACGATGCCATTGGGGCAAGATTGGAGATTCGGGATTTTGCCGTGAAGGAATATCTGCGGCAATCCAAGCGGTTTTCTGCAGAGGGCTGGAAAAAGGCACTGCGGGACTGTTTGCAGACGGACTTGGATATCAAATCCGGCAAGGCGGCGGAGGAAACGGCAGTAGAATTGCTGATTATGAAATACAGCGGAGAAAGCTCCGTAAAATAACCGAAAAAAGCATGGAACACCATGAGAAAGTGTTTCATGCTTTTTTTGTTTAGAAGGGTTGAATTTATTTAAAGATATGATTGTTGATTTTCATTTTTCCGCCCTCATAGGCTTGTCCGTCTCCATCGGCAAAGGTGGAGCGGCGGACGGTATTTTTCCCGTATTTCAGACGAAGGGCGTCCATGGCGGCATCGGCTTTTTTCTGTTTGCTCCAGTCCTCCTCCAGAATGGAAAGCTGCACGCAATCCTCTTGGCAGAGCTTTCCGGCACGAATGCCCAAAAGGCGCAGAGGCTCCTGCTTCCAGACTTCATCAAAAATCGCCTTTGCGGTTTCGTAAACGGCGTTGGTGCAGTCGATGGCATTGAGCAATTGTTTTTGGTGGGAATAGACCTTAAAATCGGAGGATTTCAGGGTAACGGCGATTTCCTGGGCGCAAAGCTTGCTGTAGCGCAGGCGCATGGAGACGGTTTCCGCCAAAGCCAGCAGAATCTTATGAGCCGTTTCTTGGTCTGTCACATCATGGGGTGTGGTGGTGCTGTTGCCGATGCTTTTCGTTTCATAGGTTTCGGTGGCGGGGGCGACGGGGGTATCGTCGATGCCGTTGGCATAGGCGTGGAGCATCCTTCCAAAGCTTTTGAATTCCTTTACCAGCAAAGGCTGGGGATATTTCGCCAGTTCCCCGATGGTGCGGATGCCTATTTTTCGCAGACGGGGTGCTGTTCGCCTGCCCACCATGAAAAGCTCTTCCACAGGAAGGGGCCAGAATTTTTCCGCCATTTCTTCGGGAAAGAGGGTAATGAGCTTATCGGGCTTTTCCAGTTCCCCTGCCATTTTTGCCAAAAGCTTGTTGGAGCTGACACCGATATTTACGGTGAATCCCAGTTCTTCCCGAATACGGGTACGGATTTTTTCCGCTGCTTCCAAAGGCGGGCCAAAGAGACGTTCCATGCCTGTGTAATCCAGAAAGCCTTCGTCGATGCTGAATTGCTCGATGCGGTCGGAATATTCGGAAAGGATTTCGAACATGGCATGGGAGCAGCGGGAGTAAAGGGGAAAATCCGGCGGAACCACCATCAGCTCTGGACATTTCTGCAGGGCCATGTTGATGGGCTCTCCGGTGGTGATGCCGTATTTTTTTGCGGGAGTGGATTTGGCAAGGATGATGCCGTGTCGGCTTTCACTGCTGCCGCCGATGGCAGAAGGAATGGTACGCAGATCCAATTCCTCGCCGTTTTTCAGCCGTTCCGCGGCAGTCCAGCTCAGAAATGCACTGTTGACATCGATATGAAAAATGATTCTGCCCATGAAAACACCTCCTTGCTTCAAAACGAACATACTTTCTTATATGGTATCACGTTATTTGTCATCTTGCAACGGAAGAAGGGGAATTTCTAACCTCCTGTCCATTGAAAGAATATGGTTTTCCCTTTATAATGAAGAAAAAAGAAAAGCAGGTGATACCATGAAATATAAAAGAACCATCGGCTGTATCTGTGGGGGGCTTCTTTTGGGAGCCTTTCTCTATTGGCAGAATAATGGGCTGATGCTGA
Organism: uncultured Clostridia bacterium; assembly: GCA_945868505.1. Taxonomy (GTDB): domain Bacteria; phylum Bacillota; class Clostridia; order Lachnospirales; family Anaerotignaceae; genus Anaerotignum_A. Next base: position 3,869 of record CAMBLO010000009.1, on the reverse strand, counting down.
CAAAAATGACATATCACGGGGATATCCCAAAAGGCTTTGACGGATATAAGATTCTGCAGGTGGCAGATTTGCAGAACAAGGTCTTTGGCAAAGAGCAGGAACCTCTTCTTCGGAAGATTGAACAGTCTGCGCCAGATATTATCGTATTGACGGGAGACTTGCTGGATCGAAACAGAACAGATGTGGATGCCGCCATGGAGTTCATTCAGGAGATTGTGAATATTGCTCCTGTGTACTTCGTTTCCGGGAACCATGAACATCAATCCGGGAAATGGGAAAGACTGTCTGATGAAATGGTGGAGGCTGGTGTGACGATTTTGAATAACGGCAAATCCATCATCCAGCGAAAGGGCGATACCATCACATTGCTGGGGCTGGCAGATAAAAGAGTCAATCGGCATTATGATAAGATGTTACATACATTGATGGCAGGGCAGGAGGACAGCTTCAATATTCTCCTTTCCCATAGACCTGAGTTGTTTGAAACCTATGTGGCAGAGGGAGTAGACCTTGTTTTTACAGGCCATGCCCACGGCGGACAGATTCGTATTCCTTTCCTAAAACAGGGCATTTTTGCACCTCATCAGGGCTTCTTCCCCAAATATACGGAAGGGATGCATGAAAAGGACGGTACAGTGATGGTAGTGAGCCGCGGCTTGGGCAACAGCACGTTCCCCTTCCGCATTTTCAATCGTCCCGAGCTGATTGAACTGACATTGCGGATGGAACAGGAATAAAGACTGTACGAATGTTTGAATTTATGATAAACTGATTAAAATATACGGAAGATTTCCGCAAATATGAAAAAGAAAGGAAGATTCAGATGAATCCTATCGTAACATTTGAAATGAATGATGGCAGCATCATCAAAGCAGAACTGTATCCCGAAATCGCACCCAACACAGTAAACAACTTCATCTCTTTGGTGAAGAAAGGTTTCTATGACGGCAAAATTTTCCACAGAGTCATCCGAGGCTTTATGATTCAGGGCGGCTGCCCCGAAGGCACAGGCATGGGTGGCCCCGGCTACCACATTGCAGGTGAATTCAGCATGGCTGGGTTCAAAAACGATCTGAAGCACACACCCGGTGTCCTGTCTATGGCTCGTGCAATGCACCCCCACAGCGCAGGTTCTCAGTTCTTCATTATGCATGAAACAAGCCCTCATCTGGATGGTCAGTATGCAGCCTTCGGTAAAGTCATCGAAGGTATGGACGTTGTAAATAAAATCGCTGAAACAAAAACAAACCGTCAGGATCGTCCTCTGGAAGATCAGGTGATGGTGAAAGTTACAGTAGATACTTTCGGCGTAGACTATCCCGAACCTGAAAAAATGTAACGAAACGGAGAAACCGTTTGTCAACTGAGCAGGCACTGTATTTGTTTATTAGGTGCAGTGCCTGTTCGGACTGAAAAAGACTTGTACGGCGAATTTATAAAATAAAAAAATCTCTTGCATTTCTGATTGATTTGTGATACTATATCTAAGCAGTTGATTTTGCGGCTGTGGCGGAACTGGCAGACGCATCAGACTCAAAATCTGACGCTGGTGACAGCGTGTGGGTTCGAGTCCCACCAGCCGCACTAAGACCTTATAAATCCAAGGATTTATGAGGTCTTTTTTTATTTCTCTGAAAGGTTTTTCTCCCTTACACTCGTTAGATTTTTAGCCTGTCATTTTTAGGGTCTAACGAGTACGAAAGGAGAAAATTTTATGAGAAAATTATCTTTGAAGAACACCAATGATTTAACCGTTTTAGAAGCATTTCAGGACTTTAAGGACAAATGTAGCATTAAAAACCTGTCCAAAGAAACAATTAGACTTTATGAAAGCCAGTTCTCAACTTTTCACAGATTCCTGAATGATGATACCCTCTTAATCTCAGAAATCACAATAAAAACCGTTGACAGCTTTATCCTTGAATTACGCTCAGATAATCATAGCTGTAATGATATTACTATAAACTCCTATCTCAGAGGCATCAGAGCCTTTTTATATTACTGTATGGATATGGATTATCTACCACAGTTTAAAATTTCTATTCCGAAAGTAGATAAAAAACTGAAAGAAACTTATACGGATGAAGAATTAAAAGTTCTACTGAAAAAGCCGAACATGAAAACCTGTACCTTCTCTGAATATAAGATATGGGTATTTTCCAACTACCTTCTGGCTACTGGAAATCGTATTTCTACAGCCCTTGATTTAAAAATAGAGGATATAGACTTCACGAATGGTCTTATTCAGCTTAACCATACTAAAAATCGTACCTCTCAGCTTATCCCCCTTTCTCAAACACTAGCAACGATTCTGAAGGAGTATCTAAAATACCGTAAGGGAACATCTCAAGATTATGTTTTCTGTAATACATATGGCTATAAAGGTGATATTCGTACATATCAGGATATGTTGGCTAGATATAACCGAAAAAGAGCTGTAGAGAAAACTTCTGCTCATTTATATCGACATACATTCGCTAAAAAATGGATTCTGAATGGTGGAGATATATTTAGACTACAAAAGATTTTAGGTCATTCTGATCTGGCTGTAGTAAAGGAATATATTCAGATGTTCGGAAATGATCTAAGCGTAGACTTTGATAAGTTTAACCCCTTGGATAGAACGACCACCTTAAGGACGAATCAAAAGCTGAAAATGGTGTTGTAAGGAGGTAGCTATGGAACGCTATATTACGGATTCTGTATACAATAAGATTCAACCCGAAAAATCTGTAGAAGAAAAGTTACTAGAGAAAAAGGTCTTTGGAAATCTATCTACACTGATCCCTAGCAAAGAGTATTTGAAAATGGAAGAAGAACTTAACGCTTTGCTCTCTATACTGGAGAAGGATTTATTCTGCTGTGGATTTATTGAGGGGATACGATTTCTTCTTGGTTGTATAAAGTAAGTTTACTATAACGGTAAGATTAGTGAAGACCTTTGTTTTCGGTGATACGGTGATAGAATTTTAAAATTTTATAAAATTTTCTTTGCTTCGCAAACGAGAGCCTCACGGCTCTCGATTATGAATTAAAAATTTTTTGTTAAAGTAAGAATTATGTTATAAAGAAAAAACAAAAAATAAAGCCCTCTTGCGAAGCAAGAGGTTAGGAGGGGCTTTAGCCCCTCCTAAGGAAAAAATTATAATTTTTTCGTAATTTTATCACCGTATCACCGAAGAATTATATTTTACCGTTCGTATAAGAAAAAAGTAGCTTTACTACATTGACCGCCATTTCCTTTTCCGCAGCGGTTTTACCTTGTAAAAGTTGGTTAAGGCGGTTAAGGTTGATATCATCTTCCAGAGCTACAACATAATCCGCTAAAAGAAAATCCACCGTAACTCCCAGACGATTAGCTAATAGAACTAGTTTATCCAGCGTAAGACTTCGTTCTCCACGTTCTATTTGACCAAGATAAGCGGTTGATATATTTACCTCCTCAGCCAATTTTTCTTGCGTAAGGTTCAGTCTAAGACGTTCTTCCCGTATTCTCTTCCCCAGTAAAGAATAATCCAATTCTCCATACCTCCTAATACAACTTACAGTATAAGTAAATGATACTGAAAATCAAAATCATCTATAATCTGCTATAAGCATTATTTTATTATGCTATATGTTGTATTATTTGAATGAAACTGATATACTAATGGAAATAGAAAGGGGTTCACAATGGATGATATAAAAGAATTTGCTTGGCAACAGATGGACGCTATGTGGCATAATCAATCGGAATTTAATACTTATGGAATGGTTCAGTTTACGCATAAAGGATACACTGTGGTTAATCCTTGGATGGATGAAAAGACGGATAATTGGACTATAGTCAATAAAAAAGACACGATTTTTAAATATATTTTCTGGGAACG
>CAMBLO010000008.1 GCA_945868505.1 uncultured Clostridia bacterium | reverse complement strand
ACGCTTCTCTGGGCATTCAGACGGCGGTAGGTGCTGTTCAGGCTTTCGATAGCATATATCCGTATGCGGTATCAGAATGGTATCGGATTTGACCAAATAGCGATGAAAATGTACATCAGCCGGGCAACAGTTTTTCGGCTGCAGGAGAAGTGTATCAAGCATATGTTGGAAATCATGAACGGAAAAGAGGTGAGCCAATATGACACAGGAGGAAATGGCAGAAAAACTGGTTGAAGTAGAAGCGCGAAGCAAGAGCAACAAGAAACGTCTGGATAAGATGGAAGAACGGCAGGATAATCTTGAAAACCTGACGAAGGCTTTTTCTGTCATGCAGAATGAGCAGGAACACATTAAAACGGATGTCGGTGAAATCAAGGACGACGTAAAGCAACTTGTGGCAAAGCCGGCAAAGAGGTGGGATGGCGTCGTAGATAAGGTGATTGCTGTTATCGTCGGCGCGGTGGTTGGGTTTCTGCTGAATGGCGGCGGTATTCCATGAAAAACCGCAGACGATTTCGTTTTAAAATCAACGGGGACACCATGACAACGATTGTGGTGTCCTCTTTGCTTTTCTGCGTTGCGGTTGTTATCTGGGGGATGATACAAGCTTCCCATCTACTTTTGGTTTATATGTACCCTTTTTCCATTCGGAAAGAGTAGATGTAGCAATGCCAGTATCTTTTGCCACCTGGTACATTGTTTTGTCAGTTTTTGCCAATAATTCAGCAAATTTTTCGTACATTTAGAAACCTCCTTTCCTGAAATAGTTTATTGACACTATCTAAGTTTTCTTATATAATCGAAGTACCACCTTAGCTATGAAAGAAAACATAGTGTATCTATTTTTGTTAGCACAGATTTCTGAGTTATTTCAAATATAGCACAGTTTTCTTTTCGCGTCAATAATAAAACGCTCAGTTTTCTGAAATATTTTGAAAGAGAGTGATCTAATGTATACAATCTTTGAGGAATTATTAAATACTTATGGGGTGACCGCATACAGAGTCTCAAAATCCACAGGTATTACTACATCCACCTTAACAGCATGGAAACAAGGGGAATATACACCGAAATTGGGTAAGCTCCAAAAACTGGCAGATTTCTTCGCAGTCTCTACAGACTACCTTCTAGGAAAAACCAAAGATGAAATTTACGATGTAAAATATGAAGATGAATACTATGGAATAAACCACATAGGAGAATATCTTAAAGAAACCAGAGAAAGTAGGGGGTATTCAATCAAACAGCTTAGTGAAGAAACCGGTATCTCTGAAAAGGTATTGAACGCATGCGAGGACGGAACCTCAGAAGTTAAATCAAATGTATTTAAAAAAATTCTCAAAGCTTATGAAATAACGCAACTTGATTTTGAAGATGAACATAATATTCTTAGCTACGAGGCGAGACCAGAGTTTCACGGTGATTACAACGCAAGTTATGCATTTGACCAAGCTCTTGAGCATGACCAGGATGCGACTTCCTATGAATATGCGGACCTGTCCAAGCATGAACGAAAAGTCATCAAAGCATATCGTAATCAACCAGAGATGCAGCCTGCAGTTGATCGGATTCTTGGTATTTCTTCTGAGCCTGACCATCTTATGCCAATCGCTGCGCATAATGATCAAGCGGATAATCCAGAAGAACTGGAACGTATGAAACAGGATTTGGACGAGCTTTAATGTAAAGAAAGGGGGTCTATTGTATGTGCAGCTATGAAGACTTGTTGGATGATGCCCACATGATAGGCCTTGATGTCATTGAGAAGCATTTTAAATCCAATGCTAAAGGTCTATGCAAAGGGGCGAAAATCGGCATCAGAAAAGACATGCCAAAAGTAGAAAAAGCCTGTGTACTGGCTGAGGAAATTGGGCACTACCAAACTACTGTCGGGGAAATCATAGATCAGCGAGATACAGGAAACCGAAAACAAGAAAAAAAGGCCCGAAAATGGACCGTTGATAAATTGATTAGTATTGAGGATATTTTTACCGCTGCAGAAAATAACTGCAAATCCATTTTTGAATTTGCGGAATATCTGGAAGTGACCGAAGAATTCCTCTATGAAGCTTTGGAAGTTTTTAAGCAAAGATATGGTCACAGCTACACACATGAAGGAAAAACTATCGTCTTTTGTGACCATGGTTTTTGTATAAAATAAAAAAATCCCCTCTCCTGCACCAACAGGAAAGAGGATTTCAGGCGGTATTTGTATAACCACCTACTCGCAATAGGATTATACCACGATACCGCCTTATTTTCTATACCCATTTTTCAAAATACAAAGGAGGTATGCCTATGAAAGGCGGAACAAGAAAACGTGGTAAAACATGGTCATATTATTTCGATGCCGCCCAGGTTAGCGGGCAAAGAAAGAAAATTGAGAAAGGTGGCTTCCGTACCAAGAAGGAAGCAGAAACAGCACTGACAAAGGTCCTTGCCGAATATGATAATGCAGGACAGGTATTCAAGCCGACAGAAATCAGCGTCAGCGACTATCTGGACTTTTGGTTTGAAAATTACTGCCTGCCAAACTTCACAGAAAATTCCATCCGCAGGTATAAAACAACCATCAACAAACACCTGAAGCCATTCTTCGGAGCATATCGCCTAAAGTCATTACAGGCCGCCACAGTGCAGGAATTTATTTCAATGATGAAGACTCCAAATCGACGATACAGGGCACGATATCTGCTCTGTCGACAGCCATAGACTACGCCATCCACCCGATGCAATACGTCAGAGAAAATCCATGCAGACTGGTAAGAATCGGCGCAGTCCAGAAACAGAAAAAGGAAACGCCGATCATCAGCGATGATGATTTTCAATCCATCATCGAACGATTCCCTCCCGGTTCCAGATATTATATTTTGATTCTCGGGTGGCATTGCGGCCTGCGTATCAGCGAATGTGCCGGCCTTACATGGGACGATATCGACCTTGCAGATAGAACGTTATACGTAAACAAACAGCTCGTTACGGATTGCTACAGGGGGAGGAATTGCTTGGCATTCAAAGAACCGAAGCGCCGTTCCTTCCGCAAAATCAAATTCGGCGAAACATTGTATATGGAATTGCTGGCAGAGAAAAAACGGCAGGCGGAAAACGAATTGATGTATGGGGGATTCTATACAATTCACTCCACCATTCCAATTAAGAACGATAGGGGCATGAAAAGGGATCTGCTCATTTCTGAGCAAAAGTCATCCTCCGGAAAGGTTAAGCGGCGCAATATAGTCTGCTTGGATGAAAACGGCATGTTGGTCAGTACGGATATGTTCAATACCTGCTACCAGATTATAAACCATCAAATGCACATACCATTTACGCATTACGCCTTGCGCCATACCCACGCCACAAAGCTGATCGAGGCAGGGGCAAATATAAAAGCTGTGCAGATCAGACTGGGGCATAAAGATATTTCAACTACGTTGAATACATACGTCCACCATGCGGATGAAATGGCGCAGGACACCGCAGACCTGTTTGAACAAATTATAAATAGAAATGCCACCGAGTTATAATTTACGGTGGCAAATCGGTGGCAAATAGCCTTTTTTCGTCTCACAAAACAGCTGAAAGCCTTGATTTTGCTGGGTTCTCTTAGCGTACCACAGATAATACCATTGTATCTATGGTGAAGGCATTTTGCAACAGTTTTTCGGCTTCTTCCTTCTGCATGGTCTTGATGGTCTGCAGCATCTCCTCCGCCGATACCCCCATCATCGCCCACTCTATCTGCCCCAAGCAAAGGCTTTGCGGGGCATCCATCCGCCGCAGAAACCGCCCCAGCATTTTTTTGCGGATGCGACGGAAATCCTCCCAATCCAGTCCATTTTTCTGCAAACGTTCCAGTTCCTTTCCCAGCAGCTCCGCCGTTTCTTCGGGATACTCCCCGCTGCCGGAAAAGGCCGCAAAGGCATAGCCTTCCCCGCAGAAAAAGGCAGACCCCAAGGGCTCATCCAACAGCTCCCTTTCGTAGACCTTGCGGAAAAAGGGGCTGCTTTCTCCCGCCAGAAGCTCCAGATAAAACCCGGCGGCAATCCGCAGCCGCAGCCAATCCTCTTTTTTCGCCGCAGGCAGCTTAAAGCCGATTTGGAAATTGGGCTGAGAAAGCCCCATATTTCGCTCCTTATATTTTTCCAAAATGCCCGTCTCTTCCATAGGGAAATAAACACGGGCATCCGTCCTTCGGCTCTGCACCGTTTCCGCCGCCGCCCGCACCTGCCCCACTGGCACATCCCCCGTACAGACCAGCACCATATTTTCCGTGGTGTAATAGGTTTCGTAGGCTTTTTGCAGAATTTCAGCGGTGATTTTTTCAACGGTTTCCGCCGTCCCTGCGATTTTATTTTTGATGGGATGCTTTCCATACATCCCTTCCAGCATCTGATAATAGACCACCCAGTTAGGGTCATCCTCATACATGGTGATTTCGCTAGTGATGATGCCCTTTTCCCGTTCCGTATCCTCTTTCGTGAAAAAAGGCTTCTGGACAAAATCCAGCAGCAGCTTCAAATTTTCCATGAATTTTTCCCGACAGGTGAAATAATAGACCGTTTTGTCCCCATCAGTAAAAGCATTGGCTGATGCGCCGTTCTGGGTGAATTTGGCGAAGGCATCGCCCCATTCCTGCTGAAACAGCTTATGTTCAATAAAATGGGCAGTGCCTTGGGGAAAGGTAATCTCCTCGCCCTCTTTTCCCTTCCAAAAAAGATGATTCGCCCCCCGCTTCACCAAAATCGCCGACATCTTCTCCCCAAATTCCCTTTGGGGCAGGATATAAAATTGCAGTCCGTTTCTCGTTTTTCCCTGTTGATTTTTCTCAGTTCTCGCCATTTTCATCCGCCTCCCCGCTGAGCAAATAGACTGTTTTCAGTTTCAGATGGTTCGCCCCTCGCAAAATATCCTCCGGCTCCACCCGTTCCACCTGCCGCAGGAATTTTTCCGTACGCAGCTCTTTTCCCTGCAAAGCCTGCTCCGCAAAAAAATCCACCATAGCCCAAGGATTATCCGCCAAGCCGTCATAATCCCGCAGGATACTTTCCTTTGCCTGCCGCAGTTTTTCCGCTGAAACGCCCTGTTTTTTTAACTCATCCAGGCATTTCAGCACTAACTTGCCCGTTTCCTTGGCATCCTTTTCCTGAATCCCCGCCTGCACAAAGAGGTACGGCGAAAGGGGATACCGATAGGATTTGATATCATAACACAAGCCCCTCTCCTCCCGCACCTTGCGGAACAAAAGGGAATCGGGGTCGCCCCCCAAAAGCTGATTGAGTAAGAGCAGTGCCGCCTGTCTGCGGCTGTTTTCCACATCCGCCTCAAAGCCCAGCAGCAGCCGTGCCTGCTCCGCCTCTGTCCTTTCCTGCACAAAGCGGGGCGGTTCGTGGCGGTCGCTTTCCTGTTCCTCTCTTTCCGTCACCGACACTCTGCCGGGGAAATTTTGCCACAGGGAAAGCATCTTAGGCTTTTCCTCTTTGTCCCCGCAGAAAAAGACCTTTACCTCCGCCGTTTCCACGATTTTCTGATACCATGCAAACAAATTTTTCCCGTTAATTTCCTCCAAATCCTCGGCATACCCATCGCCGGAAATGGCGAAGGCCGTTCCCTCTGCCGTTTCCTCCAAGGCACGCCTGCGGGCAAAAGCCTTTTTATCATCCTTTCGGCTGTCTAATTTCCGCCGCAAAATCGCCTTCTGCCGCTCCATCGCTTTTTCCGAAAAAGCCCCCTGCTCCAAGGGGCGCAAAAGCCGTTCCCGCAGGAAAGAAAGGGCATCCTCCGTTTCCACCGTCTTCAAAGTCTCCAAAGAGAATAAAAGCAGCTGCCTGTCCCCTTTTTTCACCACGCTGATATCCCATAAGGCACCATAAAGCTCCTCCGCCTGCCTTGCGCCCTTCGCAGGTTCTTCCCCCCGTTTCAGCACCTCCGTCAAAAGGGCTGTCTTTGTTGCCGTTTCCCGCTCCAAGGGCAAATCAAAAAACAATACCAAAAGATTCGTCCGAAATTTCTGCCCATCCAGCAAAAAAATCCTGCATCTGGGCAGATATTTTTCCAATGCAGCCATGTCGCCACCTCTTTTTCTTTTTTGCCTATTCTTTCCCAAAAAAAGAAAACCATCCTTTCATATTGTAAACGGCAGATTTTTGCGCTATACTTTTTCTGTATTTCTTACAAAACAATTAAGAAAAATCTAAAGTTTTCATACATTCCGTTCCTTTTCCAAATTTTGTGCTACACTGCCCTATGAAAGGGAGTGTTTGTATGAAAAAAATCTACGATTATGATATCGCCATCATCGGTCTTGGCCCTGCCGGCTCCACTTTGGCACGGTTGCTGCACCCAAAATACAAAGTCATCGCCATTGATAAAAAGGTTTTCGGCGGGGATGGCTTCCAGAAGCCTTGCGGCGGACTCATTTCAGGAGATGCCCAAAAAGCCTTGGCCTCCTTCGACCTGACCCTGCCCAAGGATGTGCTGGTAGACCCGCAGATTTTTGCCGTCAAGACCATCGATTTGAAAAATAAACTCATCCGCCATTATCAGCGGTTTTACATCAATCTGGACAGGCATAAATTCGATCTTTGGCTGGAATCCATCATTCCAAAGGCGGTGGAAGTCCACAGCGGTGCCATCTGCACGGAGCTGAAACGAAAGGACGGCGGCTTCTCCGTTTCCTATCTGGAGGAGGGAAAAACCCGCACCTTCACGGCGAAATTCCTTGTAGGTGCCGACGGTGCCAATTCCATCGTCCGCCGCACCTTCTATCCCGAAAAGAAGATTCGGAACTATCTCTCCATCCAGCAATGGTTCCCGGAAACCCACCCCAACCCCTTCTATTCCTGTATCTTCGACCCAGAGACCACCGATTGCTGTTCTTGGTCGATTTCCAAAGACCATCAGTTCATTTTCGGCGGCGCATTCCCTCTGGATAACGCCAGAGAACGCTTCGAGAAGCAAAAACAAAAGCTGGAACAGATCGGCTTCCGCTTTGGTGAGCCCCTGAAAACAGAGGCTTGTCTGGTTTTGCGCCCTTCCTCCTTTGGGGATTTCTGCAAGGGAGAAAGGGGCATCTTCCTCATTGGCGAAGCGGCAGGCTTCATCAGCCCCAGCTCTTTGGAGGGCATCAGCAGTGCCATTTACAGCGCAAGGGACTTGAGCCGTGTGCTGAACCACCCCAAGGGCGACCTGAATCGGAAATATTGGAAGAAAACCTTCCATATCCGCTTCAAGCTGTTCCTAAAGGTGCTGAAATGCCCCTTTATGTACAACACCTTCCTGCGAAAACTAGTAATGAAAAGCGGCATCCAAAGCATCCAAATCAACGAGACTATTCAATCTGGCAAAGCACCCCATTTTGCAAAAAAATAAGCCCGCAGCGGCGGGCACACCCATAAAACAGGAGAACCACCATGCAGAACCAATCCCTACAAATGCTAAAACAGATCGTAAAATCCGCCTTCGGGCTGTTCCTTTTTTCCTGCGGCGTATATCTGACCATTCAGGCGGATATCGGCCTTGCCCCGTGGGATTGCCTTTCCATGGGCGCCTCCTATCACATCGGGCTCAGCTACGGCATCGTCCATACGGGCATCAGCATCCTCATCCTGTTCATCGATATTCTGCTAAAGGAAAAAATCGGCTACGGCACCATTTTGGATGCCCTTCTGGTGGGCAATTATGTTGACCTCATCGACCGTATTCTTTCCCTGCCGAAGGTGAACAGCCTGCCCCTGGGCTGCGTCATGGTGGTTGTGGGTCTGTTTATCATGAGCTATGGGCAATATTTCTATATGTCCGCCGGGCAAAGCTGCGGCCCTCGGGATTCCCTGCTCATCGCCTTGGGCAAGCGGTTCCCCAACACCCCCATCGGCGTGGTACAGACAGTAATGGTCGGTGTGGCGTTGTGCATCGGCTGGCTGTTGGGCGGTCCCGTAGGCGTTGGCACCATTATTTCCGTATTTGGCATGGGCACGGCTCTGCAAATCGTCTGCAGGCTCATGCACTTTGAACCAAGAGAAGTCCATCATCTGAATGTAGCAGAAGCCACAAAGCTCCTGCTGGGAAAACAAGCATCTGCATAAAAATAAGGCACTTCGTGTTTGCACGAAATGCCTTTTCTTTTTGATGAAAATTATTTCCAGAATTCGAAATCCAAATCATAGATATGAACGGTATCGCCTTCCTGAATGCCTTTTGCCTCCAGTGCTTCGATGATGCCTTTTTCTTTCAGATATTTCTGGAAGAATGCAAAGCCTTTTTCTGTATCGATGTTTGTGTAGCCGATCATCTTTTCTACACCCACACCGGAAACCACGAAATAGCCATCTTCCACTTCTTCGATGGTGAAAGGTTCCTGATCCACCTTCACTTCATCAAATTCTTCATATTCTTCCTCGAATACAATATCTTCGGGGTATTCTCTCAGAATTTTACCCACCTCTGTCAGCAGCTCATCCAGACCCTTGTTTGTGGCTGCGGAAATGGGGAATACCTTGTAGCCCTTTGCTTCGTAAACCTCTTTCAGTCTTGCCACATTTTCCTCGGAACCGGGGATATCTGTTTTATTTGCCGCAATGACCTGAGGGCGTTTCAGCAGGTCTTCTTTATATTCTGCCAATTCTTTGTTGATTTTTTCCACGTTTTCCACAGGGTCGTCCCCTTCCACGCCAGCGGCGTCTACCACATGGATGAAAACCTTGGTACGTTCCACATGGCGCAGAAATTCATGACCCAGACCAATGCCTTCGCTGGCGCCTTCCACCAGACCGGGGATATCCGCCAAAACGAATTTATCGCCGAATCTGCCTTCTACCACGCCCAGATTGGGGGAAAGTGTGGTAAAGTGATAATTTGCAATCTTGGGGTTTGCGTTTGTTACCATGGAAAGCAGTGTGGATTTGCCAACATTGGGGAAACCAATCAGGCCAACGTCTGCAATCAGCTTCAGTTCCAGAATCACATCATATTCCTTGGCGATTCTGCCGGGTTCTGCGTAGCGGGGTGCCTGTCTGGTAGGGGTCGCGAAGTGCTGATTGCCCTTGCCGCCCTTGCCGCCGTAAATCAGGATTTTTTCTTCGCCGTGGCGGGTGATATCTGCCATAACCTTGCCGCTTTCTGCTTCACGGATAACTGTACCAACGGGGACTTTAATGATTACGTCCTCACCGTCTGCACCGAAGCAGTTGCGCTTGCCGCCAGGTTCACCGTTGGTTGCCGCGAATTTTCTTTTATAGCGGAAATCCATCAGGGTATTCATACCGCTTTCGCCCACGAAAACCACGTTGCCGCCCTTGCCGCCGTCACCGCCATCGGGGCCGCCGTGGGTGATGTATTTCGCGCGGAAAAAGGAAACCTTGCCGTCGCCGCCGTTGCCGCCTTTTACATGGATTTTGACTCTATCTACAAACATTTTATTTCGCTCCTTTCCTTGGGGCTTTGCCCCAAACCCCACAAGGGAAATAATTTCCCTTGACCCTTATACTGCTGCAAAATTGCATTTTGCGGTAGGGAAAGGGACAACTTCAACTCTTTCGTCAAAAGCAGAACTTCGATACTGCGGAAAGGCTTGGAAAACGAAGCGTTTTCCAACTGAAATCCGCAAAGAGTCAGCACTTTGCTTCGCAAAGTCGGCTTCGCCGACCGCATTTATCTTTGCGGTGCATTGAATTCATTTCCGCCGAGGAAAACTGCGAGTTTCAAGGCATTTATGCCGCTGGAACTCGTCTGTTTATACCTCTGTCTCCCCAAACAAAAGCCTGCTTTTGTTTGAGAAGCTCCGCTTCTCACGAAAAAGGCTTCAAATGATATCATTTGAAGCCTTCGCAATTCTTATTCAGCGATTTCGACAGGGTAAACAGAAACCTGTTTTTTGTCTCTGCCTTTTCTTTCATATTTCACACGACCATCAACCAGAGCGAACAGTGTATCGTTACCGCCCTTACCAACGTTTACGCCGGGATGGATCTTTGTGCCTCTCTGTGTGTATAAGATATTGCCAGCCAGAACGTACTGACCGTCTGCACGTTTTGCACCAAGTCTCTTAGCATTGGAGTCACGACCGTTCTTTGTGGAACCGCCGCCTTTATGGTGCGCGAAGAACTGAAGGTTCAATCTGAACATGCTTCACACCTCCTCATGTATCAAAGTGAGATATTTGTTGTATTCTGATGCTATATCCGACAGACCCATGACCAGCGTTTCCAAAAGAAGCTGTGTATCGTGGTCTGCCATTCCCTCCAGGGGAAACAAGACTTTGAGATAACCGCCGCGTTTTTCATCCGCTTCGCATTTGAAGGGGATGTCAGTGAATTTCTCCACTGCATTGATGGTGTTAAAACAAAGCACCGTCACCGCGGAACAAACGATATCCTCGCCTGCTGTGGCATAGCCCGCATGACCGGAAATCTCAAATCCGCAGATTTTCTGATTTTTGCGATAAATCCTAGCTTTAATCATGATAGATTACAGGGATTTGATCTGCAGTTTTGTGAAAGGCTGTCTGTGGCCTCTTTTTTTGTGGAAGCCTTTTTTGGGTTTGTATTTGTAAACTACAACCTTTTTCGCTTTGCCGTCACCGATTACGGATGCTGTAACCGCTGCACCTTCCACGTAAGGAGCACCTACTTTGATATCGCCGTCTTTTGCCAGAACCAGAACTTTGTCGAATGTGTATTCGGAACCTGCTTCTACAGCCAGTTTTTCAACTGTGATGATATCGCCTTCGGATACTTTATACTGCTTACCGCCAGTTTCAATAATTGCGTACATGTTGACACCTCCTCGCAATTTTACTCGCTGAATGTGGTAACCGGAGCTTTTCTCCGATTTTCTCGAACCTCTTCACGCGGCTGAACATACTCCAATATATTAGCACAGGAAATACCCTCTGTCAACAAAATTATTCTAATTTTTCGCCGTTTTTTACGGCAGAATAGGCTTTTTCATCGCCTTTTTCCTGCAGTAAGCGAAGCAAGAGCGAATGTCCTTCCTTGGTCATACATTTTCCCGCCGTTGCCTGAATCTGATAGGACTGCCGTAGGGTAGATTCCGCCTTATCCCTGCTGCCGGCTTCGGCATAGATGCGCCCCACCCGGTCGCATAGCTTCCCAAAGGATACCGTAAACACCCCTTCCCGTGCCCCGATGGAAAGCACACGGTCCAGTAGGGTATCCGTATCCTTCTGATGCCCCAATTTCGCATGTAGGGCGGCTGTTTTCAGCAGTGCCTTGGCAAAATTCTGGCTTTCCCCCTCCTGATTACGGATGGATAATGCCAATGCGCTGTAATATTCCACTGCCTTCTGGGGATCCCCTTTGTCCTCAGGCTTGGGCGGCATCTGGATGATTTCCTCCATTTTTTGCTGCAAAAACAGGTGTCTGCGTTTTTCGTAGGTTTCATCCATGGGCAGGCCGCATCGCTTCTGCTTTGCCTCCGCCTCGGCAAAATAGGCCTCCGCCTTATCCTCGTTCCCCGCCAGTCTGTGGCAGTTTGCGATAGCCAGCAGATTATTTGCCGCCGCCAGTTGTTCCTCCGAGGTTTCCTCGAAATTCACATCATTCTTTTCCCGATACAGCTCTATGGCCTTTTCAAATTTTTTCTGCTTCACGGAAACCCGCGCCAAGGCCTCCAATGTATTCAGATAGAGGGGATTATCCTCATCCAGCATTTCCTTGCGGATTTCCGCCGTCTGGGTCAGGGCTGTCTCTGCCCGTTCCAAATCTCCTGCCGTTTCATAGACCAACCCCAGCTTTTCCAAGGCCGCCGCATAGCGGGGATGGTTGCCGCCAAAGCGAGCCTCCATGATATCCACGCCATCCTTACACAAGCCAATGGCCTTTGCAAATTCCCCCTGCCGCCGATAAATTTCCGCCAACAGATGCAGACACCAGACATACATGCCGCTATTCTCATCGCCGCAGGCTTTGCGGATTTCCAGTGCTTCCTTTACGGCTGCTTCCGCCTTTTCATAGGCATTCTGCTTTTCGTAAAGCTTGCCCATGGCGGTCAGAGTATCGGCACAAGCGGTGTTTTTGCCTTCCTTTATGGTTCTGCGGATGGCAAGGGCTTCCTCGAAGCAACGGAGAGCTTCGTCCGCCTTCCCCATATTATCGTAAAGGGTACCCATGCTCATCAGGCAGGCCGCCACCTGCGGGTCTTTTTCCCCCAGCAGGGCTTTTTTCTGGTTCAACGCCTTGATATTCAATGCAAGGGCTTTCTTAAATTCCTTTTTCCCTGCGTAGTCCACGCTCAGGTTATTCAGGGCATCGGCATAAAAGATATGCTCCTTCCCCAGCATCCGTTCCACGATATCCAGCACTTCCCGATGCAGCTCCAAGGCTTTATCGTACTGCCCGCCCTTGCAGCAGATAGCCGCCAGAGAGTTCAGGCTGTTCATAAAATCCAGATGCTCCTCGCTCATCAGCCTCCTGCGGATATCCACAGCCTTTTCGCAGTATTCCACCGCCAAATCCAAAAGTCCCGCCTTTTCGCAGACAGAAGCCAACGTCAGCACATTTATCATATAGTAGAAATTATCATTGCCCCGGGCCTTTTCAATCAAATCAAGGCATACCTCATAATAGTAGATGGCTTTTTTGAAATTGCCCTTGGCATCGTAATCCCGTGCCATAGCCCCGTGCAGGTCAGCCAAGTCCAGCATGGTAAATTCCTTGCACTGTCTCGCCCGCTGCAAAGCCTTGGTGTGGCATTCAATGGCCTTATCCGTATCCTGCAATAATTCGTATGTATTGCCCAGATGGTACAGGCTGTGGATATAATCGGCGTGTTCTCTCCCCAGCTTGGCATCACGGATTTCCAAGACCTTGTTATGCAGCACGAGGGCATCCTCCTGCCTGCCGAGGTGGTTGAGAACGATAGCCAGATTATTCAGCGTGTCTGCATAGGAAAGGCTTTCTCCGCTGTAATCCTTTTTCAGCTCTGCTGCCTTTTTATAATATTCCGCCGCGCGGTCATAAAGCTGAATCTGGTCAAAAACCATCGCCAGATTGCTCATATCCACGGCATATTCCATGCAGTCGCAGTCGTCATTCTCCACATAAATATGTAAAAGGTTCTTCCCAAGGATGATTGCCTTTTTGTAGTCCCCATCCTTGTATGCCTGAAAAAATTCATTTCGTACCCTTCTGATTTCTCCCATATAAAACGCCATCAGTCCTCACCTCCGTAGGCTTCCTCCATCTGCCGAAAGGCCTCCCCAATGATATCATAGGAATAGCCCTTCCGCAGCAAAAAATCATACAGCTGTTTCTTCTTTTTTTCATTTTCCGGGGGCCATTGTCCGCGGCTTTTCTTTTCCAGCCAGCGGAAAGCATCCCCTGCCTCGTCCATTTCCGTCTCCCCCATCACTTCATCAATGATGCGGGGGGAAATGCCCCGTTGTCTCAGTTCTATTTTCAATGCATAGCCGCTCTTAGGCTTCATCCGCAGTTTTTCCCTGATATATTTGCGGCAGTATTCCCTGTCGTCGGCATAGCCGTATTTTTCCAGAAAGGCGATGACCTCCTCGATAGTCTCCTCGGCAAACTCCTTCTCCGCCAGTTTGCGGCGAATCTCCTGCACCGTTCGCATCTTATAGCCGATGAAATGCAAAGCCGTATCCTGTGCCTTGATGTAAATGAGGTTTTTGCGGATAAACTCAATGGTTTCCTCCGCCGCCTCCTGCCCTTCCTTCAGCTTGAAATACAGGATATCCTGCATGGGCAGTGCAAAGGCATATTCGCCGTCAATGAAAATATTGTATCTGCTTGGGTCCCGCTTCTGGGGCTCGATGGCTGTTACCACCATGGCACTGCCTCCTTCCTGTTTTCGTAAAATATAATTATAACATATTTTGATATAAAATACTATCTGCGAAACTGTTTTTCCACCATATACAAAAGCCTTGGGACTCTTGTCCCAAGGCTCTCTTTTCGTTTAAAACAGTTGACCGGGCAGTTTCAGTTTTTCCTTATGGGGAAATTTTTTGTCAAAGGCTTCCACCTCTACTTCATCCACAAAATAGCCCTGCGGCGTTGCATATTCGCCGGTAATGCCATCCAGATATCCCACTTTCAGTTCCTTACAAAGGAAAAAGGATGCATCCTCTCCCTCCGGCAAGCCATGATAGCGGATGCCGAAATCACTGGCAACGGAAAACCCGCTTTTGCCGTAAAAGTCAATGTTGCCTTCAAAGCAGACTGCTCCTGCTCCAAGGGCAGCCGCTTTTTCCAAAGAATAATCCAGCAGTTTCTTGCCGTATCCCTGCCTTTTATATGTGGGTGCAATGCAAATGGGCCCCATTGTCATGATGGGAAGTTCTCTGCCGTCATCAGCTTTGATATTGGCTCTCATAAACATATTCTGTCCAATGATTTCCCCGTCCTTTTCCATGACAAAATCAAGTTCAGGTACAAAGGCAGCATCGTCTCTCAACTGGTGCAGCACATAATGCTCCAAGCATCCCGGGCGATACACATTCCAAAAGGATTCTCTTACAAGATTTTCTACCTGTGCATGGTCTTCTTTTTTCTCTAAACGAATGATATAGTCATTTTGATTCATAATTTTTTCCTCCTAAAAAATTGTTGACTGTCAATATTTTGGAGGTTCGACGAAGATTGTCTGACCTCCGGTCAGCCCACAATCTCCAAGGTGTTGTTTTTCTTCAAACAGCAAGTCTCCTTTAAAATAAAATCGTTTTGTGCCGTTCAGGCTTGACGCCCTCACAGCTTTATTTTACGCCGCTTTCTCCCCAAAGTAAATAGAATTTCGCCGTAAAATGCCTTTTTTCAAAGATATTTCTCAAAAAATGCTTCCAATGCCGCCTTGCCTTCTGCAAACCCCTCAGGGCCTTCGCTGTGTCCCATGGCATGGATATATTCGTCGTTGCTTTCTTTGTAGGTCACATGGAGTGTCCAGCTATTGCCGCTGCACATGCACATATCCAGCTTACAAAAATCATTCCATTCGTTTATCTTGTTTTCCCGAATGACTTTTTCCAATTCCTCCAGTTCTTCTTCTGTCATTTGGCAGCGTTTCGCCTGCATGGTGCCG
The DNA here is from genome assembly GCA_945868505.1 of uncultured Clostridia bacterium. Taxonomy (GTDB): domain Bacteria; phylum Bacillota; class Clostridia; order Lachnospirales; family Anaerotignaceae; genus Anaerotignum_A. The sequence goes on along the minus strand of CAMBLO010000008.1, from coordinate 71,852 downwards.
TCGAATTTATCAATCCACAGCCCTTGGGCGGGGTTATAGCGATACCATTCCATAAAACCATTGGTATCACCGAATCTGAAAGAAAACGTGTCAATTTTCATACTATTCCTCCTCTCGAAAACCATTCGTAAGGCTTTGCCTTACTCATGAGTTGCTTCGCAAGTCATATCTATACAATACAAATACCGAACCTTGCGAGCAAATTCAGCATCTGTATTGTATAGATATGGTTTTCTTCGCTATAACAAAAAGCCGTCCTTTTCGGAACGGCTCTCTTTGCTTAGGTGTTAAAATTATTTTGCGTATTCCACGGCTCTGGTTTCTCTTACCAGATTTACCTTGATCTGACCGGGGTATTCCAGCTCTTCTTCAATCTTCTTCGCGATTTCTCTCGCCAGAAGTGTCATGCCTTCATCGGTCACATCTTCGGGTACTATCATAATTCGCAGTTCACGACCAGCCTGAATTGCGAAAGATTTTTCAACGCCCTTGAAGCTGTCAGCGATTTCTTCCAGCTTCTGCAATCTCTTAATGTAGGATTCCAATGTTTCCCGTCTTGCGCCGGGTCTTGCGGCGGAAATTGCGTCTGCCGCCTGCACCAGCACTGCGATGATGCTCTGAGGTTCCACATCGCCATGATGGGCTTCTACCGCATTGATGACTGTGTGGTTTTCCTTATAGCGTTTCAGCAGGCTTACGCCGATGCTGACATGGGAACCTTCCATTTCGTGGTCAACACTCTTACCGATATCATGGAGCAGACCGGCACGTTTTGCCAGAATGACATCCACGCCCAATTCTGCGGCCATCAGGCCTGCCAGATGGGCAACCTCCATGGAGTGTTTCAATACGTTCTGACCATAGCTTGTACGGTATTTCAATTTACCCAACAGCTTGACCAGTTCGGGATGCAGCCCATTGACACCAGTGTCGAATGTTGCTGCTTCGCCTTCTTCCCGGATTGTTGTTTCCACTTCTTTTCTTGCCTTTTCCACCATTTCCTCGATACGGGAAGGGTGTACGCGACCGTCTACGATCAGCTTTTCCAAAGCCAGTCTTGCAATCTCTCTTCTGATGGGATCGAAGCCGGACAGGATAACTGCTTCCGGTGTGTCATCGATAATCAGGTCGATGCCTGTCAGTGTTTCCAAAGCACGGATATTTCTGCCTTCACGGCCGATAATACGCCCCTTCATTTCATCATTGGGCAACTGTACCACGGAGACAGTGGTTTCTGCCACATGGTCTACGGCACAACGCTGGATGGCATTGGCAACGATCTCTCTGGAGCGTTTGTCCGCTTCCATCTTCGCCTTGCTTTCTGTTTCCTTGATGAGCAGTGTTGCTTCGTGTTTCACATCGTTTTCTACCATAGCGAGGATATGGTTCTTCGCTTCTTCGGTAGTCAGCCCTGAGATACGCTCCAATTCCTGCAGCTGTTTTTCTCTCAGTGCCTTTGCTTCTTCCTTCTGTCTGTCCAGTTCCTCCAGCTTTCTGGTCATGTGCTCCTCTTTCTTTTCCAGTGCTTCGACCTTTCTGTCTAAAGTTTCCTCTTTCTGGAACAGACGTCTTTCATTTTTCTGAAGCTCGTTTCTTCTGTCACGAACTTCTCTTTCCAGTTCATTTTTTGTCTTAATGCTCTCTTCTTTTGCTTCCAGAAGGATTTCCTTCTTCTTTGCTTCCGCTTCCTTTACCGCATCCTCCACGATCTTGCCGGCTCTTTCCTCAGCCACGCCGACCTTGCCCTCTGCGATTTTCTTGCGGTAAGCGATGCCGATTACGACACCGATCAGCAAACCGACGACAGCACAGATAATACTTATCGGATTAATGAAAAACACCTCCCTTTATTCAGTTTTCAAAGTACAATTTTTATTGTTTCATATAACCTGTAAGTAATGGCGAAAATACGCCTTTTTTATTTTATTACTTTTTCATATACGTGTCAAGGAACAATTCAGCCCAATAAAGTAAATCTTGGGCAGAAGAAACAAAGAAAACGCCAGAAAATTCAGCATTTCGGACGGTTTTCATATTTCCGCAGCAAATTTTGTCTGACATGAAAATTTATGCAGCACAGCAAAAAATTATTTTTCTTTTTTTATCTCATACTGTCCAAAGCCCAGCTCTGCTCCTTCCAAAAGAATGGTGCCGCCACTTTTTTCTTCCAATGCCTTTGCCCATGTGCCGTCCTGCCCCGAAAAAGCAGAAAGCAGTCTGGGGTCTGCCTTCACCGTCAGCTTATGGTAAATGGTATTTGCAAAAACGCTCTCCGCTTCTCTGCGCATCTTCGTTACTGTCCATTCGATGGAGGGCAGCCGTCCCGTTCCTTCGCAGGCACGGCATTTTGTCGTCATCTGCCGTTTCAGGGAAGGTCGGGTTTTCTTTCTTGTCACCTGCATCAGCCCCAGCTCCGTCATGCCCACCACCACGGTCTTGATGCGGTCTTTTTTCACCGCCGCCTCCAGCCTGCGGGTCACTTCCTTCTGGGCTTCCCCGTCTGCCATATCGATAAAATCAATGATGATGATGCCGGAAAGATTCCGTAGGCGCATCTGCTTCGCCGCTTCCTCCGCCGCCTCCAGATTGGTTTTCAGAATGGTTTTCTGCAAATCTCCTCTGCCTGCCGCCTTTCCCGTATTCACATCGATGACAACACAGGCCTCCGTTTCCTCAATCACAAGAAAACCGCCGCTTTTCAGCCATACATGCTCATCCAGTGCCTTTTCGCTCTGGCTTTCCAGATAATAGGCTTCAAAGAGGGGCAGCTTTTCCCCGTGGAGCTTCAATGCAGGCTGATTTTCCCCGTTGAAATCCCCTGTTTGCAACAGTTCTTCATAAGCCCCTTCGTCATTCACCACATATTCATCCACATCGGCACTGTAAAAATCCCTTGCCGCCCGCTTTACGGGGTGATTTTCCTGCACCAGCAGAGCAGGGGGCTTCAGATACATACCGTGGCGCAGCTTTTCCCATTTCGCCGTCAGGGTTTGCAGTTCTTTCTCAAAATCTTCACGGCTTTTGCCTGCACCGTTGGTGCGGACGATAGCACCGCAGCCTTCGGGCAGCAGTTCCGTCACAATCCCACGAATCCGTTCCCGTTCCTTGGAATCGGTGATTTTACGGGAAATACCAATTTCCCCCGCTTCTTTCGGCAGCAGCACAAGGAATTTGCCAGGGAAGGAAAACTTCTCCGTCAGCACAGCCCCCTTGCTGCCGACAGCATCCTTTTCCACCTGCAAAAGCAGGGTATCGCCGACCTTGGGCTTGGCTGTATTTTTCCCTTCGTCGGAAACAGCCCGGGCATTGCCGTAATAATAATAGCCGTTTTTCCCCACGCCAATATCCACAAAGGCCGCCTGTAAATTGGGCATCACATTTGCCACACGGCCTGCGTAAATATTCCCAACGAGACTTTCCTCCCGTTTGCTTTCATAATATAATTCCTTCAATTCGCCGTCCTCCGCCATGGCAATGCGGGTCAGGTCGGCGGAAATATCCATCAAAACTCGTTTCAAATTGCATCCCTCGCTTTTCTGTTTTTATCATAACCGAAAAAGACGAGTTTTGCATCATTTTCTTTTCAGACCATCTCCCCCGTGGAAATCATATCCACGGGATTCAGCAATTTTCCATCCTTCCACAGGCTGTAGTGGAGATGGGGTCCTGTGGAAAGGCCTGTGTTCCCCGATTTTGCCACCACCTGCCCCTGCTTCACCTTTTCCCCCTTTTTCACTAGGACTTCCGAAAGATGGGCATACATGACTGCATACCCATCTGTTGTTTCAAATTTCAGCAGCCTGCCATAGGTGGCAGAAGTCCGTACCTCTGTAACGGTTCCGCTTTTCACCGCCAAAACCTCCGTCCCCTCTGCCACGGCAATATCCAACCCATCGTGAAGTTCTTCTTTATGTAAGATGGGGTTTTCCCGTATGCCGCAGGCGGAGGTGATCACGCCCTGCACAGGGTCAATCCAATCCTCCCTTTTCTTTTCCCAGAGAAGCCCCTTCCACGTCAGAACACTAGGGAGAGGCTTCCGTATCGGGCTGATAGACCTTCTTTTCTTCCTGTTGGGGCTCCTTTTCCTTAAAAACGGGCAGACTATCCCCTGCTTCCCGCAATATCGCCGCCCCACGGCTTCGCCAAGCCGCCCATTCCTCCGCAGGAATCTGATAGGCAATGACCTGCTTTACCTTGCCGCAGACCATTTCCGAAGTCTCCGTCTGAAATAAGGAAATGAGCAGGCATCCCCCTGCCAAAACCGCTGTCACATATAATCGAAAGGTAAACAAACCGCCCCTTTGTTTTTCTTTTCTCCCCATGGCTTGCCGTGCCCGCATCCGCCGTTCCATTTCCCGTCTGCGGCGGCGCCGTTCTTGTTCTGTCATTTCCATCCCTCCTTCCTTTCACCTTATGTCCAAACAGGATAAGATATACTTTTCCACGCAAAAAATCCCCGCATCACAACGGGGATCTTCCTCATTTCTTCGCCTGTTCCAGCCCTTGTGCAATGGCATTCAAAACCAACTGGGCGGAATGGGCATTTTCCGGGTCTACTTCAATGGTCAGAGATTGGGTCGCCACCACTTCTCGCCCCACTTCCTCCGCCGTCGTTTCCAGCAGGGGATAGAAAGCGGCTACCGCCTCATCGGGCTCCTCCATGGAAATGTCGGCAATGGCGCCGTCCTCCACCGTTACGGCGATTTCCGCCCTTTTCTGCCCCACCTGCATCTCTCCGTAATATGTACCATCCCGATAGAGCCCCGTGTCCTCATCCTTCCCCATATTCAGGAAAAAGGTGATGAGCCCAACGATGATGATGACACCCAGCACGGCAAACACCGCCGTTTTCACCAGTTCCTTCGCCTTTACCACCACAAATTTCGTGCTGCCCACGCATACCCCTCCTCAAATTTCTCTTACCCTTACCATATTCTGTTTTTCCTGCTTTTATGCAGGCGTTCGCCTTGAAAAAAAACACCTCTTTGGGTATCATAGAAGAAAAAATGAGAAAGAGAGGGAACGAGTATGGGACTGCGTTTCATCATCGGCAGGGCAGGCACAGGCAAGACCACCCTTTGCATGGAAGAAATCATCAAACAATCGAATACAGGAGAAAAACGGCAGGTACTCATCGTTCCCGAACAGTTCACCTCTCAGGCGGAGCGGGATTTGATTCAGAAAACAGGGCAGAATGCCATTCTGACGGCGGAAGTCCTCAGCTTCGGTCGTCTGGCCCATCGGGTCTTTTCCAAAAAAGGCATTGGCAGCCGTGTCCCTCTGGGGGATATGGGGAAGTCTATGGCTCTGCGGAAGATTTTATTGGAGGAAAAGGAGCATATCTCCTATTTTCAGAGCGTGATGGATAAGCCCGGCTTTGTAGACCAGCTTGGTCTGACTATCTCCGAATTTTTCCAGTACCGCATTTCCCCGGAGCAGGCAGAAGCCCTCTCCGAAGTAGAAAGCCTTTCCCACGGTGCAAAGGAAAAGCTGAAGGACATGACCCACATCTACCGTTCCTATCTGGAATTTTTACAGCAGGAGTATATCTCCGCCGATGAAACCCTCGGCCTTTTGGCGGAGCGACTGGATGACAGCTTGGGCTTTGGGAATACGGAATTTTGGCTGGATGGCTTCTATGGCTTCACGCCTCAGGAATACAGTGTTATCCGCCGCTTGCTGCTCCTTTCTCCGCAAGTGAATATCACCCTGCCCATAGACAGAAACAGCGTCTACGGGGCATTCCTGCCCCCCTCCGCCCCCTTCTATGAGCCTTATGTGACGAAGAAAAAGCTTTCTGCCTTGGCGGAGGAATTGGGTCTTTCTCCCGTTCCCCCTACGATTTTGGAAAAAAATCACCGTGCCGAAACCGATGCTCTCCGCAATCTGGAACGGGACTATTTTTATAGCTTTTTCAAGAAAACTTCTCTTTCGGAAAGCGTCCATATCACCGCCTGCCCTTCTTTGCAGGAGGAAATCCGCTTCGCCGCAGGGAAGATTCTGCGTTTGGTACGGGAAGAAAATGTCCGTTTTCGGGAGATTGCCATGGTAACCAACGCCATGGAAACCTACGAAAAAAATCTGCGGGGCATTTTGGAGGAATACCATATTCCCTGCTTCATTGATGCCCGTCGGGAAACGGCTTCGCACCCTCTGGTGACTCTGCTGACGGCAATATTGGATATCCTTGTTTACGATTTCCGCTATGAAGCCATGTTTTCTTATCTGAAATCGGGGCTGACCTCTCTGACAACAGAAGAAATCGATATTCTGGAAAACTACGTTCTTGCCTATGGCATCAAGGGCTATAAATGGAAGCAGGACACATGGGACTACGGCATCCTCAAGGAAGGGGCAGAAGCCGTGGATGCCATCAATGCCCTGCGGGAACGGGTCATGGCGCCCTTTGCCCCCCTCCTTGCCCTGCCCCAGAAGAAGCCCTTCCCCTTCCGAGACTTTCTCTCCGCCCTCCTTGCCCATCTGCAAGCCTTACAGGCGGCAGAAACACTGGACGCTTGGGCACAGCAGGCGGCAGAAGGTGGCAACCTGAACAAAGCCGAGGAATATCGCCAAATCTGGCAGTTGGTGATGGATGTGTTTGAAAAAGCCAACGCCATCTTAGGCAAGGAAGAAATGACCCTTGCGGAAATGGCGAAGATTCTTGCGGCAGGCTTGGAAAAATGCACCATGGGGGTCATTCCCCCTACGGCGGATTGCCTGCTCATCGGCGATATCGAGCGGAGCCGTCTGCCTGAAATCAAATATCTTTTCGTTCTGGGGGTCAATGAAGGCGTGTTACCTTCCCCCGCAACGGCTCAGGGCATTTTCACGGAAACGGAACGGGACTTGCTGACCGCCCAAGGCATAGAACTTGCCAACGGCGGCAAACAGAAGATTTTCGAGGAGCAATTTCTCATCTATCGGGGATTGACGAAGCCCTCCAAAGGGCTGTGGCTGACCTATGCCGCCTGCGACAGCGAAGGGCGGGAATTGGCACCCTCCCCCCTCATCGGGAATCTGATGCGGATGGACGAAAGCCTGCAAATCGAAGCCATGCCTGCCTTTACTTTAGAGGAAACCTCCCCCGAAGCCGCCTTCCATCTTTTGGGCGGCGAAATGCGAAAGCATACGGAAGAAACGCCTATTTCGCCCCTTTGGCAGGATATTTACAGCTTCTTCGATGAAAATACGGCGTGGCAACATCGTCTTGCCCTGCTGAAAAAAGGCATCGGACAATCGGGCGAGGCGGAGCGTCTTTCCCCCAAGACCATAAAAGCCCTTTACGGCAAAAACATCCTTTCCAGCGTTTCCCGATTGGAACGCTTTGCAGGCTGTCCCTTTTCCTTCTTTGCGGAATACGGGCTAAAAGCGGAGGAACGCCGCTTGTATCAACTCCATACTCCCGATTTGGGTTCTCTGTTCCATGAAGTGCTGGAGCTATTCTCCAATCGTTTGGAGGAGGACAGCATCCCTTGGACAGACCTGACGAAGGAAAAAACAGAAGCCCTCATCCACAACGCCGTAGAGGAAGCCGCTCCCCGCCTCAGCGACCGGGTACTGATGGATTCGGCGGCAAATCAATATCTCATCCGCCGCTTGAAACGAATTTCTTGCAGAGCCGCATGGACATTGGTGCAGCATTTACAGCAGGGGGATTTCACCCCCGCAGGTTACGAAGTAGGCTTTGGCTTGCATGAAGCCCTTCCCCCCATCGTCATCCAAATGCAGGACGGCGGCAGCCTGATTCTAAACGGCAAAATCGACCGTGTGGATTTGCTAGATGTGGAAGGCACACGATATGTAAAAATCATTGATTATAAATCGGGGAGTAAAACCTTTAGCTTCCAAGATATCTATTACGGCTTGCAGCTGCAGCTTCTCATTTATCTGGATGCTTATCTGAAATATTATCAAAAAACAGGGGCAGAACTAAAGCCCGGCGGGGTCTTTTATTTCCGCATCACCGACCCTACCCTTTCTCTGGAAAAAGAGCTTTCCGCCGAGGAAATCGAAAAAGCCCTCTATGAAAAAATGCAGATGTCCGGGCTGCTTTTGCAGGAGGATGCTCTCATTCAAGGGCTGGACAACAGCCTTGCAGAAGGCGGAGCCTCTGCCATCATTCCTGTGGGCTATACGAAAAAAGGGGATTTTTCCTCCACTTCCAATCTGGCAACAGAAGAGCAGTATGAAGCCATTTTGGATTTCGTAACGGAACGCACTAAGGAAATTGGCGAAGCCATGAAGGATGGCATCATTGCCCCTGCCCCCTTCCGAGATGGGCAGCGAACCCCTTGCAGCTATTGCAAATTCCGCTCCATCTGCCGCCATGATTATGAGGAAAAACCTAAGTGGCGCAATCTAAAAAAAATCAGCAAAAAAGATTTCTGGGAAACCATACTGCCTGAAAAAGAGCCTGAAACAGAAAACCGAAATCAAAATATATAAAAAGCAAAACAAAAATCCCGTCCCCAAGGATTCTCTCTCAAGGGACGGGTTTCTTTCTGTTTCAAAATGATTTTCTGTTTTTTTCTGTATTCTTCTGAGGATGTGCTTTTACACTTCCGCAGCAGACAACTGTGGTATTTCCTCTCCCGCCAAGGGTGCGGTGATATCCCGATAGAATGCCGCCGTAGCTGCCTCCATATACGGTGTCAGCCAAAGCGTCCCAATGCCCAGCGTAAAGATACACAGGATACTCCAACCGATAAAGCTGAGATGCAGGCAGAATAACCGCCATTTATTCCCCTTCATCATCTCTTTGGAACGGCTGATGGCTTCACCGGCACTCATTTCAGGGTTTTCCGCCAGAATATAGCTGGTCATGGCATAGCGATAAACGGCAATAATCCCCGGAATGATGAACAATAAAGTCCAGAGAACAATATACAGCCCCTGCAGGAAATATGCCACCAGCATAGTCCCCCACTGAGGGAAATAGCGGAACAATGTCTGCACCGTTCCTTCTTCTCCATCCACCAGATCCAGATTAAAGCGGGCATAGCCCACCGTTACGATACTGCCCAAAACAAACTGCACGATGCCAACGACAACAGCCAGTACGGAAAAATACATCACGGCAGCCCCCCAAAGGGCAGCGGGACTGTCGCTCTTTAAAATTTGCATCAAATCCACATTCTGACCGAAAATTTCCATCTGTGCCCGAATACTCCCGTCATCCAGATGAAAATTGATTTCCGGCGCTCCTTGTCCTGCGACCCCGCCCAACAGCAGCGCCACAAAGCCTGCCAACACGGCAATCTTCCATTTTCCTCTCAGGGATTCTCTGGCGATCCGCCTAAAATCCGCTGCACATTTCATATAAATTCCCCCTTTTCTGAAACCAAAATTTTTGTATATTTATCATACCAAAGAGTATCCTCCCCTGCAACCTCCATGCCCCATTCTTAAAAAAGTCTTAGTATTTTTCGATAAATTTCTACAAAACACTCAGAAGCCAAAAAGGATACCGACTCTATCGATACCCTTCGCCCTCAGATACTCTTATATCCACTTTTTCTTTTTTATGTATGTTCCTTGCAGGAAAGGGCTTCCACCTCTAATTTGAATGCGGCAGTCACTTGCAACATAGCTTCATCGTATTCCCATGGAGCCTTGCCTGTGGCATGCTTCATCACAAGATGCAATGCCTGTTTTTTCTCCTCCAAATCCTCAATCATGCTGATGACGCCATTGCCAATCACGCTCTGGAACCGATAGGAATAGTCGCAGGCGCGTTCCCCTTCGTTCAGCTTATGATGGGTGTCCATCTCAAAGCCAACCTTAGGTGCTTTCCCGATCAGGTCAATCTTTCTGCCTTCCTTTGCCCCATGGAAATAGAAAGTCAGCTTTCCGTTCTCCTCTGAATAACCAAAATTCAGAGGCACGATATACACCTGCCCCTCATCGCAGAAGCCCACACGGCAGCAATCGCAGCGGTCAATGATTTCCATGATTTTCTTGAAATCTGTTATTTCTCTGTCTTTTCTTCTCATAAAAACAGCTCCTTAGAATTTTTCCCAATACTGCTTCACGCTACCTTCGATGATGGCATCCATATAGGAATCGGCGATTTCAAAGATTTCTTCCTCGTCCTTGATTTTCAGGGAAACGCCACCCTTGTCCACAACGATGTCCTTCTTTTTCCCCTTGTTTTTTTTCACCCATTCCTTAAATTCCTTTTCCCATCTTGCGGCAGTCTGCTCCGCCTCCTCATAGCAAAGGAGTTCGTCTCTCACGTTTTCAATGACTTCCTCTATTTTCAGCTTCATGCTCATTTCTCCTTTCCATCCTCCGGCGGCTGCATCCCAAAGTGTGCATAGCCCAGCTTCGTGACCATACGCCCTCTGGGTGTCCGCTGGATATAGCCCAACTGTAACAGATAAGGCTCATATACATCCTCTATGGTGTCGGATTCCTCATTGATGGATGCCGCCAAGGTATCCAGCCCCACAGGTCTGCCGCCGAATTTTTCAATCATGGTCAGCAGCATCTTTCGGTCTGTCTGGTCCAAGCCCATTTTGTCCACATCCAGTAAATCCAAGGCAAATCTTGCCACTTCCCCCGTGATGATGCCGTCATAGCGCACCTGTGCAAAGTCACGGACACGTTTCAGCATACGATTTGCAAGTCTCGGCGTCCCTCTGGAACGGCGGGCGATTTCCTCTGCACCGCTGTCGTCAATCTCCACCTGCAATACCTCCGCAGAACGCTTGAGTATAATTTTCAGGTTCTCCACATTATAAGGCTCCAACCGCTGTACCACACCAAATCTATCCCGCAGGGGTGCCGTCAGCAAGCCAATTCTGGTTGTGGCACCGATAAGGGTAAATTTCGGCAAATCCAACCGCACAGAGCGAGCCCCCGGCCCCTTTCCAATCATAATATCAATAACAAAATCCTCCATGGCGGGATACAAAATCTCCTCAATCATGCGGTTCAGTCTGTGGATTTCATCAATAAAGAGGATATCCCCTTCATTCAGGCTGTTCAGCACCGCCGCCATATCCCCGGGGCGCTCGATGGCAGGCCCAGATGTGGTCTTGATATTTACCCCCATTTCGTTGGCAATGATATTGGACAATGTGGTTTTCCCCAAGCCGGGAGGGCCATACAAAAGCACATGGTCCAAGGCTTCCTTCCGCTGCTTCGCCGCTTGGATGAACACCCGCATATTCTCTTTTACACTTTCCTGCCCGATGTAGGTTTCCAACGTGGCAGGGCGCAGCTTTGGCTCCAGTTCACGGTCTTCCTCCCGCAGTCCTGTTGTCAAAATCCGTCTGTTTTCCAAATGAAACACCTGCTCCTATTCAAACTTTCCCTATCAGAACGTAATCATCTTTTTCAATGCCGCCTTCAAAATATCCTCTGTGGACATCCCTTCCGCCGCCACAGCATTCACCGCCTTTGCCGCTTCGCTGCGGCTATAGCCTAATGCTGTCATGGCATCGATGGCTTCAAATTTTGCATCGCCGCCCATGGCAGTCTCCACAACGCCTTGCAGTTCTTCGCCCATGGAAAGGGCATCCTCCGTCTTAAATTTATCCTTCAGCTCCAAAATCACCCGCTGGGCTGTTTTTCTGCCCACCCCCGGTGCCTTGGAAAGAGTCTTAACATCCTCGGAAATGATAGCCAGAATAATTTCCTGGGGCGTCAATTGGGAAAGGAACCCCAAAGCCCCCTTTGGCCCAACGCCGCTGACCGTCAGCAGCTTATGAAACATTTCCTGCTCCTCCATTGTGGCGAAGCCATACAGGGAAATGCCATCCTCCTTCACACTGAAATAGGTGAATACCCTCACCCTTTCGCCCGTCTGGGGCAGCTTTGCCAGCGTGGCAGGGGAAACAAAAATCTGATAGCCGATGCCCCCTGTTTCTATGATGATATAGCTTTCCGCCCGCCGTTCCAGCGCGCCTTTGATATAAGAAATCATGCTCTTTCTCCGTTTCAAAACAATTCTATCATATCTTTTTTATTATACCCAAGGAATAGACAAAGGGCAAGAGAACACGAACATATTTTTGTATTCCTTCTGCAGCAATCGTTCCCCAATGGTAAAAAACAGCCCTAAATCATCCGATTTGAGGCCCTTCGTTATTTCCGCAATGTTTTTATTTGTTCCGTAATATATGCTTCCACTTCTTCATAGGGAATCCCCAGTGCCAAGGAAAATTCCCGATGGAGCAATTCCTTTGCCAACTTGCCATATTCCTGCTCCGTTTTTGCCAGCTTCTTGCCCTGTTCCACCATAGATTTTTCTTTCATATAAACAGTCTTGATGAGTTTCACCAAATCCTCACACTGATGGGTATCCAAGCATCCCTTATATTTTTCGCTGAGGGCCCGCACATCCTGCCCCTCGAAGTCCTCCTCCTGAATACTGGGAATCTGCCGAATCAGGTGTTCCGCCTGTTCCTTTGTCAAAATCGGGCGCATAAATACCTTCGTATCTATCGGCGCATAAATGATACCGGCACCAAAAACAGGAGTGAGGGTATAATATTCCCTTCCGCTGCGCCCCATGGGGGTACCCACCGGGATACCGATTTCCTCGACACAGCAAATCCCATTATTCCCGTAAATCACATATTCTCCCTTTTGGAACATCCGAATCCCCCCTGCATTGTTTTCCAGCTTTCCTGCATCAAAATAAAAAGTACGGCATTTCTCGGAGCATCGGACTGATACTGCCAATCACACGCCGTACTTCTATTTTATCATGTCTAACATTCCTAATGCAAATGGGCATTTTCCCGAAAAATCAATCCATGGCAACCACTTCGATGCCCGCTTCCTCCAGAATTGCTCTGGAAAGTTCATCAGGGTATTCTCCCTTATGGACGATGCGGGTGATACCTGCATTGACCAGCATTTTCGCACAAATGACGCAGGGCTGCAGGGTGATATAGATGGTGGCACCTTCTGTGCTGACGCCGATTTTTGCCGCCTGAATGATGGCGTTCTGCTCTGCATGGAGAGCACGGCAAAGCTCATGCCGCTGCCCGGAGGGAATATTCAGCCGCTGCCGTTCACAGCCGCCGATTTCCGTACAGTGCTTCAAGCCGGAGGGCGCACCGTTATACCCCGTGGTAATGATGCGGTTATCCTTTACAATGACCGCCCCCACCTGTCGGCGCAGGCAAGTGGAACGGGTCTTTACGATTTCCGCAATCTGCATAAAATATTCATCCCAACTCGCTCTCATTGGTGATTCCTCCTTTTGCAAGTCAATTTCTTCTTTTCAAAAATAACACAAAATACCTACAATGTCAAAAAGGACGGCAGAAACCGTCCTTTTTTCTTGCGTTATTCGATTTACTGCGGAAGGGTTCGGGAAACGAAGCGTTTCCTGAATAAAATCCGCAGATGGAATTTACTTCCATCGAGGAAAACAGGACGTTTCAAGGCATTTATGCCGCTGGAACGTATCTGTTTATTCCTCTGTCATCCAACTCGAAATCCTGATTTCGAGTTAGGCGCACTGCGCCTTAGATGATGAGGTTCATTTTCTTTGCTTCATAAGTCAGTTCTTCTCTGAATTCGGGTGCAGCCAGAGAAATGATCATTTTTGCTCTGTCGCTGGCTGTGCGGCCTTTCAGGCGAACGATATTGTTTTCTGTTACCAGGAAATCGACTTCATTTTTGCTTGTTGTTACGATGGAGCCGGGTGTCAGGACGGGTTTGATCTTGGAGATTGTGCCGTTTTTCGCTGTGGAAGTCATAGCGATGAAGCCTTTACCGCCTTTGGACATATTTGCACCGCGAACGAAGTCCACCTGACCGCCGGAACCGCTGTAGTGAGTTGTGCCAAGGCTTTCTGCACAAACCTGACCAAACAGGTCGATTTCCACACAAGCGTTTACAGAAATGAAGTTGTCATGCTGACCGATGACATAGGGGTTATTTGTGTAGTCTACAGGATGCATTTCGAAAGCAGGGTTATCATCCATGTAATCGTACATTTTCTTTGTACCCCAAGCCAGTGTTGCGATTGTTTTGCCTACATTGATGGGCTTTTTCATGTTTGTTACGGCACCACATTCAATCAGGTCTACCATACTGTCTGTGAACATTTCTGTGTGGATACCCAAATCCTTTTTATCGCGCAGCAGAACACCAACGGCATTGGGAACGCCGCCGATACCCAGCTGCAGTGTTGCGCCGTTGGGTACTTCGTCAGCGATCATCTGACCGATCTTCTTGTCTGTCTCTGTCAGAGGTGCTTCGGGCAGTGTCAGCAGTTCATGGGAAGTTTCGCACAGGGCAGTAACTTCGGAAATGTGAATCAGGTTATTGCCCATTACACGGGGCATTTTTTCGTTTACTTCCAGCAGGATGATGGATGCTTTGTTTTTCATGACAGGCACTTCTGCCGCAGACATACCACAGGTGAAGTAGCCGTGCTTATCCATGGGAGAAACTTCCGCATAGAATACGTCCAGTCTGGGCATGCAATCTCTCCAGTAGCCGGGTGCTGTGCTGTAGTTGTTGGGTACATAAGTATAGATACCCTGCTGTACTACTTTTCTGCCTGCGCCGCCTGTGAACCAGGATACGTAGTCATATTTGCCCTTCAGTTCAGGGTTCATGAATGCGCCGCCCTTTACGGACAGGATGCCATGGTGTTCTACCCCTGTGATTTCGCCTCTTTTTGCTCTTTCGCCAATTGCATCACAAATTGCTTCGGGTTCTTCCAAGCCTGTAGGGCAGGCACAGATGTCGCCGGATTTTACATACATTGCAACTTCTTCGGGTGTTTTCAGTTTTGCACGATACATTTCCTGAAATTTGCTCATGTTCTCTCTCACCTTTCTCATTTCTTTCCATTTTTTCATTGAAAACGCAAAAGAATTCTATATTTTTTATTCTTTGCATACAAAATACGAACTATTATCAGTATTTTAGCACAAAGAAAGTCCAAAAGTAAAGGTATATCCTGTTCTGTTCTTCAAATTATACAACCATTTGAGAAAAACCATTCTTTTTTGTCCTACATCTTTTTTCAGGCGGTTTCATAAAAAAGCCCGAAAGGATATATTCCTTTCGGGCTTTCATTCTTCTCACTAAAATTTCTTTACCTATATTTAAAATATTTTAAATATGGATTATTCCTGATTTATGTGAATTTATTCATTAAATCAGGTACTGCTGTACTTCTGCGGGAAGCAGATCAGTTTTGCGGCTGATGATCATTACCATGTCCATTTCAGCTTCCTTGGAAGTTTTATCCAGTTCCTGAATGAAGGAAACGAAATCTGCGTCGCTGATTTTGTCCATAATATGGTTCAATCCATCAATATAAATTGTTTCAATATCGCTATTCTGAGAAAGGATACCACACACGAAACCTCTGAATACCTGTGGATTTTCCATAATGAACTTGGGTGTTTCTACGAAACGCACGCTGTAGTGCAGATCATACATGTGGCTGTTGTCATCGTCTACGAATACGATGCTGCCTTTTGCTTCTTTGCTGGCTACGTTAGCCATATCGATCATTTTCTTTGTTTTACCTTCACCTTTTTCACCTGCAAGAATTTTAACCATTGCAATCTCCCCCTTTTATATCTGGATATTTTCTGGTGGTATACCTTTGGATTATTCATAATTGATCAGGAACATGAAGTGGATAACTCCTGTTACTCTTTAGATTCTCCAAAAGTCTGCGCATTCCTTCTTTTTTGTGCGCATTTTTTACTGTTTTTTTGTTTTTGGCTTTTTTCACAAAAACGCCAATGGATTTTTATTTACTATTCCCACAAATTATTTCACTGCCTGTAGGATCTGCGCAGCCGCACCCTGAATGCCGGCATCATTGCCCAGCTTTGCCAGTGCGAAGGCTTTGTTTCTGCTGTGGGCAAAAACATTTGCCTGATATGCTTTTTCAACCTTGTCCAGCAGGAACTGCCCTGCCGCACAAACACCGCCGCCAATGACGATCCGCTCCGTATCTGCGATATAGATGGCATTTGCCAAAGCACTGCCCAGTCTGCCGCAGACAAAATCCGTAATTTCGTTGGCAAGGGCATCGCCGCCTTTTGCCGCATCCCAAAGGTCTTTGGCAGAAAGGGTTTCATACTCCCGCAGAACAGAAGGCATATCCCTTTCCGCAAGGAATTTTTTCGCCATCCGCACCATGCCCGTGGCAGAAGCGTACTGTTCCAGGCAGCCTTTTTTGCCGCAGTTGCAGGCTTCCGCCTCGTAGGGGTCGATAGTCATGTGACCGATCTCCCCGGCAACGCCGCTGTCGCCCATGAGGATTTCTCCTCCCAGCACCACACCGCCGCCTACGCCTGTGCCCAGCGTTACCATCAGCATGCTTTTCGCCCCTGCGCCTGCGCCGTAAACAGCCTCGCCTAAGGCTGCCACCCGGGCATCATTGCCAATGCGCACAGGAGAAATGCCGATGATGCGCTCGGCTTCCTCTGCCAGGTTCACATCCCCCCAGCCGATATTCACCGCACCATGGAGTACACCATCCGCCGTTACAGGGCCCGGTGCTGCCATGCCGATGCCCAGAATATCTTCCTTTGCAATCTCTTTTTCCTGCAAACAGCTTTTCAGAGATGCTTTCACATCCTCCAAAAGCCCTGTAGGGTCACTGCTTTTTCTGGTGGGAATCTCCCAGTTTGAAACGATGGTGCCGTCTTCCGCCACCAACCCGATCTTCACTGTTGTTCCGCCGATATCGATACCAAAACAATATCTCATCATAGATCACCTTCATATTTATACACAATACTGTGTATCTTCTTTTTATATCTTTGATAGGTGGTTTCATCGATGGCAGAGGGCTTCGTCATCAGTTTCAGCGGAAGAACATCCTGCCCCTGACGCATAGGCGGCTGCAGATAGGGATACCCATTGAACACAAAACCATGCCGCTCATAAAAGCCGATGCGCCGCTGGGTCAGCTCATCCTCCGGTTCTTCCACCTCCAGAACCGTTGGTCTGCCTTTTTCCGCCAGAAAAGCGTCCAAAAGCGTTCCGCCAAAACCGCCGTTGCGACATTCTTCTTTTACCGCAAAATGCTCGATGTATAAAAAATCTTCGATCTCCCACGCCGCAAAGACCGCCGCAAAGCCGCCATCCTTTCGCACGCCGTAAAGCCGATAACATGGTTCTGCCAGCATTGCTTTCTGCCGTTCCTTTTCCCGCAGTTCGTTTACGGGAAAGGCACTTTCCAGCAGTGGAAAGATCTCATCGAAGGTCGTTTCTGTAATCCGTTCAAACATAGTTTCTCACCTCCGCTTACAAAGGATACTATAAACTCAGGAAAAAAGCAAACCTTTCCTACAATTCTTAAATTTTTCTAAAAATCACCGCAAAGGGATTTTTCTATGCTATACTTATTTGCAATGAAAGGATGTGATTCCACTGAAACGACTTCTGCGAGGCATAGTCCTCTTTCTTTTATTCTGCACCTGCTTCATCTGCTCTGCCGCGGCAGCATCCATCCGTGTCACTTTGGATGATTCCCCAGTTTCCTTCGACGCAGCCCCCTTCATCGAAAATGACAGGGTGCTGGTGCCTGTGCGGGGTATTTTGGAATCTTTGGGCTATACGGTCCATTGGCAGGAGCATACCCAGACCGTCCTCGCCCTCAGCGAAGATGTGAGCATTTCCCTACGGATCAACAGCAAGACTGCCACCGTCAATGGCAAGAGTGTCTCTATTGATGCACCGGCGAAGATTAAAAACGGGCGCACCTTCGTCCCCCTCCGCTTTCTGGCGGAATACAGCGGGGCGGAAGTAAATTGGAACGGCAGCAACTCCACCGTTTCCATCTATTCCACAGACGTTTCGGCGGAAACTACCATGAAACGCTCCGTGGTCTATATCCAGACCAATAAAATGCAGGGCAGCGGCATCATCCTTTCTTCTGACGGACTGATCGCCACAAACTACCATGTTATTGAAAATGCCTCCACGGCACAATTCATTTTTTCCGATGGTTCCATCTATCAGGGAACCACCACCGTGGTAGGGTTAAAGCCAGAATCGGATATTGCGATTTTGCGTATCGATAAAAATGGTCTGAAGGCCGCCGCCACCGCCCAATCCTACAGTATCGGCGAAGCCGTCACCGCCATCGGCTCTCCCGGCGGGCGGCGAAATACAGTGACCACTGGCTCCATCCGCGCCTTCGACGGAGATTATATCTCCTCCACGGCAGTGATTTCTCAGGGCAGCAGTGGGGGCGGTCTGTTCAACAGCAAGGGGCAGCTTATCGGCATGACCTCTGCCTATGGAGATGGGAAATATTTTTCCATTCCCATTTCACAAGTGCTGCAGGTTTCCCGAAACCTGTCTCTTCCCCTGAGCCAAATGAAAAACTACAACTATACCCCTCCCGCTCCTCAAAATTTGCGGGTTCACACGGAAAGTGACGGATATTTCTATATTTCTTGGTCGCCGATCTATAGTGCAGACTACTACTATGTGTATATCTCCACTTCCCCCAACGGTTCCTTTACCCGTATGAAAAATCCCAACAACGGAGGGGAAAAATGGTATTGGGGCTTCCCCTATTGCTTTGGTGTTTCCGGCTATCAAGGCCGCTATCTGCAAATTTCCGCAGTGGTGGATGGGCAGGAGACCCCACGCAGCGAAGTTATAAAAATCACCCGATAACGGGCATAGAAAAACAGCCTTTCGGATATTCATAACCGAAAGACTGTTTTTTATTTGCTTTTGCCGTTTTTTATGCCATTTCTTTTGTCACATCTGCCTCGGTGGCTTCTGTGTATCGAATCAGATCGTTGGGGTCAAGGATGATCTGCTCCCCTCTCACCCCCGCGCTAACGGCGATCTCATCGAACAAAATACAGGTTTCATCGATGAAGGTGGGGTATTTTTTCTTCATCCCAATGGGGGAACAGCCACCGCGGATATACCCAGTCAGCCCCAGCAGTTCCTTCATGTGGGTCATTTCCACCTTTTTATTTTTGGATACCACAGCCGCCTTTTTCAAGTCCAGCTCCATATCCACAGGAATACAGAACACATTGATCCCCGTTTTGTCCCCTCTCGTTACCAGGGTTTTAAACACCTGCTCCGCCGCCATGCCCACCTGTTCCGCTGCATGGAGACCCGAAAGGTTCGATTCATCATATTCATATTCCGCTGTGCGGTAAGGGATACCCGCCGCCTCCAGCAGACGCATTACGTTGGTCTTTGTCATAAAAAGCACCTTCTTAATCGTCCAAAATGATAAAGCTATAGTCTACCCCTGTCCGCTCCATAAAGTAATTCTTTGCCGCAATATCAGAGGAAACCGGCGCCGCTGTCCAATATTCCCCATTCATATATGCCACATAACGGGAACCATCGGTCAGGCGGAAATACGCACAGTTTGCCGTTGCACACTGATAGCTGATCTGGCTCTTGCTGGTGATAAAGTAATTGCTGAACATGGCTGCCACAGCACCGCCCTGTTCCGCCTTCACATAGTTTCTCCATGCCGCCAGATTATATTTCGGCAGCAGCTCCACATTAAAATCGGGAATCAGCTTATTCACCGCATGGATGGGGTAAGCATCCATCTGTAAATTGGGATAAACAACCTCCCAGAAGCCATTATCATTTTTCAGGATATACTGCTTGATATTTGCCGTATTGGAAGTGCCGGAAAATACAACCACTGCATACTTATTGTCTTTCCGAATCTCACGCACATAGAAATCCTCAAATCTTCCTTCATACAGGCAGATATAATTCAAAATACGTCCATATTCCGCAGATGCAGAGGACAGACGCCCCACGGTACCATGGCTCTGGTTATATTTTGCCAGCAACGCCGTATAATCCTCCTGAGAAATCTGCCCCGCCTTGCCATTGGCAGAGGCCAGCAGATATTTTCCGTTCTGCTTCACCGCAGCAAAAACACAAAGGGAATTGCTGCCGGAAGGCACGCTGGCTCCGCTGTACTGGGCCAGATCGCTGCCTTCGATGAGCAGAATCTCATATCCTGTCGTATCCAGACCACTCTGCAGATATCCTTCCTTCACCAGCATGGCAGGGGTTATGTAACAGCCGTCATAATAGCCGTAAAGCTTGCCGTTTTTGCTCATCCAGCCCCGTTTCGGGCCATTGATCTTATAATCCTGCTGGGCCGCCGCCGCAACTGCCGTCAGCGTTTCATACTGCTTGGAGGTCTCACTTTGCCAGAAGGGTTTTGACTGGGTCGTCTGTTTTTTGGATTCAGTCTTTTTTTCTTCTTTTTTCTCTTCCTCTGTCTTTTCCTCTGTCTTTTCCTCGTCCTCCTCGGGCGCATCCTCTTTCCCGCCGGGCACAATGATTTCCATGGTATGACCGTCCTCCTTTTCCTCCTGCACAGGAGTATTGGCCTGTTCCCCACCGCCGAAATCACATCCGCTGGTCATAAAAATGCAGACTCCCAAAAGAAGGCTGAGTATCCGCCATCTTTTATTCCTCACGATAATCATCCTCTTTATCTTTGATCGCTTCGTAAACAGAAAGCAGTTCTTCCTTGTGGGCCTCCAGAATCTCTGTCAGCTTCTGTTCCATGACGTCCTGTTCCTCTGCAAAGGGGAAGGTCACCACCCAAACGGGGTCGTAATGTCCATCTTCCTCTTCCATGGAATCCACCAGTGCGCCCACGGTTTCTGTATCATAATAATCATAGACTGCGTCATATTCCCAATCCTGCAGTTCTCTTTCACAGGTCAGGCGCAGTACGACTTTCTTTTCTTCGCCTTCTGCATAAATATTGAAGATCAGCTCGCCGTTTTCAGAAATAGAGTAAGCCCCCAGTTCCTTTTCCAGAAAGCCTGTTTCCGCATCCTTCAGCATGATTACGATTACTGTTTCTTCCATATATGCTCTCCTTATATTCATCGATATACACAGTTTTCTATCCTATGATTATACTACAAAAAACAACCTGATGCAACAAATCTCACCGTGTTACAGGACTTACTGCATATCTGACGAAAAAAATTAAGTTTTGTTCCCCTATTATTTTTCGATTTCCGGATAGGGAATAAATTCCTTCGGTGGGTCTGGGTGTTCCCCAATAGATTTTTCCATCCAGACCATCCCCAGCCATTGCCCCAGTTTATAGGCACAGTCGGTAAATTTCCCCGCCAGATGATAGCCCATGGCTTCATGAAAAGCGATGCTGTGGGGGTTAGGATAGGCAATGCAGGCGTTCACATTCTGCACATTCTGCTGCCCCAAAGCCTCTTCCAAGGCAGCATAGAGCTTCTTCCCGATGCCCCTTCCTCTCTCCTCCATTTTCAGATAAACCGTTGCCTCCGCCGACCAGATATAAGCTCTTCTGGCATGAAAGGCGGAAGCATAGGCATAGCCCACAATCCTTCCATCCTCCACCGCCGCAAAATAAGGATAGCGTTCCAGCGTATTGCGGATGCGCCTGCGGAATTCCTCCAGAGAAGGCACATCATATTCATAAGTTACCGTTGTTTCTGTCACATAGGGTGCATAAATGGCAAGCAGTTCCTCTGCATCCCCCTCTGTCACAGGTCTGATTCTGATTTCTCCCATACTCTCCCTCTTTTCCTTTGTTTTTCTGATTGTAATCCTTTTTCTTTCCATTGTCATGAAAATGTCATGAAAAAAGCCTTGGAGATTTTCCGCTCCAAGGCACTTTTCATGCTTTGATTGTGGTTGTATCCTCAACCAGCGCAAAGGCTTCTTTATTGACACCGCAAATAGGGCAGACATAATTCTCCGGCAAGTCCTGCCATTCTGTCATCTCTGGAATACCGTTTTCCGGTTCGCCCTTTGCTTCGTCATAAATGTAGTCACAGGTATTGCATTTATATTTTTTCACCCATACCACTCCCTTCTTAAGGAAAGTATGACCGAAAAAATCCGTTTTATCCTTCTTTCAGAATATCCTGCAAAAAGCTTTCCGCTTCAAAATTGGCACCCAAGCCCAGATAATCGGAAACGGTCTGCCCCAGGTCTGCGAAGGTCTTTCTTACCCCAAGGTCAACGCCCTCCTTGATATGCTTGCCGTATACCAGCAGGGGCACATATTCTCTGGAATGGTCTGTGCTGGGGGTGGTGGGGTCACAGCCATGGTCTGCCGTGATAAAAAGGATATCCTCCTCCTTCATCTGGGCCATGATTTCTGGCAGCTTGCCGTCGAAATATTCCAATGCGGACGCATAGCCCTCTACATCATTTCTGTGTCCATAAATCATATCCGTATCCACCAGATTGGTGAACAAAATGCCTTCAAATTCCTCTTTGGCATATTGAATGGTCTTTTCAATACCGTCGTTGTTGTTGGTGGTATGGTCGGTGCGGGTCATGCCCCGATGCTCGAAAATATCTTCGATTTTGCCAATGGCAACAACCTCCATCCCCTTTTCCTTTGCCAAATCCAGAATGGTCACGCCCGTCGGCTCCAAGGAGAAGTCCCTTCTGTTTTTGGTACGGGTAAAGTCACCGTTTTTGCTGCCGATAAAGGGTCTGGCAATGACACGAGCCACACCGTGTTCCCCCGTCAGAATCTTTCTTGCCTTTTCACAGATTTCATACAGCTTTTCCACAGGGATGATTTCTTCATGGGCTGCAATCTGGAATACACTATCCGCAGAGGTATACACGATGGGATAGCCCGTTTTCATGTGTTCCTCCCCCAGCACATTGATGATTTCTGTGCCCGATGCGGAATAATTCCCCAGTGTTTTCGTGCCGATGGCTGCTTCAAAGGCATCCATGACTTCTTTGGGGAAGCCTGTTTCCGTATAGGTCGGGAAGGGCTTTGCCGTGATAATGCCTGCCATTTCCCAATGGCCTGTGGTGGTATCCTTGCCGATGGATTTTTCCCCCATCTTGCCGAAGGCCCCTTTGGGTGCGTCCACCTTGCCCAGCAGTTCAATATCCTCCCCCTGAATATTGCCCAGGCCAAGGGCACAGAGGTTTTTCAAATTCGTCTGAGGTCTTGCTTTTTTGATATTTACCAGCGTATTGCTGCCAACGTCGCCGAATTTCGCCGCATCGGGCAGCTCCCCGATGCCCACGCTGTCCAACACCACAATGATTGCTCGTTTCATATCCTCAATCCTCCTGTCTGATGATTTTCCAAATCAGCGGCGGCTGCTTTGCCGCCTGTGTTTCCCCGATGGTGATGGCTTTTTTCAGGAAATCCGCCGCAGAACGGCATTTTTCCTCACTTTGGCTATACACCACAGCCATGGTTTCTCCTGTTGCAATTGCATCACCTGTTCGTTTTTTCATCACGATGCCTGCGCCGAAGTCCAAGGGCTGCCCTTTGAACATCCGCCCCGCACCAGTTTCCTGAGATGCTCTGCCAATCATAGCCGTATCCATACGGGTAATATACCCGTCTTTTTCTGCTTTTACTTCCCATTTCACAGGGGACAAAGGCAACAACTCATAATTGTCGATGATGCCCACATCACCGCCCTGCTGTATCAGCAATTCTCTGAACTTAGCAAGACCCTTGCCGTTCTGAATCTGCTCCAGCAAAAGGGCTTTGCCCGCTTCTTCCGTATCTACTCTTCCTGCCAGCAGAAGCATATTCGCCCCCAAAATCAGGGAAACCTCCAATAAATCGCCGCCAACGTTGCCCTTCAGCACCTCCAAGGCTTCTATCACTTCCAAGCTATTGCCGATATACATCCCCAAGGGCTGGTCCATGCCGCTGATGACAGCCGTCACCTTTCTGCCAACGTGTCTGCCCATTTCCGCCATGGTAGCCGCCAGCTTTTCCGCACTTTCCAAATCCTTCATAAAGGCACCGCTGCCGCATTTTACATCCAGCACAATGCCGTCTGCCCCTGCCGCAATCTTCTTGGACATGATGCTTGCCGCAATCAGGGGGATGCTGTCCACCGTCCCCGTCACATCCCGCAGGGCATAGAGCTTTTTATCCGCAGGGGTCAGGTCGTCGGTCTGGCTCATCAGCACGATGCCGCTTTTTCTGGCATAGCCCAGAGCCTCGTCCTCAGCCACATCCACCCGAAAACCGGGAATAGATTCCAGCTTATCGATGGTGCCGCCGGAAAAACCCAGCCCCCGTCCGCTCATTTTTACCACAGGCACCCCAACAGAAGCCACCAGAGGAGCCAAAATCAGGGTCGTGGTATCTGCCACACCGCCGGTGCTGTGCTTATCCACTTTAAAGCCTTCCACCGAGGATAGGTCGAACATACCGCCGGAATGGGCCATTTCCATGGTCAGGTGAGCAGTTTCCTCCGCATCCATGCCATTGAGCAGAATCGCCATCAGTAGGGAGGAAATCTGATAATCAGGCAAAGAACCATCTGTCACGCCATTCACGAAAAATGCGATTTCTTCCTTTGTCAGTTTCTTGCCGTCTCTTTTTTTGATAATGATATCCACGAAATTCATGAGTCGGCCTCCTTCCCCAGAATCGTATTTACATAACAATAGATTTACGAGTTTAGTCTACCACAAATGCAGTAAAATTACGATAGCTTTCCCAAAAAGAAAAACGCCGATATCATAGGATATCAGCGTCATTTTCTTATTTCTTTTCCTGCAACAGATGCTTTTCGATGATCTCCGCCGCATCCTGCATACAGCCGGGGCAGCTGCGCAGCACCACACCGGTATCTACGCCCTTCAGGGTGCGACATTCTGTGGACTGGTTTTTGGCAATGAATTCTTCTGTCATAGGTTTCAGGGTATTGTAGCAGTCCAGCTTTGTTTTGGGATGCTCCAAGTCGGCATCGGAAACCTTCAGCCCCACCAAATATGCCATGGCAGAAACTGCACCACAGGTGCCCATGGTAGCCATGCCTCTGCCAAAACATTCCGTGGCACGAAAAGCCTCTTTTTCCTCCACGCCGAACAGGTCGCTGTAGGCGCAAGCCACCGCCTGGGCGCAATTATAGCCCTTCTGATGTTTTTCCATTACTTTGTCGTATCTCTCTGTCATTTTATCATTCCTCCGTAAACGTTCCTGCGGCTTTAGTATCTCAAGAAAAAGAAAAGGATATTCCGATTTGGAATATCCTCTTTTGTCTGCTTCAAATTACAGGCTGTTTACCAGTCTTGTCAGGGAAGATTTTTTTCTAGCCACTGCATTTTTGTGGTAGATGCCTTTGATGTATGCTCTGTCGATTGCGGATACAGCATTTTTCAGAGCTACTGTAGCTGTTTCTTTGTCGCCAGCGTTTACAGCAACGATAACTTTCTTCATAGCTGTTTTCACCTGAGATTTGATCATTTTGTTTCTCAGTGTTTTTTTGTTGATTACTTTGATTCTTTTCTTAGCAGATTTGATATTAGCCAATGTAATTTCCTCCTAAAATACTTTAAATGTGGTTTTCTCTTGTCGATATTGGGGAATATCGCTCTTTCATCTAACTATTAACCACCTTTGAGGGCTTCTCCCTCCGACACGGTTTGGGGCATATTTTCACACTCTCTCGAGCACCCCGTGGTTAACTCAACGGATATATTTTACCCTATGAACAGGAATAAGTCAATGAATACTTTTCAAATCTACGAAAAAAATAATCAAAAAAGCAGAAAGGCTGTGAATCCATGAAGCAGAAAAAAGAAAATCCGGCTGAACCCTCCTTCTCTGTTCGGACAGACCTTGCCATCGAAGCCCGGGAACTGGCACAGCGTGAAGCTGCCAAAGCCGATGAAGTGGAAGGCGTAGAGGTGGAAACAGAGGAACAGTCGGAATATTCCCTCACCCATGTACGCATCGTTTCCGAGCAAGGCAGCCAACGTATGGGCAAGCCCATGGGCAATTATATCACATTGGAATCGGAAAAGCTAAAGGAAAATGATGTAGAATGTCACGAAAGGCTCATTGCCATTCTGGCGGAAAATATCCGTTCTCTGGCAAAGCTGCAGGAGGATGACTGTATTCTGGTGGCAGGCTTGGGCAACTGGAACATCACCCCCGACGCTCTGGGGCCCAAGGTGGTTGCCAAAATTTTAGTGACCCGCCATCTGCAGGGTACTTTGCCCGAGGAAATCGAACGGTCGGTGCGTCCCGTTGCCGCCGTCAGCCCCGGTGTCATGGGCATCACAGGCATCGAAACCGGCGAGATCATCAAAGGTATCGTGGATAAGCTGCACCCTTCCCTCCTCATCGCCATCGACGCCCTGGCCGCCCGCCATTCCAAGCGCATCAACGCCGCCATCCAGATGAGCGATACAGGGGTTGCTCCCGGCGCAGGGGTCGGCAATCGGCGGATGATGCTGGATAAAGAAAGCCTCGGTATCCCCGTCATTGCCATCGGCGTACCCACTGTGGTGGATGCCGCCACCCTCGTCAACGATACCATGGACCGCATCTTAGGGGAAATGATCCAGCAGACGGAAAAAGGCAGTGAATTTTATGAAACCCTCCACTCTTTGGAGCAGGAGGAAAAATACCAGATGATCGCCGAAATTTTAGGCCCCTATACGGGAAATATGTTCGTCACCCCCAAGGAAGTGGATGCCGTAGTGGATCGTCTGGCAAATATCATCGCCAACAGCATCAATATCGCCCTCCACCCCGGGGTCACCATGGAGGACATCAATAAATATAATTCCTGACGAAAAAAGCCCAGACAAAAGTCTGGGCTTATATCGTATCAAAATCAGGGTTTCAATTACATCCCACTCATAGATTCGATCAGCTTCAGCTTCATAGCACTCAGCTTATCGGAAAGGTCAACAGGAACGATATCGGGGTTTTTCAAACGCTTCTGTTCATCCCACAGAGTATCCTTTTCCTTGTTGCAGTAAGCCTGAATATCCATGGTTTCGGGGCATTCATAAACCTGCTTGCCGTCCACGATCACAGGAATCAGCAGTTCTCTCAGGGTATAGGTGCCTGTAGGCAGCTGCATGCTCTTCCATTTTGCATTGGTGTCATAGATATGCAAGTCCATATCTTCTGTGAAAACTTCCTCTTCTAGTGCCAGCAGGTCAGCTTTGATCTTGCCTGTCTGCTTATCGTAGATACGAATAATCTTCTTGATGCCGGGGTTTGTCACCTTTTCAACGTTATTGGACAACTTGATCTTAGGTTCAAAATCGCCGTCCTCTGTCTGTTCCGCAGCCAGCTTATACACGCCGCCGAAGGCAGGGCAGTCGTCGGAAGTAATCAGTTTTGTACCAACACCCCACAGGCTGATGGTAGAACCCTGCAGCTTCAAGCTGGTGATGAGGTTTTCATCCAAATCGCTGGAAGCAGAAATGATAGCATCGGGATAGCCTGCTTCATCCAGCATCTGTCTTGCACGTTTGGACAGATATGCCAAGTCGCCGCTGTCCAGACGGATGCCATAGCCTTTTTCAGGCAGAGTGCCTGCGGCTTTCATTTCGTCAAATACACGGATGGCATTGGGTACGCCGCTCTTCAAAGTATTATATGTGTCCACCAACAGAATACAAGCGTTGGGGAACAGCTTTGCGTAAGTGCGGAAGGCTGTCAGTTCGTCGGGGAAACTCATTACCCAGCTATGGGCATGGGTGCCCTTTACAGGAACATTAAACAGCTTGCCTGTCAGCACGTTGCTGGTTGCCGCGCAGCCTGCAATGACAGCAGCTCTGGCACCCAGTGTACCTGCATCGGGGCCCTGGGCACGGCGCAGACCAAATTCCAGAACAGGGTCGCCCTTGGCCGCGTGTACTACACGGGAGGCCTTTGTAGCAATCAGGCTCTGGTGATTGATGATATTCAGCAGTGCGGGTTCGATCAACTGTGCTTCGATAATAGGTGCTTTGATCCGCATCAAGGGTTCATGAGGGAATACCACTGTACCTTCGGGAATGGCATATACCTCTCCTGTAAAGCGGAAATCCTTCAAATATGCAATGAAGCCTTCTGTGAAGATATGCAGGCTTTCCAAATATGCAATGTCTTCTTCTGTAAAGCGCAGTTCATTCAGATATTCGATGGCCTGCTGCAGCCCTGCCATGATGGCATAGCCGTTCCCGCTGGGGTTTTTTCTGTAGAACAGATCGAATACGACCTGTCTTTTATATGCGCCAGTTTCATAGTAGCCCTGCATCATAGTCAGCTCATACAAGTCTGTCAGCAGTGCAAAGTCTCTACCTTTCATTTTCAAATCTCCTTTTTTCCGGTTTGACAGGGTGATAGGAATATACTTTTTGGACACATCCTGTCAAAACTAATATTTACCACAAAAAGTATTTCGTATTGATTATACATATTTTTTACAGGAAAATCAAACCTTTTAAGGTGTCTTTACACAAGAATTTACACATTTCCTCAAAATCGACTATTTTCTTCCTAATTTTTTCCAGAAAAGACAGTATCCTGTATACAGTAGTCCTGTATACAGTAGTCCTGCATACAACATACTTATGCTTTCCGCGAAAAAAAGGCTTTACAACCCATTTTACAAATTGTATAATACACAGGTAAATAGGTAGAAACACTGTGAAGGAGACAGTATGTATCCTCAGCCTGAGCGCAGAGAGATGGGAAAAGGTGGGATCCTATCCTTGGGGAAGATGCAGAAAATCACTCCGGAGTGGCAGACCGAACGGCTTCGCTCAGTAGGCTCTGTCGTGGCCCGCGTTAAGGGAAAACATCATGATGGTGATGTGTCTAAGCTGGGCGGCATACTATGCCGTCAAATCAGGTGGTACCGCGAGCTCTTTCGTCCTGTGTGGATGAAAGAGCCTTTTTATTGAAAGGCGGAGAAAGCAAAGCATAGATATCGTTTCAGAAGCTTGCTTATCTGAAACGATATCATGATTTATTTGCGGAGCAAAGATACCGAAAATCCAAAGGATTTGAGGCATCTCCGACTTTCCTGATATCAAAACAAAAGCGGAAAAACCGCACCATCATACATACAAAAGAAGAAAAAATACAGAAAATATACAAAAGAAAAAATGAACAAAATACAAAAGAATACTTTATTTTAGAAAAGTTTTTACTATCACTTTAAGGAGGAATTCAAATGTACGACAAAGTCCCCAATAACATGAACTTCGTCGAAAGAGAAGTACTGGTTGAAAAGTATTGGAAAGACAATGATATCTTTGGCAAAAGTATCAAAGCAAGAGAAGGCGCTCCCGTATTCACATTCTACGATGGCCCTCCCACAGCTAACGGCAAACCCCATATCGGTCACATCATCACCCGTGCGGTAAAAGACCTAATCCCCCGCTACAAAACCATGAAGGGCTACAAAGTCCTGAGAAAAGCCGGCTGGGATACCCACGGTCTGCCCGTTGAACTGGAAGTAGAAAAAACACTGGGTCTGGATGGCAAAGACCAGATCGAAGGTTACGGCGTAGAACCCTTCATCGGCAAATGTAAAGAAAGCGTATGGACATACGAACAGGAATGGCGCTCCATGAGTGACCGTGTCGGCTTCTGGGCTGATATGGACCATCCCTATGTCACATACCATAATGAATATATCGAATCCGAATGGTGGGCACTGAAACAGATTTGGGACAAGGGCCTGCTGTATAAAGGCCACAAGGTTGTTCCCTACTGCCCTCGCTGCGGCACAGCCCTTTCCTCCCACGAAGTGGCACAGGGCTATAAGGATGTAAAGGAAACATCCGCTATCGCAAAATTCAAAATGGAAGACGCAGAAAACACATATTTCTTAGCATGGACAACAACCCCTTGGACACTGCCCTCCAACGTCATCCTGTCTGTAAATGCCAAGGAAACCTATGCGAAAGCAAAATATGAAGATTACTATGTGATCATGGCAGAAGCCCTGATGGACAGCGTTCTGGGCAAAGGCAAATATGAAATCGTGGAAAGAATGAAGGGTGCCGAGCTGGAATATGTGAAGTATGAGCCCCTGTTCTCCTTCCAGCCTCAGGGCGAAGATTTCAAAGGCTATTTCGTAACCTGCGACGATTACGTTACACTGACAGACGGTACCGGTATCGTTCATACTGCTTATGCGTATGGTGAAGACGACTACCGTGTATGTAAAAAATACGAAGTTACTTTCTATCAGAATGTAGATACCACCGGTCACCTGACTGCACTGGCTGGCCCCTTCGAAGGCCTGTTCGTAAAAGATGCTGACCCCGTTGTTCTGAAATATATGGAAGAAAACGGCACACTGTTTGCCGCTCTGCCCTTCGAACATAACTATCCTTTCTGCTGGAGATGTGACACGCCTCTGCTGTACTATGCAAGAAGCACATGGTTCATCAAAATGACAGCATTGAGAGATAATCTGGTTCGCAACAACAGAACCATCAACTGGTATCCCGATAACATCAAAGAAGGCCGTTTCGGCAACTTCTTGGAAAACGTGATCGACTGGGGTCTGTCCCGTGAAAGATACTGGGGTACACCACTGCCCATCTGGGAATGTGAATGTGGTCACAGACATACCATCGGCAGCATCGCTGAATTGAAGGAAATGTCTCCCGACTGCCCCGAAGATATCGAACTGCACAAGCCCTTCATCGATGCGGTACACATCACATGCCCTCAGTGCGGCAAGCTGATGACAAGAGTACCCGAGGTTATCGACTGCTGGTTCGACAGCGGTTCCATGCCCTTCGCACAGTGGCACTATCCTTTTGAAAACAAAGAAATCTTCGATGAAAACTTCCCTGCAGACTTCATTTCCGAAGCTGTTGACCAGACTCGTGGCTGGTTCTATACCCTGCTGGCAGTCAGCACACTGATCTTCGATTGTGCGCCCTTCAAGAACTGTATCGTTCTGGGTCATGTTCAGGATAAAGACGGTCAGAAGATGTCCAAACACAAAGGCAACGTTGTAAACCCTTGGGATGCACTGAACAAACAGGGTGCCGATGCCGTTCGCTGGTACTTCTATGCAAACTCCGCTCCTTGGCTGCCTTCTCGTTACTACGACGAAGCAGTATCCGAAATGCAGAGAAAATTCATGGGTACGCTGTGGAACACCTACGCATTCTATATCCTGTATGCGGAAATCGACCAGTTCGACCCTACAAAATATACTCTGGAATACGACAAGCTGGCTCCTATGGACAAATGGATCCTGTCCAAGCTGCAGACACTGAATAAATTCGTGGATGAATGTCTGGAAGGCTACAAGCTGACAGAACCCGCCCGTGCCATGGTAGATTTCTTGGACGACCTGTCCAACTGGTATGTAAGAAGAAGCCGTGAACGTTTCTGGGCAGCAGGCATGGAACAGGATAAAATCAATGCTTATATGACTCTGTATACTGTTCTGGAAACTATGGTAAAACTGGCGGCACCTTTCACACCTTTCATCACAGAAGAAATCTATGCAAATCTGGTGAAGAAGGTAGACGCAAATGCGCCTGAATCCGTTCACCTGTGCGATTGGCCCGCATACCATGCAGAATGGGTAGATGCTGATCTGGAAGCAAATATGGACTTCGTACTGAAAGTGGTTGTAGAAGGCCGTGCAGCTAGAAACGCCAGCGCAATGAAGAACAGACAGCCTCTGGCTATGATGTATGTGAAAGCAGAACAGACACTGCCCGAAGTATTCTGCGATATCATCAAGGAAGAACTGAACGTAAAAGCAGTTACTTTCACAGACAATGTGGAAGCCTTCACAACATACACCTTCAAACCTCAGCTGAGAACACTGGGTAAGAAATACGGCAAGCTGGTACCCGCCATCGGCGCTTACCTGAAGGAAGTAGACGGCTCCGCATTCATGGCAACCCTCCGTGCAGAGGGCAAGGCTTCCTTTGAAATCGACGGCAATGAAGTTGTTCTGGAAATGGATGACGTGCTGATCGATACAGCGGAAAAAGGCGGCTTCGTATCCTCCGGCGATAACAGCCTGACAGTTGTTCTGGATACCAACCTGACACCTGAACTGGTGGAAGAAGGTTTCGTTCGTGAAATCATCTCCAAGGTTCAGACTATGCGTAAAGAAGCTGACTTCAACGTAACAGACCGTATCCGTGTTTACCACGACGGTAATGCAAAGATCGCAGAAATCCTGGCTGCAAACGACATCAAAGCCGACGTTCTGGCGGAAGAAGTTGTTGCCGGCAAAGGCGGCGAACTGAGCAAAGAATGGAATATTAACGGTGAAAAAGTAACTCTGGGCGTTGCTAGGGTATAATTCCCGAAACAAAATAATCCCGAAGGAAAATTTCCTTCGGGATTTTTATTTTCTCCTTGAGGGTTTCACCCTCAACCTCCCACGAGGGGTTCACCCCCTCGACCCGATACCGCAGAACCATGTACATGGTTCTGCAAATTAAGGGTCAAGGGAGATTATCTCCCTTGCAGGGGGTTCGGGGGACAGCGTCCCTCGAAATTATTCGCCAAACTTAGCTGCTGCGTCCTTCAGCATTTCTCTGATAGGCAGGTTATAAGGGCATCTCTTTTCACAAGCCCCGCAGCCGATACACGCACTGGCCTTCACGGGCATTGCGCCGTATCTTTCCTTCGCCCAGTCCCCCAGACCATATCTGTCCAGATATCCTTGGAACAGGAATACATTGGGGATGCTGATGCCAACGGTACAAGGGGCGCAATAGTTACATCTGCGGCAGAAATTATTCCCCAGCTGGCTTCTGATTTCTTCCATCTTCGCCAGTTCTGCTTCGCTCAGGGGTGTTTTATCCTCGCAAGCAGCCAGATTCTGGTCAATCTCCTTCAAATCGAACATACCGGGGATCACAACAGTCACATCAGGGTTTGCACAGATGAAACGGATGGCCAGTGTGGCATCTTCGATGGCACCACCTGCCAGAGGTTTCATAGTAATGAAGCCAATGTTCTTTTCGGTGCATTTTTTAATCAGTTCCACCGCCTGCGTTTCCACGATATTGTAAGGGAACATGATGGTTTCCACCCAATCCAGTTCCAGTGCCTTTTCAAATACTTCCAAAGAATGGGCAGTCACACCGATATGACCAATTTTACCGGCTGCCTTTGCTTCCTGCAACGCTTCCAAGGCACCGCCTGCTGCAATGACCTGTTCCAGCTGTTCCATATTGGGGTTATGTACCTGATACAGATCGATATGATCGGTACGCAGGTTGCCAAGGCTGATGTCGATATCCTTCGCCATAGCTTCCTTTGTGCGGGCCATACTCTTGGTTGCCAGCACGAATTTGTCGCGCAGCCCTTCCAGAGCCTCCCCCAGATAAGCTTCGCTGACAGTATAGCCTCTTGCGGTATCGATATAGTTGATGCCTTTTTCCGCCATAGCCTTCACCAGTTCTCTTGTCACAGAGGCATCTACCCTCTGGATGGGGATGCCGCCAAAGCCCATACGGGAAATTTTCAAACCTGTTTTACCAAGGGTTACATATTCCATTCAAATTCCTCCTTATATGTAAAAAATTCTCATCATTCTCTATGATAAGGATAGCACGAAAATAAAAACATGGCAACACTCATCTTCCCATAAAAAAGCCCGCACCGGGCGGGCTGTCATTCACCGACTTCTCTTGCAAAATCGATGAGCTTTTTATATTTTTCCTCGAATAAACTATTCTTCATGTAGACGTAATTGAATTCCCGATAAATTTCAAAATCCTCGATATCCAGCTGGACTAGGCTGCCCTCCTCCAATTCCCGCTTCACCATGGGATAATAGGAAAAGGTGATACCCAAATTCGCCTTCACCAATTCCTTGATGGCAATAAAGTTGCTGATTTCCTGCACAGAAGGGAAACTGCCGATGGTGAAATTATTTTCCTTCAAAATCTCTTCCAAAATCTCACGGGTGCCGGAGCCTTCTTCCCGCAGCACAAGTCCTTCTGTGCGGATATCCCCCAGCTTCAATTTTCTTCCTGCCAGCTTACATTCCTTGCAGCAGGTGCCCACAAAGCGTTCTTTTCGATAGAGCTGATAGGCGTATTTTTCCTTGTCAAAAAAGCCTTCCAGAATCGTAAAGTCCAAATCCCCTTTTTCCAGCATCTGCAGCAGATTTTTCGTATTATCCACGTGCAGATGCAGGCGATACTGGGGGTTTTCCCGCAGAAATCGGCTCATAATGGAAGGAAAAACAAATTCCCCGATGGTTTTTGTGGCACCAATCCGTAGGTGGATTTCTTCCTCCTCCGTTCTTGCCATTTCCTTTTGGATGCCGATTTCATTGGCTACCATTTCCGATGCCAGACGGCGCAGCAATTCCCCCTTTTCCGTCAGCCTCAGCATTTTTCCCGTATAGGAAAACAAACGGCAGCCGTAATGCTCTTCCAGATAACGGATATGCTGGGTGACGGCAGGCTGGGTGATATGCAGCGCCTCCGCCGTTTTGGTATAATTCATTTTTTCACATAATTTCAAAAATGTCAGGATGCGATTATCCAGCATCGGTTCCCCTTCTTTCTGAAAAAGAACGTCTTTCAGCGGCTTCTTATTCCGCCAGATTCAATACTTCTGCACTCTTGGCTTCCGCAGGAATGGTGATTTCTCCTACAGCGTTGAAATCCTTGCAAACCATGGAAACACTGGCCTTTTCAATAGAAATGGAATACTCTGTTTCTGTTTCGCCCACAGCCCCCATGGCTGCATCCATGATCTTCTGCATCATTTCTGTCAGATCCATTTCATATTTCAACACATAGCCCTCTGCATCGATCCATATAGTGATAGGCAGGTCGCCCATATCTGTATACATTGCCTGAAGCTGTTCCTCTGTCACGCCCATGCTGGCAGCAGAATCCGCTGCGCCGCTGTTCTGAATCGCTTCTTCCATGGCTTCACCGGCGATCACACCTTCAATCTTTGTGGTCTTTGTACCATTGATGGTTTCTTCGCCGCTGGCCTTGAAGGACTGGATGTTGTTCAGATACAGATCCATATTCTGTTCCGCATTATAGGGCCCCAAGTCCCCCAGCTCCATGGTCTGGGCGTACCATGTGTCTGCGGAATACATATAAGTCATCAGCTTGCCGTCCACTTCTTCCCCATACATCTGCATCTGTTCCATTTCAGAACCATCCTCCATGACTACGGACAGATCCATCTGCATCTGGAAAGGCTCCTGCTTTGTCAGGATATTGGCTACACTGGTGGTTTCCATTACTTCATCCCCCAGAGCCATATCCATTTCCATAGTCATTTCTGCTGCCATGCTTTCTACCGTCGCCATGGTCTCCTGAGACTTCGCCAGCAGGGCTTCCACCTCTGTCGTATCCATCCCTGCTTTGCTGCCGCAGCCTGCTGCAGAAACCGCCATGATTGCAGTCATCACTGCCGCAAAAATTTTCTTGCTCCACTTCATCATACATACCTCCCAAATCAGACTTTTCAAAATCTCATTCTTATTGCATTTTTATTTTACCATATTATCTAAATGCTATCTTTTAAAAACACCTTAAGATTTTGTTTTTTTCTGCTTCTCTTTCATATTTTTCTGTCCCCCTGTGCAGTAAGGGAAGAGAAAACATTCCTCGCATTTAGGCCTGCGGGCAATGCAGATTTTTCTGCCGTGGGCGATCATCTGGGTGTTAATATCGATCCATTTCTCT
Organism: uncultured Clostridia bacterium; assembly: GCA_945868505.1. Lineage (GTDB taxonomy): Bacteria > Bacillota > Clostridia > Lachnospirales > Anaerotignaceae > Anaerotignum_A. Next base: position 36,434 of record CAMBLO010000008.1, on the reverse strand, counting down.
TTGGGAACGATTTTCATCAGGTCAAATTCAATCTTCACAGGGTCTTCGTTTTTTGTCAGCCCCAAAAGATTGGAAACCCGCTTCACATGGGTATCTACCACCACGCTGGGGATATGATACCAGTTGCCTCGCACCACATTGGCTGTCTTTCTGCCCACCCCCGCAAGGCTCGTCAGGGCATCAATATCGGAGGGAACCTCCCCGCCATATTCCGAAAGGAGCTTCTGACAGCAGGCAATGATATTTTTCGCCTTATTGTGGTAAAAGCCTGTGGAATGGATGTCCTGTTCCAATTCCTTCAGGTCTGCTTCCGCAAAATCCTGTATGGATGTATATTTCTGAAACAAATCCGTTGTCACGATATTCACCCTGTCGTCGGTGCATTGGGCAGACAGCATGGTAGCAATCAAAAGCTGCCAAGGGTTTTCGTGGTTCAGATAGCATTTCGTGGGGCCGTAATGCTCGTGCAGCAGCTCCAAAATGATGTTTACCTTCTCTTTTTTTGTCATTCTTTCCGACTCCTTCCCGAAGGGAGGCTATTTCCCGAAATTTCCCGAGAAATATTTCCCTTTATCCAATTTGCCGTAGAAATCAGTTATTTTTTCTGCGGCATTTAATTGTATATTGCATAGGCATTTCCTTCCGCATCATATCCCGTCATGGTGGTACGATACATCGTAATCCCCTGATCCAGCTTCATCGCCGCAATGTTCTTTTCCGCAAAAGAAAGCGTTTCTGTCTGTAAAATTTCATCTGAATATATGTCTCTCAACACAATGTCAACATAGGAGAAATCTTTCTCATTGCATACATAAACTTCATACTGATTTTCTCCAATGGTTCTGGAACTAGGCACAAACCACTCTTTTGGCATCAAAACCCCACCGTCATAAACATATTTTCCCGTTCCCATAGGTTTAAATGCCGCAATGCCATGTTGGTCTCCTGTTTCAATTTCACAAAAAATATAATCTTCTGCTTCTATTTCAGAAATGATCTTTGCATCCGCATACTGCTCTGCCACAGCCTCGTGCCTTCCAACAGGTGTTCCCATTTGCTTCAGAACCCTGCTTTCCCATACGCTTTGTCCGATCCCTATCGCCAACAACAGCAAAAGTACAATCCAAAAGTTCTTTTTCATATTTCCCTCCTTTTCCCACAATACCTATCCCTTTCTTCCATCCTACCAAACCTGCATCTCTTTTGCAAGACACGCTTTTTTCCTTCATTGACAAACGCCTTTTCCTATACTATCATGGAAAAAGACAAAGGAAGGGGGAATCAGAAATGGAACAAAACATCTTGAAAAAGGCTGCATTGAAATCCACAAAGAAACGCCAGATGCTGCTGTTCCTGCTGGAAAAACAAGCCCGCCCCATGACGGCAGAGGAGCTGCACGAAGCAGCCAATGTGATCCTGCCCATGAATGTTTCCACCGTTTACCGCACCCTGAACACCCTGACAGAAAAGGGCTTTCTCATCCGTTCCGTGCGGCAGGATGGCAAGGCTTATTATTCCCTGCCGAAAAAAGACCATTATCATCGTCTGGTCTGCGACCTTTGCGGAAAGGTCATCCCCATCGACACCTGCCCCCTCAGCGAACTGGAGGAAACTCTGCAGGAAAAAACAGGCTTCCGTATCACCGGTCATTCTCTGGAATTTACAGGTCTTTGCCCGGAATGTGCCGAAAAGACAACCCTTTAACCATCAACAGGATACCAAATGGTATCCTGTTTTTTACGTTTCTTCAATTTCCAACCCCGTCGTATCATACATGACACGGGCATGATTTTTCCGCAGAAGCTGCTTTTCTACAGTCTCTCCTGTTTTCTTATCTACCTTGGAACGATAGACCTCCCCTGCCCGATACACAATGCCATCTTCCCGCACAAACTTCTCCTTCTCCGCTTCGATATGATAGCTAAACTCCACCGACTCGCTGCAGCGCAATTCTCCTCTTAAATAGGCAGCATCTACTGTAACCACCAGTTGATAGGTTCTGTCTGTGCCATTATAAAAGCGATAATCCAGATAATTATAGAATATGGAAGTCCCCGTACCGAAGGGCACCTGCCGCCCAAAATCGGGAAACAGGTCAAATTCATCATGATGATGATGCTCCACGATCTCCAAATCCGAATGCAACACCATCCAGTGAATCAGATTGGTAAACTGGCACATACCGCCGCCAATGCCACTGTCGCTGTGTCCCCCTTTCAGCACCAATCCTTCCCGATAGCCCTTCTTTGCCGTGGTATTCCCCACCAGCTTCCAGAAGGAAAAGGTCTCTCCCGGGCAGATCAGGATATGAGATATTTGGGGTGCCGCAATGGCAAGGTTGGTGGCTTTGTTTTCCTGCAGGCATGGGTCTACATTGCCCAATGTCCTGCGGATCAGCGACCCATGGTGATAGATCGTTACCGGCAGAGGCTGTCCTTTCTGTTTCGCAAATGCCTTTTTCGTAACCATATCCTTCAGCCGCCGCTGCATCCTGTTTTTCTCCACAGAAATGCGGTATGCTGTTGGCGAAAGCTGACAAAATAATCTTCTTCCCATACCCACTCCCCCTTTTTCTTTCAGCATAGCATAAAAGGAAAAGAAATTGGGTATTCTCCAAAAATCTTATGTTTTTCGTAAGAAATAACCTGCGTGACGCAAAAGCGTTATTTTTGTTCCCACTGGAAGAAATTGCATTTGCTTAATTATTACAAAAATGTTAATATTATTACGTAATCGCGATACAAATTCTTAATAGGAGGTTAACAAATATGTGTAACTTTGATTTTGCTTCCGTTCTGGAAATTCTGCGTCAGCTTTGTGGTTTCGGCTGCTAATGACTACATAAGAAAAGCGACCTTGCCTTTGCAGGGTCGCTTTTTTCTTTTATTCCGCCCAGCGTCCCAATTTGCGGAACCGCTGATACCGTTCTTCGGAAAGGATCTTTCCGTCTTTTTTGGAATAGCCCTTCAAATCTAGAATTAGTTTTTCTTTTATGCCTTCGCACATAGTGCCGAAATGCTTGAAATCCTCTTTTATGATTTCTTCCGCCACGCCAAATTCCACCATATCCTCCGCCGTGATGTGCAGACATTCTGCCGCATCGGGGGCCAGCTTGGCATCCTCCCACAGGATGCTGGCGCAGCCCTCGGGAGAAATCACGGAAAACACTGCATTTTCCAGCATATACAGCTTATTCGCCACAGAAAGCCCCAAGGCGCCGCCGCTGCCCCCTTCCCCGATGACAATGGTGATCACAGGGGTTTCCAGAGCCATCATCTGCATCAGATTGTCGGCAATAGCCTGACCCTGCCCCCGTTCTTCCGCTTCTTCGCCGCAGAAGGCTCCGGAGGTATCCACAAAACAGATGATGGGGCGATGAAATTTTTCCGCCTGCTTCATCAGCCGCAATGCCTTCCGATAGCCTTCCGGCATAGGGCAGCCGAAGTTGCATTTGATGCGTTCCTCCAAATTACGGCCTCTTTCAATGCCAATGAATGTGGCAGGAATCTCTCCCAGCATACCGATACCGCCGATGATGGCCGCATCGTCGGCATATTTTCTGTCACCATGCAGTTCTGTTCTCTCTGTGAAAAGCTTTTCAATATAAGAACGAGCCGTAGGGCGGTTCTGGGCACGGGCGGTCTGTAATTTCTGATACGCTTTCATCCTTCCAGCCACCCCTTTCTGTTATGCTGCCGCAAGAGTTTTTCCAATGTCCCCCGCAGCTCCGTTCTGGGAACGATGGCATCTACAAAGCCATGCTCCAGCAAAAATTCCGCCTTCTGGAAATCATCGGGCAATTTTTTCTTTGTGGTCTGCTCGATAACCCTGCGTCCCGCAAAGCCGATGGTGGCATTGGGCTCGGAAAGGATGATATCCCCCAGCATGGCAAAACTGGCTGTAACGCCGCCTGTGGTAGGGTCTGTCAGCACGGTGATATAAAGCCCGCCCCGCTTGCTGTGGTAATCCACTGCACCGCTGGTCTTTGCCATCTGCATCAGGGAAAGAATCCCCTCCTGCATACGGGCCCCGCCGGAGGCCGTAAAGCCCACCACGGGCAATTCCTGTTCTGCCGCATATTCAAACAATCGGGCAATCTTTTCCCCAACAACAGACCCCATACTGCCCATCATAAAACCGGGCTCCATAACAAAAACCGCACAGGGCTGGCGGCGGATAGCGGCTGTGCCGCAAATCACACCTTCCTCTTCCCCGGAGGCAGCTCTGCCTCTGTCCATCTTATCCTGATAGCCGGGAAATTCCAGAGGGTCGATGGTTTCAATATTCATAAACAGCTCCTGAAAGCTATCCTTATCGAACAAAGCCTTGATTCTTGTTCTGGCGCCAATGCGGAAATGATGTCCGCATTGGGGGCAGGTCGCTTTATTTTTTGCAATAGCCCGCTTTGTTTCAAAGGATTTGCATGCAGGGCAGCGTACCTTCTCTTCAAATGTTGTTTTTGGCGTAATACCGCCTTTTTCCAATGTATTTTTGGACTTGCGAAAGTAACCCATGATGTTACTCATTTACCTCACGTCCTTTTTTAAGATTTTCGGCAAGATTAAAGTATCATATTCGCCCTTCTGGAATGCCCTGCTGCGTACCAGCCGCAGTTGGTCTTCGATATTGGTTTCCACACCAACAATAACCATTTCGCAAAGAGCCGCCTCCATCTTGCGGATGGCTTCTTCACGGGTATTGGCATGAACGATGAGTTTTCCCAACATGGAATCATAGAAAGGTACCACCTGACAATCCTGCATTAGGGCTGTATCAAAATGGATTCTGCCGCCTCCGGGAATATGGAGGAAATCCACCTTCCCCGTAGAGCGAGCATTGATACGGCATTCGATAGCATGACCTTTCAGTTGTATATCTTCCTGCGTCATATCCAAAGGCACCTGACAGGCAATGCGGATCTGCCATTTTACAATATCCACACCGCTGATTTCTTCGGTGATGGGGTGTTCCACCTGCAAACGGGTATTCATTTCAATAAAATAGAACTGTCCGTCGGGCGCCAGCAGAAATTCTACTGTCCCCGCGTTGGTATAGTTTGCCGCCTTTGCCGCCAAAACCGCCGCATCCATCATCTTCTGACGGATTTCCTCCGTCATCACAGGGCTGGGGGTTTCCTCCAGCACCTTCTGTTTATTCAGCTGCAGGGAGCAGTCTCTTTCCCCCAAGCAAAGGATATTGCCTTGGTGATCTGCCAGCACCTGCATTTCCACATGGCGCACGGAGGTCAGATATTTTTCCAAGAAAACATCCCCGTTCCCGAAGGCACTTTCCGCCTCTCGGGATGCGGTATAGAAAGCCTCCTCCAGTTCTTCTTCCTTCCAGACCACACGGATACCTTTGCCGCCGCCCCCTGCTGTGGCTTTCACCAAGAGGGGATAGCCAATGTCCTTAGCAAGATGCTTGGCTTCTGCCGCATCTTTCAGGATTTCTGTACCGGGCACCACAGGCACGCCCACCTTCTGCATGAGCTGACGGGAAGCATCCTTATCCCCCATGGCGGAAATCACTTCCCCCTTGGGGCCGATAAATGTGATGCCGTTTTCTTCGCACAGCTTGGCAAAGGCCGCATTTTCCGAAAGAAAGCCATAGCCGGGGTGGATGGCCTCCGCATGGGTTGCCAAAGCTGCGCTGATGATGTTTTTCTGATTTAAGTAGCTGTCTGCCGCCGCATTGCCGCCGATGCAAATGCGTTCATCAGCCAAAGCCACGGGCAGGGAATCTTTATCCGCCTCAGAGTAGACAGCCACCGTCTCGATGCCCATTTCCTTGCAGGCACGGATGATACGGACTGCCACTTCCCCTCTGTTGGCAACGAGAATTTTAGAAAACATACGCCATTACTCCTTGATCAGTGCGAAAGAAAATTCTGCACTGACACATAATTTACCGTCTACATAGCCTTTGCCTTCTGCCCAGTAAAAAGGGCCTTTATGCTTCAGCAAAGTACATTCTGTTTCAAACACATCCCCGGGACGTACGCTGTTTTTGAAGCGCACTTTATCCAGACCTGTGAAAAAGGGCGTAATGCCCTCCGCTTCGCCGGAAAGCAGCACACAAGCAGACTGCCCCAGAATTTCGCAAAGGATAACACCGGGCACAACGGGGTTTCCGGGGAAATGTCCCTGCAAGAAAAACTCGTCGCCTCGGATGGTCTTTTTGCCGTAAGCCTTGCCCTCTCTCAGCTCTGCTTCGTCAATAAGAAGCATGTGGTCTCTGTGGGGCAAAATCTTTTTGATTTCTTCCTGATTCATGATTTTTCCTCCTTATTCGGGAAGGATGCGAACCAAAGGCTGCCCAAATTCCACAATCTGCCCGTTATCCACGCAGATTGCTTCGATGGTGCCTTCCAGTTCCGCTTCGATATGATTGAACATCTTCATGGATTCCACGATGCAAAGGACATCGCCCTTTTTCACCTTGTCACCCACCTTGACAAAGGGCTCTGCCCCCGCCTGCGGTGCCAGATAGACCGTCCCCACCAGAGGGGATTTCTGTTCCACGCCTGCTGCTGTTTCTGTTTTTTCAGGGGGCGTTTCCACAGGAACCTCCTCCGCTGTTTCCACAGGAACGAAAACGGGTGCTTCTGCCGCCACGGGTTTTCCCCCTGCCGCTTCCAGCACAATGCGGGTGTCGCCTTCTGTCAAATCCAGCTTTGTCAACTGGTTCTGGCGTAAAATCTTCGCCAGTTCATTGATTTTATTTGTATCCATAGTCATCAATCCTTCACCTTTCTGAATGCCACACAGGCGTTATGACCGCCAAAGCCCAGAGAGGTAGACATTGCCCCTTCTACCACAGTCCGCACCGCAGTGTTGGGGGTATAGTCCAAGTCGCAGTCGGGGTCAGCCTCCATGAGGTTGATGGTGGGAGGGATGATATCCTCCTTCACTGCCAGAATGGCTGCAATGGCTTCTACTGCCCCTGCCGCCCCCAGCATGTGACCTGTCATGGATTTTGTGGAGCTGATATGCACCTTTTTCGCATCTTCTTCCCCAAAGACATTTTTGATGGCTCTTGTTTCTGTTTTATCGTTTAGGGCTGTGCCTGTGCCATGGGCATTGATATAGATGGCTTCGGGAGCGATGCCCGCAAAGCCCTCCGCCGCAATCTTGATGGCTTTCCCGCTGGCAATGGCTTCTTCCGCAGGGGCAGTAACGTGGTGGGCATCACAGGTGGAGCCATAGCCAACCACTTCTGCATAAATCTTTGCACCACGGGCCTTTGCGTGTTCATATTCCTCCAGAATCACTGCACCTGCACCCTCGCCCATAACGAAGCCGCCCCGACGTTTATCAAAGGGCAGGGATGCTGCGTTGGGGTCCTCAGAAGCACTCAACGCCATGCAGGAACCGAAGCCTGCCACTGCCAAAGGCACGATGGCTGCTTCGCTGCCGCCGCAGATGGCTGCTGTGGTATAGCCATGGAGGATAGCTCTGTAGCCCTCCCCGATGGCTGTTGTACCTGTGGCACAGGCTGTGGAAACAGCCACACAGGCATTCATTGCCTGATAGCGGATGGCAATATTGCCTGCCGCAATGTTGCTAATCATTTTGGGGATGAACAGGGGAGAAACCCTTCTGGCCCCTTTTGCCAGCAGCATATCATAGCTTTCACAGAAGGTTTCAAAGCCACCGATGCCGCTGCCGAAATAAACCGCCAGTTCATCTGCATCGATGTTGCCTTCTAGTTGGCTGTCTACCATGGCTTCTCCTGCCGCTGTCATGGCAAATTGACTGAATCTGTCCAGTTTTTTCGCCGCCAGTTTTTCCATATATATTGTCGGGTCAAAGTCCTTCACCTCTGCCGCCAGCTTGAATTTGCCTTCGCTGGCATCAAAGCGGGTGATAGGACCGATACCGTTTTTGCCGTTTTTCAAAGCTTCCCAGAAATCGGGTACGTTATTGCCCACAGGGGTCACCGCACCGATGCCTGTTACTACTACTCGTTTCATACTTGTTTTTCCTCCTTACATGGCAAGACCGCCATCAATTCTGATGACTTCACCTGTAATGTAGTCAGACTGTTCCGACGCCAAAAACAGCGCCAGCTTTGCCACTTCCTCTGCTTCGCCGAAGCGTTTCATGGGAATGGCTTCTTTCAAAGCATCGTTTTCCAGAGCCTCTGTCATTTCTGTTGCAATAAAGCCGGGGGCAATGGCATTGCAGCAAATCCCTCTGGATGCCAGTTCCTTGGCAACGGATTTTGTCAGACCGACCACCCCAGCCTTGGATGCGGAATAGTTTGCCTGACCGGGGTTGCCTGTCAAACCGGAAACAGAGCTTATGTTGATGATTTTGCCGCCCTTCTGTTTCAGGAACAGGGGATATACCCCCTTAATCATATAAAATACGCCTTTCAGGTTCGTGTCGATGACTGCGTCAAAATCTGCCGCCTTCATCATGGGAACCAGTTTATCCTTTGTAATACCTGCGTTATTCACCAAAATCTGAATCCCGCTGAACTCCTTCACGATTTCCTTTACCACCGCCGCCACTGCGTCCCCATCGGCAACGTTGCACTGATATGCCTTGGCTTTCACGCCCAAAGCCTCCAGTTCCTTCTGGGTTTCTTCTGCTTTTACTGTGTTGCCTGCATAAAGAAAAGCGATATCCGCCCCATTTTCTGCGAATTTCAGGCAAATGGCCTTCCCGATGCCTCGGGAACCGCCAGTCACCACTGCTGTTTTCCCTTTCAGCATCCCATTTCCTCCTTCACTTTTGCAATTTCTTCCATATTGGAAACACTGTAAACCTTTGCATCGGGCAGGATACGCTTGATGAGCTTTTTCAGCGTATCGCCAACGCCCACCTCGATAAAGGTATCAAAGCCATCCGCCGCCATACGTTCGATGCTTTCCTGCCAGCGTAGGCTGTGGTTGATCTGCTGTTCCATCAGTTCTCTGACATTTTCTGTATAGGGCTCTGTTGTGAAGTTGGAATAAACGGTGATGGCAGGCTTTTTCAAATCAAAGGACTTTGCCGCTTCTGCAAATTCCTTGCTGGCTTCATCCATAAAGGGAGAGTGGAAACCGCCGCCAACGGCTACGGGCAGCCCCCTGCCGCCAGCTTCTCGGACTGCTTTGGAAAAAGAGTCCATTTCTTCTTTCGCACCGGCAACCACCAGCTGACCGGGTGCGTTATAGTTGACAGGGTAAACCTGCTTGAACTGCTTGCAAACTTCTTCTACCTTGCTGTTTTCCAGCTTCATCACCGCCAGCATACTTGCGGGGTGTTCCGCTGCTGCTTTAGCCATGGCTTTTCCTCTGGCGCAAGCCAGCTGGAAGCCGTCCAAATGGCTATATGCACCGGCAAAGGCAAGGGCGGGCAATTCGCCCAAAGAAAAGCCTGCCACCCCTTCGGGGGTGATACCTGCTTCGGATACGGCAATGGTCGCCGCCAAATCCGCCAGATACAGGCAAGGCTGTGTATTCTGTGTTTCCTTCAATTCTTCCGCTGTGCCCTCAAAGCACTGTTTCAGTGTGCCTGCTCTCAGTGCTTCCGCACCATCGAACAGTCCATGGACAGCTTCACTGGCTTCATAAAAAGCCTTGCCCATGCCCGCCTTCTGGGCACCCTGACCAGAAAAAACAAATGCTATTTTACCCATTTTGCTGCTCCTTTCAGCAGAATTTCTGCTTCTTCTGCAATTTCACGGATGATTTCTGCTGCCGGCTGTTCTTTGTTCACCATACCGGAAATCTGACCCGCCATGAAGCAGCCTTCTTTTGTATCGCCTTCCACAGCCGCCTTTCTCAGTGCGCCTACACCCAACTGGTCTACCATTTCGGCAGTGGTTTCAGGGGCATATTCCACCTTCAGGAAATTGCGGGCAAACTGGTTTTTCATCACACGGCAAGTGCTGCCGCCAAAACGTCTGCCTGTGGCTGTTGTGGAAACGTCTGTTGCTTTCCGCACCATATCTTTATAGTTCTGATGCACACCGCATTCCTCCGCCAGAAGGAAACGTGTACCCATCTGCACGCCTACCGCGCCCAGCATGAATGCCGCTGCCATCCCTCTGCCGTCGCCAATGCCGCCTGCTGCCAAAACGGGAATATCTACCGCATCTGCCACCTGAGGCACCAGAGGCATAGTGGAAAGCTCGCCGATATGACCGCCGGATTCGCCGCCTTCGGCAATGACCGCATCCGCGCCTGCGCGGGCCATCATTTTTGCCGCCGCCACAGAAGCCGCCACAGGGATAACCTTAATCCCTGCTTCTCTCCACATGGGGATATATTTGTTGGGAATGCCTGCGCCTGTTGTCACCACCGCCACTTTTTCTTCGGCAACGATTTTTGCCACTTCCTCCACATGGGGGCTCATCAGCATGATATTTACACCAAAGGGTTTATCTGTCAGGCTTCTGGCGATCCGAATCTGCTCCCGCAGATAGTCGCCGCCTGCGTTCATGGCAGAAATGATGCCAAGGCCGCCGCCGTTGGAAACCGCCGCCGCCAACTTGCCGTCAGCGATCCACGCCATACCACCCTGAAAAATGGGATATTCGATGCCAAGCATCTCACAAATCGGTGAAACGATCATATCGTCGTCCTCCTTTACTTACCTGTTTCTTACGCCACTTTGCTTTCGATCAGTTTTACCAGATCGCCAACGGTGTTGATTTTGTTTTCGCCCATTTCAATTTCTGTGCCGAATTCTTCTTCCAGATTCATCAAGAGTTCCATAACATCCAGAGAGTCGATGCCCAGTGTGCCGAATTCTGTTTCCAGTTTGATGTCTGCTGCATCACATTCCAGTTTTTCTGCCAACATTGCTGCGATTTTTTCGAATACCATAATTTCATTCTCCTTTTTCTCTTAAATACTTATTTTTAAAACCGTGGGAGGGCAGAGCCCTCAACGTCTTTACCACCTGATTAAACAACACGCACTAGCTAATCCGCCGCCAAAGGCAGGCAGTAATAATAAATCTCCTCGTTTCAGCTTTCCTGCCCTGTTCAATTCATCCAGCGCAATGGGAATGCTGGCGGAAGAGGTATTGCCATATCTGTCGATATTCACATAAAATTTTTCCTGAGGCACCTTCAGCTTCATGCTGGCAAAATCGATAATGCGCCTGTTTGCCTGATGAGGCACGATGTAGGCAATATCATCGAAGGTCAGCCCGTTTCTCTGCAGCAGCGCTTTGCAATCTCTGCAGATGGCTGTTACTGCAAATTTGAAGGTTTCCTGTCCCGCCATGTGGGCAAAGGGTTTCTTTTCCTGCCCTCTTTCATAAAAAGGGGACATCCCCACCGGCTGCGGAATATCGATCACATCATTGCCGCCCTTCACATCAAAAACAGCGTCAATGTAGTTTTCACCGGTACCAAGAACGACCGCCCCTGCTCCGTCGCCAAAAATGACACAAGTGCCGCGGTCTTCCCAATCCAGAATACGGCTCATGCGTTCCGTACCGATGACAAGGATTTTTTTCACCCTACCTCTGGCAAAGAACCCCGCTGCCGTTTCCAGCAGAAAGTCAAATGCCGAGCAGGCGGCGTTGATATCCATTGCCATGCAGGAAAGACCAAGCAGATGCTGCACCATGCAGGAAACAGAGGGAGAAATGCTCTCTCCGCTGACGCTGGCAGCTAGGATCAGATCGATCTCCTCTGCTGCCACACCGCTGTTTTCCAAAGCAGACAGGGCAGCTTTTGCCCCCATGTCCGCCGCTGTTTCATTGGTGCTGATCCGGCGTTCCTTTACGCCGACCCTCTGGGTGATCCAGGCATCATTTGTATCTAAAAATTGCGACAGGTCATCATTGGTGACGACCTTGGGCGGAACATACATCCCTGTCCCTAACACACGAAAACTCATTTCTTCCCTCCTTCCCCTTTTGGGGGAATTTTTTCCAAGCTATCTCGCTCTATCTTTTCCATTTTTTTGGGTTACGATAACTTAGTACCCCCAAGTTTCAAAAAGGTTACAAAATTTTTAAAATTTTTTGCAAAAAAAAAGAAAAAGCCTGAGAATTTGCTGGATTCTCAAGCTTTCCACGATTTTTTTAATTTATTCAGAAATTTCGCTGCTGAACGTAACCGCTGCCACGGCAACAGATTGAAATCCCATCTCCGACAATTTTTCCGGCTCATAGAACAAATCCAGAGAAGGCAATTCAATGACTTCCTCTTCGTCCATAATTTGCATAGTCAGAGGAATTTCTACGCCATCCTCATTCTCCTTCCAATCTTTCAGCCAAACTTCATGGCTATGGAGACTTGTTTGATAAATCTCCATCTTTTCAGAGTATCTACCTCCGCCCCTTCCTTTTTATCTGTTCTTCTGCATATAATGCAGCACCAGTGCCCCTATGGTCGCGCACACATAGGAAAGGAATCCCACACCAAGCAGCAGACGGCGGGTCCGCATTTTTTTCGCCAGCACGGCAAAATTTTTAACATTTTCGCAAAAAGGCATCTCTGCCGCCAAATTTTCTACAGGGCGATATCTTTTATAGTATGCTCTGCATTCGGGGCATTCTCTCAAATGCTCCCGCACCAGCTTTCTGCTGGCTTCGCTGGCCTCTTTATCGTGATACAGAGGCGCTAAATCCGTTACAATATCACATTTCCAACTCATGCTTCAACACCTCCATCAGCATTTTCTTGGCTCTGAAATAAATGACCTTAGCGGAACTTTCGCTGATTTTCAAAATCACCGCGATCTGAGAAAAAGGCAGCTCCGCATAAATACGCAGCAAAACCACATCCCGATATTTTTTGGGGATATTATTCACGATCTGCCTTACAGCATCTTCTACATCTTTTTTATGGACATGCTCCTCCGGGCTGCAGTCCCCTTTCATGTAGTTTTGGGCCACCAATTCCAGATTGGCTGCATCCAGATGTAACTTTTTCTTTTTCAGATATTTAAAATATACATGCTTCCCGATGGCCGCCAGCCAGGTAAACACCTCGCAGTCCCCCCGAAAACGGTGAAATGATGTATAGGCCTGTAAAAAGGTTTCCTGCGTCAGGTCTTCCGCCAAGTTGGCATCGGCGCACATACGATACAGGAACGCATATACTTTCTGATAATACTCCCGGTAAAGGCTCTCAAAGGCTTTCAAACGATCACCTTCCTTTTCTTCTTATTTCAGGATTTTTGTTTCAAAATCCTTGCCGCCGGCATATTTTTCCAGCAGTTCTTTTGCTTCCTCCAGCAAACCGGGCAGGTCTGCATCCCCATCAAAGGCATAATACACCAGAAGCAGATCCTTTGTTTCGTCCGTAATCATGGTGCGGTCGTTATCGCTGGTAGGGTTGCCGAAGGGGCCTTCTTCATCAAACAGAACAGGCAAAAATTCAATATTCAGCACATCCTTGCCGATGCCACGGTAAGCAGTCCCCTCAGGGGCACGCATCCATGTGATATCCCCCTTGGTATGAGCCAAGTCGTATGTCCCCATGGAATAACCGGATTTGATGGACAGATAGTTATTGATATCCACAACATTGTTGATATAATACAGCCCTCTTTCTTTGGCAATACGGCGGCACATAGCCTCTGACGAGGAACGATAGCGGTTGGGTTCTTTGCCCAAGGCTTTGTATGCCTTTCTGGTAGATTGAATTTTTTCTCTCTTGTTTGCCTGAGAAAGCTCCACTTCGGAAAGCTCTGCAATCTTTCCGTTCAGCATTGCCAAAAATTCCTCCGGATCAGGCGCAACTGCTACCTGACACTGCAAAAGCCCCAGCGCTGCCTCCGGGCAGCGTTCCTTCAGGCTTTCATCTATTCTTATTGTTACCATAACGGGTTCTCCTTTCAAAATATCACTTTTCTTTCAGGATACCCGAAAAAAAAAGAATGTCAAGTTTTCCTTGCAATGATGGTTGAAAATTCCGGGAAAATGCGCTATTATTTGTAAAGCGGAAAAAAGTACTTTCCTTTCTGCACGGACATACTTAGCTTGCAAGGGTAGGTCAGGGCAGAAATGGAAAGGGATTTGCGGAGCAAATGAATGAGTAAGGCGAAGCCTTACGAATACTTTTTAGCGAATTTACTTTGTTAAAGGAGAGAGAAAAATGGATCAGCGTACCTTAGTTGTTTCCTGCGTAGAATATTACAGCCATCTGAAAAACATCCCCAGCAATAAGGTTTTTGTTTCTTTTGAGCATGCAAAATTCATCGACATGATTCTGGATACCCAGAAGATGGCACCTGAAATGGGCCCCGATTTTTACATTGGCATGATTGATGGTCTGACATATCTGGAAAGCGATTCCGCATCAGAAGAATACAGCCACTATGAAGAACGTACTGCACTGATTACAGAAGTGGTTGCCATGCTGCAGAAAAAGCACAAAATGAACGATTTGGAAGCCTGCCACATGTATTACCATTCCAGAACAGCGGAATCTGTCAGCGAAGAAAAAACCGGCTGGTATAAAAAATCACCCAAGGAAATTTATGATCTGATCGAAGCAGAATAAAAAAAGACTGTCTGAAAAAGACAGTCTTTTTTTATCGGTGCGACGGGATTTGAACCCACGACCTCAGCGACCCGAACGCTGCGCCCTACCAAGCTGGGCCACGCACCGAAACTCTTATAGATACAACATATATATTTTCCTCTATTTTTATAAAAATGTCAAGAACCAATTTTGTTGAAAAACAGAGAGCAGGAGAGAAATCTCCTGCCCTTGCTTTTTTCAGATTATTCTGCTGTTTCTTCTGTTTCTGCCACTTTGATGGCGATACCCAGTTCATCCAGCTGTTTTTCTTCTACCACACCGGGTGCATCTGTCATAGGGCAGGATGCATCTTTTACCTTAGGGAAGGCAATAACGTCACGGATGCTGCTTGCGCCGCTCATCAGCATGATGATTCTGTCCAGACCGAAGGCCAGACCGCCATGAGGGGGTACACCATATTTGAAGGCATCCAACAGGAAACCGAAGCGTTCCTGAGCATCCTCCTGCGTGAAGCCCAGCAGTTCAAACATCTTCTGCTGGATATCTCTGCGGTGGATTCTGATGGAACCGCCACCCAGTTCGTAACCGTTCAGAACAATATCGTATGCTTTCGCACGAACAGCGCCGGGGTTGGTAGCGATCAGTTCCAAATCCTCGTCCATAGGTGCTGTGAAAGGATGGTGTACAGCAACATATCTGTTTTCTTCTTCGTCCCATTCCAGCATAGGGAATTCTGTAATCCACAGGAATGCGAAATCATCGGGTCTTGTCAGTTCCAGCATTCTGGACAGTTCCAGACGCAAGGCACCCAAAGAGTCAAATACTACTTTATCCTTATCTGCACAAATCAGGATCAGGTCGCCGGGTTTGCCTTCCATAGCGTCCACGATTTCCTGCATTTTTTCAGGTGTGAAGAATTTTGCAATCTGAGATTTCAGGCTGCCGTCTTCATTGATGGCAATCCAAGCCAGACCTTTTGCTCTGTATGTTTTCACAAATTCCACCAGAGAGTCGATCTTCTTTCTGGGGAAGGAACCGCAGCCCTTTGCGTTGATGGCACGAACGCTGCCGCCGTTTTCCAGAGCAGATTTGAATACAACAAATTCTGTGCCTGCTACCACATCGGAAATGTTTTTCAGTTCCATGCCAAAACGTACGTCGGGCTTATCGGAACCGAAACGTTCCATGGCTTCTGCATAAGTCATTCTGGGCAAAGGCAGTTTAATATCTACATTCATCAGGTCTTTGAATACCTTCTGCATCATTCTTTCGTTGATATCCATGATATCATCGATATCTACGAAGGACAGCTCCATATCCACCTGTGTAAATTCAGGCTGTCTGTCGGCACGCAGGTCTTCATCACGGAAACATTTCGCAATCTGATAGTATCTGTCCATACCGGAAACCATCAGCAGCTGTTTATACAGCTGAGGGGACTGGGGCAGACCATAGAAATTACCGGGATGCACACGGCTGGGCACCAGATAGTCACGGGCACCTTCGGGGGTGGATTTGCCCAGAATAGGTGTTTCAATTTCCAGGAAGTTTTCCTGATCCAGGAAATTCCGCATCACCTGTACTACCTTATGACGCAGAACCAAATTTTTCAGCTGAGAAGGTCTTCTCAGGTCCAGATAACGATATTTCAGACGCAGGTCGTCCTTTACTGTGATATTGTCTTCGATCTGGAAAGGTGTTGTTTCGGATTCGGAAAGGATACGCAGTTCCTTTGCGATGATCTCGATCTTACCTGTTTTCATATTGGGGTTGATATTGCCCTCTGTTCTGGCAGCAACCAGACCTTTTACTGCCAGTACATATTCACTGCGGACCGTTTCCGCTTTTGCAAACAGTTCTTTTTCTGCTGTGTTGCCATCGATAGCGATCTGTACCAGACCGGTTTTATCTCTCAGTGCGATAAAAATTAACTGACCCAGGTCACGACGACGCTGAACCCAGCCCATCACTGTCACTTCCTGACCGATCATGTTTTCGTTCACGTTGCAGCACATGCAGCTTCTTTTTAAACCTGTTAAAGATTCACCCATGTTCGTATCTCCTTACTTTATATTCTATTTCTGTTTTTTTAAATAGTTGTCCATCTTTACTATCATAAACACTTTTCCCGAAAAAGTAAAGTTTTCAGGGAAAAAAAGCCGTTTTTTTGAAAAAAATCTCTCCTTGTCTCTTTTCTGAAAAAGTACTATAATGGATAAGTATGAAAATAAAATTTACAGAAATACCCAACATTTCTGATAGATAAGGAGTAGGCGAAATGAACCAACATAAAGTCATCACCATCAGCCGCCAATACGGCAGCGGCGGGCGTATCGTCGGCAAAAAACTGGCAGATGCCTTGGGCATCCCCTTTTATGATAATGAACTGATCACTATGGCAGCGGAAAAAACAGGTCTTTCTGTGGAATGCTTCAAGGATGCGGAAAAAACCTCTATCGGCAATCTGTTCTTTTCTCTGACTTCTCTGACCCCCAGTCTGGATTCCGTGGGTCTGCCCCTGAATGAAAAAATCTTTCTGGTGCAGTCTCAAGTCATCAAGGATGTAGCAGAAGAAGGTCCTTGTGTCATCGTCGGTCGTTCCGCAGACTATGTTCTGTCCGAAAACCCCAACTGCATCAATATCTTCCTGCAGGCAGACCTGCCCGATCGTGTAGAACGCGCCATCCATACCTATCACCATGACCCCCAGGGGGCAGAAGCCATGGTCATCAAAACCGATAAACGCCGTGCCAACTATTATAACTATTTCACAGGCGGCAAATGGGGCAAAGCGGAAAATTATGACCTCATTTTGAATACCTCCAGAATGGACTTGGATAAAATCGTGGAAGTCATCAAGACTTATGTTTCTTTGAGATAATGAAGACAAAGTAAAAAAGCAGACCTTTTTAGGTCTGCTTTTTTACTTTCTCCTAAAATTTCTTATTCTTCTTCGCTTTTGATATCCATTTCCATCAGATTTTCCAAAGCATAATCAATACACTGATTGATAAATGCGCTTCTGCTTAAATCATATCTTAAAGCCAAATCATCCACCTGCGCCAAGCGATCTAAAGGAAGACGGATCGTAATTTGTTCCGTTTTATACGGTCTTGGAATAAAATTTGCCATATTGCAATCACCTCTTGCCAAAAGAGTAACTTTTATAGTAATCTACAAATAGATTTATTTTACAACTTTAAAAACAAATTTATTTTAAAGTTGTAAAAACGAGGTGATTTTATGAGACAACCAGTATATTGCAGCAATTTCTTATGCAAATATTATGAAAATGAGAAATGCACTGCACCGGTACTCCATTTCGATTTTTATAGGCAATGCAAGGAATATGAACTTTCCCAAGAAAAAATAGATGCGCATATCAACTCCCTTAATCCAAAGGATCGTCCGGTAAAATACGGCGAATACCGTCCAAACCCTACCGTCTATCTCTTAAGGCAAAGATCAAAGTGAGTATTGGAAAGATGCACCTTTCCCTTACATCACCTTCTCCACCCTTGTTCCCGGGAAATAATACTCAATAATCTCCGCAGAAGCTTTTCCTTCCTCCGCCAGTTTCTTCGCCCCATACTGGCTCATGCCGACGCCATGCCCACTGCCGCCGCCGTAAAGGGCGATGCCTGTCAATTTTCCTTCCCCATTCCGCATTTCCTTCACCCCGAAAAATCCGCTGGGCAGCATAGTATTTCCCGTCAGAGAATCGCCGCCTTTTCGTTGCAGATAAATGGGCTCGCCAATGGTCAGCTTTGTGGGGGAAAGCACCTTCCGAATGGCATATTCCGTTTTCACTGTCACTTTTCCCCCTTCAAATGCCATCTGCAATTCCATGGCAACACCGCTTTTGCCCCTTCTTGTCACAGCCACGCCCTGTAGCCTGCCCAAATCGGAAAGGGCTCCCTCCTGCGCCAAAACCAAAGCAGGATTTGTTTCCGAAACCTCTTTCAGCGTCTTTGCCGCAATTTCCGAAAGCTGTCCGCAGCCAAAATATACCTTCCACCGATACCAAGGGGAATCCATGTCATACCCCTTCTGTTCCCAATCCTGCCAGAAGGTCAGCCATTCCTCCTCCGTCTGAGGTGCTGCAAAATTTCCGTGGGCTTTGGCTTGCAGATAAGATTTTCCTGTGCCGCTAAATGTGCCGTCCTTCGACCAGACCTCTTCACTTCCTGCACCAAATCCACAGGAGGTGGAATAAAAATAGGTCTGGGCCACTGCGCCCTCTTCCGTCACGGCGCAAAGTCCCTCTGTTGCCTTTACCGCCACTTCTGCCGTTTCATTTTTCTCATAACCCAAATATACCTGACTGGCGGTGGTATCCGTCACATGGGCACCATAGCCGCAGTAGGTATTTCCATAAAAGGAATTATAAGCATAACTGCGTGCCGTGATTGACTGTGCCTCCAATGCTGTCTGCCCAAAGCCCGTGGGCATTTCATGGGGCACCACGCCCAACAAATACCGTTCCATGGGCAGCTCATTGATGATGGAAAAGCTATTTTCGCCCCTTCTTTCCAACTCCAGAACCCCTTCGTAGGCATAGGAAGTTCCGTCTGCAAATGCCAGACGAACAGGCTTTTCCGCCGTCACCGTCAGGATGCCATAGTCAAACCAAGGCAAATCTGCCGTCAATGTGGCCTTCGCCCCTGTCGGGAATTTCTTTTTGCCGTTCCCGTTGGAAAGAGTAAATGCTCCCTCCGACGAGATTGTCACCGTCTCCTGCTCCGCCCCTTTCAGGAACACCCGCATATTTTCCAGCACCGCATCTTCCTGAACCACAGCGGCACAGATTTCCCCGTCCTTTTCAAAATATTCCGCTGTGTTTGTACCGCAAATCAAATCAGAAAAATCCGCTTCTTTCAGTTCTTCCCCTCTGGCATCATAAATACGGACATCTTCCGTCCAATTTTTCTTCCCCTTTTCCGCCAGATATATTTCCTCACCATTCACCCGCTTCACGGTACACCGCCCCAGCTCTGCCGCAGGCGTTACCTCCGTCACCTTCCCCTCTTCCAGCTTCACATCGCAAATGGCTTCTTCCATTTTTCCGCCGTAGGCAAAGGCCGCCGTTCCATCTCCCGTTTCCATCAGCAGCTTTCCATCCTCTCCATGGCAATAGATATTTTTCACCACAGGAGACAAGGCCTCCACCGTCAGCAGTGCCACGATTTCGCCGTCTTTTTCCAGAAAGGTGATGCGGCTGTATGTATAGGGTTGCAAATCCAGCCCCGCCGCCGTGAATTTTCCCGTATCGCAAAGACCATCCACATCCAGCACCACGGCATTCTCCGTTTCTATGCCGTAGGAATACAGGCTGTCCTCCCCCCGTCGGGCTTTCAGTGCCGTTTCCAAAAGCTGCACCCAAAGCTCATAGGACACCGCCATATTTTTATTCTCATCGGTCAACACAATACGGCTGTCATAATCCGGTGCCAGCCTGTCCATCAAGGCTTGGGCCTCCCAAAGGGTCAGGTTATCCCGAGGGCGAAAGGTGCCCTCCTCACTGCCTGCAAAAAAGCCCTGCTCCACACAGCCTGCAATATAGGGATACGCCCAATCCTCCGCCGTTACATCGGAAAAGCCTTCTTCCGGGGTAAGGGCCGCCAATTCATCGGGGGAATAAAAGGCACAAGCGATGGTCTTTGCCGCCATTTCACGGCTAATGGCCATATCACTGCCAATGTGTCCCGTCTGGGCCCGTTGGGGCTCATCCCTTTCTGCACCGCATCCTGTCAAAAGCAGAGTCATAAAACCCACTGCAATCCATTTTTTCATTTCTTCGCCTCCTTGCATGGTACAAGTATATGCCACAGGCAAAGAAAAAGAACGGACAAACCCTCAATTCATCCGTTCTGTTATATTTCCACATAAAAAAATGATCCCGAAATGCCGGTCTTGCCTCTTGACACCTAGCCTAAGCCAGGTGGGTTTCCGCAACCGCAGACTCTGCCTTCCCCCGCCCAAAGGGAATTATCTTGGGGCCTGACATATCTGCTGTGTATAGGAGTCCCGAGTCAGTAATGTAGGTTCAAATATGGCAAGTTGTCGTACATTTCAGGATTCTTTATGTCGATTATACTACAATTGTCCTTACTAGGCAACATAAAAATCATTTTTTCTTGCTTTTGAAGCAGGGAAGTATTGTCAGCCACGCCGCCCCAAGGACGATGGCAACATCCGCCAGATTGAAGATAGGGGCATTTTTCCCCTTGACGGGAATATATAAAAAGTCCGTCACTTCCCCCTTTTTCAGCCGTTCCCAAAAGTTGGCATAGCCGCCGCCAAGGGTCACCGCCAAGGGCAGGGCCATCCGTGGGTCACCCTTCCCCCGCAAGGTTTGGAAGAACAAGCCGCTGTAAAAAGCCAGCAACCCACCCGTGGAAAGCAAAATGCCTTTTCTTCTTCCGTCAAATCTATTATAAGCCATACCACCGTTTTTTATGTGCCAGAAATACAGGTGGTTTTTGACAATTTCTTTTTTGCGGTTCAAGGGCAGTTTTTGCTCCGCCCAGTGCTTTGTCCCCAGATCCAAGCCTAAAATGGCAAAAAATGTAACAATCGCTCTCATTTTTCATCCTCCCATCGAAATCTTTCCCGGCAAATCCCTTGTCACAAATCCATTGCCGTATTATAATTCTAATATACGGAAATGCTAAAAGTAAACCCAAAATATTACAAGAGAGGTGTCTTTATATGGCTTTGGTTACAACAAAAAAAATGTTTGAAAAGGCGTTTGAAGGCGGCTATGCTATCGGTGCTTTCAACATCAATAACATGGAAATCATTCAGGGTGTGGTAGCGGCTGCAAAAGCGCAGAATTCCGCTGTGATCCTGCAGGTTTCCAAATCTGCGCTGAAATATGCCCATCCCAAATATCTGAAAGCAATGGTAGATGCTGCCATCGAAGAAACAGGACTGGATATCGCTTTGCATCTGGATCATGGCTCTGATTTCGAAGTATGCAAGGACTGCATCGAATATGGCTTCACTTCCGTTATGTTCGACGGTTCCCATCTGGACTATGAAGAAAACGTTGCCCAGACAAAGAAAATCGTGGAATATGCCCATGAAAGAGGCGTCGTGGTAGAAGCAGAACTGGGCAAGCTGGCAGGCGTAGAGGACGAAGTAAAGGTTGACGCCGCAAATGCAACCTATACAGACCCCGATCAGGCTGTGGATTTTGTAAAACGCACAGGCGTTGACTCTCTGGCGATTGCCATCGGCACCAGCCACGGCGCATACAAATTCAAAGGCGAAGCAAAGCTGGATTTCGACAGACTGGCAACCATCACAGAAAAACTGGAGGCAGAAGGCTTCCACAACTTCCCCATCGTTCTGCACGGTGCGTCCTCCGTTGACCAGAAATGCGTTGCCATGTGCAACGAATATGGCGGCAATATCGCAGGCGCAAAGGGTATCCCCGCGGAAATGCTGCGGAAGGCCTCCTCTATGGCAGTCTGCAAGATCAATATGGATACAGACCTGAGACTGGCGCTGACAGCGGCTGTCCGCAAATCCTTCGGAGATGATCCCGCTGCCTTCGACCCTCGCGGCTATCTGGGCGCAGGCAGAGACCTGATTCAGGAGCTGGTAGAGGACAAGATCAAAAACGTCATCGGTTCCACCGATTCCATGAACTAAATTCCGAAATGCCAAAGACCTTGAGGGTTCCACCCTCAACCTCCCGCAAGGGGGTCACCCCCTTGACCCGATACCGCAGAAACATGAATATGTGACGTGCCGCCGAACAGATGCGGCGGTTGCCCGAAGGGCAAGGTTTGCGTAGCAAATCCCACTTGAACAATCTGCAAATGGGGGTACAGGGGAATCATTCCCCTGTCAGGGGTGTTGGGGACAGCGTCCCCAAGGTCTTTTTACAAAGGAGGTTTTGCCCATGTACGAACTGGTACAGGTAGCAGAAAATACATACTATATCAACTCCCCTTCTAAAATCGGCGTATACCGCGTCAGCGATGACAACGTCTGGCTCATTGACAGCGGCAATGATAAGGACGCAGGCAGAAAAATCCAGAAAATTCTGGACGCTCAGGGCTGGAAGCTGACCGCCATCATCAATACCCACTCCAACGCCGACCACGACGGCGGCAATACCCTGCTGCAAAATCGCCTCGGCTGTGCTGTTTACAGCACCCCCATGGAGGTGGCAGTGGTGGAAAATCCTATTCTGGAGCCTTCCTTCCTCTATGGCGGCTATCCCTTCAAAAAACTGCGGAATAAATTCCTTATGGCAACCCCTTCCAAGGGGCAGGATATTGCCACGGCAAAGCTGCCCGCGGGCATGGAATATTTCCATCTGCCCGGTCATTTCTGGGATATGATCGGCGTAAAGACCCCCGATGATGTGTACTTCCCTGCGGACTGCGTTTTCGGGGAAAATATCATCTCCAAATATCACCTGTCCTTCTTCTATGATATAGCAGCCCAGTTTGAAACACTGGATTTCGTAGAAAAACTGGAGGGCAAGCTGTTCATCCCCTCCCATGCAGAAGCCATGGAGGATATCAAGCCTCTGGTGGCGGCAAACCGCAATAAGATGCTGGAAATTCTGGATAAGCTCATGGAAATCTGCGCAGAACCCATGCACTTTGAACTGATTTTGAAGCGTGTTTTTGAAGTGTTCGACCTGACCATGGATTATAACCAGTATGTTCTCATCGGCAGTACTGTCCGCTCCTATCTTTCTTATTTGGTAGACCAGGATAAAGTGGAGGTCTATGTTGAAGATAATATGCTGCTTTGGAAAACAAAAACCGCAGAATAAGCAAAAAAATAAGCACCCGATTTCATAATCAGGTGCCTTTTTATTTTTATTGCCAAAATCAGAAGAAAAGCTCTCCCGGTCTGTACCCTTCCGGCAATTCCTCTTCCTCTAAGAACTGGAAGCTTTCATCCTGCAGGATAGGCAGGAATGCTGCAAAGGGAGGTCTGCTGAATTCAGAGCCATAGCCGCTGGCACCAAACCATCCCCCTTCCTTGCTCTTCATATTCAGCCCACGGGCAAATTTGGTGCGGTTGGAACAGTCGTGGACAGCCACATCCCAGCCTTCCTCATCCGCCATCTTCATCAGCTTGAAGGTCAGTTCACGGCTCCAGATGGGGGAAACATAGCCATGGCGATACACATACATATTTTCGCCTTCATAATTCCAGATATTGTTGTTATTCAGATGCAGCTCCGCACAGTTCATGAAGTCTACGCCTGTGGCAAGAATCTTGTCTTTCTTCTGCATAAAGGCTTCGAAATATTCCGGTGTCATGGGTGTTTCGATACCTACATATTTAATGTATTTTTTCGCTGTTGCAATGGCTTCAATTACTTTGTCAGAGGCATTAGTCGCCCCCAGATTGAAGCGCAGTTCATCCAGCCCCGCTTCGCCCAAGGCTTTCAGGTTTTCCTCTGTTGCCAAGGTGCCGTTGGTATACATGTGCTGATGGATGCCTGCTTCGTGGAATTTACGGATAATACCGTAGTATTTTTCAATCTCCATAAAGGGTTCCAGATACACATAGGAAATACCTGTAGGCTTTTCCTGAATGGAAAGGAGCAAATCCAAATCCCTTTCATAGAATTTCGTGCCGCCGATTTCCCACAGCCCTTCACCGATGGGCATACAGTCCTCCAATTCCCCATAGTTATAGCAGAATTTACACTGGATATTGCATTTATTCGTTTTCCGAATGGCAGTCAGCCCTGTCCCTGTCATGCAGGAACGGCAGCCTTTGGCAAATTTTTCCGCAGGGCCAACAAAATAGGTTCTGCCGTCCACCGATTGCAGTCCCTTGATTTCCGCCATCAGCTTTTCGTTTCTGGCATCAATGGCATCTTC
The DNA here is from genome assembly GCA_945868505.1 of uncultured Clostridia bacterium. Lineage (GTDB taxonomy): Bacteria > Bacillota > Clostridia > Lachnospirales > Anaerotignaceae > Anaerotignum_A. Next base: position 12,126 of record CAMBLO010000008.1, on the reverse strand, counting down.
AATCTGGGCAAAGGTAGCATAGACCAGCTCCATCTGCTTAGGCATTAGTTCTTCTTCCTCATCCAACTGGGCAAAAAAGGAAAACCACATCAGTGCGTCTTTTTTTGAAATCTTCATATATCTCTCCTCAATTCATACGGGTTTTTCGGCTCTTTTCAAGCAATCTGTCTTATTATAGCATGAGGCTTTCTCCATTTCCATGGTTTCCTCTTTTCCGCAAGAAATTTCCTTTGGTTTTCTAATTAGAAACGAATGCTGATTTCCCCGGAGGAAAGCCGTTCTGTGCTGCCGTCCTCATATCGCACCAAAAGATGACACTCCTTGTCCACATCCAACGCCAAAGCCTTTCTCTCCCCGCCGGAAGAAATCACGCGAATCTCTTTCCCTATCACCAAACTTCTTTCCCGATACTTTTCCACATAATCCGCATTTTGCTTTTTGCTGTAATACTCCATAAAGCGATTCAAAAACGCTGCCGCTAAATGGTTTTTCCCATCATTCTGCCGTTTCGGAAATACGGCTCCCGCAATCCGGTCAATTTCCTGGGGGAATCCCTCCTTGGGCGGATAGGCATTGATACCAATACCAACGATTACATAATCCAGACTGCCGCTTTCCAGTCCCAGGGCAGCCTCTGTCAGAATGCCACTGACCTTTTTACCGTCCATAAAAATATCATTGACCCATTTGATTTGTGCCTGCCTGCCGGAAACCTCCTCGATGGCTTCACAGGCAGCCACAGCGGCCATGGTTGTCAGCCCCACGGCTTGTACAGGTGTCAGTTCAACTGGGCGGAGCAAAATGCTCATGTAGATGCCCGTATCCGCAGGAGAATAGAAACTGCGTCCCATCCGCCCTCTGCCCTCGGTCTGGGCACCGGCAATGATGGTGCATCCCTCTGCCGCCCCCGCGTTGGCTTTTTCCCGCAGCAATGTATTGGTAGAGCCCGTTTCAGGCAGTACATACAGTTCCATGTCACAGCAAGCCCCGTTCAGATATTTTTGGATTCCCTGAGCAGAAAGAATGTCGGTATGAACCGAAAGGCTGTACCCCTTGTTGGGGACAGCATCAATCTCATACCCCTCATTTCTCAGGCTTTTTACCGCCTTCCATACTGCAGTCCGAGAAACCGAAAGTCTCTCAGCAATCTCCTCACCGGAAAGATAGGTTCCCTTCTGTTCCTCAAACAAAGAGAGAAGTTTTTCCTTTGTTCCCATTCTCTCCACCTCCTTAAAATGGAATGATACCACATCCCGCTCCAATAATCAACCAACCATTTATATAGGTTAACAATTGCATTTCGAGAAAACTCCATTAGGTTTTTCTTCAGGTTTATATACAATATCTATACTTCTATGCTCCACCTGCATGGACACATTGTCTCTAACAAAATCAAGCGCATCGTCATCGTCTAGTTTTTCAAGTATATCGTCATGCTGCTTGGTTTTCATATTGAGCGCATCATCAATTTCTTTAATTTTGTCTAAGATGTTGTCTCTATCGGTGCTGATACTTATTAGTTTTGAAGCAATAAATCAACCAATAATTGCTATAATAGTTGCTGAACATCCGGCAATTGAATAAAAGAAACTTAAATAATCCAACTTAATAGCCCTCCATACCTCTTTCGAATATCCATTTGTAAGTACGCAACTACATTATATAAAAGACACATTCCAGTTCCATTTAAATCCCAAAACAACATTCCTATACTACATAATTCTACTCTCATGAATATGAAATTCCGATAAGCAGATTACTTCATGACACCTATGAACTTATCTGCTTACCGAGCCCTATCACCAAGCACGCCAATAGTTCCTATATCAACACAACCAGATACCAAAAGTATCTGGTCATGCTCGTAATTAAGCTGTTTTAATCCTCACTTGGATATTCAAGCAAAGATTCATTCTCTCTAAGTATACGTTTCGTAGCTCTCATTAATTCAAAAAGCACACGCTTCTCATACTTAGTGCAATCGCTCAAAAGGATATCTATATCATTTTTATATTCCACCGGACTATTGATTTGATTTCCGCTTAGTAATTCATCCAATGTGATATCCATTGCTTTCGCGATGTTGATAAGCGATGTTAAACTAGCTTGCTTTCTTGCCGTTTCAATATGGCTCAAATACTGTGTTGACAAGTCTGCCATTTCTGCAAGTTTAGCCTGGGAAAGATTTTTACTCAATCTTATCTCTTTCACACGCTTACCAATTATTGTGAAGTCTACTGGCATGCATTTCACCTCCTATTTTAGAATCACATCTATATATCCTCTCAATTCCAAAATAGTCAACACAAATATTTAAAAGGCATGCCAAACCTTATTCTATACACACTTTTTCTTATTATGAAATGTACTGGAAGGATAGTACTATCCCTATGGTCCATTTTTATTTATGAATTTGTTTCTTATAATGCACTTATGGTAAAGAAAGGTTGATATGTGATGAAGGAAAACGAAAAAAAGCTGAGTAGCGCTGCTGCTCAAAAAGAAAAAATAAGACAGCGATACAAAGGCATTAGCGAAAATGAGATAGATGTGATACCGGCCTTGCCACAAAAAAACTTTTACGAAGACCAACACGAAAAGCGAGTTGCTGTTTATGCCAGAGTATCAACTGATGATCCACGCCAAACATCATCCTATGAATTACAAAAAAACCATTATCAGGATGTAGTGAGTAGACATACCGGTTGGAAATTAATCGACATCTATGCCGATGAAGGTATTTCGGGAACCTCTCTGCAACATAGGGATGCCTTCGTTAGAATGATTGCAGATTGTCGGGCTGGAAAAATTGATTTAATTGTCACTAAAAGTGTGTCTAGATTTGCAAGAAATGTTCTTGACTGTATTAGCCACGTGCGGCAGTTAAAAGCTATGAAACCTCCGATAGGTGTCTTCTTTGAAACAGAAAACATATATACTCTCAACGAAAACAGCGAAATGAGCTTATCCTTCATATCCACACTCGCTCAAGAGGAAAGTCATAATAAAAGTGAAATAATGAATGCCTCTATTGAAATGCGATTTCGACGAGGTATTTTTCTCACCCCTCCGTTGCTTGGTTACGATCAGAACGAGGACGGAAATTTGGTAATCAACGAAGAAGAGGCCAAAACCGTACGCCTGATTTTCTTTATGTACCTATATGGATATACATGTCAAGAAATTGCGAACACTCTCACAAAAACTGGTCGACGCACTAAATTGGGAAATACCACATGGAGTCCCTCCTCAGTTTTAAATGTTCTTACAAACGAACGTCATTGTGGAGATGTACTCGCAAGGAAAACCTGGACTCCAAGCTATTTAGACCACAAATCAAAAAAGAATCGTCAAGATAGGAATCAATATAGGCAAAGAAATCACCATGAGGCCATCATATCCAGAGACGACTTTATTGCAGTCCAACGCTTAATAAGTAATGCAAAATATGGAAACAAAGGAATTTTACCTGAACTCCATGTAATAAACGATGGTGTACTAAAAGGTTGTGTAACCGTTAATCCAAAATGGGCCGGATTTAAGGCCGATGACTATAAACGGGCCTCTGAGAGTGTTTATGATGAACTCATTCAAAATAAATCAATGGAAGTACAAGTAAAATCCGGAGATCTTGATTTACGCGGTTATGAAATAGCAAGAGCACAGTTTTTTAACACACTGAATAAAGTATGTGTCACTTTATCCTCTGATACCATGAATTTTAGCACAGAATGTGTTCGTAAATTTCATTCACAATTTATCGAGATACTTGTCCACCCTGGTGAACGATTTATCGCAATTAGACCATCCACAAAAGATAGCCGGAATTCCATTCAGTGGTCGAAAAAGCACAACGGCTTAATTGTTCCTAGACAAATAAGCGGTGCTGCTTTTTTGCCGAATGTATTTGATTTGTTTCATTGGGACACAGAATGTCGCTATAGAATTATCGGAGTTAAAAGACAAAATAATGACGAATCCATTATTCTATTTAACCTAGAAGATACGGAAATGCTTATACCAAACGCAACAATTGAGGCAGCTGAAGAAGATACTGACATTCCAAAGCCTTCCTTTGATGATGATATTAAGCCAATCGGCACAAGAGGAAGCATACTCGCTTATCCTGAAGAATGGATCCATACTTTCGGCTCAGGCTACTACCGTCAAGCTCAAGCAAATGAGTTACGAACATACAATGAAACCGGTAAATGGAATACTCAATCAGAGGGAACACCGTTTAATCTTGATGAAGTTCCTCTGCAAGTAACCAGTGTGCAAGAAATTGAAGAAACACTGGAAAATATAATCAATAACAAAAACCAGGAGGAAACAAATGAGTAAAGAACGAAACAACAATGCGATGGAAATCATTAACGACGATGGTTTCAGTTATGAAGGATACCAAGTTGTTCGAGGTGAATTCTTCGCACATATTTATGAGCCTTCTTTCACCTTTAACAACTATAAGGTATCTGTAAATACAGCATGCATTAAAAAGCTCCCAGAATATGATTATGTTCAAATCCTGGTAAACCCTGATGAGAAAAAACTAGCAGTAAAGCCATGCAAAGAGGACGAAAAAGATTCTTTTCGTTGGTGTTCTGCAACTAGCAAGCGCTCTCCTAAACAGATTACCTGCAGAATGTTTTTTGCAAAAGTAATTTCTTTGATGAATTGGAACCCTGACTATCGCTACAAGCTGCTAGGGAAGTTAATTCGTTCTAGAAATGACCTCTTGTTTGTTTTTGACCTAACGTCTCCGGAAATATATAAACGTAATGTCAAAGAAGATGGAAAAAGCTCAAATTCCAGAACACCAACCTATCCCGAAGAATGGAAAAATCAATTCGGTCTTCCTGTGACGGAACACAAGCAGCAAATGCAGGTTAGTGTCTTTAATGGCTATGCTGTTTTTGGTTTGCAGGATGAGAAAAAGAAGCAGCCTTTAAACCAGGATATTAGCGCAAATGAAAGTGAGGATACCCAAAATGAACAATCTTACGAACAACTCTCAATCAACACAAATTCAACAACCACTGCTACAGAACCAATCGCCAACCCTAGTTATTGACCTAAAACGTAATAGGATAAGAATCCATCGAAGAACACTACATCTTCTTGGTGATCCAAACTATGTCCAGCTTATGGTCAATCCAAAGCAATCTGTAATAGCTATTAAAAGCTGTCGTGCCCAAGATTACCGTTCTGAGAAGATACGCTGGGAGGATCTAGGCCAGAAACAATGTTGTGAGTTTTATAGTAAATACCTTGTGAAATCTCTCAGAAATGTATGCATGGACTTAGTTGATGAACAACGTTATTCAATAATAGGTCGTTACATTAAAACAGAAAATCTTGTCACTTTTTGTATGCGTGATTCAAAACCTATTGAACAAGATAAAGAATGAAGGAAAGTAAAATGAAAGAAAAGAAAATCCATAACCTTAAAATCGATGAAGAATACGCCAGGCTAGTGGCGCCGCTTTCCTCACCTGAGTATACAGAGCTGGAGCAAGAAATTGTGTATAACGGTTGCCAAACCCATATTGTTATATGGAACCGCGTGATTATAAAAGGCTTTAGTGAATATGAAATTTGTCACAGATGGGAGATTCCCTTTCAGGTAGAAGAGATTTTCTTCAATTCCAGGGATGAAGCTATCATTGCAATTGCCACAGAAACCTTAAAACACAAAAATATCACTGATGAACAATACCGCTACTGCATTGGCAAAATATATGATGCGTACAAATCATCTTTGGAAGATATATATCCTTATCAAAAGCAATATACTCCGGATGAGCAGCGAAGGCCAAGATATGGGAAGAATCGTCAAACAATATCTCAAATACTCGGCACCAAGCTAAATCTTAGTAATGGAACAGTATCAAAATATGGTATTTTCTCACGTGCTGTTGATGCAATTTTTAGTAAAGCTCCAGCAATTGGAGAAGAAATTCTCTCTGGAAAATTTCACATTTCACATGATAACATCGTAGAACTGTCAAAGCTTAGCAAAGAAGAAATTGTGGTGATACATAAACATGTGACAGTGAATAACAACGAAAGGCTACTCTATCCAACCATTCAGCGGAACCGATTATCAGATAAACAACGAGCAAAGCAAGAAGCCCAAAAAAAGCGTAACAAAGAACCTGTAATAAAACAAATGCCTGTGTATGATCCTGACGCTGAAATATCCAGCCTGACATTAACAATCCCCATGTGGATCAGTTCAATGAATCGTACGAAATCCATAACCAAGTTTAGCGAAGCAACTACACAGGGCCTATGGAAATTGGAACAGCAATTAAATGCCCTTAGTGATGCCATAAAAGAGTTTAAAAAAATAATCGAGGAGGAATACCATGAGTGAAGAAATAGACTTAAATCAATTTGTCCCAAAAGTACATTACGAACTGATACCAATTAAAAACCTTGTTTCAAATCAGGATTACCAAAGAAATATATCTATTAAACATGTACAACGTGCTGCTACCAACTTTGACCTTTGTCAGATTAATCCTGTGAAAGTCAGCCGGCGTGATGGAATAAATTATGTTTTTAATGGTCAGCATACCATTGAAATTATTGCACTCGTATCTGGTTCCAGAGAAACGCCTGTATGGTGCATGATTTATGACGATTTAATATATGAACAAGAAGCTGATATTTTTGCAAATCAGATGAAATACACTAAAACGCTACTACCATATGAAGTATTCATGGCTAACATTGAGGCTGGAAATGATAAGCAACTCATCATCAAATCCCTGGTTGAATCATACAATTTAGTAATTTCAGGCAAAGCACAACCAGGTGGCATTTGCGCTGTTGCTGCACTTGAGAGCATTCATGATAAATATGGTTTCCATATTCTTGATAGAACGCTTCGACTGATTATTGCTGCCTGGGAAGGCACTCCCAAGTCATTTAGTGCAAACATGATGAATGGAGTTGCCCGCTTAATCCATTGCTTTGGTGATGATATCAAAGAGGATTTATTTGCTGAAAAGTTAGGAAGAATATCTATAAAAGAATTAAGTAGAACTGCCAGAGATCGCCGCGCTGGTTCTTTGGGATACTCTGAGGCTATACTCCTCGCCTATAACAAAAAATCACAGAAACCGCTTAAGTTCGAACAGCTATATTCAAACAAAGGTGTAAAGCCTCAAAATGCTATTACAAAAGAAGAATTAGCCGCCCAAAATACGGAGGAATACTCCGGATGCCAAATGGACCTTAGCCAATATGATATGTAATAATACAAAAGCCGGTAGGTAAATCTACACTCATATTCGTAATCATGAGAGCCTGTGAAAAAACTCTGTAAAAACATAAATAACAAGGCCTTCTACGATAGAATAAAAATTGAAGTGACCCCAAAAAGTTTGACTTTTTAAGCGTAGCAGAGGGTGTGAAAAATTTTCTGTAAATAGGCTTTCTATGATAGGATTCGATGGCTCAACAGCTGATTTTTCAACTATCTAACCACACAGACACTATAATTACTAAATGCAGGCATGTCAAGAAAATCCTGATTTTTCAGGACTTCTGACATGCCTGTTTTTTATTATTCGGGCAATCTGCCTTCGTACATGATGCTCAGTTCGCCATAAACACGACCCCAATTTCGGAGGGTCACAGTCCATTTTTTCGATGCTTCGAAAGTTGCCAGATACAGAGCTTTCATCAAAGCTGTAGGACTGGGAAATACGCTTCTCTGGGCATTCAGACGGCGGTAGGTGCTGTTCAAGCTTTCGATAGCATTGGTCGTATAAATGACCTTGCGAACCTCGGCAGAAAACTTGAAAATCGGGCAGATGGCATCCCGGTTAGAAGACCAGCTTTTCATAGAATTGGGATATTTTCCCTGCCATTTCTCTGTTACAGCTTCCATATTCGCTCGCCCCTGTTCTTCCGTAGGTGCCTGATAAATACTTTTAAGGTCTGCCGCAAAGGCTTTCCTGTCTTTTTCAGGTACATATTTCAGTGTATTTCTTACCTAATGCACGATGCATGTCCTTTTATTCTGAGGATTTTAACAACTACATTTATCATTCACTACAGGCAGTGTATCTTTATCGATTTTTAACTCAATCAAACGGGATAACTGTCCAACATCAACAGTTCCCGTCTTATCAATCAATGTTTCAACCGATGTCAGCAATACAGAACTATCAAATTTTTCCTGTTTCCTAAGATCTCCATATTTTCCGAGTCTGTCTTTGCTTACACCACTTGCCAAACCAAAAATCAGTTCATTTATATCTTCGGCCTTTTTGCCTTTTAGATTTGACATTTGAAGTACGTCGTCAATCGACGCAACGACCGGATTTCTCAAAGCAAGTCTCTTCATTCTGCTATTCAGCGAAGTGGAATACCCCAAAACTTCTTGATTTCTTCAATTTTGTCATCTGATAATATATCACTGAATCCAATATAGATTTTATTCTTAAAATAAGTAACATAAATATTTTTATCATCTGGAGGCATCTTCACTGGTACGTATTTTTCTCCCATTAAACAAATATGCTTTTTTAATTCCTCGATTTCATTTTGTGCATCGAGTTCACTATTTTGTTGCCGATGAAATTGTATGTTATTTTTTTCATCAATAACAAATTGGCTTAATAAATACCCCTTCAGTAAGAAATCCTGTCTCTACTGCACATAATGCAAGATTTCGTATTTTGTTGGCGATTTCTAAATTCTCATTTTCAGGAACAACTGGAAAATTTTCAATATAAATCTTTTTAAATCTTATCCGTCCACCTTTCATCGGATTACCGATTCTGGCACACTTCTGTCTGAAATAATACCTCCCTATGCAGCTATTAAGCACCCCTAGCAAATAATAATTCTCGCTCGGAATAAAGAATGCTCCATCCGGAATATATAGTGCTTCTTTATCCATTGAAAAACGACATTCTGTTGCTATATCAGGGTATATTATTTTAGGCATATCGAATTTGTCATAATAGCTACACGGTCTTAAACCATACCAAGTCTTATGATCTGCTATATCAGACCTTGAACACAACTCCGTTTTATGCTTTACCATGTGTGCATATAATTTTGATGACTCATCCAACAGTTCATCTTTCTTTACAACTACCATATAATCATCTTCCCAAGAACTTCTCCATCTTTTGATTTTTTTAGGCAGCAACATTTTTCGGCATTTGCATAAATCCGATTCTTCAAATCCAGACAAATCCTTTTCCTTCACAAAAAACGCTGCTTTACAACTGGATTTGATAAGTTATTCATCAATATATTTACGTAGAAACAGGCTAATTGCGAATTCTAGGATTGACACATTTTGTACTCCATTCACAAATAAACAGAATAGCCTCTCAGAAAAATCGTCCATGTCGTTATTTGACTGCACTAGAATATGTATGTCTCCCAATCTATCACTCAGGTAGTTTAGAACGTATAGCAATACAAAACGTTCATTTATGGTTGCAAATTTGCTAATGTGCTTTTTCTGTTCGCAGCAAACTTGTAGCGGTTTCCAATTCAATAACCAATACGCAGTATGTGAAATTACCTTTTCTGCATTTGCGTGGTTTGTCCCATTGAACTTCACACATTAATACACCTCATCAAAATACCCAATGAACACCGACATCCTTAGCATCCCATCTTTAATCGAAAATGTCACATTCTCCGCCCGCTCTGCGATCTCCTCTAGCAGTGTTAATGCCTCCCGATCACAGAACTCAAAATGCTTCAAGTACAAATCAATGGTAGCCTGCCATTTCTGGTAATCCACCTCGCCCCGGATTCTTCCTCCAAACTGCCGGACGTAAGCGTCACACTCGCCAAGCAGATATTCATAATCGGCTTTTTCTTTGGGAACCACACGCTTTGGGATTTTATTCATTTCTTCCTGGTACTTCTGAAAGAATCCAACCTCCATTAATGTGTCCAGAAAATCCTTTCCCTCTGACTTATCAATTCGCTGCCGAAATTCCTCTCCATAATCTTTTTCGTATACTTCATTTTTCATGCTTCGCACCCTTTCCTGTAGAATAATTTACCACTACGGGTAGGATGTTACCATAGATTTCTTATTATTCGTTGTCATGAAAGATAACTTTATGGGTCTATATTGATAAGTTTATCGGTCTTTTCTTTAAATCCCGAATCCTTCTGCCCATGCTTTCAGTTCTTCCGCACTTGCATCCGCAGGGAATCTCTTTCCTTCCTTTAATTCTGCTCCCGGACAGGAAACCGCCAGTTCCTTGTTTGTGTTCCCCATACCGCTGCTGCCCGAAGTTGCCAGAGGAATAATCGTCTTTCCAGATAAATCATACTGCTCCAGAAACGTGTTCACAATAGTCGGGGCAACGTACCACCAGATAGGGAAGGCTGTGAAAATCACTGAATACTGCTCCATGTTCTCCACTTTATTTGCAACAGCAGGACGGAATGACTTATTATTCATTTCCACACTGCTGCGGCTCTTTTTATCCATCCAGCCCAGATCAGCATCCGTGTATGGAACCTCCGGCTGAATCTCATGTAAATCTGCTCCGATAGCCTCTGCAAGCCGTTCTGCCAGTTTCGCTGTTACGCCGCTGGCACTGAAATACGCTACTAATACCTTGCTCATAATCAATACCTCACCTTTCCTGAAAATCATATTTTATCGCTGTGTTTTACCATAGAATACCATAAATCCAAAGCAAATGCACCCTATCGTTTTTTGAGTAGGGGTAATCGTTAAAAATGCACCCTCCACGCTCAAAGGGTGCATTGTATCAATTTATGGTACGCAAGCCAGTGAGATGGTACGCCAATAACTATCTATATATTCTTGCCTCCTCTAACTCGCAAGCCATATTGGGTGTCCAGATTGGTACAATTTTTGAATGGGTGCTATCGTTTTTACGTTGACTGCAAACGCCATGAACAACTTTCTGAGATTTCCACTTTAATATCCACCAAGAACTAAGACACCTTTGAGTGCTGGAGTTATCGCTTCAGCCACAAAGCTATATTTTAACTATTATTTCAATTCATAATATTTAGATCGGAATGTCTTTTTTGCTACATTTCAATTTCATAAGCAAACCATAAATTATTCTTATAACATTCTCTTCTCTATCACGTTGTCAGCTTTCCCATCATTTAAAACATCAATTACCTCAATATAACTTAAATCAAAGCATTTTGTGAATAACTGTAAAATAGGAAGCATATCAGACAAATATGGATCACCAAACGGATACGGGTACGCATCGTGAGTATGTTCTGTATCCGGTCCGCAAAAGAATACATAACTTTTTCCCTCACTAACACTACTTTTAAAACATATTCCATCATAATGTTTGCTTCTCAAATACTCTGCGATTACTTGTGTCGCAACATAGTCGTAAGAGTGATCTTCCACTTTATCATCAACTGGCATTGTAATTTCATTCACAAAACTTTTCAGAAATGAAGATATCCACCGCCCATCATGGTTATAATCGTCTTCAAAAATACTTCCTGCCCAATAAAAAGAACTTCTTGAAAAGTCAATAATCTGTAACGAATCCTTTAATTTAAACTCAGCTACAACTGCCCTTTTCCCATTAAGACGACACTCAGCAAACGCAGTGTCCTTGTCTCCTGCAACATATAAATATGATATTCCTGCAGGGCTCATTCTATTTGTCTTTGCTTTACTATATGGTGCAGGACCCATCTCTTTATATGGATCTATTCCAGCGATATCCTTAATGGAATCATCCTGCTCTCTCGCACGATAGAATACCGTACCTATATCGATATCCGTAATAAAATCATAAAGATATGTGTTTATTTTTTCCAAACATTTGTTGCGAATTTCAAGACCATCTACATCGAAAAATCTATTGTAATGTTTAATTGTATGCTTAAATAACTCCCAGTTATAGTATATTTGCGTTGCCTCTAAACCATATAAATCATCTTTAACTACAAAACATTCTATATCAATATCATAAAAAGGATTATAAACACCATCCTTTTGCTCTTCATATGATAGTAACTTTAAAAATAATTCATCAAGCAGCGCATCACAGTCTGTAATATCGTAAGCGATTAACAAAAAAGTGCCTTGAAACATGAAAAAGGATGGCGTATAAT
>CAMBLO010000007.1 GCA_945868505.1 uncultured Clostridia bacterium | reverse complement strand
CACTGCCCAATTCCACCGCCTGAATGATATCGTTGCGGGGCTCTGTGCTGTTGGGAATCACACGGAAGCCCAGCTTTTCATAAATATTCGCTGCAAAAACTGCCCCCTTCAATGCCCCTGCCGTTACCGTAGGTGCCAAGAAAAAGCCCTGATACAGCGCGCGGTTTACATCCAGAGAGGCACCGACCTCCTGCCCCAGACCGGGAGCGCTTAAACGATAGGCACAACGGTCGATACATTCCTGCTTGCCGCAGATATAGCCGCCGATGGGTGCCAGACCGCCGCCGGGGTTTTTGATAAGGGAACCAACAATCATATCTGCCCCAACGTTGGAGGGTTCGATGATATCTACAAATTCGCCATAGCAGTTATCTACCATGCAGATCACATCGGGTTTGATTTCCTTGATAAAGGCAATCAGTTCCCCAATCTGCTTTACGGAAAAGGTAGGCCGCATAGCGTAGCCTTTGGAGCGCTGAATGGTCACCAGCTTTGTTTTTTCATTGATGGCTTTTTTGATGTTTTCATAATCGAAGGTGCCGTCCTCCAGCAAATCCACCTGTCTGTAGCTGACACCGTATTCCTTCAGGGAACAGGGAGAAGGCACCGTACCGATGACCTTTTCCAGTGTGTCATAGGGCTTGCCCACGGGAGAAAGCAGTTCATCCCCGGGAACCAAGTTGGCACTCAGAGCGATGGCTAAGGCATGGGTGCCGCAGGTAATCTGGGGGCGCACCAGTGCCGCTTCTGTGTTAAAGCATCTTGCATATACATTTTCCAGTTTATCACGACCATCATCGTTGTAGCCATAGCCCGTAGAACCGGCAAAGCAAGTTGCATCCACCCGTTCCGCCTGCATGGCTTTCAGCACCTTCGCCTGATTGTATTCCGCCACTGCGTCGATCTGTTCGAATCTTTCCTTCAAATCCTTCAGAATTTCATTGCCGAAGGCTTCCACTTCCGGGGAAATGCCCAGCATACCGTACATATTTTCCATTTTGTTTCTCCAATCTATCTCAAAAAATGTATTTTTTACTCACAATTTGAAATCATATCAAATCTTTTCCATTCTTTCAAGGATTTTTAGCCTTCTCTGGTGAAATCCATGAGTTCGATCTGACCGCCCTTGTCCTTGTTCAAAATCAACACCGCCGTTCCCTTTTCTCCCGTTTGGGGCAAAGTCACTGCCATAGGTTCCGTCTTGCCGTTTTTCAAAAGTAGCTTCACCATGCCGCCGTCTAATTCCAAACCATAGGGCTTCAAGCTATCCTTCCAAAGGGAGAATTTACAGCCACTTTTCCAGCCTGCACAATAAAAGGATTTGGTATTTTCCAAAATATCCCGCCCGCAGAGGGGGCATTTGCCGAAGGCGTTGTTTTTCCGTTTCTTTCCTCTAATCTGTTCCTCGGGGAAAACCACATCCGCCCTTCTGCCCGATGCGGCATCCTGTATCAGGAACTGCACATAGCGGCGGATGCTTGCCATAAAGCGTTCCTCCGTCATATTACCCTTGGCAATGGAGGACAGCCCTTTTTCCCATTTTCCTGTAGTCTGGGGAGAGCGCATCTCATTGGGCACTACCTCGATGAGCTTTCGTCCCTTTTCCGTAGGCACAAGGGTCTTGCCCTTTCGGACGATATAGCCCACCGTCAGCAAACGTTCGATGATGGCGGCTCTTGTGGCAGGGGTGCCTAAGCCGCTGTCCTTCATCTGCTCCTTCAAGGCTTCATCTTCTACAAATCTGCCTGCGTTTTCCATGGCAGAAAGAAGAGAGCTTTCCGTGTATGGGGTGGGCGGTTTCGTTTTCTTTTTCTGGACTGTCGCCTTTTCAATCTTTCGTTCCTCCCCCTCCATGAGAGCAGGCAGTTTCTGTTCTTCCTCGTCTTTTTTCTTCTTTTTGGTTGCCGCCGCAGGGGTCAGTGCTTTTTCCACCGCCTGCCAGCCTTCCTCCAAAACCACTGTTCCTTTGGAAAGGAAACGTTCCCCCTCCGTCTGGGCATAAACCTTTGTGGTTTCATATCTATAATAAGGATAGAACACCACCAAAAATCTCGCCGCCACCAGAGAGAATACCTTGCTTTCCTCCTCAGTTAAGCTATCCACCCTCAATTTTGCATCGGTAGGGATAATGGCATGGTGGTCTGTCACTTTGCTGTTATCAATGATGCGTTTCGTAAAAGAAATACTCTCTGTCAAAGGCTGGGCATAAGGGGCATAGGCTTCCAATTCCTGCAGCCGTTTGATGGTATTTCGCACCTTCCCCTTCATATCATCGCTCAAATAACGGCTGTCCGTTCTGGGATAGGTAATCATTTTTCGTTTTTCGTAAAGGCTCTGGGCAATATCCAACGTCTTTTTCGCAGAAAAGCCGAATTTTTTATTGCAGTCCCTTTGCAGCTCCGTCAGGTCATAGAGCAGCGGGGGCGGCATTTTCTTTTCTTCTTTTTCTACTTTGGTAATGCGGGCGGCTTTGCCCGCAACTTTTTCCACGATAGCCTTCGCCGTTTCTTCTTTTTCAATGCGGGTGTGTTCTTCCTTGTCAATCCACATACCCGTATAGCCACCAAAATCCGCCTGTACTTCAAAATAATCCTCCGCCACAAAAGCATCAATTTCCTTCTGGCGGTCTACAATAATGGCAAGGGTCGGCGTTTGGACACGACCAATACTCAAAAGGGCATCATAGCGCAGAGTATAGGCCCTTGTGGCGTTCATCCCCACCAGCCAGTCCGCTTCAGAACGGCATTTGGCAGAAGTATAGAGCAGATCATATTCCCTGCCGTCTTTCAATGTGGCAAAGCCCTCTTGAATCGCTTCTTCCGTCATACTGCTGATCCAGAGACGCTGAAAGGGCTTGGTGCATTTGGTAATTTCATAAATATAACGGAAAATCAATTCGCCCTCCCGCCCACTGTCGGTAGCACAAATCAGGCTGTCGATTTCCTTGCTGTGCATCCATTTATGTAAGACCTTCAACTGGGAACGGGTCTGGGCAATGGCTTTCAGCTTCATTTCTTCGGGAAGAATGGGCAATGTAGAGAAATTCCACTTTTTATACTTGGGGTCATATTCTTCGGGCTCTGCCAATGTCACCAGATGGCCTACCGCCCAAGAAACAACATATTTTTCACCAATCAGGCATCCATCGCCTTTCTGGTTTGCTTTCAGCACTTTGGCAATGTCCCTTGCCACAGATGGTTTTTCGGCGATGACCAGTATTTTTCCCATTTGCTTTTCCTCCCTTCCGATTCACTAATATATGAGTATAGCATTTCTTTGTCACAAAATCAAATCCCTTGGTATCGGTTTCCAATGTGAAACGTTGACATCTCACCAAAATTTGTATACAATAAATAAATTAAAATGAACATTACGATAAGGAGGATTCCTATGCCAACATATAAAATTCTTTCCGATACATCCTGCGACATGCCCGCACCCTTGCTGGAAAAGCTGGACGTGACCTATGTTCCCTTTCATGTTTCCTTCGATATGGAGCATTATCTGAAAGAGCTGCGCGATATCACCCCTGATGATTTCTATGATAAAATCAATGCGGAAAAGCTGTTTCCCAAAACCTCCCTGCCCTCTGTGCAGGATTATATGGATGCCATGGAGCCTGTTTTGAAAGATGGCAAGGATGTATTCTGTATGTGCCTTACCTCTAAATTCAGCGGCTCTTATCAGAGTGCTGTCAATGCGGCAAATATCCTTTCCGAAGCCTTCCCCGACCGTAAAATCAGGGTAATGGACACCACCTGCGTTACCGGTTCTCAGGGGTTGCTGGTCTATGAAGCCTGCCGTATGAGAGATGCCGGCTTCTCTCTGGAAAAGATGGCAGAAGTTTTGGACAAGCAGAAGGATACGACGAAAATCAACTTTACCGTTGATTCTCTGGAGTATTTACAGAAAGGCGGCAGAATCGGCAAGGCTTCCGCTCTGGCAGGTACGATTTTGAATATCAAGCCCATCATCATTATGAAGGATGGTGAACTGCACCCTGAAAGCAAGGTACGGGGACACAAAAAAGCCCTGAAAACCATTATGGATATGACACGGAACGAAATTGGCGCAGAAAAAGAAAAATATCAGGTTCTTTTTGTTCGCGGCGAAAAAGAGCGTCAGGCAACAGCAGAAGAAATGCAGAAAGAGCTGGCGGCAGAAGGCTATGATGTTATGGACGAGATCTGGCCTGTGGGCATCACCATCGGCACCCATGCAGGCCCCACCCCTATCGGCATTTGTTACATCAAAAAATATGAGTTTATAGAGTGTTGACAATCGTCAACACTCTTCGTCAAAATCAGGATTTTGACGAGTGAGACAGAAGAATAAACAGATAAGTTCCTTCGTCCAAAAGGCCTCGAAACATGGTCAAAGCACTTACCTTCGGTAAGCCGCCTTCGGCGGTGGCGTTATCTTCGCCATGCACTACTGTTTTCCTCGGATGAGCTTATCAAAAACAAAAACTTCCCACTATTGTGGGAAGTTTTTTTATCGCTTTGTTTTTAATTATTTATCTCTCAACTGCGCATCCAGTTCTTCTGCCAGACCTTTCAGAATCGCATCCATTGCGTCTGCGATATCTGTATCTGCCAGTGTTTTTTCTGCGCTACGGAATGCGATGGAGTATGCCACGGATTTATAGCCTGCTTCAATCTGTGCCCCCTGATATACGTCAAAGAGCTTCACTTCTTCCAGATATGCGCCGCCGTTTTTCTTGATGATATCCGCAATTTCTTTTACTGTCACATCTTCTTTTACCAGCATAGCGATATCTCTTGTGATCGCAGGATATTTGGGCAGTGCCTGATATACCACTTCTCTGTTGGCATTTGCCACAACCTTTTCCATATCCAGAACAGCCAGATATGCTCTTGTGCCGATGCCGTAGTTTTTCAGCACCGCGGGGTGTACTTCCCCCAGGTAACCGATATTGTCGCCATTTACGATGACAGAAGCAGTTCTGCCGGGGTGCATCCAAGGCAGAGATTTTTCTGTTACATATTCTGCAACCTTGCCCATACCCAGTACGTTCATCAGGTGTTCCATGATGCCTTTCAGGTCATAGAAATCCATGTTGCCATACATACCCATGGTCAGTGTGGGAATTTCATGGGGCAGTTCTTTCAAAGGCAGTTCTTTGGGAATATAAACCTTTGCAACTTCAAACAGACCTGCGCTTTCGTTTCTTCTGTTGTAGTTTGTTGCCAAAGAGTTCAGGATACCGTTGAAGGATACGGTTCTCATGATAGAGAAATCTTCCCCCAGAGGGTTGGAGATTACGATTGCTTTTCTCAGGTCGCTGTCTGCGGGGATCAGCAGTTTATCGAATACTTTAGGGCTTTCGAAGCTATATGTCATTGCTTCACACAGACCATCGGCGATCACAGTATCTTTCACCAGAGAGGTAATGGTCTGTTCGTAGGTTTTCTTACCTACTGTAGGTGTGCCACTAGCCAGAGTTGCTTCAATCTTATTATAGCCATAGAAACGAGCAATTTCTTCTGCCAAATCAGCCTGTGCTTCCAGGTCAGGGCGGAAGGTAGGCACGGTTACGATATGGTTCACAGGATCAACCTTCAGTTCAATCTTCTCAAAAATCTTCTGCATTTCTTCTTCGGAAATATCTGTGCCCAGGAATTTATTGATCCAAGCGGGATTGTAGGACAGTTCCCAAGGCTCTCTCTTGTTGGGGTATTCATCCACAACACCGGGAACAACTTCACCGGCGCCCAGCAGTTCTACCAGCTGTACCGCACGGTTGACTGCTTCCAGAGCCAAGTTGGGATCCAGACCTTTTTCAAATTTGCTGGACGCGTCTGTACGCAGACCAACCTTTTTCGCTGTGATACGAACATTGGGGCCATCGAAGTTTGCAGATTCAAACAGAACTGCCTGAGAACCTTCCACGATCATGGAGTTTTCACCGCCCATTACACCTGCAATAGCAACTGCTTTTTCAGGGTCGGCGATTACCAGCATAGAAGGATCCAGATTTCTTTCTACGCCATCCAGTGTCGTGATGGTTTCGCCTTCTTTTGCGTTTCTAACGATGATATGGCTGTCTTTGATGGTTTCGATGGAGAAAGCGTGCATGGGCTGACCCATTTCGATCATCACATAGTTTGTGATATCAACGATGTTATTGATGGGGCGAACGCCTGCCATACGCAGTCTCTTTCTCATCCATCTGGGAGAAGGACCAATTTTTACATTTTTCACCACTCTTGCCACATATCTGGGGCACAGTTCGGCATTTTCAATGGTTACTTTTACATAATCCTCTGCTTTGCCTTCTGCTTCTTCTTTTACTGTGATTTCAGGATAGTGGAAAGGAATGTCATAGGTTGCAGCAGCTTCTCTTGCAATACCCAGAACGCTGAAACAATCGGGTCTGTTGGATGTGATTTCGTATTCTACTACTTCATCCTTCAAATCCAGCACTTCTACGATATCCTTGCCCAGTTCAACGGGTTCGGGGAAGATATAAATGCCATATTCAGGTGCTTCGGGGAAATCGTGTCTGTCGAAGCCCAGTTCTTCCACAGAACACAGCATACCTTCGGAAACAACGCCGCGCAGTTCTCCTGTGTGGATTTCTTTGCCGCCTGCGATCACGGAGTTATCCAGTGCAACGGGTACATAATCGCCAACCTTTACGTTGGGTGCGCCTGTTACGATGGTCAGGTCTTTGCCCTGCCCTGCATCGATGGTGCAGATGACCAGTTTATCGGCATCAGGGTGTTTTACGATTTCTTTGATATAGCCTGTGACTACGTTTTTGATTTCACCGGCTACAGTTGTATAGCCTTCTACTTTGGAACCGGACAGTGTGATATCTTCAATAAAGTCTTTGATATCCGCTGTTACGGGTGCATATTCTTTCATCCAAGACATAGGTACGTCCATGAAATTAACTCTCCTCTCAAATTTAAAATAACAAAACCTTGGGACGCTGTCCCAAACCCTGCTAGGGAAATAATTTCCCTAGGACCCTTATTTTCAGAAACATATATATGTTTCTGCGGTATCGGGTTCCAAGGGAGTGACTCCCTTGGTGGGTGTTTGAGGGCAAAGCCCTCAAGGTCTTAGAACTGTTTTAAGAATTTCGCGTCATTTTCAAACAGCAGACGCAGGTCTGTGATGCCGTATCTCTGCATCGCTACTCGTTCCAGACCCATACCGAAAGCGAAACCGCTGTATTCTTCAGGGTCGATGCCGCTCATTTTCAGAACTTTGGGATGTACCATACCACAGCCCAGCAGTTCGATATAGCCTTCGCCTTTACATACACGACAGCCTTCCCCACCGCAAGCAAAGCAGGTTACGTCCATTTCCGCACTGGGTTCTGTGAAGGGGAAATGATGAGGACGGAAACGTACCTTTGTATTTTCGCCAAACAGCTCTTTTGCAAATACGGCCAACGCACCTTTCAGGTCGCCCATAGTAACATTTTTATCGATTACCATGCCTTCCAGCT
This sequence comes from uncultured Clostridia bacterium, assembly GCA_945868505.1. Classification (GTDB taxonomy): domain Bacteria; phylum Bacillota; class Clostridia; order Lachnospirales; family Anaerotignaceae; genus Anaerotignum_A. The sequence continues at coordinate 79,581 of CAMBLO010000007.1, read as the reverse complement.
GATGGAATACAGGGGAATGGGTTGCGTCAACCTCGTCGGAACGGTAAACCGCACCGGGGCAGACCATACGGATAGGCAGCTTGCCTTTTTCCATAGTACGAACCTGTACAGGGGATGTCTGTGTTCTCAGCAGGATATCACCGTTGATATAGAAAGTATCCTGTTCATCCTTTGCGGGATGGTTTGCAGGGATATTCAATGCTTCAAAGTTATAGTAGTCTTTTTCGATTTCTGGGCCGTCAGCTACTTCATAGCCCATGCCTTTGAAAATATCGCAGATTTCATCGATAACGATGCTCATAGGATGTTTATGACCTTCGGGTCTTTCCTTGCCAGGCATGGTTACGTCGATTTTTTCTTTTTCCAGACGATGTGCCAGTTCAGCTGCTTCCAGACGTTTTTTGCTTTCTTCCAGCATTTTTTCGATATCCTGTCTTACTTCATTGGCCATCTGACCGATGATAGGTCTTTCTTCCGCAGAAAGCTTACCCATTTCCTTCAGGATAGCTGTCAGCTCGCCTTTTTTACCAAGGAATTTTACCTTCAGATCGTCAACATCTTTGATTTCTTTGGCTTCCTGGAACGCCGCCAGTGCCTTTTCCTGGATCAGTTTTAACTTATCCTTCATTTCGTTTTCTCCTCTCTTTCTTGAGGGTTTCACCCTCAAACTCCCACCAAGGGAATCATCCCCTTGGAACCTGATACCGCATCAACATATTCATGTTGATGCAAATGGGGGTACAGGGGAATCATTCCCCTGTCGGGGTTTGGGGCAGCGCCCCAAAAATAGAAAAGCCTTCGTCACACAAAGGGACGAAGGCTCGCGGTACCACCCAAATTCCTGCAATCACAGGCACTCTGATGCGTAACGTGCATGAAACGGACTTCCCTACTCTCTTTTCAGGAAGCCGACTCCGATGGGAACTTCTGTAGCTTCTCATACGAAAAACCCTTGCAGCTCTGGAACTTCGTTCCGAAGGTTTTCTCTCTGGCGCAGTTTCACTACATACTTTTCATCTTCACAGTCGTTAGATATTCATAACAAAAATATTTTATCACACCCACCCTGAAAGTCAAGGGGAAATCCGGAAAACCTTTTTTATTCCCCCTTCAAACGACGCAGATGCTCCTTGATCCGCCGTTCAACGCCGTTATCCGTAGGTGCATAGTATACAGTACCCACCAATTCATCGGGCAGATACTGCTGCTCCACATAATGACCGGGGTAGCTGTGGGCGTATTTATAACCGATGCCATGTCCCAAGTCCTGAGAACCGCTGTAATGGGAATCCTTCAAATGGGGCGGAACGGTACGGATGCGGATATTCCGCACATCAGAAAGGGCTTTATCAATGCCCACGTAGGCCGCATTGCTTTTCGGCGCAGAGGCAACATAAGTGACCGCCTGCGCCAAAGGAATACGTCCCTCGGGCATACCAACGAAGTTCACTGCCTCCATGGCTGCCACCGCCACCTGCAGGGCATGGGGGTCGGCGTTGCCCACATCCTCCGAAGCACAAATGACAACCCTGCGGGCAATGAATTTCGGGTCCTCCCCTGCGTAAATCATCTTCGCCAGATAATACAACGCTGCATCGGGGTCGGAGCCACGCATACTTTTGATGAAAGCAGAGATGGTGTCGTAATGATTATCCCCATCCTTATCATAATTCAATGCCCGCTTCTGGATACATTCCTGAGCTTCCTCCAATGTGATGTGAATTTTTCCATCTTTACCGGGATCTGTGGTCAATACTGCCAGTTCCAGTGCGTTTAAGGCCGTTCTGGCATCGCCGTTGGCGGTATTGGCAAGAAAAGTTAAGGCATCCTCGTCCAGCTTGACGTGGTAAACGCCCATGCCATTCTTTTCGTCCACCAACGCCCTTTGCAGCAGCGTCTTAATATCCTTATCCTCCAGCTGGCGCAGTTCAAACACAATAGAACGGGAAACCAAAGCCTTGTTTACTTCAAAATAAGGGTTTTCTGTGGTAGCACCGATTAAAATGATGGTGCCATCCTCCACATGGGGCAGCAACGCATCCTGCTGACTTTTATTGAACCGATGAATCTCGTCAATAAACAAAATCGTCTTTTTGCCATACATCCCCAGCTCCGCCTTGGCATCCTCCACCGTTTCCTTGATATCTTTGATACCTGCGGTGGTGGCGTTGATCTGGCGGAATTTACTTTTCGTCGTATTGGCAATAATCTTCGCTAAGGTTGTTTTTCCTGTACCGGGAGGGCCGTAAAAAATGACGGAACTCAACCGATCACTTTTGATGGCACGATAGAGCAGTTTCCCCTCTCCTACAATATGCTCCTGTCCCACAAATTCCTCCAAGGTTGTGGGTCGCATCCGAGCCGCCAGAGGGGCTTCTTTTCCCCCCTGCAGGCTGCGATTATATTCAAATAAATCCATGCGATTCACCGACTTTCCAATCTAAATCTCCTCAAAACTTTTCTTTCAAGCAATATCATATATTTTATAGTAGATTTCCTTTTATTTCAACACAAAATAAACAGGACTTGTACTTCCAAAAGACCAGAAAATACAGAAGAATTTTACAGTTTCCTATGTCATTTCTCCGCAAAAAATGTTATACTACTCGAACATTTTGAAAAATTGAAGGAGAGGCTTATGAAAAAACGTGATTCTTTTGCAACCAGGCTGGGGTTCGTTCTGGCCTGCATCGGTTCTGCCGTTGGGATGGGGAACTTATGGATGTTTCCGACCCGAGTATCCCTGTATGGCGGCGGTTCCTTCCTGATTCCCTATTTTATTTTTGTAGTGCTGATCGCATCCACCGGGGTGATTGGCGAAATGGCCTTCGGTCGTGCCGCGCGTTCCGGGCCCGTAAACGCCTTTGGCATGGCTACAGAAAATAAGGGCAAACGCAAGCTGGGGGAAGCCTTGGGGCTCATCCCCTCCATCGGGGCGTTGGCTATGGCCATCGGTTACACCATCGTTGTTGGCTGGATTCTCAAGTACACCATTGGCACATTCACCGGAGCCACACTTGCTGCCACAGATGTGGACGGATATGGTGCCGCCTTTGGCAGCACAGCCAGTGCTTTCGGCAACAACGGCTGGCAGATTGCCGCATTGGCAATCTGTATGGCTATCACAATGATGGGCATTGGCAAGGGCATTGAAAAAGCCAATAAAATTATGATGCCCCTGTTCTTCCTGCTCTTTGTGGGGCTTGGCATCTATATCGCCTTCCAGCCCGGGGCGGCAGAGGGCTATCGCTATTTCTTCCGTGTAGACCCTGTGGCATTGGCAGACCCTATGACATGGATTTACGCATTGGGGCAGGCGTTCTTCTCCCTGTCCATCGCAGGCAACGGCACCATCATTTATGGTTCTTATCTGCCTGATGAAGAAAACATCCCAGCATCTGCGGCCCGTGTTGCTTTCTTCGACACACTGGCAGCCTGCCTGGCGGCACTGGTCATCATCCCCGCTATGGCAACCACAGGCTCACAGTTGGATCAGGGAGGCCCGGGGCTAATGTTCATTTTCCTGCCCAATCTGTTCCACAATATGCCCGGCGGTTCTCTTTTCGCCATCATTTTCTTTGTGGCGGTTCTGTTCGCAGGTATGACATCTCTGCTGAATCTGTATGAAACACCTATTGCTACTCTGCAGGAGAAATTCAATATCAGCCGTATTCCTGCCTGCATCATCATCGGCGTAATCGGCGCAGCGGTTTCCCTGTGTATTCAGGGCATCGTTTCCGGCTGGATGGATGTACTGTCCATCTATATCTGTCCTCTGGGGGCAGGGCTTGCCGGCATCATGTTCTTCTGGTTCTGTAAAAAGCAGTATGTTGAGGAACAGGTAAACAAAGGACGGAATAAGCCCATGTTTGGCTGGTTCTATCCCCTTTGCAAATATGTATTCTGCCCCATCTGCTTCCTTGTACTGCTCTTAGGTGCATTGAACGGCGGCATCGGCTAATATCTTTACAAAAAAATCCTTACTGTCATCACAGTAAGGATTTTTTCATGTTCTCTTTTATTCTTTTGCCAAAAACAAGCAGGCATCCCCGAAGCTAAAGAAACGATAGCGTTCCCTCACCGCCTCTGCGTAGCTGTCCATCACCAGTTCCTTCCCCATCAATGCGGAAACCAGCATAATCAGGGTAGATTCGGGCAGATGGAAATTTGTCACCAAGCAATCCACCGCCTTAAACGCATAACCGGGATAGATAAAGATTTTCGTCCAGCCGCTTTTCGGCTGGATGATGCCGTTTTCATCGGTCACAGATTCCAATGTTCTGGTGCTCGTGGTGCCAACGGCAATAATTCTGCCGCCGTTTTTCTTCACTTCATTCATAATAGCTGCCTGTTCCGGCTCTACCACATAATATTCGGAGTGCATTTCGTGGTCCAGCACATTATCCACCTTTACAGGACGGAAGGTACCCAGACCAACGTGCAGGGTCACATGGGCAATTTTCACGCCCATTTCTTCGATTTCCTGCAGCAATTCCGGCGTAAAATGGAGCCCCGCCGTAGGTGCCGCCGCAGAGCCCTCATGCTCCGCATAAACGGTCTGATAGCGGTTTTTATCCTCCAGCTTATGGGTGATATAAGGCGGCAGGGGCATTTCCCCCAACTCGTCCAAAATCGTTTCAAACACGCCTTCGTATTCAAACTTGATGATGCGGTTGCCGCCTTCGATGACCTCCAGCACCTCCGCCACCAGCTTGCCGCCGCCGAAGGAGATTTTATCCCCCGGTCTTGCCTTTTTGCCGGGGCGCACCAATACTTCCCATGTATCCATATCTTTTCTCACAAGAAGAAGGATTTCCATGGCGGCACCTGTGCCCACTCTTTCGCCATACAATCTGGCGGGCAAGACCTTCGTATTATTGATAACAAGGCAGTCTCCCACCCGCAAATATTCCTTAATATCTCTGAACTGCCGATGCTCTCTTTCGCCGCTGTTCTTATGCACCACCATCAGACGGCTGGACGCTCTGTCCTGCAAAGGTTCCTGAGCAATGAGTTCTTCCGGCAGATCGAAGTAAAAATCACTTGTTTTCATCTTGTCCCTTTCAATAAATATGTCTCCGCATATTTGATACCAATAATTTTCAGCATTTCCTTGCGATAGGTGACCGTCGCATCATCGGGCAGATAATCGAAGCCCTCGATGTCATAATCATGAAGCACATAACGCTCCTCCATATCCTGGGAATTGATTGTAACCTCCGGATCTGTCAATTTACGAACAATATCTACTACTTCGCATTCGGGGTCATCGGAAACAGCCCGCATAATCTGTTCGATTTCATGGTCTTTCAATCTCTTTACAAACATCTCTATTCCTCCCCCTTAGTATTCCAGCAAATATTGGATGGCATATTCGTCGCCAAACCATTTGTGCATCAGGGTTCTGTAAACATAGTCGGAGCCGGCACCGGCGCGGTTTTTGCCTCTGATATGGTAATCATGGAGCTGATAGGTTTCGATATCCTCCTGAAATTTTGCTGTTACCTCCGGCACATTGGAAACGGCAACGGCATCCTCAAAGCTATTGTCATAGGTACGGATTTTCAATATAGTCAATTCCCCGTCATCGGAAATCACATTCATGATTTCTCTGATTTGTTCTTCCGTCAGCTTTTCACAAAACATCGCTCATTCCTCCTCGTTCCAGTCCTTTTCAATGGCTTCCCAGAGTTCCTTTTTCCCGACCCCCAGCAAGGCAGCTTTGACTGCCTCTTCCGTCGGTTGGATAGGACGGTGCATCCCGCCGCAACGGAGCCCCTCATCCAAAAACAGCCATAGTTCCCCTTCCTTGGGCGCTTCCTGCAAGCCCCGGTCGGAAAAAACAACGGTATTTCCTTTTCCATCCTGCCAGCCCTTTCGGGAAAGCAGAAATTCTCTCCAATCCTTCATCTGTCTCATCTCCGAAATCAATCCTCAATGGTGATGCCAGTATAATAATGGTGCAGGATTTCTTCATAATCGTAGCCCGAAAGTGCCATAAACTGGGCCCCCTTCTGGCTCAAGCCAACGCCATGACCCATGCCCACACCCTCAAATACAAATTTGCCGTTTTTTACAGTGCTGATATTCACAGAATATACTTCGTATTCGCCGCTATTTGAAGAAGGTTTATTGGCAGAATCCTTTCCATCCACATCTACGGACAGGTTCTTGCCATTCAGATAGGAAAGCGTTCCTTCCGTTTTCGCAATGATGCCCTGACTTGCCGCTGCCGCCATCAGGCCCCCCTTTGCGGATGCAGAGGTCTGTGTTGCTTGGGATACCGAACCGCCATACTGACCAATTTCGCCGCCTTTGCCATTGATGGTAAACATCTTCCCGGGCAGACTGCCGCAGGCAGAGGAGAAATAGGTGCGAATGTTTTCCTTCGTCAATGTTTTTGTGCCATTGGTGCCGACGATCTGCAATTCCTGCACACGACCACCGGTAGAAAGCTTTGTAATCACAATATCCTTTGCCTCGCCGATGCCTGCACCTTTCGCATTCAGCAGGTCTGTCAATTCATCCAGTGTCAGTTCTTTTTTCCAGCTATTATCTCCATATTCGCCCAATTCAGGCACGGCACGGAGATAAGACACCACTGTATTCCATACATTTTCGCTATTTTCCGTATACCCCCCTGTGGAAGCGGAGAACACCGCTTCAATGGGAGAGCCATTGTAGCAGGCAATCTCGCCTGCTGTGGCATCCACTGCCGCTGTGGTGGAGGCGGCTTCATTGCTGTAGCCTTTGTATACCTGACAGGCTGTGGTATCGCAAAGCTGATAGCCGCTGCCCGCATGGGCACCCAATTTTGTCATGGCATAGGTTCTTGCTGCCACTGCCTGAGCTTTCAATGCTTCCTTTGCGTAACTCTGGGGCATTTCGGAAGGCACAACACCATAAAGATATTCTTCCAGACCAACAATATTTACCGCTGTCATTGTTGTGCCATTAACGGAGAAGGTCAGCATACCCCGATAAGGCATACTGTTCACCTTAAAGGTATCGTCCACATTGCCGCCCATCAGCACCGCATCTTCCGGCACAATAACAGGTGCTTCGCCGCCGGTGATGCTATAGCCTTCAAAATCGGAGACTTTCTTTGCATCTTCTCTGGATGCTGTTTCCACTTCGGAAACAGAGGAGTCCTTTACATAAACTGTCCAATCTGCCTCATCCAAATATGCCGCATAAGCATCCAGACCCATTTTAGACAGGTTTTTTGCCAAATTTAAGGCATCCTCACAATCCATTTCTTTATCGATGGCAACGAATCCCCCGGTAGCAGGCTTCGCCGTAAAGATACCGCCGGAGGTAATCACACCGCCTTCTTTAAAAACACCATTTCTTTCCATACCAATGGAAAGCTCCCACACGCCGATGGAGGCGGAAGAAACATTCTTACAAATAGATTCCAGCCCAACACGGACAGTGTCAGGCACATTGTATGCCATTGCTTCCACAGGTGCCGCACCCAAGAGCATAGCGCAAGCCAGAATAGAAGCAAGCTGTTTTTTTCCTTTCATATTACCCCTCCTGTTTGGAGATTTTTGATATACGAACTTTTCGCATATTATCTTTTGATTATATCACAACTTTCTATTTTCTGACACAGAAAATTTTCTAAAAAATTTCAAAATTGTATATATAAAAATACAATTCAACACTTAAACTATATTCATTCGAATACAAAAGATTAAACACAAAAAGGAAAGGAACTGTCTATAGGCACATGAGTGAGAATCTGATTACAAAAAAACAACCCCGCTTATGCGGGGGGTCTTTCAAAATAAATAATAATAAATTATATGTATGATTGCGGTTTCAATTATGCCAGTACAGCTGCCAGTTCTTCCACTGCTGCTGCTTCATCTGCGCCTTCTGCTGTGATCAGCGCTGTCTGACCTTCCTGCATGTTCAGGGCGATGGTACCCATGATGCTTTTTGCATTGATTCTCTTTTCACCGATGCTCACCTGGATCTCAGATTCAAATTTACCTGCTGTCTGCACAAAATACGCAGCCTGTCTTGCATCCAGGGGTGCTTTGATGATAATTGATTTTTGTGTCATTTTACCTCACCTTTACCCTCTCTTAGCGTTTCAGCAATGTTGCTAATCTTACGCAGTCTATGGTTGACGCCCGATTTTCCGACAGGCGTCATCAGGAAAGAACCCAGTTCTTTCAAGCTTTTGTCGGGATATTCCAACCGAAGCCTTGCCACCTCTTCCAACTGTTCCGGCAGTTGAGAAAGACCGATGGTCTCTTCGATATAATTGATATCCTCCAATTGTTTCACAGCCGCACCGACCACCTTATTTAGGTTTGCCGTTTCACAGTTGACCTTGCGGTTGATGTCGTTGCGCATTTCCTTGACGATGCGAACATTTTCCAAGTCCATCAATGCCAAAGGTGCCTCCATCACGTTCAGCAGGTCTACGATCTGCTCGCCTTCCTTTAAGTATACAACGTAATGTTCCTTTCGTTCCACTACCTTTGCATCCAATTCAAAAGCATTGATCAGAGCCCGCAGCTGTTCAGCGGATGACATATCTGCCAAAACGAATTCCAGATGGTAATTCTTTTCCGGATCATTCACAGAGCCAACAGAAATGAACGCCCCGCGAATATATGCCCTGCGGCAGCAAATACTGCTGACAACGGGCCCATAAATCCGTTTCACCAATTTTTTCTGTCCGTTCTCCTCAAACAGCATCCCCGTTACCCGAAGAAGTGTTTCCGCCTGGGCGGGATTTTTTACAAAAAGTGTATACACTCTGGTCTGTCGTTTCAGCCCGCTGGTGCGTACAGATACATCCGCTATAATATTAAAAGTATTTTGCAATAATGTAAAGCACTTTTTCGCGACAAAGAAATTCTCCGTTTGAATTTTTATACAAAAATCCTCTCCAAAGGCAGCAATCTGTCCACAGATATTGACAAAGGCAGCCGTTTCCGCAATTTTACAATGTCGCCCATTTCCAAAATGAAGGGACAACTCACCCTTAACCTTAGACGAAAATGACAAATTTGCCCCCCCTTTCCATTCCTATTTCAACAGCAAGTTTTTTCTTACTTTTTATGTCTGGCATCCTTTTCGATATCATTGTGCTTGAGCAACAGCGTGTGCTTGTCCTTATCCAGAGATGCGTACAGGGCATTGGCCAGTGTGACAGAACGGTGCTTGCCACCGGTACAGCCAATACTAATGACAAGGTTATTCTTTCCTTCCTTGATATAAAGAGGAATGAGGAATTCCACCATATCCACCAGTTTTTTCAAAAAGGTCCGGCTTTCTTCAAAGCCCATGACATAGCTGCTGACAGGTTCATCATTGCCCGTCATTTCCTTCAATTCCTGAATATAGAAGGGATTTGGCAAAAAGCGCACATCAAACACCAAATCACTATCCGCAGGAATCCCATATTTAAACCCAAAGGAGCGGATGGTGATAACCAGATTTTCATAGGACTGGTTTTCCACGAAAATACGGTTGATCTGTTCCTTGAGCTGTCTCGTTAAGATCTGGCTGGTATCGATAATATAAGTCGCTTTGGCTTTTACATCCTTCAGCATTTCCCTTTCCTTGCGGATACCTTCCTGAATAGAGCCATTTCTGGAAAGGGGATGGCTTCTTCTGGTCTCTTTATATCGCTTGATGAGCATCTCATCAGATGCATCCAAGAACAGGATTTCATATTCATAGCCTTTTTCCTGCAGGCTGGACAATACCTCGAAAAGATCGTTGAACAGCTTGCCCCCACGGATATCGATACCCAAGGCAACACGTTCGATCTCCCCTTCCTGCTCATAGCACAATTCGGCAAATTTAGGCAATAATGCAGGCGGCAGATTATCTACACAGAAAAAATTGATATCTTCCAAAAATTTCAACACAGAGGTTTTCCCTGCGCCGGACATCCCCGTAACGATTACAAATCTCATATTCTTTCACCATCCCTTCTCTTTTTTCACTGCTTTTTATTATACTTCCCCAACAATCTTCACTTCTGTTTCCAGTGTCACGCCAAACTGCTCTTTGACTTCCTTCTGACAGAAAGCAATCAAATCCAGAATATCCTGAGCCGTTGCCCCGCCGATGTTGATGAGGAAACCGGAATGCTTTTCGGAAACTTGGGCCCCGCCGATGGTCTTTCCTTTCAGCCCCGCATCCTGCACCAACTTCCCGGCAAAATGGCCTTCGGGGCGTTTGAAGGTACTGCCCGCACTGGGGTATTGCAAGGGCTGTTTTTCCCTTCTCTGTTCTGCCAGTTCCGCCATGCGGCTGCGGATGGCTGTTTCCTCTCCCTTCTGCAGCTTCAACTTTGCACCCAGAACAATATACCCTGCTTCGGGCACGATACTGTGTCTGTAGCCCAGTTCCAGTTCTTCCACGGGAATGGTCTTGATTTCCAAATCCTTTGTCAGCACATCCACACTGACCAAAACGTCCTTCATTTCACCGCCATAGGCACCTGCATTCATCACCACAGCACCACCGATGCTGCCGGGGATGCCGGAGGCAAATTCCAGCCCTGTCAGGGAGGCATCTGCTGCTTTTGCCGCAACGGCACTGAGCAGCGCACCGCCTTTTGCTACGATGATATCCCCATCCACAGTGATATCTGCCATACGATTATAGATTTGGATAACTGCACCACGGATGCCTTTATCCCGCACCAGCAAATTACTGCCATTACCAATGACCATCGCAGGCACATGATATTTTTTTAAAATTCCGATGGCGTCCTTCAGTTCCTCTGCATCCTTGGGCTGCAGGAAGAGATCCGCAGGACCGCCCACACGAAAGGTGGTATGCTCCTTCATCATTTCCTGTAGCTTCAGGCCTTCTTCCCCCAGTCTCTGCTGCAGTTCCTGTATCAAATTCTCCATTATTTCACCTTCTTCTTATTTCCCGATACGGTTCGCAAAATCTTGTGCTGTATTCTTTCCCATTTTTTTCTGACGATTTGTCATAGCGGCAGATTCGCAGATAATCGCCACGTTTCTGCCGGGGCGCACAGGAATGGTGTTCAACTGCACCTTATTCCCCAAAATTTCAATATATTCTTCATTCAAGCCCAGTCTGTCATAGGAACCCGTCTTACCGTCCCAAACCTCCAGCTTGATAACAAGATCGACGGTCTTCTGGTCTTTGACAGAACCGACACCGAACAGTTCTTTTACATTGATAATGCCGATACCCCGCAATTCGATCAGATAACGAATGAGTTCCGGACAAGAACCGATCAGCCGTCTGTCAGCGATCCGTTTGATTTCCACTGCATCATCGGCAATCAAACGGTGTCCTCTTTTGATCAGCTCCAGAGCAGTCTCGCTTTTCCCGATACCGCTGGCACCGGTAATGAGAACACCTTCCCCATAGATATCCACCAAAACCCCGTGCATCATGACACGGTCTGCCAATTCTTCCCGCAGCCAGAAGATCAGTTCCGCTGTAAATTCGGTAGTAGACTGGGCGGTGCGGAAGATGGGCACATCATATTCTCTGCCATATTCCAGCATTTCCGGGAAAATTTCCAGCTGTTTGCAGACGATCAGACAAGGAATCCGATACTGAAACAGATGAAGGATAGCTTCTTTTCGTTTTTCCTCACTCAGGCTCAGCAGATAGCTATATTCTACCCGCCCGATAACCTGCAGACGGTCGCTGTCGAAGCGTTCATAAAAACCCGTCAGCTGCAGAGCAGGCCTGTTGATCTCTTTTTTGATGACAGCTCGCCCTTCCAAGTCCAGCTCGGGCAGCATATTTTCCAGGTCAAAGGCCTCAATGATCTTCTTTAGTTCCGCAGAATACATGGGTTTCCCCCTTTCTTCCTAAAAATTAAAACCAAATTTTTTCCTAAGTATAGCATACCCTAAAATCATCCCTTTTGCAATTCCTCCTGATGGAAAAAGAGATATACCTGCTCTGCCGCAGGGATGGTCATGCCTTCCACTTCCAGCAGGTCTGCCACTTCCGCTTCGGCGATTTTTTCAATGCTGCCAAAATGGTGCATGAGAGCCTTTCGCCGCACCTGCCCAATGCCCTTGATGTCATCCAGAACGGAATGAAGATTTCGTTCGTCCCGCAGTTTTCTGTGGTAGGTGATAGCAAAACGATGCACCTCATCCTGAATACGGGTCACCAGCTTGAAACCTTCGGAGGTCAAGGGAATATGAATCTCTTCTTCATGGAACAGAAGCCCTCTTGTTCTGTGTTTATCATCCTTCACCATGCCGCAGACGGGGATATCCATGCCAAAGGCCATCAGTACCTCCTCCGCCGCGTGTACCTGTGTCTTACCGCCGTCCATCAGAATCAGGTCTGGCAGGCGGGTAAAGCTGCTGGTTTTGCCTTCCGTTTTTTCCTTCAGGGCATGATTCAGGCGGCGGGTAATGACTTCCTTCATAGAGGCATAATCATTGGGACCGACCACGGTTTTTATCTTGAATTTGCGGTAATCGCTGTTTTTGGAGCGCCCATCCTCGAAAACCACCATGGAACCAACGGATTCAAAGCCTTGGGTATTGGAAATATCGTAGGCTTCCACCCGTTTCAGCTCTCCCGACAAGCCCAAAGCCTGCCGCAGCTCTTCCATGGCGCCCTTGGTACGCTGTTCTTCCCGTTTCAGCTTTTCTCCAAATTGCTCGAAAATCAGCATGGCATTTTTATGGGCCAATTCTACCAATTTATGCTTTTCGCCCTTCACAGGTACCGTCAACGTTACCTTGCTGCCTCGCCGTTCGGAAAGATATTCCGCAATCAGCTCTGCTTCCTCTTCCACCAATGCTTCCTGCAAAATGATTTCCTTGGGGATATAGGCTGTGCCGCTGTAAAACTGCTTCACGAAAGCAGTCAAAATTTCCCCTCGGCTCTGCTCTTCGAAAGCAGTCAGGGTGAAATTCTCTCTGCCTGTCATTTTGCCGCTGCGGATGAAGAATACCTGCACCAGACATTCCTCAAAAGCCCGCACAAATGCAATGACATCCACATCTCCCAAGCCCATATTGGACATTTTCTGCCGCTCTGCCACGCTTTTGATGGAGCGAATCTTATCCCGCAAGGAAGCCGCCTTTTCAAATTCCATATTTTCCGCCGCTTCCATCATTTCCTGCTCCATTTTTTTCAGAATGCCCTCATGCTTTCCTTCCAGAAAATCCATGGCATCCTTGATATATCCTTGATATTCTTCCTCCGATACCTTTCCGCTGCAGGGGGCGATGCACTGACCGATATGGTGGTTCAAACAGGGGCGTTCTCTGCCGATATCTCTGGGAAATACCTTCTTGCATTTTCGGATAGGAAACAGCTTATGCAATGTCTCCACCGTTTCCTTCATGGCTAACACATCCGTAAAAGGCCCATAATATTTCGCCTTATCCTTGGTCATCCTGCGGGTGATGAAAATGCGGGGAAACTGCTCCTGCGCCGTCACCTTGATATAGGGATAGGTCTTGTCATCCTTCAGCAGGATATTGTAATATGGATGATATTTCTTAATGAGGTTACATTCCAGCAGCAACGCTTCCATTTCCGAATCCGTCACGATATATTCAAATTCCTTGATATTCGGCACCATGGAGCGGGTCTTGACCGTCTGGTTGCGGCTGCTCTGGAAATATTGCCGCACACGGTTTTTCAAGTTGACAGCCTTGCCTACATAAATCACATGACCGTTTTCATCCTTCATCAGATAGACCCCCGGCTTCTGGGGCAATTTTTTCAATTCCTCCTGAATATCAAACACAGACCTCACCGCTTTCCTCTCTATTGCATAAAAGGGAGAGCCTTTCTTTCAGGTTCTCCCTTTTGTTCACACGAAAACGCTTCTTTGCAAAGCGTTCTCTCTATTTTATATCATACTTATAATAACCGTAATCTTTTTAAAATACGAATCAGTTTGCCACCGCCGGGCACTGTCTGCAAATCTTCTTCCACGATGCCTTTGATCAGCAGCATCACCAGACCATACACGGCAATCGCTACGCAAATCGCCAGCAATGTAGCAATGGTATTGCTGCCAATAAGGGCAAAGAAGAGATGGTAGCTGCCCAATGTGCCTGCCGCCATAGCAATAGAGCCGATGACAGGCTTCAGGAAGCTGCCCATGAAGTCGAACCTCGTCCCTGTTCTGCGGGAGAGCATAATCACGTCGAATACTGCCGCCACCAGATAGCAGCCTGTAGTGGAAAGAACTGCCCCCAATACGTTGATGGAAGGAATCCGAATCAACAGCAGATTCAGGATAACCTTAGTAATGGCACCCAAAATCGCCCCCACTACAGGAATTTTGATATGGCCGATGCCCTGCAGGATGCCTGTAGAGGTCTGGCACAGCGCCAAAAAGATGATGGAGATACCGCCCACTGTCAGCAGCATACCGCCGTCGCTGGCTCTGGGGAACAGCATCTGGATAATCTGAGGGCCAAGGGCACTGATACCCACTGCCGCAGGCACAGAAATAATCATAGAAATGCGATAGGTCAAAGCCATCTTTCTGCGAACCTGTTTCTTTTCCTTCAGCTTCACAGATGCCGCAATGCTGGGCAATACTGCCGTTGCAATGGCTGTGGAGATGGTTACGGGCAATGTGGTCAATGTGACATATTTACCGGAAAGCTGCCCGTATAATACCTCTGCTTCATGCTCTGTAAAACCTGTATTCTGCAAAATATTTACCACCATACCCATATCAATCAGGTTGGTAATACTGAATACCGCCGTTCCGGCAATGATGGGCCATGCCGTCTGCAGCACCTTGCCGATGAGCTGGCGTTTGCTTTCTTCATAGGGCTGTCTGCATCGTTCCGCCCGCCATAAAAGATAGGGACGAATGAGACAATAGGCAAAAATCACCACAATCAAGCCCGCCAATGCACCAACCCCGGTACCCATGGTACCGCCGGCAGAAGCCAGAGGGATATTTTTCTCCAGCCCTTCAGGCACATTTACACTTAAGAAAATCCACGCCAGATAAACGCTGAAAAAGGCGTTGAATACCTGCTCGATAATCTGAGAAATGGCTGTAGGCACCATGGTGTGCATCCCCTGAAAATACCCACGGAATACAGACATGATGGCTACAATGACCAATGTAGGGCAAAGGGTCAGCAGAGAATAATAGCTGTCGGGAATACCAATGAGATTTGCCAACTGATGGGCGCTTAACCCCATCACAACGGCAAAAAATACACCAAGGGTGGTTGAAATCACCAATGCCGCCTGAAACACCCGATGGGCATTTCGATACTGTCGTAGAGCGATACGCTCGGAAACCATCTTGGAAATCGCCGCCGGCAGCCCCGCCGAGGATAAAATCAGCAGGAAGGTATAGATATAATACCCGCCGGCATAAATGGCATTCCCCTCGTCCCCGATCATATTTGTCAGGGGCAGGCGGTAAATAAAGCCTAAAAAGCGCACAAGCAAACTGGCCGCTGCCAAAATCGCCGCCTGTTTGATGAAGGATCCGCCTTTTTTCTTTGCTTTTGCTGCCATGGTGCACCTCTGTTTATCTTTCAATGCTTCTTAACTATTTGCACGGTTTCTCGCTTTTCTGCGCTGTGTGTTATCCAAAATCTTTTTCCGCATACGCAGGTTCTGGGGGGTTACCTCCAACAGTTCATCGTCACTGATAAATTCCATGCACTGTTCCAGAGACATCTGGATGGGAGGGGTCAGTTTCAGTGCGTCATCAGAACCGCTGGCACGGGTGTTTGTCAGCTGTTTTTTCTTACAAACATTGATATCCATATCGTCGGATCTGGAGTTTCTGCCGACTACCATACCTTCATATACCTTTACGCCTGCGCCGATGAACAGGTCGCCCCGTTCCTGAGCGTTATACAGACCATAGGTGATGGCTTCGCCGCTTTCAAAAGCCACCAGAGAACCCTGAGAACGTGTCACGATATCGCCTTTATAGGGTTCATAGCCATCGAACAGGGAGTTCATGATGCCGTTGCCCTTGGTATCTGTCATAAATTCGCTGCGGTAGCCGATCAGGCCTCTCGCAGGAATGGAAAATTCCAGTCTGGTATAGCCGCCCTTTGCGGGATACATATTTGTCATTTCGCCTTTTCTGCTGCCCAGCTTCTCAATGACATTGCCGACAAATTCTTCGGGTACGTCAATGGTAACTGCTTCCATGGGCTCGCATTTTTTGCCGTCGATTTCCTTCAGCAGAACCTCGGGCTTGGAAACCTGGAATTCATAGCCTTCCCGACGCAAGGTTTCAATCAGGATGGAAAGATGCAGCTCGCCTCTACCGGAAACCTTTACGCTGTCCATATTATCAGTATCTTCCACACGCAGACTGACATCTGTATTCAGTTCCTTGAACAGTCTGTCTCTGATCTGACGGGATGTAACATACTTGCCTTCCTGACCAGCAAAGGGGCTGTCATTTACAGAGAAGTTCATGGACAAGGTGGGTTCGGAAATCTTTACGAAGGGCAGAGGTTCGGGCTTTTCAGGGGAGCAGATGGTATCGCCAATCATAATATTTTCGATACCGCTCAGGGCAACGATGTTGCCCACGCCTGCTTCCTTTACTTCCACTCTCTGCAGGCCTTCGAACTGGTACAGCTTGGAAATGCGTACTCTTTTCTGTGTTTCTTCATTGTGCATATTCAAAACAACAACTTCGTCATTCACGCGAATGACACCGTTTTCGATCTTACCGATACCGATACGACCCAGATATTCGCTGTAGTCGATGGTAGAGATCAGGGCCTGCAGGGGTGCTTCAGGGTCTCCTTTGGGGCCGGGAATATGGTTGATGATGGTTTCAAACAGAGGTTTCATGTCCCCTTCCCTTGCTGTAGGGTCTTCGGAAGCATAGCCGCCTCTTGCGGAAGCAAAGACAAAGGGAGAATCCAACTGATCGTCGTTAGCATCCAGTTCCATGAACAGTTCCAGAACTTCATCGATGACTTCATTGGGGCGTGCTTCGGGTCTGTCTATTTTGTTTACGCAGACAACAACGGGATGGTTCAGTTCCAAAGCCTTGCGCAGAACGAATTTTGTCTGGGGCATAGGGCCTTCAAAAGCATCCACCACCAGCACAACGCCATCTACCATTTTCAGTACACGTTCTACTTCGCCGCCGAAGTCTGCATGACCAGGGGTATCGATGATGTTGATCTTGATATCACCATAGTTTACAGCGGTGTTTTTAGAAAGGATGGTAATACCTCTTTCTCTTTCAATGTCGCCGCTGTCCATGACTCTTTCCTGTACCTCTTGATTGGAACGGAAAATACCGCTCTGTCTCAGCATCTGGTCCACCAGAGTGGTCTTGCCATGGTCAACATGGGCAATGATGGCAACATTTCTGATATTTTCAATATTCTGATTCATATTATGATTACTCCATTCACATTCAAATTTCTCTTACGTACGACACTTTATTGTATCACACAGTTTTCCGCCATGCAATCTTTCCACCAAAAAAACTGCAAAATCTGCGCACGAAAACGCAAACAATAAAAGAAAGGCTCCCCAAAAACGGAGAGCCTCTTTTGCATAACCAAAATCAAATGTATATATCTGCATGCTTTCGCATTACGGTCTATAATTAAAATCGATTAAGCACGTGTTACGTTTGCAGCCTGAGGGCCTTTAGCACCCTGAACAACTTCGAATTCTACTTCCTGACCTTCTTCCAGTGTTTTGTAGCCTTCAGCCTGAATTGCGGAGAAATGTACGAATACATCGTCTTCACCAGGTACGGAGATGAAACCAAAACCTTTTTCTGCGTTAAACCATTTTACTGTACCTTTTTTCATTCTTTAAAATCCTCCTACATAGATAGATAAAAATTTGTTACAGACTGATACTAACATATATTTCCGCAAGTGTCAATCAGATTTCTGCCGTCCCCCGAGGGATTCGCACGACAATACCCGCGGATTTTCATCCTTTGGAAGGAGTCAGGCTACAGGCTTTTCTTATACAATGCCGTACTTTTCATCCTCCAGCAAATTATCGCTCTGGATGGCTGCACGGGCCAGTTGGTCGCATCTTTCATTCTCCAGATTATCCGCATGACCCTTCACCCAGATAAAAGAAACTTGATGCTTCTGCAATAAAACCAGCAACCGTTCCCACAGGTCAACGTTGGATGCCTTTTCCTTTTTATTCCGCATCCAGCCGTTTTGCTTCCATTTCACCACCCAGCCCTTTTCAATGGCATCCACCACATATTTGGAATCGCTGTAAAGGTTAACTTTACAAGGTTCTTTCAAGGCTTCCAGTCCCTTGATAACTGCCAACACCTCCATGCGGTTATTAGTGGTCCGTCTGTAGCCGCCGGAAAGCTCTTTTCTGGCTGCGCCGTAGAGCAGTACCACGCCATAGCCCCCTGCACCAGGGTTGCCGGAACAAGCACCGTCCGTATAGATCGTCACTGTTTTCATGGGGTATCCTCCTTTAAAAATGCTTCGCCAATGAGCATATCTTCCTTTGTGGTGATTTTGATATTACGATAGCTGCCCATGATGACCTTCACGGGATAGCCGCTGTGTTCCGCCAGAGAAGCATCGTCCGTGCCAATGAAGCCATCTGCTTTGGCTGCTTCGTATGCCTGTAAGATCAAATCCTTCCGAAAGGTCTGAGGGGTCTGAATCTGCCAGAGAGTGCTTCTGTCCGGGGTGGCAACGGCAATGTTTTCTCCGTTGCAGACCTTGATGGTATCCTTCGCAGGCACCCCTGCCACACAGCCGCCCATTTCCAGAGCAACTGCGATGGAATCCTCTACGATCTCTTCTGTTACAAAGGGGCGCACCCCATCATGGATAAGAACGATCTCTGTATCTTCACTGACCTGTTTCAGCCCATTATAAACAGAATCCTGCCGTTCCTTTCCCCCTGCCGTAACGGAAACCACCTTGTTCCAGCCGTATTCCTGCACCATATCCTGCATATCCTGCAGGGAATCCACACCTGTCACCAAAACGATATCCCGAATGGCTGACGCCTGTTCAAATTTTTCCACCGTATGAGCCAGTATTTCCTTTCCGCCAAGGGGCAAAAATTGCTTGCTGATTTCTGTCCCCATGCGCTTGCCCTTTCCCGCTGCCACAATCACAGCTGTGCTGATAGGTTTCATACCTCTCCCGCCTTTCATAGAAAAAGGGCTTGAGGATTCCCCCGAAGCCCTTCATCAAACTTTCCTTCACGCCGCAGCGATCATTTTTGTAAAAATCATACGGCCTGCCGATGTTTGCAGCACACTGGTAACGATAACTGTTTTTGTTTCGCCAATATGTCTGCTGCCGCCTTCCACGACGATCATTGTACCGTCGTTCAAGTAGGCAACGCCCTGTCCTGCTTCCCTGCCGGCTTTGATGATGGTCACCTTCATCTCTTCCCCGGGCAGCACCACAGGCTTGATGGCATTTGCCAGCTCATTGATATTCAGCACGTGAACGCCCTGAAATTCCGCAACTTTATTCAGGTTGAAATCGTTGGTCACAACAAAAGCATCCATACTGTCCGCCATTTTCAGCAGCATGGAATCCACTTCCATAGGCTGTGCCGTGGTAAATTCCTTGATCTCTACAGGCACTGCCAACTGCTTCTGAATCTCATTGAGGATATCCAGGCCACGGCGGCCTCTCTGCCGTTTCAAGCTATCCGCCGAATCGGCAATATGCCGCAGTTCTTCCAGTACAAAATCAGGAATGATAATCTTTCCTTCGATGAAGCCCGTTTGGAGCAGGTCTAAGATACGCCCATCAATAATAACGCTGGTATCCAGAATCTTTGGTCTGCCATAGATAGAATCCTCTGTGGTACTGGGAGGCGTTGTCATCAGCACTTCTTTCAGGGAACGAACATTGACGTCATCCTTTTTCCGCCTTGCCACACGAATCCCCAAAATACCGAACACAACATTCAGCAGAACAACGATAAATGTTCCCAAAGCACCAAATCCGTTAAAGGCTAAGCCGATCAGATTTGCCAAAACCAAACCGACAAAGCAGCCGATCACAGAAAGGGCCAGTTCCTTCAGGTTCATCTTGGACAAGCGTTCCTCCGTTTGCGAGATCCTTTTCATAAGCAGTTCCGACAGTGGCGAAGAAAAAATAAAATAAAATATGAATCCGACAATCACCGATATGGCTGTAGGCACATAAACAGGCAATTTTGTTTGAAGATTGAATAAGTCCATAAAAAGCACAACATGCATCAGTGCATAGGCAGCCGCTGTCACGATTAAACTCATGATCAATTCCAATGCTCTTTTCATCCGTTTCACCTCCTTTTTTGTGTATAGATTTGGGTAAAACAGAGAAATGGATAGATTTCCCTTACTTTACCATAATGAAATTTTATCCTATTTTCATCCATTTGGCAAGCAGTTCTTCCGCCTCCCTGCCGTTAATTTCGTATACAGAAATGATCTCGCTCAAAACAATCTGCCACGCCATAGCCAGCAGACGGTTTTCCACAACGGAAAGCTTCTTCGATGCATTCCGTTCCAATAAGAGCTTTACCACCTCCGCCGCCTGTTCCAGCTTTCCCGATTTCAAACGCTGGATATTTTCTTTGTATCTCTGGTTCCAGTTTTCTCCTCCAGCTGCTCTGCGGGTCGCCATTCCCTGCAAAAGCAGTTCGATTTCTTCCCGCTGCAGCAAAGGCCGCAGGCCAATCCGCTCCGCATTCACCAACGGGATTCGAATACGCACATCCCCATTGGGAATGTGGATGATATAATATCCTTCCTCAATCTCTTCAATGATCCCCACCCCATGCATGGGATAGATGATCTTTTGCCCCTGTTCAAACATAAAACCCCTCCTTTCCCAGATTTTTCCCAAGTCTTGAAAAAAATATTCAAATCTGGTGTCAGGATGACGGTTCGTAGTATTTTAAACCATATAATACGTTTCAAGGTATTGATAATTTTAGTTTTATTTGCTATATTATTTTGTAAGAGAATGAAACATTTTCTGCAGAGAAAACTCTGTATTCCAAATAGAATTTGCAATACCAAAAAGTGAGGAGAGGATACTATGGCAGACTATCAAATTTTTAGTGATGGTGCTTGTGATATCGGCTTTGAAAAAGCAAAGGAATTGGGTATCCAACTGATTCCCTTTTATGTTTCCATCGACCATGAAAACTACCATAAAGAAATTTTAGAGATTTCTTTGGATGAGTATTATCACTATATGACAGAAGAAAAGGGTTACCCCAAAACCTCTCTTCCCTCTATCCAAGATTATATCGATGCCTTCCGCCCTGCTTTGGAAGCGGGAAAGGACATTCTCTGTATCACCATGACCCGCACACTGACTGCTTCTCTGGAATCCGCCATGACAGCAAAATCAATGCTCGAAGAAGATTTTCCAAAATCAACGATTCATATCATCAATTCCTGGCTAGCAACGGGTGCCCAGGCCCTGCTGCTGATGGAAATGGCCCGTATGCAGAAAAACGGTAAATCCTTGGAGGATGTGGCTGCCTATGTGGAAAAAGCAAAGGTCGATGCCCGCATCAACTTCATGGTGGGGGATTTAAGCTATCTGGAAATCGGCGGCCGTGTGGGCAAAGTAGCCACCCTTTCCGGCAGTCTTTTGAAGATCAAGCCCATCATCATCCTAAAGGGCGGCGAAATCGGTGTTGGCGGCATTTGCCGCAGCAGAAAGAAAGGTCTCTCTCAGATCGTGGATGTGACTGTAAAACATTTCAAGGAAAGCGGCGAAGACCCTGCTGATTATATTGCCACAGCCGGCACCACCAATATCTGGGATGATATGCCTGCCTTTGAAGCTATGCTCAAGGAAAAGATAGCAATGGACTATCTGCCTTCCTTCCAGATTGGTGCCACCATTGCAACGCACACAGGCCCCGGCACAACGGGCGTTTGCTTCGTAAAAAAATATGAATGTTATGGTTTCTGATATCTAAAGCCCTCTGACTTTTTCGTCAGAGGGCTTTTTGCATAGAAAAAAGGAGCGGTAATGCCGCTCCTTGATTTTTGTATAGATTATTTGTACTGATGCAGAATGTGGTCTACAACGCCAACGATTGCGCCGTTTTCTTTGTAAACACGAGGAACACGTTTTGTCAGTACGCAGGGCAGTTCATAGTTGATTGTGCCCAGAATAGCTGCCAGATCATCGAATGTAACGTGTTTGTCACCATCTGTACCAACAACGATTACTTCATCACCCATTTTTACACCGGGGATATCTGTAACGTCAATCATCAGCTGGTCCATGCAAACACGACCAACAACGGGCGCATACTGACCTTTTACGATCATGTTTGCTTTGTTGGACAATGCTCTGTTGTAGCCATCCGCATAGCCGATGGGCACTGTAGCGATGATTCTTTCTGTTTCTGCTGTGTATGTTCTGCCGTAGGACAGCTGAGAACCAGCGGGAACTTTTTTCACCAGCCCGATGGTAGATTTTACTGTCATCAGAGGTTTCAGATCAATCATGCCTTCGCATTCGCCGGAAGGAAGCATACCGTATGTAATGATACCGGAACGGCACATATCGATGTGTCTTTCAGGATAAGCGATGGTTGTTGCGCTGTTTGCACAGTGACGGATACCAACGTTTACGCCTGCATCCTGCAGTGCTTTTACCATCTTGTCGAAACGGTCGAACTGCATTTTTGTGAAATCAGGATGATCGCCTGTGTAGGAGTCAGCTACTGCATGGTGTGTGAAGATACCTGTGATCTTTACGTTAGGCATTTTGCTAACTTCAATAATGTCTTTCAGGGACTGTTCAAAGTCTGCGTCGTCTGTCTGGAAACCAACACGAGTCATACCTGTATCCAGTTTGATGTGGCCTTCTACAACAACGTTTGCTGCTGCTGCTGCTTCCTGCAGGCTTCTTGCGTGTTCAATACCAACGATAGCGTTTGTGATGCTCTTCTGGCACAGGATTTCAACACAGCTTGCGGGTGTGTAGCCCAAAACCAGAATGGGTTTTGTGATACCTTCGTTTCTCAGGCTCATACCTTCTTCGATATTGGAAACACCAAACCAGTCGAAGCCGCCAGCCTGCAGCTTGCGTGCTACAAAGCCATCGCCATGACCGTAAGCGTCAGCTTTTACGATACCCATAACTTTGTGTTCGGGTGCCATTTTAGATTTGATGCTCTTAATGTTGTAATCCAGTGCATCCAGATCAATTTCTGCCCATGTTCTTTTGATAAAATCCATAAATTCCGCTTCCTTTCCAAGAAAAAATGGTTGGTTTTTCCAGTAGTTTTTCATTGCCAAGGGGATTTTGCTGTGGTTCTTCCCAGAAAAATGCTCCTGCATTTTCCTACTATGGCAATTATTGAACACTTGTATTAAATATAGCACAATGCGTTGGATTTGACAATATCTGATGAAAATTATTTCATTTTCAGGCTAAAAAAATACAACATTCACAATTCTTGTCATGCAAGATACATACGGGTGAAAAGTTCATAGGCATCGTGGATGGCATTGCCGCCGTCGCCAACCTCGTTGGCATCCCCTACGATGGCATAGCTCATCCGTTCATCCATCAGCCACATGGTCAGCTCCGTATCCACATGGGATGCACTGCCCCCTGCCCAAATGACCGTATCTGCGGAAACAAACATGGTCATGGCACCGATTTTTACAAAGAGTTTTCTGCCTTCCATCAATGTGGCTGTGGTCGTTGTCAAAAAGCTGACGTTCTTTTTCTTCAAATCGTTCAACAAAGGACGGGCCATGGCTCCCATATCCATCCCCATTTTCTGATTGGGCTCGATAATCTTAATTTCCGGCTCTTCCGCCTTTTCTGCCAAAAATGCCGCCGTTTCCAGACCAATGGCACCGCCGCCAAGGATAACGACTTCCCCCTTCAGGATTTCTGCGATTTTTTCTTCCTCCATCTGCAAAACTTCCTGTGCGGTGAAATACTGTTCCTCTGCCAAGCCTTCGATGGGCTGTTTTTCAGGGGTACTGCCCGTTGCAAGCACTGTGAAATATGGATTCTTTTCCTTCACCAGCTCCAGCGTGCCCTCTGTTTCCGTCAGGATGTTTACACCCAGTTCTTCCAAGGTATATTTCATATAGTCAATATATTTCAGGAAATCCCCCTTTTTCGGAGGCAGAGCCGCCAGTCTCAACTGACCGCCCAATTCCTTTTCTTTGCAGACCAAAGTAGTCTTAAACCCTCTTTCTGCGGATTTCTTTGCCGCTTCCATGCCTGCAGGGCCGCCGCCGATGACAACACATTCTTTTCTGGTAGCGATCTTTCTGCGCTGATGCTCAAAATGCTCATTGCCTGCTTCAGGGTTAAAGGCGCAAGAAAGCTCTTTTCCCTTCAATACATTCATAATGCACTTATTGCACCCCAAGCAAGGCAGGTAAGGCTTGCCTTCCTCCATTTTATTCACAAAGGCAGGGTCTGCCAGAAAGGCTCTGGCTGTGCCACAGAAATCGCAAAGGCCTTCCGCCAGAATCCGTTCTGCCGTTTCTTCGTCCTGAATACGGTTGCAGGCGATGACGGGCACAGACAGATATTTTTTCAGCACACCTGCGAAGGGCGCATAAGCACCCTTGCTGACATGATAGGAAATCTGCTCGATAGGGGATTCATGCCAGCCCCCGGTGACCGTTACGCCGTCGATGCTGCCAGTCTCCTCTGCTTTTTTGCAGAAACGCAGGGTATCCGCCAGCTCATAGCCGCCCTCTACCATCTGGGCCGCAGAAACCTTCACCAATACAGGGTATTCCCCAACGGCTTCCCGTACCGCCGCCAGCACTTCCAAGGGGAAAGTGATGCCGTTTTCGTTTTTGTAGCCATAGGCATCTTCTCTCAGATTGCTCAAAGGGGAGAAGAATTCAGAAAGCAGATAGCCCGCAGAAGCGCTCACTTCCACCATATCTGCGCCAATCTCTTTACACAAAGCCGCCGCCTTTGCAAAGGCTTCTTTTGTATTCTGCAAATCCTCCGCCGTCATTTCCTTGGGCTCTGTTCTGAAAATAGGAGAAGCCACCGCAGAAGGTGCCAGCAAAGGCTTTTCGCCGTGATTTTTTTCACTTTCGTTGCGCCCGCAATGGAATAACTGCACAATCAGCTTGCAATCGTAGGCATGGATTCTTTCCGCCAATGCTTTCAGGCTTTCCCTGTCCACAGTCTCTGCATCATACATCCCCTTCAAAGCACCCGCTTCATTGACCGCCAAAAGGCAGGTCACTGCTGCCGCACCGCCCTTGGCTCTTTCTTCATAATAAGCAAAATCCCGCTCTGTCAATGTATTGCTTTCCGCAAAGCCTGTGTGCATTGCCAGCATGATCCAGCGGTTTTTCAATTCCAAATCCCTGATTTTATATGGTGTAAATACCATGTTTCATCCCTCCATTCTGCCTTTAGCATATCACATCTGTGCGTTTTTTTCCAGACAAATGAAATAGGCGGCAAAGCCTGCCAAAAACAAGCCCTGCCGCCAAAGGAAGAGACGTATGTTATTTTGAAACGTTGTGGTTTGCCCACATTCCGTTTTTATCAAAATTCCAGATTCTTTTCTGTTTCTCTGTCAAAGATGTTTACATTTTTGCCGCGGAAGGTAAAGGAAACCTGTGCGCCGATGGAAACATCAATGCCTTCTTCATGGATATCGTTCATGGGTACGATGACGATGCTGTCCTGACCGCAGGCATTTACGTGCAGGTGGATGGTAGAGCCCATCATTTCACTCACATCCACTGTGCCGTGAATCATCTGGCTTGCATCCCCCTTCAACTGGATATGTTCGGGACGAACACCCAATGTGATAGACTGGGATTTCACATCATTTTTCGCCAGATTTGCCTGTTTATCCTCGGACAGAACCACCTTTGCCCCTTCCAGAACCACAGCATATTTGCCGTCCTCTTTCACCAGTTCCGCATCATAGAAGTTCATCTGAGGCATACCGATGAAGCCTGCAACGAATTTATTGGCAGGATGGTCAAATACCTCCTGAGGAGTGCCAATCTGCTGCACCACGCCGTCACGCATGATAACGATTCTATCGCCCAGTGTCATGGCTTCTGTCTGGTCGTGGGTAACGTAGATAAATGTGGTATCGATTCTCTGACGCAGCTTGATGATTTCCGCACGCATCTGGTTACGCAGCTTTGCGTCCAGATTGGACAGGGGTTCATCCATCAGGAACACCTTGGGGTTTCTAACGATGGCACGACCAATCGCCACACGCTGCCGCTGACCGCCGGAAAGAGCCTTGGGCTTTCTGTCCAAATACTGGGTGATGTCCAGAATTTCCGCTGCTTCTCTTACCTTTTTATCGATTTCATCTTTAGGCAGCTTTCTCATTTTCAGGGAGAATGCCATGTTATCGTATACTGTCATGTGAGGATACAGCGCATAGCTCTGGAAAACCATGGCAATATCTCTGTCCTTGGGGGCAACATCGTTGACCTTTACCCCATCGATGAGCAATTCCCCATCGCTGATTTCTTCCAGACCGGCAACCATACGCAATGTTGTGGATTTCCCGCAGCCGGAAGGACCAACCAATACGATAAATTCTTTATCGGCAATTTCCAGATTGAAATCTTCCACAGCCACAACACCTTCCGCTGTGATCTTCAGGTTGGATTTCTTTTCAGGTTCGCCTTTTCTCTTCTTTTTCTGTGCGTTTGGATAAATTTTCTTAATATTTTTCAGCGTTACGCTTGCCATTTTTTACTGCTCCTTCCATAAAGCCGAGTCATTTCGGCAATCTTTGCGGTCAGTTCCTCCGTGATCTGGCCTTCTGTCAATCTCCACTGCCAGTTACCGCCTAAGGTACTGGGGGTATTCATGCGAGCCTCTGCGCCTAGCCCCAGAAAATCCTGCATCTGTGCCACAAACAGCTCCGCAACGGAACTCATGCCGCCCCTGAGGATGCCCCAATGAAAGCCCTCCTCCTCGTTCAAGCCCAGATATTTTACCGCCATAGCGATATCTTCCGGGGCTGCGGCATCCTTCCATGCCATCACGGTTTCATTATCATGGGTGCCTACATAACATACACAATGGGCTGTATAGGTATGAGGCAGATAGTCACTGGGTTCACGGGAATCGAAAGCAAATTCCAAAACCTTCATCCCGGGAAATTCGGAATCCTTCAAAAGCTGCTGCACTTCCGGCGTCAGATAGCCCAAGTCCTCTGCAATAAAGGAAACGTTGGGAAACCAGCTTTTCAGTACAGAAACCAAGTCCATGCCGGGGCCTTTCACCCAATGTCCGTTTTTCGCATTGGTATCCCCATAGGGCGCCGCCCAATAGCTTTCCAATCCACGGAAATGGTCGATACGCAAAACATCATACAGCTTTGCCGCCCCATCGATTCTGCGAATCCACCAGCCATAGCCGTCGGCCTTCATGGCATCCCAATCATAAAGAGGGTTGCCCCAAAGCTGCCCATCGGCACTGAAAGCATCGGGAGGCACACCGGAAACCTCATAGGGTACATTCTTTTCATCCAGCTGGAAGAACTTCGGTTCTGCCCAAACATCAGCGGAATCCATGGCTACATAGATGGGCATATCCCCGATGATGCCAATGCCCTTCTCCTTGGCATAAGCCCGCAGTGCGTTCCACTGACGGAAGAACAGATACTGGATGTAGATAAACAATTCGATATCTTTTACCAACTCCCGACGGTATTTTGCCAAAGCATCTTCTTTTCTCAGGCGGATATCTTCATCCGCCCATTCTGTCCATGCTTTCATGCCGAAATGGCGTTTCAGTGCCATATACAGGGCATAATCAGGAAGCCAGCTTTTATTTTCTTCTGTAAATTTTTTGATTTCTTCTGCATCTTTTTCCCAGCCGCGCTGCTTTGCTTTTTCCAGCAAACCGAAGCGGCCTTCGTAAATTTTCTGATAATCTACTTTCGCAGGGTCTCTGCCCCAATCCACAGCGTCGATTGCCGCTTGTTCCAGCAGACCTTCTTTGCAGAGGGTCTCCAAATCGACGAAATAGGGGTTGCCTGCAAAGGTAGAAAAGCTCTGATAAGGAGAATCCCCATAGCTGGTAGGCCCAACGGGAAGAATCTGCCACCATTTCTGTTCGGCTTTCGCCAGAAAGTCGATGAAATCATAGGCGGCTTTGCCCATAGAACCGATACCGTAGGGAGAAGGCAATGCAGAAATCGGCAGCAAAATGCCGGAACTTCTTTCCATAGCCGCCCCTCCTTAGCCTTTGACTGCACCTGCCAGAACACCTTTGATGATGTGTTTCTGACCCAACAGATAGATGATAACCACAGGCAGGACGGTCATAACGATACATGCCATCATAGGGCCCATTTCTACTCTGCCATAGCTGCCTCGGAAATACTGAATCAGCATAGGAATGGTTCTGTATTTCTTGATATCCAATACCAGTGTGGGCAGCAGATAGTCATTCCATACCCACATGGTTTCCAATACACCAACAGAAATCATGGTAGGCTTCAGCAGAGGGAATACCACTTTAAAATAGGTCTGCAAAGGGTTACAGCCATCAATCATTGCCGCTTCTTCCAGTTCCAGTGGAATGGATTTCACAAAGCCGGAGAACATGAACACCGCCAGACCTGCGCCAAAGCCAAGGTAGATAAAGCAGATGGTCCAAGGAGTATTGAACCGCAGACCGAAAATATTCAGGCTGTCTGCTGTCTGGGACAGGGTGAACATTACCATCTGGAAGGGTACTACCATGGAAAATGCACAGAGCATATAAATCAGTTTAGACAGTTTGGAATTGACTCTTGTGATATACCATGCACACATGGAGCAGCACAAGAGAATCAGTGCCACAGAGGAGATGGTAATGAAAGCACTGTAGCCGAAGCTCTGCAAAAAGCCCTGAGCCCCCAGTGCATTGATATAGTTTTTAAAGCCTGCGAAGGTTTCCGCATTGGGCAAAGTAAAGGTTTCCGCTGTGGTGATGGCAGTTTCCTTTTTGAAGGAGTTCATCACTACCATAACAATGGGATACATATACAGCACGCAGATAATAGAGAAGAAAATCGTGCCCAGTGTACTGCCCAAGGATTTTTTTGTTTTGTTCATTACTGTTGCACCTCCTTAGAACGGGTTGCTCTCAACTGTGTCAAGCCAATGATAACCACCAGAATGAAGAAGATAACGGCTTTCGCCTGACCGATACCCTTCCATGCTGCACCGGCACGGGCATAGAAGGTATAGTAGATATTCAGCGCCATCATTTCTGTGGTATGAGCAGGGTCACCTGCTGTCAGGGACAAGTTCTGGTCGAAAAGCTTAAATGCGTTTGTAATCGTCAGGAACAGGCAGATGGTGATAGAAGGCATAACCATAGGCAGCTTTACCTTCAGCAATGTCTGCCAGTTATTTGCGCCGTCGATGGAAGCCGCTTCCATCAGATCAGGAGGTACGTTCTGCAGACCGGCAACGTAAATGATCATCATATAACCGATCTGCTGCCAGCAAAGCAGGATAATTAGACCCCAATAGCCCGCTGTTGTATTCAGGGCCAGCAGAGGCTGTCCCATTTTCATCAGCACCGCATTGAACAGGGTCTGCCAGATATAACCCAGCACGATACCGCCGATTAGATTGGGCATGAAGAAAACAGTTCTGAAAATGTTTGTGCCCTTCATTTCTTTTGTCAGCGCCAAAGCGATGGCAAAGGCCGTCACATTGATAATGAGGGTTGCCACGATTACAAAGGCAACAGTGAACTTGAAGGAATCAATAAAGGATGTATCTGCCAGAGCCTTTGCATAGTTGCCAACGCCTATCCATTTCGCATTATTCACAGTGGTGAATTGGCAGAAGGACAGATACAGACCATGCAGGAAGGGCCAGATAAACCCTACACAAAAGGCCGCCAGTGTGGGTGCCACAAATATCGGAAACCACCTTTTTAAAGCTTTTTCCACGGTAGTTCATCTCACTTTCTTTGTCGAATTTTCAGGGAAATGCTTATAAAGAAAGGGGAAGCGTGTGCTTCCCCCTTTTCTCAGGTTGCAAAAGGTGCTGTTCGCACAAATCAACCGTTTGCCAGCTGATATTCTGTTGCCCAGCCATCAACGAATGCGGAAACAACTGCAGCCCAGTTGTCGTCTGTCTGGTCAGCAGCATAAGCTGTCAGAGCAGAGCCAACGCCGTTTTTCCATTCTTCGGAGGGCATTGTAGGGAAGTTCCAGGATACAGGTGTTTTGCCTGCTGCTGTCATTGCAGCATCCTGTTTTACGAACAGATTGGAGGATTCCAGCGCGCCCTTGAAAGGAATAACAAAGCCCATGCCTGCTTCGCCGCTGGGCATTGCGCCTTCGCCGCCGCACATAGCTGTTGTACCAACTTCACTTGTTACACACCAGTTCATGAAGTCCAGTGTAGCCTGGATATCAGCTTCGGATGCGCTGTTGTTTACACACCAGTAGTTTTCTGTACCTGTGCACAGGCCCTGATTTGCTTCATCGCCAACGCCGAAGTAAATAGGAATCATAACCAGATCATCGTCTGTGAATTTGCCTTCGCCAACCAGGTTGCCATATTCCCAAGAACCATTCTGGAAGAATACAGCCTTGCCAGCCAGAAATTCGTTTCTGGAGTCATCGCCTGTCTTAGCGGACAGTTCTGCAGGGCTGCATGTGCTGTTGTTGATATACAGATCCCACATTG
Source organism: uncultured Clostridia bacterium (assembly GCA_945868505.1). Taxonomy (GTDB): domain Bacteria; phylum Bacillota; class Clostridia; order Lachnospirales; family Anaerotignaceae; genus Anaerotignum_A. The sequence continues at coordinate 48,941 of CAMBLO010000007.1, read as the reverse complement.
CACGATAGTTGTCCAGATATGTGCCTTTGATTGCATCTGTTGCGCCTATGCCGTCTGCCTGATATTCGAAGTAGATGGGCAGGTTAGCCAGATGTGTTTTGAATCTCCAGTCAGAAGAACCGTCCATACCTGCGGAGGAGAATGCTGCGAAGCCCAGTTCGTCTTTACGAGCTGTGATATCTTCTGCAACAGCCTTCAGTTTTTCAAAGGATGTGATATCTTCTACAGAGTAGCCTGCTTTTTCCAGCAGAGTTTTGTTTGTAATGATACCATAGGATTCGATTACATAAGCAATACCTGCTACGGAACCATCTTCATTTTTCAGTGCATAAGCGTCGCTTGTCAGCTGGCTCAGCACATCTGTGCCTGTCAGGTCATAGCAGTAATCTGCCCAGTTTTTCAGACCAACAGGACCGTTTACCTGGAACAGTGTGGGTGCATCGGATTTCCCCATTTCTGCCATCAGTGTTGTTTCATAATCACCGGATGCTGCTGTAACGACTGTTACAGGCACGCCTGTTTCTTCTTCGTATACTTTCGCCAGTTCCTGCCACTGGGCATCCTGCTCGGGTTTGAAGTTCAGGTAGTATACGCTTGCTGTGTCGTCGCTGGATGCTGTTTCAGAACTGCCGCATGCTGCCAGCCCTGCACACATAACCAGAGACATCATAAGTGCAAATACTCTTTTCATGTTACATCTCCCTTTCATTCTTTATTTTGTTTAAAAATATATTTCCATATCCTCTTTCAGGATATAAAAATCAATTTAATTTGCAGACGCTGCCCCCTGCCCGCAGGGATGTCTCCAATTCGATATGGCGATTGCCTGCTCTTTTTTCCGCCATATCCAAAAGAATCTGCACAGAGGAGCTGCCCAATTCTTCTGCCGGCTGCACCAGCGTTGTCAAGGTAGGCACCGTATAAGCCGACATGGTGATGCCATCGATGGCGATGACAGAGCAATCCTCCGGCACCCGCCAGCCCTCATCGGAAAGGGCCTTCATGGCTGCCACTGCCATGGAATCGGCGATGACGAAAGCTGCCGTGAAATCCTTTCTGCGTCTTGCCAAACGGCCCATGGCTTCATAGGCAGATTCCATATCAAATCTTTCTGTCTCTTCCACCAAGTCTTCGTCCAGTTCAATGCCATAATCCCGCAAAGCCTGACAATATCCTCTGTAGCGCAGCTCCGCAACAGAATGGTCATGCTTGGAATCCAGAATCATGGCAATTTTCGTATGCCCCTGCCGAATCAAATGCTCCACCGCCTTATATGCTTCCTTCTGGTCGTTGATGGTAACGGAGGAATACATATTTTCCTGCAGCCCGCCAAAGCTGTTGGTATAGGAACAGCAGACAAAAGGCACCTGCAGCACTGCCACCTGCTCTTCTGAATAATCGAAGCAGCCCCCCAAAAGAATGAGCCCTCTCAGCTTTTTGGACTGCACCAGACTTGCCCCTGCACTCAGTTCGTCCTCTCCGCTGGCGATTTGGTGGAATACCAAAGTATATCCTGCCCGTTCTACGGCATTTTCAATCGAACGGATGACATCCGTAAAGAAAGGATTGCCAACGCCGCGGACAACCAAACCAATGGTGTTGGACTGGGGCGTTACCAAATCCCTTGCGCTGTTATTAGGCACATAATGGACTTCCTGCACCACCTGCATAACCTTTTCCCGCACCCCATCGCTGACATCGGGATAGTTATTGAGTACACGAGAGACTGTGCTGACAGATACGCCGCAGCGTTCTGCAATATCCTTGATCGTCACTGTCCCTCACCTCGTTTCTTTCGTAAAATAGATTTTGCAAACGTTTCCAGAACTTTGATTTCAAAAAAGCAACTTTTTGTCCCACTGTCAATTCTCTTTTGTGCATTTTCGTGGAAAACAACAAAAACATCTCCTCGGTTTATGGCAGTTTGCACATTACTGGTAATTTATACCATTGTTTTCACTAGTTTTTCAGATAAGAAACCCATTTCTCAAAGAATTTTTTATTCGAAATGCCCTATTCCAGACCTTCTCCCCTGAGAAATCCAGCTTTTCCATTAGCTTTCCCCATAAATCGGAGATTTTTCTAATAGGAGAAAAATTTCAGCAAAAAATAAGCATATTAAGTTAAAACTACGGCTTCCATAAATCTTGCTTATTGTCTGAGTTCTGTTTCTTTGGTAAAATAGAAATATTAGGCAGGTGAAACCATGAAAAAAATCAAGCTAATCGCCTCCGATCTGGACGGCACATTATTGACGAGCAAAAAGGAGATCACGCCCCGTTTATATGAGGCGTTGGAAAAAATAAATGAAATGGGCATTTACTTCGTCCCCTCTACGGGGAGACCCTTCACTTCTCTCCCGCAGGATGTGAAAGACCTGCCCTTTTTGAAATATGTCATCACCAGCAATGGGGCTTCCGTGTATGATGCTCAGGAAAAATATGATATCGTGCAGAATTTTCTGACTCCCGAAGCGGTGGATATCACTTTAGAGATTGCAAAGGAACTGCCCGTTATCATAGAATTTTTCAAGTACGGCAAGGCATACATCGCAAAAGAAGTTTTCGATGATCTCTCCCCTTATCACCTGACGGAAAGCCACATTCATTACATAAAGACCACCCGCATCCCTGTAAAGGATTTCTTTGGAGAGATCGAAAGAAATAAATCCGCTCTGGAAAATATCAATCTTGTTTTCAGCGATATGGAACTGCGAAAGCAAACATGGGATTTATTGAAATCCAAGAACCATGCTTCTGTGACGGCATCCTCCCCGAAAAATATTGAAATCACCTCAAAGGACGCCACCAAAGCACGGGCTTTGAAAAAGCTTTGTCAGGTGCTGGGCATTGCGCGGGAAAACACCCTTGCCATGGGCGATGGGGATAACGACCTGCCCATGCTTCGGTTCGCGGGGGTTGGTGTTGCCATGGCGAATGGAGAAGAACACGTAAAAAAAGCGGCGAATCTTATTGCCGATGACTGCAACGATTTCGGCGCAGCAAAAATATTAGAACAAATCATAGCACAAAAAGGAGTTTTGTAATGAGTATTTTGAATGTAGTAAAACTCAGCCACGGCTTTGGCGACAGAGCGATTTTCACAGACGTTTCCTTCCGCCTGCTGAAAGGCGAGCATGTGGGCTTTGTTGGCGCCAACGGCGAAGGCAAATCCACATTTATGAATATCATCACAGGCAAGTTGATGCCCGATGAAGGCAAAATTGAATGGAGCAAAAATGTACGTGTTGGCTATTTAGACCAGCATACCGTTTTGGACAAAGGGCAGACCATTCGGGACGTACTGCAGTCTGCCTTCGGTTATCTCTTTGAACTGGAAGCCCAGATGAATGCCTACTATGCAGAAATGGCAGAGGCCGACCCAGACCGTATGGAATTTCTGATGGAAGAAACAGGAAGTATTCAGGAAATGCTGGATCACCATGATTTCTATATCATTGATTCCAAGGTGGATGAAATCGGTCGTGCCCTTGGTTTGGCGGATATCGGCATGGACAGAGATGTGACAGAGCTTTCCGGCGGGCAGAGAACAAAAGTCCTGATGGCAAAGCTGCTGCTGGAAAAACCCGATATCCTCCTGCTGGACGAGCCCACCAACTATCTGGATGAAAACCACATCGAATGGCTGAAACGCTATCTCATTGATTACGAAAACGCCTTTATTCTCATTTCCCATGATATCCCCTTCCTGAACAGCGTTGTGAACCTGATTTATCATGTGGAAAATTCTGAAATCAACAGATACGTCGGCAACTACGATAAATTCCAAGAGGTCTATGCCATGAAAAAGGCTCAGTTGGAGGCGGCATACCGCAAACAGCAGCAGGAAATCGAAGACCTGAAGGATTTCGTTGCCAGAAATAAAGCCCGTGTTGCCACCAGAAATATGGCCATGAGCCGCCAGAAAAAGCTGGATAAAATGGATGTTATTGAACTGGCGAAGGAAAAACCCAAACCGGAATTCAATTTTAAGGAAGCCCGTGCCTCCGGCAGATATATCTTCCAGACAGAAGACCTTGTCATTGGCTATGATAAGCCCCTTTCCAAGCCCCTGACCCTTTCCATGGAACGGGGACAGAAGATTGCTTTGGTGGGTGCCAACGGGATTGGGAAAACCACACTGCTGAAAAGCATCATCGGCGAGATTCCTCCCCTCAGCGGCAAAACAGAACTGGGCGATTATCTCTACACCGGCTATTTTGAACAGGAAAAGAAATATACGGAAAATGTAACCTGCATCGATGAAATCTGGAAAGAATTTCCCTCCTATACCCAGTATGAAGTCCGCTCCGCTCTGGCAAAATGCGGGCTGACTACGAAGCATATCGAAAGCATGGTAAAGGTACTCAGCGGCGGCGAGCAGGCGAAGGTACGCCTGTGCAAGCTCATCAATAACGAAACCAACGTACTGCTGCTGGATGAACCGACCAACCATTTGGACGTGGATGCAAAGGAAGAACTGAAACGGGCACTAAAAGCCTATAAGGGCAGCATCCTGCTCATCTGCCACGAACCGGAATTTTACCGTGATGTTGTGACAGAAGTTTGGAACTGCGAAGATTGGACAACGGTGCAACTGTAAAAAGCATAAAAATAAGGCTATCTTTCACGATAGCCTTTCTTTTTATTTTCTTTCCTGCGCCAGTAGCTCTTCCACTTCCTCCATGGGAATCACCAAATATTCGGCATTTCCCAGCAGGTCTTTGTGTCCATAATCCAGCAGGATTGCCTTCGGCTCCTCCTCGCCGAACACATCCAGATAGGTCTGCTTGATGAGGACTTTCTTTTCCGCATCGGCATAGCTAGGGATATATTTCTGTACCAGTTTTGCCGTGATCCGCTCATACTCCTGCCCATTTCCGCCAACCTTCAGCCATGCAGGCAATTTTTTCGGCTTCTCATGCAAAGCGATATCGAATTTCAACGCCCATTGGAATTTCTGTAAATCCACTTTCTCATTTTTTTGCACGAAATTCCAAAGTACATCACAAAGCCCCAGCTTGGAAAGGGATTTATACTGACAGCCCTCCGCCAGCCAAAATTGAGACAATGCTTCAAAGAAGGCAAAGGGACTTTCATACAGCGGCACCAAATAGGCCAGCGTATGCAGGAATTTCCCGCTGTTGTAGTAGATTTCCACCATTTCTTCGATATATTTCAAGCGCAGCGTATCTGCAAAGGGCAGCATGTGGGTGGTCAAAATCTCATAAGGGGCGGTATCGTGATAAACGATATCGAAATCCCTCTGCTTTTGGTGCAGCATAGACCCTTTCAGTACCTTCAAAAAGCCCAACTGCAGCTGCTCCGGCTCCAAAGCATACACATCGTTGAAGGAGCGCCCAAAAGACGCATAATCCTCATAGGGCAGCCCTGCAATCAGGTCTAAATGCTGATGGATATTCCCGCCCGCCTTAATCTCCTTCACGATGCCCGAAAGCTTCGCAAAATCCACATTTCGATTGATGGCCTGAATGGTATGGGGGTTGGTGGACTGAACCCCGATTTCAAACTGGAACAGCCCTTTTCGCACGGTTTTCAGGAAATCTATGGTTTCCTGATCGATCAAATCTGCTGTCATTTCAAAATGGAAATTGGTCACGCCATTGTCATGCTCATGGAGATACTTCCAGATGGCCATGGCATGGCTTTTACGGCAGTTGAAGGTTCTGTCGATGAATTTGACCTGCCGCACCCCTGCGTCCAAAAATTTCTGCAAGTCGGGCAGCACCTTCTCCAAGGGAACGAACCGCACCCCCTGCTCCACAGAGGACAGGCAGTATCCACAGCTATAGGGGCAGCCCCGGGAGGATTCATAATAGATAATCTGGTTTTCCACATCGGAAAAATCCGCTTCATAAGGGAATGGCAGCAGAGCCAAGTCCAAAGGAGGCTCCTGCATAGTGGAAACGATTTCTTCCCCTTTGCGGAAGGTCAGACTGCCGATTTCCTCCAATGAGGCAGGCGTGCCAAAATCCAAATAATCCAGCAGCTTACTGAACACAAGCTCCCCTTCCCCCCGCAGGATAATATCCACTGCAGGGTTTTCCCGCAGGAAGGCTTCGCTTTCATAGCTGACCTCCGGCCCGCCAAAGCCTAGGATGCAATGGGGAAGGATTTTTTTCAGCAGAGGGCAAAGCTGCCGCAGCATCTCCACGTTCCAAATATATGCGGAAAACAAGATTACATCGGGCTGCAGGCGAAACAATTCCTCCGCAATGAAATCCAACCGCTGATTGATGGTAAATTCCCGTGTCAGCACATTATGTTTTTTATTGTTATCCTGAAAGCGGCTCAAATAGCGCAGTGCCAGATTGGAATGGATATATTTCGCATTCAGCGCCGCAAGAACAACCTTTTTCATTTTCATTCCTCACTTTTTCAAATCCCGAAAGGCGCAAGGCTCCGTTCCAGAATCCCGTTGATATAGGCAATGCAGATGCCGTAATTTGTCATGGGAACCCCCTGATCCTCCGCACATTTCAGGCGGTATTTCATTTCTCTTTCATTGAGCATACAACCGCCGCAATGGACGATCAGTTGATAGGGCGACAGGTCCAAGGGAAATTCCGTGCCGCTGGTGAACTCAAATCGCAATTCCTTTCCCGTATGCTCCCGAATCCATCGAGGCAGCTTCACCGTGCCGATATCCTCGCACTGGCGGTGATGGGTACAGCCTTCGGAAATCAGGACAGTATCCCCATCCTGCAAACCTTCCAACGCCCGCGCCCCTTTTACGTTTGGCTCCAAATCGCCCTTATATCTCGCCATTAAGATGGAAAAGGAGGTCAGCTGGATATCCGCAGGTACTTCTTTGGAAACCTTTCCAAAAATCTGGCTGTCTGTGATAACCAGTCTTGGCTTCTTTCCAAGGGATACCAGTGTTTTCTTCAATTCATTGTCCCTTGTAACAACGGAAACGGCCCCCGCTTCCAGAATATCCCGAATGGTCTGCTGCTGGGGCAAAATCAGCCTGCCCTTGGGTGCCGCAGAATCGATGGGCACCACCAAAACCGCCAAATCATTGGGTTCCAGAAGATCACCCACGATTTTCCGTGTCATATCTTCCCTGGGCACAAGGGTAGCAATGCGTTCCTTCAATGCATAGATATTCTCTCCTGTTTTCGCACTGACGGAGATTTCATGTTCTGCATCCCCTTCCCCAGTCTGCAGGTCAGATTTATTCTTCACAATAATATAAGGTATGTTTTTTTCACGGATGCGTTCCAAAATGGCTGCATCCGCGGCTGTCCTGCCAACGGAACCATCAATGACGACCACGGCGATATCCGTTTTATTCAATACCTGATAGGCTTTCTGCACCCGCAGCTTGCCCAGTTCCCCTTCATCATCCAGACCGGGGGTATCGATAATCACCACAGGTCCCAAGGGCAGCAATTCCATGGCTTTCAGGACGGGGTCCGTGGTTGTTCCCGCCACATCGGAAACGATTGCCAAATCCTGCCCCGTCATGGCATTGATGATGCTGGATTTTCCCGCATTCCGCCTGCCGAAAATCCCAATATGAATCCGTTCCGCCATCGGCGTATTATTCAATCCCATAAGCTCCTCCTATTCCACCAGCGAATCCCCGCGGGCAGATACCACATGATAACCGATTTCTTCCATTTCTGCTCGCAGCAGTTTCAGCCCCTCGGCGGCTTCATCGCCCATGCATCGTTTATTGTCATACAAACTGTAAAATTTCCGATTTTCCTTCGGAGAAAGATTGGGCATCACCACATTTGCCCCCGCAAGGATACCCATTTTCCGCCCATCGGGATGGATGGTACTCAAGGCAGTTGTAGCAGGCAGCAGCACTTTCGGCAGCATCAGCCGCATTGCCCCCAGAAGAAATAAAGTCAGTTCCAAGGTACCCGCCGTTTCCTTAGCAAAGGGGGTATCCTTATGGGGAATAAAAGGTCCGATACCTACCATGTGGGGATTCAATTCCTTCAAAAACAGCAAGTCCTCCGCCAGATGCTCCGCCGTTTGCCCCGGTGAGCCCACCATAATACCACTGCCTACCTGATAACCGATTTGCCGTAAATTCCAAAGGCAGTCCTTCCGTTCCCGCAAACTCAGTTCTTTTGGATGCAGGAAAGAATAATGGGCTTCATTGGCTGTCTCATGGCGCAGCAGAAAACGATCTGCCCCCGCCTTGAAATAGGCTTCGTATTCTTCCTTTGTTCTTTCCCCAACAGAAAGGGTGATGGCACAATCGGGAAATTCTCCCTTAATTTTTTGCAGCAAAGTCACCATTTTTTCCTGGGTGAACCAGCCATCCTCTCCACCCTGCAGCACGAAGGTGCGGAATCCCAATTCGTATCCATTCCTGCAGCAATCAAGGATTTCCTCCTCCGTCAGGCGGTAGCGATGCAGGTTCTGATTGCTTCTGCGGATACCGCAATAATAGCAGTTGTTTCTGCAATAATTGGTAAATTCAATCAGCCCACGGATATAAACATCCTTTTCGTAATACTTCTGCCGAATGTTTCTCGCCCGTTCGAAAAGGAAGGCATCTGTCTCCGCTGTTCTGCCTTCAATCAGGCACACCCATTCCTCTTTCGTCAGGGTCTGTTCTCTCTCCAGTTTTTCAATCAAATGTTTCATAGCTTTTCTCAAACCGTTTTCCCGTAAATCGTTTTTGTGCTGACACCGGGCAGCATCCCCAGTTTACCCGAAAGGGCACTGATGGTATCATTAGGCGCATCCATAGCTACGCTGATGATGGAAATTTCCTTTTCCCGATAGGGCAAACCCATCCGCCCGATGATATATTCGCCGTATTCGCTCAGCAGCCCATTCAACTGTTCGACGGATTCATGGCTGGTCAAAATAATACCAATAAGTGCGATTCTTGTTTCTTTTTCTGTCATTTTTCATTCCTCCTAAAAAAGAAAGTCTGCACCAAACGGCGCAGACAAACTCTATCATCAGCCCTTCTTTTTATGAACGTTTCTGATCGTTTTCTTTCTCCCTGTATTTGCTTTTTGTCCGCCCTTGGGCTGACCTTTCGCACCGCCCTTTTCTCCGGGCTTGCCGCCTTTATACTGGAAATCCCGTTTCATCTGTCTGGGACGGATAAGGCAGTGCTTATCAAAGCCGATCAAATCCTCTCTGTGGGCTTTTTTCAATGCTTCGTAAACCAAATCATAGTTCTGGGGCAGCCGATACTGCATCAGCGCCCGCTGCATAGCCTTTTCATGGGGCGATTTGGGTACATAGACCTTTTCCTTTGTTCGGGGGTCCATTTCCGTGTAATACATAGCTGTGGAAAGGGTACCGGGTGTGGGGTAGAAATCCTGCACCTGTTCGGGCATGTGGTGGATATCCCGCAGGTATTCCGCCAATTCAATGGCCGCATCCAAGTCACTGCCGGGGTGGCTGCTCATCAGATAAGGCACCAGATATTGCTCCATGCCCAGCTTCTTATTGATGTCATAATATTTCTTTACGAATCTCTGGTAGACATCGCCGGCAGGTTTCCCCATCTTATTCAGAACCTTTTCAGAAACATGCTCAGGAGCAACCTTCAACTGACCGCTGACATGATATTTGCACAGCTCGTTGAAAAATGTTTCATTCTTATCATAGATCAGATAATCGTAGCGGATACCGGAACGGATAAATACTTTTTTGATTCTGGGAATATCTCTGATTTTCCGCAGCAAATGCACATAATCCATGTGGTCCACTTCCAGATTGGGGCATTTTGTGGGCCACAGGCATTGTCTGTCCCGACACGCACCATGCTCCAACTGCTTTTTGCAGGCAGGGTCGCGGAAGTTTGCCGTGGGACCCCCTACATCGTGGATATAGCCCTTGAAACCAGGGTCCCAAGTAATTTTTTCCGCTTCCGCCACAAGGGAATTATGGCTTCTTGCCGTCACCACTCTGCCCTGATGGAAGGCCAGAGCGCAGAAATTGCAGTTGCCGAAGCAGCCACGGTTGCTGACCAAACTGAACTTTACTTCCTCGATGGCAGGAATACCGCCCTTTTCTTCATACATCGGGTGATAATTCCGTTCAAAATTCAGGGCATATACCTTGTCCAGCTCAGGGGTACGCAAAGGCGGAGAAGGTGGATTCTGTACCACCGTCCATTCGTCGTATTCCTCAATCAATGTCTTGCCTGTCACTGCATCGGTATTCTGATACTGAATCAAAAAGCTGTCCGCATATTTATCTTTGTCCTGCAAAACTTCCTTGTATTTGGGAAGGATAATATAGTCATAGGCTCTGGAAATATCCTTTGTTTTGTAAACAGAACCTCGCAGGAACGTCAATTCATTGATAGGGATACCACTGTTCAGGGCATCTGCCATTTCCACAATCTGATGCTCACCCATGCCGTACAGCAGCAAATCGGCGCCGCTGTCCAGCAAAATAGAGCGACGCACCTTATTATCCCAATAGTCATAATGGCTCAATCGTCTCAGGCTGGCTTCTACACCGCCAATGATAATGGGTGTTTTCTTATAGACTTCTCTCAGCTTATTACAGTACACAATCGTCGTTCTGTCAGGGCGCAGCCCCATTTCCCCACCAGGGGAATAAAAATCTTTTTTCCGACGCTTTTTCGCAACGGTATAATGGTTTACCATGGAGTCGATGTTCCCAGCACTGACCAGAAAGCCCAGTCTTGGTTCCCCAAAACGGGTAAAATCCTCTGTGCTTTTCCAATCGGGCTGTGCAACAAAGCAAATTTTATAGCCATGGCTTTCCAACACACGGCAAATAATAGCCGCACCAAAGGAGGGATGGTCCACATAGGCATCCCCACAAATATATACAAAATCAGGCTGTTCCCAACCTCTTTCCAGCATTTCTTCTCTTGTTACAGGCAAAAATGCCATATTGATTCCTCCTCACTTTGGGATAAAGTCCCCACAGCGAAACTTTGTTTCACCCCATAAATGACTTTCAAGTCAAAAGCATACTAACGATATTTATTCGAATTTTCAATCATTTATATCTTTTTTAGTATATCAAATTTATATCCCAAATACAAATATAAAAGGAATTCTATGTTCTTTTCCCAGGAAATAAAAAAGACATGATCTTTCGATCATGTCTTTTTTATTTCTGATTCAGTTGGATCTCCAAACTACGAAATGCTTCGCCTTCTGCAAGTTTTCCTTTTTGTGTCCATTGGAGTTCCCCAAAACCTTCTAGAGCTTTTTCAAACTCTTCGAATTTTTCCACCGGGATCACAGCAAAGATGCTGTTTTCCGCAGATGCTGTTTCTTCATAGCCACCTGCTGCCGCAATACAATCCCGAATGGCTGCCTTTGCCATTTCCAGATTCTCTGCCTGCAGGATCGCCATATCTGTCGGCGTCATTGCTGCTGAGCGTATCATAGAATAAGGTTCTTCCCCTTCATTTTCCGGGATAAAAGTCGTCTTTGGCATTGCTGCATCGGCTCCGCCGCTTTCTATTGAAAAATCAACTTTCTTCTCATCCCTCACAGCATTCGGCTGGCCCGACGCAACAGAAGCGTTATTTATCTCTGTAACAGAAGCCGTTTCTTTTCCGCCATCCGTTTTTTGCTTTGCTTCCACAGGCTGCTTTTCCGCCTCATCCTCCATACTTTCTTCTGTCGCTTCCTCAAGTTCAAAAGGGACTGCCGTATCCGCAGCCGCTTCTATCTGGTAAACCGCCTCATTCTGGCTCTGGCGCATTTCCATCATACCATTGATGCCGCCCGCTGCCACAACCACCAGCGCTGCTGCTGCGATCATGCTCAGCTGTCTCCATTTTGGCTGTTTCTTCTTCACAGGGAAAGGAACAACATTGGGAGCCGCTTCTGCGTTCAGTTTCTGCATCAGTTCTTGGTGATACCCCTCTGGGAGTTCCTCTTCTGGAAGGCTTCGCAGGGATTCCATGATTTCTTTCTGCGCTTCTGCCTCTGCACGGCAATCGGCACACTCTCCCAAATGCTGTTGCATCTTTGCAGTTTCTTCTTCATTCAATTCCTGCTCCAGATATGCCCAGAGCAACTCTCTGTAATCTTCGCATCTCATGGTCTTCCCTCCTTTCCTTTCTTATGACGAGACTTCCCTTCATTTCGTTCCCTGATTTTCAAAATTTCATTTTTTAGTTGATTTCTCGCCCGTGAAATGCGGGATTTTACTGTACCTATAGGCAAATCGACGATATCAGCCACCTCTTCATAGCTCAAACCACGGATATCCCGCAGGATGACTGCCGCCTTATGCTCCTCAGACAGGGTGTCCAATGCCTGCAAAAGCTCGCTTTTTCGCTCTTCCCGCAGCAGGCTTTCCTCCGGCGTTTCCCCTTCGTCGGCAATCTGCCGCTGCATACTGCCTTCCTCATTTTCCAATTCTTCCTCTAAGGAATAACTCTGCTTTCCCTTCCTTTTTCGCATCTCGTCGATGCAGGTGTTGGTCGTAATACGATACAGCCAAGTGGAAAACTGAGAGCGTTCATCAAAATTTTTGATATTTTTATATGCCTTCAAAAAAACCTCTTGGGAAATATCCTTTGCATCTTCGCTGTGGTTCATCATTCGCAATGCCACATTATAGACGATTTTTTCATGCTTCAGAATCAATTCTTCAAAAGCCTGCATATCCCCCTGCTTGGCTTTTGCAATCAATTCTTTTTCCCTATGGTCAGTCATAGACGGTTCACCTCCGTAAGCTGCGCCCATTCCATTGTAATCATACCCCTTAAAATTCGATATATATGAAAAAAAGCGTTGAATCAAGTTCAACGCTTTTTCTTTCCAATCGAGGCGACAAGATTTGAACTTGCGACCTCTACATCCCTAATGTAGCGCTCTACCAAGCTGAGCCACGCCTCGACATTTTTCGCCGCTCGTCCAGCGGCTTGTTTATATTAACACAGGATTGAGTTCCTGTCAATTATTTTTTTACTTTTCTTCTGCACTTTTTTTCTGGCAAAGAAAAGTTTTTTCAAAAAAAATCGAGGCGACAAGATTTGAACTTGCGACCTCTACATCCCTAATGTAGCGCTCTACCAAGCTGAGCCACGCCTCGATAATTTTTTCGCTTTCGTTCAGCGACTCGTTTATAATAACACAGGATATTCCAACTGTCAACAATATTTTTTGTATTTTTAAAAGAACAAGCAGAGTTTCATGAAAAAAATAAGTCTCCGTCAAAGACAGAGACTTATTTCGGTTTCTTATTTCATTTCTGCGATTACTTCAACTTCGCACAGAACGTTCTTGGGCAGTGTTTTTACTGCTACGCAGGAACGTGCGGGTTTGCCTGTGAAGTATTTGCCGTAAACTTCGTTGAATGCAGCGAAGTCACCCATATCAGCCAGGAAGCATGTTGTTTTAACAGCATCTGTGAATGTCAGGCCGTTTGCTTCCAGAACTGCAGCCAGGTTTTTGCAAACCTGTTCAGCCTGAGCCTGAACGTCAGAGCCAACGATTTCGCCTGTTGCGGGATCCAGAGCGATCTGACCAGATGTGAACAGCAGACCATTTACGGAAACTGCCTGAGAGTAGGGACCCAGAGCTGCGGGTGCTTTATCTGTGCTTGTAAATTTCATATTCATTACCTCCAAAAAAAATAATCATTTAGTTGGTTTACCTAACGTATCTATTTTAATCCAAAGACATTATACAGTCAATGTATTTTCTCCGGAAACATAAAAATTTCTATTCTTTTCACTTTTTTCACATCTTTATATTCCATTTTTGTTGAAATTCAGGTAAAATAATATGAAGTATTGTCTTTTTACAGAAATATTGTGAAATCATTCCAAAAAGAAAGGAAGAAATATATGAGTAACGCAGAAGCGATCCAGAAGCGTCGTATTTTCGGGATCATCTCCCACCCCGACGCAGGGAAAACAACATTGACAGAAAAACTGCTGCTGCACGGCGGTGCCATTCGCGAAGCAGGTACCGTAAAAGCAAGAGGCAAAAACAAATTCGCAAAAAGTGACTGGATGGAAATCGAAAAACAGAGAGGTATTTCTGTTACTTCCTCCGTTATGCAGTTCGAATATGACGGCAAAGTGGTTTCCATCATGGATACCCCCGGTCATAACGACTTCGGTGAAGATACTTACCGTATCCTGACTTCCGTAGATAGTGCTGTCATGGTCATCGACGCCGCAAAGGGTGTGGAAACGCAGACAGTAAAGCTGTTTAAAGTCTGCAGTATGCGTGAAATCCCAATTTTCACCTTCATCAACAAGCTGGACCGTCAGTCCAAAGACCCTCTGGATTGTATGGCTGACTTGGAAGATGCACTGGGTCTGCCCTCCACAGCAGTCACATGGCCCATCGGCAACGGTCTGACCTTCGAAGGTGTCTACGACAGACTGGAAAACAAGGTTTACCTCTATAAACAGAAAAACGGTGTAGTGGAACTGGGTGCCAACGGCGTATTCGGCGATACACTGGAAGGTGTCATCTCCGATGCAAACTTGGACATCCTCCGCAGCGAAATGGAATTGCTGGACGGCGCAGGCAACCCCTTTGATCTGCAGGCTATCAAAGATGGTAAGCTGTCTCCCGTATTCTTTGGTTCTGCCCTGGCAGACTTTGGCATCACTCCCTTCCTGCATCATTTCCTGGAATGGTCCCCTGCCCCCGGTGCCAGAAAAACAACCACCGGCGAAGTAAACCCCAATGATGATTTTTTCAGCGGTTTCATTTTCAAAATTCAGGCGAATATGAACCCTGCTCACCGCGACAGACTGGCATTCCTCCGTATCTGCTCCGGTACTTTCAACCGTGGCATGAACGTGACCCTCTCCAGAACAGGCAAGCAGATGAAGCTGAGCCAGTCCACCCACCTGATGGCAAACGACCGTGAAACAGTAGAAACAGCCATTGCCGGCGATATCATTGGTATCTATGACAGCGGCAACTTCCAGATTGGCGATACCCTGACAGACAGAAAAGAAAAGCTCTTCTTTGAACCCCTGCCTACCTTCCCTCCTGAATTATTCTGCCGTGTGCGCCCTGTGAACTCCCTGAAGGCAAAGCAGTTCCAGAAGGGCGTACAGCAGCTGGCACAGGAAGGTGCAATTCAGGTTTACCACAATGAATTCAACGATATCATTCTGGGTGCTGTTGGTCAGCTGCAGTTTGAAGTATTCCAGTACAGACTGCTGAATGAATACAATTCCGAGATCCGTATGGAGCCCTTGGAATATCAGGTTGCCCGCTGGGTAGCGCCCGGTTCTCCCAAGGATGTAAAGGATTACGTTGTAGCGAGAAGCACGTTGGTATATGACCATTTTGAGCGCCCTATCCTGCTGTTCGCAAACCAGTATACCCTGAACAACTTCATGCAGAAGAACCCTGAAGTGAAGCTGGTTGAAGCCTTGGATGTGGATGATACAGAACATCTGGAAGGATAAGACCTTGGGGACGCTGTCCCCAACACCCCTGCAAGGGCATCATGCCCTTGACCTGATACGCAAAAGCATTCGCTTTTGCAAAGAAAAATCATTATATCGAGAAATAAAACGCCCCGACTGCAATTCATAAATGCAATCGGGGTTTCTTTTATTTCTGAATAAAATTAGATATTCTCGATATCTTTCAGCAATTCAGCCACATTTTCTTCTTTTGTTGCCCAGCTTGTGCAGAAGCGCACGGCTGTATGGCTATCCCCCACCTTTGTCCAGAAGGAGAAGGCATATTTTTCTGCCAGCTTTTCCATCACAGCATTGGGCAGAATCGGAAATTGCTGATTTGTCTTGGAATCGAAGAGCATTTTGATACCCTTTGCTTCGAAGGCTCTGCGAATCTGCATTGCCAGATTATCTGCATGCTTTGCCACTTCAAAATACAGACCATCTTCAAACAATGTCTCAAACTGGATTCCCAGCAGTCTGCCTTTCGCCAACATACCACCTCTCTGCTTAATCATATAGCGGAAATCTCTTTTCAAGGCAGGATTTACGATGACAACGGCTTCTCCCATCATAGCACCGACCTTTGTACCGCCGATATAGAATACATCCGCCAGATTTGCAATATCGTTCAATGTATAATCGCAGCCTTCTGCCGCCAGTGCATAGCCTAATCTTGCCCCATCTATAAACAGAGGCAGACCACATTTGCGGCAGGTCGCACTAATGGCTTCCAATTCTGCCTTTGTATATGTGGTACCATCCTCTGTGGACTGAGAAATATATACCATGCCGGGCTGGGCGATATGTTCATGGGTTTCATCGCCCCAATGGGCGTCATAACCTTCCTGAATAGCCTCTGCTGTCAGCTTGCCGTCCTCTGTGGTAGGCAGCACGATAACCTTATGGCCTGTGGCTTCGATAGCACCTGTTTCATGGACGTTCAAATGGCCTGTATCAGCGCAGAAAACCCCCTGATAAGGACGCAAAGTTGCTGCAATCACTGTCAGATTGGTCTGGGTACCGCCCACCAGAAAATGCACATCCACGTCTTCTCTGCCGCAAGCCTGCTTGATCAGTTCTCTTGCACGGTCGCAATGGGGGTCAACGCCGTAACCTGCTGTCTGTTCCATATTTGTTTCCATCAGTCTATCCAAAATTCTCTGGTGCATACCTTCTGCATAGTCACATTCAAAACGAATCATTTTTCTTCCTCCTATATTTCAGCAAAAATTGCATTGTAACCTATTTCATATACTATCACCCTTTGATCTTTCATGCAACGAAAAAAGAGGCGGCTAAGCCACCTCTCTTAACGTCTTTTATTTGAAATACTCTACCATGGATTTGAACAGCTTCATATCATAGTTGCCTTCTACGTTCTGATACAGACCGTCGCCAATACGTTCTGCATGGCCCATCTTACCGATGACACGACCATCGGGAGAGATCAAACCTTCGATGGCATAAGTAGAGCCATTGGGGTTGAACTGGATATCGTTGGTAGGCAGACCCTTTTCGTCTACATACTGTGTCAAAATCTGGCCTTTTGCTGCCAATTCCTGTACCAGTTTATCTTCCATCAGGATACGGCCTTCGCCGTGGGAAATAGGCACGCTGAAGATATCGCCGGCTTTTACATTTGTCAGCCAAGGAGATTTTTCTGTTGCCAGTCTCACACGAACGATCTTGGACTGGTGTCTGCTGATGGTATTGTAGGACAGTGTCGGACAAGTTTCATCTGTATCAATGATTTCGCCGTAAGGCACCAGCCCCAGCTTAATCAATGCCTGGAAACCGTTACAGATACCGCAAATCAGACCGTCTCTTTCTTTCAGGTGTGCCGTTACTGCTTCCTTGATTTCAGGGTTGCGGAAGAATGCTGTGATGAATTTACCGGAACCATCGGGTTCGTCACCGCCGGAGAAACCACCGGGGATGAAGATAGTCTGAGACTGTTTCACTTCTTTTGCAAAGCGTTCGATGGAATCTGCAATGCCGGATGCAGACAGGTTATTGATAACGAAGATTTCCGCCTTTGCGCCAGCCCGTTCTACAGCCTTTGCAGAGTCGAATTCGCAGTTTGTACCGGGGAATACAGGAATCAGCACACGAGGCTTTGCAACGGGTGCTGCCGCCTTATAGGTGATGCCTTCTGCTTTTGTTGTGAATGCAGGAATTTCTGCTTTTTCCTCTGCTGCAGCGTGCATAGGATAGATTTCTTCCAATTTATTTTCATAAGCTGCAAAAATTTCATCCAGAGCGATGCTTTCGCTGCCGCAAACGATAGCGCTGCCGCCTGTGGTACCCAGCAGGATGCCCACTTCTGCATCTGCTGTCAGTTCCAGAACGAATGCGCCATAGTTGTAGCCAAAGATATCTTCTTTGCTTACGCCGTCGGCATAAGTGAAGCCGATATCGTTACCCATAGTCATTTTCAGGATAGCTTCTGCCACACCGCCGTAGGTAGGCGTATAAGCCGCTGCAACCTTGCCGTCTCTCATCAGTCCTGTTACTACGTCGAATACCTTCTTCAGGCTGTCTGTAGTAGGCAGACCGTCTTTATCGTATTCAGGTTTCACCAGAACCACTTTATGGCCTTCGCCTTTGAATTCAGGAGAAACGATGTTGTTGATATTGTCTGTTGTTACTGCGAAGGATACCAGTGTGGGAGGTACGTCGATATGTTCAAAGGTACCGCTCATGGAGTCTTTACCGCCGATGGCAGCAATTTCCAGACCCTTCTGTGCCATGAATGCACCCAGCAGAGCCGCCAGAGGCTTGCCCCAGCGTTTGCCGTCCTTCATGGGTTTTTCGAAGTATTCCTGGAAGGACAGGTATACATCTTCGAATTTCGCACCTGTTGCCACCAGTTTCGCAACGGATTCCACAACTGCCAGATATGCACTGTGGTAAGGGCTCTTTTCTGCAATGAAGGGGTTGTAGCCCCAAGCCATCAGGGAGCAGGTTGTGGTATCCTGTTTTTCTACGGATACCTTATTTACCATAGCCTGAATGGGTGTTTTCTGGTTTTTGCCGCCGAAAGGCATCAGAACTGTACCGGCACCGATGGTGGAGTCGAAACGTTCGGACAGACCTCTCTTGGAGCATACATTCAGATCCTGTGCCAGTTCCATGTAGCCTTTCTTGAAATCTGCGGGGATTTCTTTTGCGAAGGGCTGAGGAGCCGCAGGTGCGATGTCGATATGCTTTTCTGCACCGTTGGAATCCAGGAACGCACGGGAGATATTTACGATATTTTTGCCGTTCCAGTTCATTACCAGATAAGGTTTTTCTGTGACTCTGGCAACTACTGTTGCTTCCAGGTTTTCTGCATAAGCCAGTTCTTTGAAGCGTTCTACGTCTGCTGCGGCAACCACAACTGCCATTCTTTCCTGAGATTCGGAAATTGCCAGTTCTGTACCGTCCAGACCGTCATATTTTTTGGGTACTGCGTTCAGATCGATTTCCAGACCATCTGCCAATTCACCGATGGCAACGGAAACACCGCCGGCACCAAAGTCATTACAACGTTTGATGAGCTTGGATGCTTCGGGATTTCTGAACAATCTCTGCAGTTTTCTTTCTTCGGGTGCATTCCCCTTCTGTACTTCTGCGCCGCAGCTTTCCAGAGATTCCAGAGTATGGGATTTGGAGGAGCCTGTGGCACCGCCGCAGCCGTCACGGCCTGTTCTGCCACCCAGAAGGATAACGATATCGCTGTCTACAGGGCGTTCTCTGCGTACATTTTCCGCAGGAGCCGCTGCGATAACCGCACCGATTTCCATTCTCTTTGCCACATAACCGTCATGGTACAGTTCATCTACCTGCCCTGTTGCCAGACCAATCTGGTTCCCGTAGGAGCTATAACCGGCAGCCGCTGTTGTTACGATGGTACGCTGAGGCAGTTTGCCCCGCATGGTTTCGGAAACGGGTGTCAGGGGGTTGCCTGCACCTGTTACACGCATGGCTGCGTAAACATAGGAACGACCGCTCAGAGGGTCACGGATGGCACCGCCCACGCAGGTTGCCGCACCGCCGAAAGGTTCGATTTCTGTAGGGTGGTTGTGGGTTTCATTTTTGAACAGCAGCAGCCATTTCTGTGTTTCGCCTTCCACATCTACATCGATCTTTACAGTACAAGCGTTGATTTCTTCGGATTCATCCAGCTTATCCAGCTTGCCTTCCTGTTTCAGGAATTTCGCAACGATGGTACCCATATCCATCAGGTTGATGGGCTTTGTTCTGCCGATGGCTGCTCTGGTTGCCAGATATTCGTTATAAGCCGCCTGCAGCACTTCATCTTCAAATTTGATGCTGTCAATGGTTGTCAGGAATGTCGTATGACGGCAGTGATCGGACCAATAGGTATCAATCATCTTGATTTCTGTGATGGTAGGGTCTCTCTGTTCGCTCAGGAAATAGTTCTGGCAAACCTTGATATCATCCAAATCCATAGCCAGACCATTGTCTTTGATGAAAGCCATCAGGGCTGTTTCATCCAGACCACGGAAACCATCAACTGTTGCAACTTCTGTGGGAATTTCATATTTCACATCCAGTGTTTCGAAGGCATCCAAAGTTGCTTCTCTGGATTCTACGGGGTTGATGAGGAATTTTTTGATCGCATCCACATCATCCTCTGTCAGTGTGCCGTACAGAACATAAACCTTTGCTGTTTTCACCAGAGGTCTTTCCTGTTTGGAAATAATCTGGATACATTCTGCAGCGGAATTTGCTCTCTGGTCGAACTGACCGGGCAGATATTCCACAGCGAATACAGCCGCACCGTCAGCAGGAATCTCTTCTCTCAGATCATCCAGCTGAGGTTCGGAAAATACAGTCTGTTTGCAGTAATCAAACAGTTCTTTGTCGATGTGTTCCACATCGTAACGGTTCAAAAGGCGTAAATCTGTCAGACCCTTGATGCCAAGCAGATTGACAATATCGCCTTTCAGGGAGGCTGCTTCCGCAGCCAGACCCTGTTTCTTTTCAACATAAATTCTATAAACCATGGTTATACCTCCGCCGCAAGGGCTTTTTTACCGATGTCGTTTCTATAGTATGCGTTGTCGAATTTTACTGTTTTTACGCTTTCATAGGCTTTTGCAATGGCTTCGGGCAGTGTGCCTGCAATTTCTGTCACACCCAGTACACGGCCGCCGTTGGTCAGCAGCTTGCCATCTGCTTCCTTCGCACCTGCCACAAAGATGAGCTTGTCCTCTGCGGGCAGTGTGATTTCAAAGCCTTTTTCATAGCTCTGGGGATAGCCTGCGGAAGCCATGATAACGCAGCAAGCAGCCTTATCGCTGAATTTTACTTCCACATCCGCCAGTTTTTCCGCTGCCACAGCCTGCATGATGGTCAGCAGGTCGCTTTCCAGTAGGGGCAGTACTACCTGTGTTTCAGGGTCGCCGAAACGGCAGTTATATTCAATCACCTTGGGGCCATTGGGTGTGATCATCAGACCAAAGAACAGACAGCCCTTGAAGGTACGGCCTTCTGCGTTCATTGCTTCCATAGTGGGAACGAAAATCTTATCCATACATTCCTTTGCCACTGCTTCTGTGTAGAAAGGATTAGGGGCGATGGTGCCCATGCCGCCTGTGTTCAAGCCTTTATCCCCATCCAAAGCTCTTTTGTGGTCCATAGCGGAAACCATAGGAACCATTGTTTTACCGTCTGTGAAAGCCAGAACGGAAACTTCGGGGCCTGTCATAAATTCTTCGATAACGATGTGGTCACCACTGGCACCAAACACCTTATCCGCCATCATGGAACGCACCGCATCCTGAGCCGCTTCCTTTGTTTCGGCAATGATTACGCCCTTGCCCAGAGCCAGACCATCTGCTTTCACTACAGTAGGCAGGGGTGCTGTTTCCAGATATACCAGTGCTTTGTCCATATCGTCGAATACTTCATACGCCGCTGTGGGGATACCATATTTTTTCATCAGGTTTTTGGAGAAAACCTTGCTGCCCTCCAGAATCGCAGCTTTTTTATCGGGACCGAAGCAAGGGATGCCGATGGCATTCAGGGCATCTACCATACCCAGCACCAGAGGGTCATCGGGTGCGACCACTGCAAAATCGATAGCTTTTTCCTTGGCGAAAGCCACAACGCCTTCGATATCCTTTGCACCAATATCCACGCAGGTAGCATCCTTCGCGATGCCGCCGTTGCCGGGCAGTGCGTAGAGTTCTGTTACTGCGGAATTTTCTTTGATTTTTTTGATGATAGCGTGTTCTCTGCCGCCACCACCGACTACCATAACCTTCATTATATATGTCTCCTTTCGGATTAGTGGTGGAACAGTCTCATGCCTGTGAATGCCATTGCCATGCCAAATCTGTTGCAGGTTGCAATAACATTGTCATCACGGATGGAGCCGCCGGGTTCAGCAATATAGGAAACGCCGCTCTTTGCCGCTCTCTCGATATTGTCACCGAAGGGGAAGAATGCGTCGGAGCCCAGAGCCACGCCTTTAATGGTGGACAGATATGCTTTCTTTTCTTCTCTTGTCAGGGGTTCGGGCTTTTCGGAGAACAGTGTCTGCCATGTGCCTTCTGCCAGAACATCTTCGTAATCATCAGAGATATAAACGTCGATGGTGTTGTCTCTGTCGGGGCGACCTACAGTAGGCAGGAAAGGCAGATTCAGAACCTTTTCATGCTGTCTCAGATGCCAGTTATCCGCTTTGCTGCCTGCCAGTCTGGTGCAGTGGATTCTGGACTGCTGACCGGCACCAACACCGATGGCCTGACCGTCTTTTGCGAAGCATACGGAGTTGGACTGGGTGTATTTTAATGTAATCAGCGCAATAATCAGGTCACGTTTTGCTTCTTCGGGCAGTTCCTTATTTTCTGTTACCACGTTATCCAGCAGGGCTTTATTGATTTCAAAATTGTTTCTGCCCTGTTCAAAGGTAATGCCATAAACCTGTTTCTTTTCCTGTGCAGCAGGAACATAGTTAGGGTCGATTTTTACAATATTGTAATTGCCTTTTTTCTTGCTTTTCAGAATTTCCAGCGCTTCGTCTGTATAGCCGGGCGCAATGATGCCATCGGAAACCTCTCTCTTGATGAGGTTTGCTGTTGTCACATCACAAACATCGCTCAGGGCAATCCAGTCACCGAAGGAGGACATTCTGTCTGTACCTCTTGCTCTTGCATAAGCCAGTGCCAGAGGAGAATCATCCAAACCTTCGATATCGTCTACGAAGCATGCTTTTTTCAGGGCATCGCTCATAGGTGTGCCGACTGCTGCGGAAGTAGGGCTAACGTGTTTGAAGGATGTTGCCGCGGGCATGCCCAGTGCATCCTTGATTTCCTTTACCAACTGCCAGCTGTTAAAGGCATCCAGAAAGTTGATGTAGCCGGGTTTGCCGTTCAAAATCTCGATGGGCAGTTCAGCACCATTTTCCATGAAAATCTTTGCAGGCTTCTGGTTGGGGTTACAACCATATTTCAGTTCAAACTCTTTCATTTTCAGAATCCCCTCTCTCTTATTCGTATTTATTGATCATTCTATTTTCCACTGCGCCTGTTTTCAGGTCTGTATAGCGTACATAAATAGAAATCTTGTTCTGTTCGTTCAGGTTTTCCCAGATTTCCTTTGTCCAAGCGTCGATATCGTTGGGAACTGTGGTTCTTTCAGGTTCCCCCTGGAAAGTAGGCAGAGGGCTGCCATCACCCATATAGGTATGGATGAAATGACCTACACCTGCCAGTGCTTTATAGGAATAGGTGAATCTGTTGCAGGCTGTGCCTTCTGCATCCGCACTCTTCAGGATGCTCATTTTATATGTAAAATCGCCGTCAGCGAAGGTCAGCATACCGCTGATTCTGGGTGTCCAGTTGGGGCCGTCGGGTTCAAATTCTCTGGTTTCCAGCGCATCTTCGAAGGATGCGCCTTCAACAACGTAGTCATAGATAGTATCTGTCTGATCTCCGTTTGTTACGATCAGGAAATCGTCCACTTTGCGGATGGGCGCATAGATGATCAGAGAAGGGTCCTCTACCTTAGATGCATCGTAAGGGTAGATCATCACATCTTCGCCCTCTTCTTTGAAGATACGGTTACGGCTGTTATCGCTGCGGCCCATGATAAAATATGCAATGGCTGCCTTTGTGCCGTCCTCTGTTTTGCCGATAACGATGCCACGGCCAACATAGCTATTGTCCTTTACCAAATCTTTCATTGTATCTTTCTGATAAACATTCATTGTTTTAACCTCTTTCTTTCTGAAGCTTCGCCGCTACCATTTCCACTGCCTTGGGCAGCAGAATCCATTCTGCCTGTTTCATAACTCTTTTCTGCAGCACTTCAGGGGTATCGCCCTCCTGAATTTCCACTGCTTTCTGGAGGATAATCTCACCGCCGTCAGGAATTTCATTCACATAATGCACCGTTGCCCCGGTCACCTTCACGCCGTAGGACAGTGCCGCTTCATGGACATGGAGCCCATAGAAGCCCTTGCCGCAGAAGGAAGGAATCAGGGAAGGATGGACATTGACAATGCGCTTGGGATAAGCGGATGTGAAATTCTCGCTGAGGATGGACATAAAGCCCGCCAGAACGATCATTTCAATGCCTCTTTCCGCAAGAATGGCCTTCACCGCTTCTTCGTATGCAATCTGAGAATCGAACTGCTTGCGTTTTACCACTACAGAAGGGATGTTGTTTTCCGCCGCTCTTGTCAGGGCATATGCAGTGTCGTTGCTGGCAAGAACCAGTTCAATTTTCCCGCTGGGAATCTCCCCTCTTTTTTCCGCATCAATCAACGCCTGCAGGTTTGTGCCGCCGCCGGAAACGAATACAGCGATCTTTGTTTTCATCAACAAATGACAACACCTTCCTCAGAAGCAACGATTTCGCCCATGATATAAGCATCTTCGCCATTTGCTTTCAGGATCTCGATTGCTTTTTCCGCATCTTCTTTTGCAACAACAACGCTCATGCCAACACCCATATTGAAGGTATTGAACATATCTCTTTCGGGGATACTGCCTTTTTCCATAATCAGGTCAAAGATAGCAGGGATTCTCAGGCTTGCTTTATCGATTTTTGCACCGAAGCCCTTAGGAATGCTTCTGGGGATATTTTCATAGAAGCCGCCGCCTGTGATATGGGAAACAGCTTTTACTGTCACTTCTTCAAACAGAGCCAGCATGGGTTTTACATAGATTTTTGTAGGAGCCAGCAGTGCTTCGCCGATAGACTTGCCGCCCAGTCTTTCCAGAGGAGTTTTGATATCGGCATGTTCCACATCCAGCACACGACGTACCAGAGAGAAGCCGTTGGAATGTACACCGCTGGAGGGCAGTGCCAGAATCACATCGCCTTCTTTGATGGTCTTATTGTTCAGGATTTTATCTTTATCTACAACACCTACAGCAAAGCCAGCCAGATCGTATTCATCTTCGGGATAGAAGCCGGGCATTTCTGCTGTTTCGCCGCCGATCAGGGATGCGCCGGACTGCACACAGCCTTCCGCAACGCCGGATACGATGGATGCTACTTTTTCAGGGAAGTTTTTGCCAACTGCGATATAGTCCAGGAAGAACAGAGGCTTTGCACCAACGCAGATGATATCGTTTACGCACATAGCTACGCAGTCGATGCCTACTGTATCATGCTTATCCATCAGGAATGCCAGTTTCAGTTTTGTACCAACACCGTCTGTACCGCTGACCAAAACGGGTTTTGTGATACCTGTCATATCCAGTTCAAACAGGCCGCCGAAACCGCCGATATCGCCCATCACACCGGATGTCATTGTTTTTGCGATATGCTCTTTCATCAGTTCTACTGCCTTGTAACCTGCAGTAATATCTACGCCTGCTGCTTTATAGCTTTCACTCTGGCTTTTCATTATGTTACTCCTCTCTTGGCTTTCGCCTTTTCCTTATATGTTTTACTGTTGATTGTTTCCTTACAAAATGATTTTTTAAATACTTACTTTGTGTATCTCGCCTCTAACACAGCATTCTTTTCCAGCACCTTTGCTGCTGCTTCCGCTCTTGCATTGTCCAGTTTTGCTGCCAGGGCTGCATCTTCCACAGCCAAAATCTGGATTGCCAGCAGTGCTGCGTTTTCCGCACCATCGATGGCTACCGTTGCAACAGGCATGCCGCCGGGCATCTGCACGGTGGAAAGCAGTGCATCCAGACCATCCAGTGTGGAGGATTTAATGGGAATCCCAATGACAGGAAGTGTTGTATTGGCTGCCATGGCACCTGCCAGATGGGCTGCCTTGCCCGCTGCTGCAATAATGGCACCAAAGCCGTTTTCTCTTGCGCCTTTTGCAAAGGCTCTTGCTTCTTCAGGGGTTCTGTGGGCAGAGTATACATGTGCTTCAAAGGGCACATCGTATTTTTCCAGAGTTGCCATTGCTTTTTCCACTACAGGCAGGTCGCTGTCGCTGCCCATAACGATACCGATTTTCTTCATGGTTTACCTCCTCATCATCGTTCCATATATCATCTTTTGTCATAAAAACACAAAAGGACAGTCCTATTCTGTTTTACAGAAAACAGGACTGCCCAGACGGTCGACAAAAAGCAGTTCTGCACTGCTTCATCACAAACTTTTTGCTCCCCCATGGTTACCCATTTTTCCGTCAGTTACAAAAAGTCTCATAGATTTACAAATTTAGTCTATCACAAGGAAATTCCAGTGTCAATAAATTCTATCATTACATCTTATAGTAGATTTCCTCCGAATTTTATCTACATCTTGACACGAAAAGCCCTTTGTGATATAGTATTGAAGATTTAGAGAAAAATAAGTTTTAGATCTTGTTAGCGAACGAAAGGAGAGATTACTTTGAACTATATTTTAACGAATGCAAACGTATTTGTTCAGGGCAATTTCATCAAATCCAACGTATTCATCGCCGACGGTATCATTACAGAAATTTCCAACCGTGCTCCACAGGATGCGTGTCCCGTTTTTGATCTGGACGGTTGCTTTATTTTCCCCGGTTTTATTGATGTTCACGTACATCTCAGAGAGCCGGGCTTTTTTTATAAAGAGACCATCAAAAGCGGCACTTTGGCAGCAGCCCACGGCGGCTATACCGCAGTCTGCTCCATGCCAAATCTGAACCCTGTGCCCGATTGTATGGAAAATCTGGAGGTGCAGCTGAAAGCCATCCGCGAAACAGCCTGCATCGAAGTGGTCCCCTATGGCACCATCACTATTGGTGAAATGGGCGAAAAACTGGCGGCTTATGATGAAATTGTTGGTCATGTCTGCGCCTTCTCCGACGATGGTCGGGGTGTACAAAATGATGAAATCATGAAGGAAGCCATGAAAAAAATCAGCGGTTACAACAAAATCGTTGCAGCCCACTGCGAAGACAATTCCCTTCTCTGCGGCGGCTATATCCACAAGGGTGAATATGCCGAACAGCATGGGCATAAAGGCATCTGTTCCGAAAGCGAATGGAAACAGATCGAACGGGATCTGGCTCTGGTAAAGGAAACAGGGGTAAAATACCATGTGTGCCATATTTCCACAAAGGAAAGCGTTGCGCTGATCCGCAAGGCAAAGGCCGAAGGTCTGGATGTAACCTGCGAAACAGCCCCCCATTACCTGACCATGAACGATTCCATGCTGCAGGAGGACGGTCGTTTTAAAATGAACCCTCCCATCCGCAGCGAGGCAGACAGACAGGCCCTCATCGCCGGCATTCTGGACGGTACGGTAGACATGATCGCTACAGACCATGCCCCCCACTCCGCCGAAGAAAAGAGCAGGGGTCTGGCAAAAAGCATGATGGGTGTAGTTGGTCTGGAAACAGCTTTCCCCGTTCTTTATACGGAACTGGTAAAAAAAGGTGTCCTTACCTTAAATAAACTCATCGAACTGATGCATACAAACCCCAGAAACCGTTTCGGCGTAGGCACAGCTCTGGAAGTTGGACAGCCCGCCAGCCTGACGGTATATGATCTGGAAAAAGAATATACCATCGATCCCGAAACTTTCCTGACTATGGGCCGCGCAACACCCTTTGCAGGAAAAAAGGTATGCGGTGCCTGCAAAATGACAATATATAAAGGCAATATCGTATGGCAGGTAAAGTGATCTTAACAGATCCCACCTCTCTCCGTACTCAGATATGTAACTAAATCCAATTCACGTATTTACTTACTACAAGGAGGAAATCAATTATGCCAAAGAGAACTGACTTAAAAAAAATCCTGATCATCGGCTCCGGCCCCATCGTTATCGGGCAGGCCGCTGAATTCGACTATGCCGGTACACAGGCCTGCCTTGCCCTGAAAGAAGAAGGCTACGAAGTGGTACTGGTAAACTCCAACCCTGCCACAATTATGACCGATACCACCATTGCAGATAAGGTGTATATGGAACCCCTGACACTGGAATATATCGCAAAGATCCTGCGTTATGAAAGACCCGACGCCATCGTACCCGGTATCGGCGGTCAGACAGGTCTGAATCTGGCAATGCAGCTGGCAAAAAAAGGCATCCTAAAAGAATGTCAGGTGGAACTGCTGGGGACAAGCATCGACAGTATCGAAAGAGCGGAAGACCGTGAACTGTTCAAGGAAATGTGCCAGTCCATCGGCGAACCCGTTATCCCCTCTCAGATCACATACTCCGTAGAAGAAGCGATCACAGCTGCAAATGAAATCGGCTACCCCGTTGTTCTGCGTCCCGCATTCACACTAGGCGGCACAGGAGGCGGCTTTGCAAACAATGAGGCAGAGCTGGTTGAAATCATGAAAAATGCCCTGAAGCTTTCCCCCGTACATCAGGTACTGGTTGAAAAGAGCGTAAAGGGCTACAAAGAAATCGAATTCGAGGTAATGCGCGACAGCACAGACCGCGCCATCACTATCTGCGGCATGGAAAACATCGACCCCGTTGGCGTTCACACAGGTGACTCCATCGTTGTTGCTCCCATCCTGACACTGAACGATCACGACTTCAATATGCTGCGTGATTCCGCTCTGAAAATCATCAAAGAGCTGAAGATTGAAGGCGGCTGCAATATCCAGTTCGCACTGAACCCCGATTCTTCCGAATACTACCTGATCGAAGTAAACCCCCGTGTATCCCGTTCCTCCGCTCTGGCTTCCAAGGCCAGCGGCTACCCCATCGCCAGAGTAACAGCAAAGATCGCTGTTGGTATGACTTTGGACGAAATTAAACTGGGCGAAACAACAGCAAACTACGAACCCGCTCTGGATTACATCGTAGCAAAAATGCCTCGTTTCCCCTTCGATAAATTCGCAACAGCTGCAAACACACTGTCTACACAGATGAAAGCAACAGGCGAAGTTATGGGTATCGGTCGTACACTGGAAGAATGTATGCTGAAATCCATCCGTTCTCTGGAAATCGGCGTTTGCCACCTGCATATGCCCAAATTCGACGATATGTCCAACGAAGATATGCTGGCATACATCGCAACCAGCCCTGACGACCGTATCTATGCCATCGCACAGCTGATCAGAAACGGCGTTTCTCTGGACGATATCTTCAACGCAACAAAAATTACAAAATACTTCCTGGAATCCTTCCAGAAAATTGTGGATTACGAAAAAACACTGTCTGAAAACGTTGGCAATAAAGACATTCTGACAGCAGCAAAGAAAATGGGCTTCTCCGATAAATTCATTGCGAAGCTGTGGGGCTGGGGCGAAGTTGCCGTATTCGATCTGAGAAAAGAAATGGGTCTGTTCCCCGTTTATAAAATGATCGAAACCAGCGGCTGTGGCGGCTATATCCCCTACTTCTACTCTACCTACGAAAAGGACAACGATTCCAGACTGAGCGATAAGAAAAAAATCATCGTTCTGGGCTCCGGTCCCATCCGTATCGGTCAGGGTGTAGAATTCGACTACTCCACCGTACACGCTGTAACCACCATCAAGGAATTCGGCTACGAATCCATCATCATCAACAACAACCCCGAAACCGTTTCCACAGACTATACCACCAGCGATAAGCTGTACTTCGAACCTCTGACAGTAGAGGACGTTATGAACGTGGTGGAACTGGAACAGCCTCTGGGCGTTATCGCTTCCTTGGGCGGTCAGACAGCCATCAACCTGGCAGAACCTCTGATGGAACGGGGCGTAAAGATTATCGGTACAGACGTTGCAGCCATCGAAAAGGCAGAAAACAGAGATGCTTTTGAACACATCATGCAGGAACTGCACATCCCTCAGCCTAAGGGTCACGCTGTCACAAACATCGAAGCCGGCGTAAAAGCAGCGGAAGAGATCGGCTATCCCGTACTGGTTCGTCCTTCCTACGTTCTGGGCGGTCGTGCAATGCAGATTGTTGCAGACGAAGAACAGCTCCGCACCTACCTCAAGAGTGCAGTTGCCATCAACGAAGACCAGCCCGTACTGGTTGATAAATATATTCAAGGGAAAGAACTGGAGGTTGACGCTGTTTGCGACGGTATCGACGTATTCGTACCCGGTATCATGGAACACGTAGAAAGAACAGGCGTGCACTCCGGCGACTCCATCTCCGTATACCCTACCTTCAGCGTATCCAATAAAGCAAAGGGCAAAATTCTGGAATACACAAAGAAACTGGGTCTGGGCATCGGCATCATCGGTCTGTTCAACATCCAGTTCATCGTGGATGACAAAGATGATGTATATGTTATCGAAGTAAACCCCCGTTCCTCCAGAACAGTACCTTTCCTGTCCAAGGCAACAGGCTACTCTCTGGCAGATATCGCAACACTGGTTATCTTGGGCAAGAGCCTGAAAGAACAGGGCATCTTCGGTCTGTATCCCGATGAAAAGAAGAGATGGTATGTAAAAGTGCCTGCATTCTCCTTCTCTAAGCTGCACGGCATGGACACTTACCTGTCTCCCGAAATGAAATCCACCGGTGAAGCCATCGGTTACGACAATAAGCTGAACCGCGCACTGTATAAAGCACTGCAGGCTTCCGGCATGAATATCCTGAACTATGGTACTGTACTGGCAACTATCGCCGATAAAGACAAAGAAGAAGCACTGCCCCTGATCCGTCGTTTCTACGAACTGGGCTTCAATATCGAAGCAACAAAGGGCACAGCAGACTTCCTGAAAGAACATGGTATCCGTACCCGTACCAAGAAAAAACTGTCCGACGGCAGCGAAGAAATCTTCGATTCCATCCGTCAGGGCTATGTAAGCTATGTCATCAACACAAGAGACCTGAACTCCATGCACAGCAGCAGCGACGGTCAGGAAATCCGTCAGTGTGCCGTAGAAAACAATGTATCCGTATTCACAGCACTGGATACCGTACGGGTTCTGCTGGATGTTCTGGAAGAAACAACACTGGGCATTTCCACAATCGATGCATGAGGCTCTGAGCGCCTAACTCGAAATCAGGATTTCGAGTTGTGAGACAGAAGAATGAACAGATCAGTTCCATCGGACAAGCCTCGAAACTGCCTGTTCTCCTCGGCGGAAATAAATTCCGCCTGCGGAACATAGTTGAGAAACGCTTCGTTTCTCAAACTCTTCCGCGGTATCAACTTTTTCATTTAAAGTATTCTAGGAGGGCTATCGTGAAACAATCTCTCTTTACAATCCAAAGCAATGAAAAGCTGACCGCAAGCGTATGCAAGATGGTTTTGGCGGGGGACACCTCCGCCATCACCGCTGCGGGTCAGTTTGTCAATATCCAACTGAAGGGCTTTTTCCTGCGCCGCCCCATTTCCGTCTGCGATTATGGCGAAAATACCCTGACCATTCTCTACAAGGTCGTGGGCAAAGGCACAGAGGCCATGAGCAAAATGAAAGCCCCCCATAAGCTGGACATTTTGACCGGGCTGGGCAACGGCTATGACACCTCCGTCAGCGGCGACAAGCCCCTTCTCATCGGCGGCGGCGTTGGCGTGCCTCCCATGTACCGTCTTGCGAAAAACCTGATCGCAGAGGGGAAACATCCCATTATCATCCTTGGGTTCAACACAAAAGACGAAATTTTCTATGCAGAAGAATTTGAAAAACTGGGGGCAGAAGTACACATCGCCACAGCAGATGGCAGCGTAGGTGTGAAGGGCTTTGTCACCGATGTGGTAAAGACTATCCCCGACTATACTTATTTCTATACCTGCGGCCCCGAACCCATGCTGAAAGCCCTTTCCGATGTAACCACAACCAGCGGTCAGCTCAGCTTCGAGGAACGCATGGGCTGCGGCTTCGGTGCGTGTATGGGCTGCTCCTGCCAGACAAAATATGGCAACAAGCGTATCTGTAAAGACGGTCCTGTACTGGTGAAGGAGGAAATCATATGGTAAACACAAAAGTGACCCTCAGCGGCATCACACTGGATAACCCTGTCATCCCCGCCAGCGGTACCTTCGGCTACGGCTATGAATTTGCGGAACTGTATGACATCAATATTCTGGGTTCTTTCTCCTTCAAAGGTACCACAAAAGAACCCCGCTTCGGCAACCCCACACCCCGTATCGCAGAATGTCCTGCAGGCATGATCAACTCCGTTGGTCTGCAGAACCCCGGTGTGGAAAAGGTTATTTCCGAAGAACTGCCCAAGCTGGCAAAATGCTTCCATAAGCCCGTCATTGCCAATGTCAGCGGCTTCTCCATCGAAGAATATGCCTACACATGCGCATTGCTGGATAAAGAACCTCAGGTGGGTATTCTGGAAGTAAATGTATCCTGCCCCAACGTGCACCACGGCGGCATGAGCTTCGGCACAGACCCTGCGGCAGCGGCGGCTGTCACAAAAGCAGTCAAGGCTGTGACAACAAAGCCTGTCTATATCAAACTGACTCCTAACGTAACAGACATCGTTTCCATCGCAAAAGCCTGCGAAGAAGCCGGTGCAGACGGTATCGCCCTCATCAACACCATGATGGGTATGCGCATCGACCTGAAAACAAAGAAACCCGTCATTGCCAATAAAATGGGCGGTTTCTCCGGCAGTGCCATCTTCCCTGTGGCAGTCCGCACGGTATATCAGGTGGCAGAAGCCGTAAACATCCCCGTTATCGGTATGGGCGGTGTTTCCTCTGCGGAGGACGTCATCGAAATGATGCTGGCAGGGGCAACAGCCGTTGAAATCGGCGCAGCAAATCTGGTGAACCCCTTCATCTGCAAGGAAATCATCGAAGACCTGCCCCGTGTCATGGAAAAATATAACATCAAAGACTTGAACGATATCATTGGAGGTGCCCGCAAATGAATAAAGACGTAATCATCGCCTGCGATTTTAACAGCAAGGCAGACCTGATGGCATTTTTGGACAACTTTAAAAATGAAGAAAGAAAGCCTTTCCTGAAAGTAGGCATGGAGCTTTTCTATGCAGAAGGCCCTGCCATCGTAAAAGAAATCAAGGAAAGAGGTCATAAGATTTTCTTAGACCTGAAGCTGCATGACATTCCCAACACAGTAAAAAAAGCCATGTCCGTACTGTCTGCACTGGATGTAGATATCTGCAACCTGCACGCAGCAGGCACAAAGGCTATGATGGAAGCTGCACTGGAAGGCCTGACAAGACCCGACGGCACACGCCCTCTGCTGATTGCTGTCACACAGCTGACATCCACCAGTGAAGAACGCATGAAAGAGGACCTGCTGATTGACCATCCTCTGGATGAAGTCGTTATGCACTATGCGAAATGTGCCAAGGATTCCGGTCTGGACGGCGTTGTTTGCTCCCCTCTGGAAGCAGGCAAGGTAAAAGAGGTTTGCGGCGACGCATTCCTGACCGTAACCCCCGGCGTACGCTTCGCTGACGGCGAAGTAGGCGACCAAGTGCGTGTGACTACCCCTGCAAAGGCAAGAGAACTGGGCTCTGACTATATCGTTGTGGGCAGACCCATCACACAGGCTCCCGACCCTGTAGCCGCATATCACAGATGTATTTCCGAGTTCCTCGGCTAATGACTGAAGCTATCTAATTTTATAGGAGGAAATAGACCATGAATATCAAAGAACAGATCGCAAAAGACCTGCTGTCCATCGGTGCAGTTTTCCTGCGCCCCGAAGAACCCTTCACATGGGCAAGCGGCATCAAAAGCCCCATTTACTGCGACAACAGACTGACTCTGACATCCGTAGAAGTTAGAAACCATGTAGAAAATGCTCTGGCGGAAACCATCAAAAAAGAATATCCCGATGCTGAAGTGCTGATGGGTACTTCCACAGCCGGCATCGCTCATGCTGCCATCACCGCCCACCTGCTGGACCTGCCCATGGGTTATGTTCGCTCCGGTGCAAAGGACCACGGCAGAAACAACCAGATCGAAGGCAAACTGGAAAAAGGCCAGAAGGTAGTCGTTGTGGAAGACCTGATCTCCACAGCAGGCAGCTGTATCGAAGTTGTCAATGTTCTGCGTGAAGCAGGCGCTGACGTTCTGGGTGTGGTAAGCATCTTCACTTATGGTCTGCAGAAAGGTCTGGACAGACTGGCAGAAGCAAAGGTAAAGAACGTGAGCCTGTCCAATTTCGATACTGTTGCAGAAGTTGCTGCAAAAGAAGGCTACATCAAAGAAGCTGATATCGCTCGCCTGATGAAATTCCGCAGCAACCCCAGTGATGAAAGCTGGAGGGAGATGTAATCTATGAGAAGTCTCATCGATATCATTGACCTGACTGTAGAAGAGATCGATGAACTGATCGCTACAGCCAATGACATCATCGCAAATCCTGATAAATACGCAGAAAAATGCAAACGCAAAAAACTGGCTACCCTGTTTTTCGAGCCCTCTACCCGTACCCGCCTGAGCTTTGAAGCGGCGATGCTGGAACTGGGCGGCAGTGTGCTGGGCTTTTCCGCTGCAAACAACAGCTCTGCAGCAAAGGGCGAAAGCGTTTCCGATACCGTCCGCACCGTGGGCTGCTATGCAGATATCATCGCCATGCGCCATCCCAAGGAAGGTGCGCCCATGATCGCTTCCATGCGTTCTCCCGTGCCCATCATCAACGCTGGGGACGGCGGCCACAACCACCCTACCCAGACACTGGCTGACCTTTTGACCATCCAGAGAGAAAAAGGCCGCTTTGACCATCTGACCGTAGGGCTCTGCGGCGACCTGAAATTCGGCAGAACCGTTCATTCCCTGATTCACGCTTTGAGCCGCTACGAAGGGGTACAGTTCGTCATGATTTCTCCCGACGAGCTGAAAGTACCTGAATATATCATTCAGGAGCTGGAAAAGGAAGGCATCCCCTATACAGAAACACGCAGCCTGGAGGAAGCCATGCCCACGCTGGATATCCTGTATATGACAAGAGTACAGCGGGAACGCTTCTTCAATGAAGCTGACTATATCCGCCTGAAAGACAGCTATATCCTCACACCTGATAAGCTGGAAACAGCGAAAAAAGAGCTTTCCATCCTGCATCCCCTGCCCCGTGTAAACGAAATTTCTGTAGCTGTGGATGATGACCCCAGAGCCTGCTACTTCAAGCAGGTTATGAACGGGAAATACATCCGTATGGCTCTGATTCTGAAATTACTGGAGGTGGCATAAATGAAAATTGATTCCATCAGCAACGGCGTTGTCATCGACCATATCCGTGCCGGAAAAGGCATGGAGCTGTATCATTTCCTGAATCTGGACAATATGGATTGCTCCATTGCCCTCATTAAAAATGCCCCCAGCCAGAAAATGGGCAAAAAAGACATCATCAAAATTGATACGGAACTGGATTTGGATTTGGATATTTTGGGCTATATCGACCCCAATGTAACCATCAACGTCATCAAAAACGGCGAGCGTGTGGAAAAATTCCATCCTCAGCTCCCCCAACGGCTGACAAATATCATCCAGTGCAAGAACCCTCGCTGTATCACCTCTGTAGAGCAGGAGATTCCCCATATCTTTAAGCTGACAGACAGGGAAAAAGGCGAATATCGCTGTATTTACTGCGAATCCAAGGCGAAAAACTAAAGCCTTCGGATTCTGACACGCAAAAATTGCATTTTACAAAACGAAGTTTATTTGAATCTAAAAGGAGATTCTTATATGAATGTAACCCATTGCACATGCAAAAACCTGAAATGTCCCATGCATCCTACCAACCATGATCAGGGCTGTACTCCCTGTATTGAAAAGAATCTCGGACTGAAGGAAATCCCTACCTGCTTCTTCAATCTGGCAGACCCCGATCATACAAGATCAGATGATTCTTTCCAGGATTTTGCAAATCTCTTTTTGAAAAAAGACTAATACCAAAAACAGCCTTCTAACTTCTGTTAGAAGGCTGTTTTTTATAGATCCTGAATCTTCATCTGTTCGATCTCATCCTTATGTTTTTTGATCTTATAACGATTCACTGCATAAATCACCAACAAAACCACCGCCAGCACATTCCCGAAGGAATGAAATAGCAGCGCAATGACAGGCAGAATCAGCCCCTTCCACCATTCCTCAGCTTTGGACAACCGCACCTGCAGATAACAGGAGCCGATGAGAAAGGCAATATAAAATATGATGATCCCCCACACAAGAATACTCATGTTAGCCATGCCGGAATGAAAATGATGAAATGCTTCCATTGAAATTCCTCCTTTGTTACAGTTCCCATTAAATCACTTTGTTTCCTTTTCTTTTTTATAAGCTGTAATCAGCTGCTTCGCTGTTTCAAAATCCATTTTCTCATCAATGGCAAGCTGCTTCACCATAGCGATAAAAGGCTCCTCTGCCCGTTGTTCATTCAGTTGGATTTTTTGGATGAGCCTGTCCAGCCGCAGGCGCACCGTAGGGTATGTCACACCATAAATGGAAGCAACCTCCTTCAAGGAACCTGATGCCAGTATGAATTTTTTGATAAAAGAAAGTTCTTCCTCCTCCATCCCCAATATCCAGGTAGGCAGATTTTTCTGTTCCATTCGTTCATCCCCTTTCTTTCATATTATTAAAATAGCATTTAATTTTATTTAAGTCAATCCTATATTTTATTTTAATAATATTGTAAGATTCTTTTTCTTCCTTTTTCGCATAAACTATTTAAAAAATAAAAAGGGAGCGTCACCATGCAGAACCCCCATGTCAAATATCTGAAAACAAAAAAAGGATATTTCTATCTCTTTTATTACGAACAGGGCAATATTTTTTGCCGCAGTTTTTCCCATGACGGCTGGACAGTTCCCCAGAAGATCGCCGAGCGGGTGGCACCTGTTTTTTCCCTCTGCCAATATGAGGATGTGGTCTATCTCCTCTATTCCGGAGGAGATGGACGGCTTTATCTGGCATCCTCATCGGATTTTTCCAAATGGGAGCATCGCCCTATGATGAGCGGCACCCAAAATACGGATCACACAAAGTTTTTCCTCCTGCCTTCCGAAGATGCCTTCCATATCATCTATCATCTGCCTACAGAATCCACCAATGTGGACTCTCTGGTCTATACTGTTTTTCGGAATGGGCAATGGGAAAAGCCCTATCAAATTGACCGCTTCATGCCCATGCAGAAAACGCCTTTCCTCGCCCGACGACTCAGCAGGGAGCATATCATTTTGTATTACCGTACCGGGCGAAATGTATTGAGTGCCAGAGAAATGCTTCTGACCCCCTATACCATGGGCAGCGTAACCCCCCTCATCCAGACGCCCTCCCCCTATACGGATGTTTCCATTGTCAACGACAGCGAAAAAATCCATCTGCTCTATATCGTTCGAGGGATGTTCCGTACTCAGGTGGTCTATCAATATAAGCGCACCTCTGCCATCAGCACGCCCCGTGTCCTCTGGGAAGATACAAACTGCGACAACTGTCTGGCTTTTTTGGAAAAGGGGAAAGTCATCCTCATGTGGACAGCCAACGGACAGCCCATGCGCTGCGTTTCGGAAAACGGCGGTGCCTCCTTTGGCCCTGTGGAACGATATATGGAAAAATTCCCCGGTTACTGCCTGAAAGGCGAGCTTTTAGGCGCAGAGGACGACTCGTTGAATGCAGCAGAATGTTACGGTAATGCTCAGCATGGATTCCTGCCTGCCGTTTTTACCCCCTCTCCCCTTCCCAGACCAAAAACAGAACAGAAACAGTCGATTCCTCAGCCGGACTATGCAAAGGCTTACACGGCCCTTCAGGATACCCATAAAAAGCAGATGGAAGAGCTTTCTGCCCTGCTGGCACAACGGAGCGATGAGGTGGCTGCTGTCAATGCCCGCTGGAAGACACAGGTGGAAAAGATGGAATCCGAACTGGCTGCCCTGCGAAAAGAAAACGAGACCCTGCGAAGCAAACAAACTTCTGCGTCAACTCCCCTTTACCCTCAAATCGATGACACAAAAAAAGATGCCTGAGGCATCTTAGGGTGTCGACAACGCCGACACCCTATTGTTTATCCTTCTATCA
The DNA here is from genome assembly GCA_945868505.1 of uncultured Clostridia bacterium. Classification (GTDB taxonomy): domain Bacteria; phylum Bacillota; class Clostridia; order Lachnospirales; family Anaerotignaceae; genus Anaerotignum_A. Next base: position 11,230 of record CAMBLO010000007.1, on the reverse strand, counting down.
CTTCCTGCAAAATATCTGCGATTTCTCCCAAAACTCCGCTGCAGTCCGCCCCCAATGCCGAAAGCCTGCAGCAGTCTAAGCCGCCAAATCTTTCCTGGACCTGCAGCAGGAACAGAATCCGCTTCAGCTTCAGTTCTTCCGCATCGCACAAAAGCCCCAGCACCATCACCGCCGCCACCAATGCACTGCACATACCATTGATGCCAAAGCCGCCTTGGATTCCCTCACAGGCCGCCAGCAATTCCTCTGGCAGGGAAAACCCATATTCCTCTGCTGCGGCCCGCAAAATGATTTGGGAACAATTATCCCCGCCATTGCAAAGAGCCTGTATTCGCGCTTTCAGCATTCCTTTCACCCCCTTTTTCCCATTCTATGAAAAAAACGGACAAACGTGAAAAAGTCTCAAACCTTTTCAGATTTGAGACTTTTCAAAACATTCTTAGATACCGCAGGCCTCTGCATCGTCTTCTTCCACGATTTTCGTTGCCAGAGGACGATATTTGCCGCTTTCCCAACGGGGGTTCTGGCTTTTGATCCACAGCATGGTCAGGAAGATACCCAACGCCCCCAGCACCAAGCTGGACAGAAATGGAGGGATCATCGGCAGCACCTTCGGCACAGCAAAATAACCTACTACAACCCCTGCAATGAACGCTATAAAGGGCAGACCATACATAATCATTACTGCGTTGAAAAACGCATTTTCCTGCAATTCCAGTTCAACCCAATCGCCTTCTTCTGCATCGCAGAGATTTTTTGCTTCAACATCCATTTCTTTTTCCGTCAAACCGGAAAGGCATGCTCTGCATTCGCCGCAAGCCTCTTTTCTATGAATCTTCACGATGGCAAGATCGCCTTTAACCTCGCTCACTAAACCTTTCATATTTCGACCGCCTTTCTATATCTGACCCTAACGGGTAACCTGCAACCATATATATATGATTATACAACAAATCCAGCATAAAAAAAAGCAGTTTTTTCACAGATTCCTTTACAATCTATGGCTTTTGGCGTAATTTTTTCTTTTCATACAACCAAAATAGGAAATTTTTGCACAGTGCCCCCAGAGGAACGGCAAAAAGCAAGCCCCAAAAACCAAACATCCGCCCAAAAATCGCCAGAGAAAGCAGCACTAAAACAGGGTGCATCTCCACCTTTTTCCCCACGGCCTTCGGCACGATAAAAATGCTGTCCACCTGTTGTAAGAGCAAAATCAAGATAGAGGCATAGAGGGCTTTGGCAGGGGTACCGCTCAAAAGCCCCGCAAACACCGCTAACAGAAATGCCATGAATGCGCCAAAATAGGGAATCAGGTTGGAAAAACCGGAAATCAGCCCCAGTAAAATGCCATGGGGCAGACCAACGATAAGAAAAGCGGCAGAAAACAAAATCGCCATGATGATAGCATCCAGCATCTGCCCACTCAGATAACCGGAAAATACGGAATATATTTCGTAAAAAATATGCTTTGCCGCTGATGTGGCCCGTTTTCCCAAAAGCACGGAAAATATCTCTCCGCAAACGTTTAAAATCTTTTCCTTTTCCATCAGAAAATAAAAGGCTGCTGTTCCGCCAATGGCGATATCCAGCAAACTGCCGCCGATATTCGGCAGGACACTGGCAAAGCCTAGAATCTTCGATTCCATCCATGCAATCACCTGCTCTGTCCATGCGGAAAGGAATCCCTCAACATTTTGCAGGATGCCCACTTCCGCCAGCTTCAGATTCAGCAGAACAAGAAGATCTCCCGCCTGTCGAATATAGCCACTGATCTGCTCCACAGTCCCCTGCAGGTCTGCATTGCCGATCTTTCTGGCAGCAATACCCCCTGCCATAAATAAAAACAGACCTACAGAAAGATAAGATAGTGCTGTCCCCGCTTTTCGGTTATGGATACGACTACGATGCCGCAGAGAACAGCGTTTCTCGTAAAATTGCTGCCAAAAAGCCGTCATAGGCTCCAAAATCAGAGTAAAGAAAAGTGCCCAGAGAACGGGCGCAAAAACGGCGAGGAAACTCCCCGCCGTTCGATATATGACATTTTTCGCATGGGGCAGCCAAAACAGCAGACCACACATCCCCACCAGAATCAAAACAGTGACGATGACATGAAAGCCTATTTCCATGTATTTTTTATTCCACGGAAGCCGCATCCTCTGCCCTCTTTCAAAATCATTTCCATTATTTCAGTTTTTTCAGCACCAGTTTCAGATAGTCCCAAACACGGATGGTAGAAGAAATGGAAAGCCGTTCATCGGGGGTATGCACATCATGCATATCAGGACCCAAGGAAATCAAATCCAAGCCGGGAATCTTCTTGGCAAACAAGCCACATTCCAGCCCCGCATGGATGGCAACGACCTTCGGTTCCACGCCGAATTTTTCCACCCAAGCTTCTTTGAAAATCCCCAGCAATTCGGAATCGGGATTGAACTGCCAGCCGGGATAATCGTTGACACCGACCACTTTTGCACCACACAGTTCCCCCAGAACTTCAATCTTCTTGCAGATGGCATCTTTTCTTGTTTCCACAGAACCACGCACTGCATTATCGATAAAAATATGATCCTCATTTGTTTTCAGAATACCGATATTGCTGGAACTTTCCACCAGACCTTCCATATTAGCATCCATGGTCTGCACGCCATAGGGCAGCAGCTGCAGCATAGCAATGATATGATCTCTTGTTTCCGCTGTCAGCGTTTCGGTGATCTCTTCTTCTGCTGCCTCCATCGTCATAAGTATATCGCTTTCACGGTCTTTATATTCATCCCAGAAAATTTTCTGCAGCTCCGCCACCAGTGCAGCCCCTTCGGCTTCCTTGGCAGGGTCCATGCAAATGACTGCTTCGGCTTCTCGGCAGATGGCATTATCCATATTGCCGCCATCGGCTCTCACCAAGGCATATTCCATCTTTTCTCTAAACTCCAGCAGAACTCTACCCAACAGCACGTTTGCACTGGCTCTCTGCAGGTGGATATCAGAGCCGGAGTGACCGCCTTTCAAGCCACGAATACGGATTACATAGGCCTTTGCATCCGCCTGTTTCGCTTCTCTTTCCAAAGGCAGATAGATGCGCATTCTGCGGCCGCCGCAACAGCTTACCATCAGATGACCTTCTTCTTCTGTATCCATATTCAGGAAGCGTTTGCCTTCCAGATCGAAGGCATCAAAATCTGTGGCACCGCCCATGCCGATTTCTTCTTCTACCGTAAAAACACATTCAATGGGAGGGTGTTCGATATCCTTCGCATCCAACAATGCCAGCATATACGCCGCAGCAATGCCGTTATCCGCCCCCAGAGTAGTGCCACGGGCTTTGATGTAATCTCCATCAATATACAGTTTCAGGGGTTCTGTCAGGAAGTCATGCTCTGTCCCTTCATTTTTGTCGCAGACCATATCGATATGCCCCTGCAAAATGAGGGCAGGAGAAGCTTCATATCCTGCTGTGCCGGGCTTTTTAATAAGCACATTATATCTTTCATCCTGACGACAGTAAAGGCCTCTTTCCTTTGCAAAGGAAACGATATAATCGCTCAGGGCTTTTTCATGGAAACTGCCATGAGGGATATCACAGATCGTTTCAAAATAATAAAAAACTTTATCACAACCAAGGTGGTTCAGTACGTTCATTTGGGTTTTCCTCCTAAAAAATCATTCCTATCTATGATATTCCCCAAAAATCCTCCTGTCAATCATGTTCCGACAAAAAATCCCAAGAGTTTTCCCACGGTCTGCCAATATCCAAGATATGTGCGAAACTGCTAAAAAACGCCAACTTTCATGGCAGTATGTTCCTAACATAAACAGCTCTCCACGAGACATACTAACCTTGCAACACCAAAACAAAGCAAATTCAAGGAGGTTATTACAATGAGCAACAATAATACAAACAGCAATAGAATCAACGTACCCGAAGCAAGAGCAGCCATGGAGCAGTTCAAATTTGAAGTAGCAAATGAAATCGGTGTACCTCTGAAAAAGGGCTATAACGGCGACCTGACATCTGCCCAGAACGGCTATGTTGGCGGTTATATGGTTAAAAACGTGTGGCCCGAACGGGCCTCACATTTTTCACCTACAGACTTTTTTTCATAACCCCTCTTGTGTGTTTCGCCTGTATTTAATACAATTTTCAACTGCATACGCCGATTTCCGATTGGCTCTACATATATTTTGTCAATAAACAGATTAATGATGTTTTGCGTAAAATCTTCCGGTTTGAATACATCAAAACTCTTAAGATTATTCTTTAATCTATAGATTTCTTCCAAATCTAATTGACTGTTATCCTGTAACAATTCAATTTCCTCAATTTTTTCCTCCAACCTTTCTAATTCTTCATTGAGAATTTCATTCCGCCTTAAGAACTCCTTATCCGAAAGCTGTCCATCCAAGTTAAATTCCAGTATTTTATCTTTTTTCCTATTCACTTTATCTAGTTCTTCATTTAGTTTTTTCAATTCGCCACTATAATCAGTAGCCTGTACAGATTTTTTATAGATTTCAATAAAGCGTTCCACAGCATCATCGAAATTGCCGCTGATTTCCTGCAAAACTCCCATTAAAATCTCTAACAACTCTTTTTCCATAATTGAAACGGATTCGCATTCAGCATATCCATTTTTTATCTTATGACTACAAATCCAAGTCCCATTGATATTGCCATGACGATCTTTCCGTGATCTTAGCCAATAAGGAACCTGATGTTCTGCGCAAATGATTTTTCCTGTAAAAAGGTTATCTCTTTTAAATGAGCCCCGTCTAGTCTTAATGACATCCCCTCTCATTCTATAAATGCGATTGGCTTCCTCCCAAACTTCTTCGCTTACAATAGCGGGTACGATTTCTCCTTCTTCATCCTTATACATGACCCATTCTTCCTCAGGAAGGAAAAGCTGTTTTTTCGTAAACATATCTACGATTTTCACTTTATTCCCTACATAATATCCTTTATACTTTGGATTTCGGATAATGTTCTTTATCACACCGCGATGGATTTTTCCGCCTTTATAGCTGCGGTAACCCATTTCAAATAAAGCTTCTTCAATCTTCGGTGTTGACATTTCCCCCGTTGCATAGCTTTCAAAGATGAAACGGATCATCTTAGCTTCTTCCTCATTAATCGTTAGTTTCCCTTTTTCTTTGTTATAACCATACAAATGAGAATTTCCCAGTACTACACCATTCTTAATCGCCTGTTTATGGCCAAACTTTACACGACTGGATAATTTTCTTACCTCATCCTGTGCTACACCCGCCATAATCGTCAAACGAAATTCGCTATCTTCATCTAGAGTATTGATATTATCATTTTGGAAAAAGACTGCGACCCCGTTTGAGAGCAGTTGTCTGGTATATCCAATACTATCCAGAGTATTTCTGGCAAAACGAGAGATTTCCTTTGTAACAATATAATCAAATTTGCCGGCAATAGCATCATCGATCATTCGATGAAAGTTCTCTCTCTTTTTTGTTGTAATACCTGTAATCCCTTCATCAACATACCCCTTCACATAGGTCCATTTAGGATTTGATTTGATATACTCCTCATAATATAACTGCTGGTTATTCAGGGAATTCAACTGTTCATCTCTTTCGCTACTAACACGAGCATAATAGGTTACCCGTAAAGGAATGTCCCTGATTGACTTGAATCGCAATTCTTCTCTGACTCTAAAAATATCCACTATTAGTCCTCCTTTGGAGGCCTGATTTTGTATGCTTCTTCATTATAATTGAAACATACGCTTTAATGCAACAAAATCAGCCTTACCAAATTTATACTGTCCGTGCCTTCTGATAATCCAAATTGATTTCAGAAGAAATTTTATTTCTCATAGACTCCGAAATCATGCCGTTCTCGAACATTTTGTTATTTAGAAGCATGAGCAAGACACACATTCCCAAATCATGTGATTCTTTATTATCTATCATGCTAAAACCTCCTTTATATTGTTTTATTCCCAGAATATAGAAGTTTTATTACTAGTTTCTTAACATACTTCTTCCAATTCCCAGTATCTTTTGAATATCATCGACCGTATAAACCATTCTTTCAATTTCTTTTTCATATTGTTCTATGGCATCCAGATACTGAATTAGGTGCCATAAAAGCCCCATATTCTTTCATTTTACCCATTGTGTTCCTGTTCAAATCACATACTTAAATATTAAAAATAGGTGTTCCAGCAAACGAACGGCATATACCCATAGGTTTTCATAACCTGCCCTCTTCCAGACGGCCTGCTCCCTTTGCCTGCGACGCTCTTAACGCTCGGACTGAGGCTGAACAGAAGTATCATTATCTGTTATCCGTTTGCACAATATTTAGTTTTCAGGTACAAGTCCATTCATTAACGAACTTTATAGTTCAAAACCGCAACAACCAAAGAAACCTCTAAAGATCTTTTGACATCCTGATCAATTTCGTATTTTGCCATGCCAGATCTTCCAATCTTTTTTCTCATAGAATATTTGTCAATAATAGACTCATAGTGGGAAATAACACGAGCCAAGGCATGTCCTTCCTCCTTGATTTCAAAGAGATCCTTTGGAACGACAATACAAAACTCGCCTTCCGACCATGGGTATAATTTCTGATATCCTTGCAGCAATTTTTTTGCTTTTCTTTCTTCTTTTCGAATCTGGTCTTTTCTTGCCTTTTCCCGACGTCTTGTCACCTCTTTTGCCGCCTCATCATGGGAATCCTGCAATTTTTTTGGGAACAGAACAAAACTGTTGTGCAGGTCATATCCCAATTCTTCACAGAAATCAATGTAGTCTTTCCATGTATGCAGAATATTTTTATAGTCCTGTCTGTCATCAACAAACTTCTCACAATACCGTTCCGCCTTATGCAGCGTCGTATATCTCATTATTTTGAAGATGGTATTTGTTTGATCATAATATCTATGATAGAACCGCAGAAATTCTTCCCCATTCATCCGTATATCCATTGCAATCAGTTTTTTATAGATAGAAAGCTGATTCATATTCATATCCAGTTCCTGTACGACGTGAATATCCTGTTTTGGCACACCAAGTATGGTCGGGATAGAATTCCCTCCGCTATTCAAAGGATTCGTGCAGTACTGCGTATGGCATAACTCATACACCAATCGATTTAACCCTAGCTTTACAAGATATTCGATGTACGGCTTTCTCCTGTATTCATACAGATAGTTATAGGGTCTTACACCCAGTTCTTTATTATTCAAAGCATATTCCTTCAGCGCACAGTACTGATATCTTGTCCCTTTCAATGCTTTATCCAGGTTTTTGGTATAAATAATGGCATCGTCGGGGTAATACTTCATCCATCCATCACACCATCTGACCTTTCCGGACGAACGAAACACCCTCCATTCATAGAAATCAAATTCATTACCGTCAAAGAAATCCCGTTTCAATTCAAAAATAAAAAGTTCGGGATGTCTATAATCCTGACCATATCTCTTTGTTACAGAGAAATGTCGGATTACAAAGCCATCAGATGTTTTCTGAAAATACGCGACAACACCCCAGTCCTGCACATGCTTCGCTCTGCTTTCCGCAAGGAAGGTGACTCTTACACCGCAATTCGGGCAAAAGCCTTCCGAACGGTGTCTTATGCCACTGACCTTAACCTCCTGCTCACAATGGGTACAATAGCCGTCCAGATATTTTCGCCTGCTGTACTGATAATAGATATATCGGCTCCGGGGCAGCCCTGTTTTATCGACCCAGTGTTTAAAATCCTTTGGCAGTTCTTTTATAAGCCACATCTTTCGGTCGATCTCTCGCATTATCTTTTTGTGCTTCTCCTGTAGCCGTTTTTCCATGATATGGGCCTGAGCCCTCATAATCATCCTGACCGCAGAATCATCAGATTTTTTTGACAAGTAGGACTGAATGGCTTTTTCAGAACTGTCGTCACTGCAAATCACTCTGGGTCCAGACCAGTAGCAGTCCATCATAGACTCCATTCTTCCGGTGCGCCAGCTTGGTTCGCCATTCTGATAGTACTGGGAGATATAATCCTCCTTTGTCATAAAAATGCGGAATAGTGGTGCAGTATCACCATGAATCAATTTTTCCCGATGATACACATGTAGAAGCAGCATACGCTTGTGGTCAATGATTTTTACCGCCGCCTTGATAAAATAGGTCATATTTTCATTTCTCTTTGCCTGACTGATTGTATGGGCTGTTGCCATCTGTACCGGCACTTTTCTTAAAACATACTTTTTCAATGTGCTCTTTGCCATAACCCAGCCCTCCTTTACATATCCAGACAAAGCTGTTCCTGCAGGACAGGAGTATTCTTTGCCTCTTGCTCCGGTTCAGGTTTTGATTCCGTTATAGAATCCGCCTCTTGCGTAATCCCTGCTTTCGCCTTTTCAGAAGCAGTCCTTTTCTTCTTATTCGCCTTGGCGGCCTTTATTCGTTTTTCTTCCTGTTCCTTCCGTTTTTTCTCAACTTCCTCTCTGCGTTTTTTCTCGGCCTCTGCTTTTTCGGCAGCAATCCGTTCAAGTTCCTCCTCACTGGTCATGTAATAGGTTTCTGCATAGGCATATACCTCCGTATCGTCCAGCCAGCCATTTTGGCTGTTCAAGGCTTTCTTAACCTCCCCCATCACATAATCGAAGCATTTCCCCAGTGTTTTTCTCTCATCCAGAACCAATGCTGCAAAATTGCTATCTGCCATACACTTGTTCTTCAGATACCGAACGATAGGAAAAACAGGCAACAACGTATTTTTTGCCGTTTCCAGCTCAGCCTCCAGCTTGATAGATGCCTCCTCATTGGTGCTCTCCGGCTGCCTAAACTGAATGACCTTCCCTGACTCCGGCTCTGCCTTCTTTGTTTTTTCCATCATTTTTTCATCCTGCTCATCCAGTTTTGGGGCCTCCTCTTTTTTAGGCGGCTCTCCCCCTGTATTTGCGTCCCCCGTCTGAAAAGGCTCTGCATTTACAGATTCCTCTGACTGCTGCGGGAATGGGTTTGTTTCTGTCGCTTTTTTTTCTTCCTCTTTCGTTGGTTCTGCCACCGGCTCCTTTATCATGTTTTTCGACTTAAATACGCCAAAATCTGTTGTTGTGCCTTGTGCCATTCTCTTGAAAATATCCATTCAAATTCCTCCTAAAAAAATAGCCGAGGAAAAAATCATTAAAGAATCCCTTCCTCGGCACACACTAAAAAATCATCTGTTACGATACTTTATCCAGTTCGGCTAATACATTCAGAAGCTCTGTTTTCTGCAGCTCCTGCAATTTCAGATCATCCTCAGGTATCCTATCTGTGATAGACAGGTTTTGGCGAAACACCCAACCGCCCCAGACATAGGCTGGGGTATACCATCTGGACCACTCCTCTACGGACAGACTGTTCCCATGCACAACAACTGCCGGCACGCCATACAGGCTCAGCTGGATATATGACATAAAAACACAGGTCATATCGACATCCACTGCCAGTGCCGCCATCTTTTCACATTAGTTATAGCCCATTTCCTGCAGTTCATTGGCAAATGCAAGGAGCATACGACCGGAACCAATACATGGATCACTGACCGTAATATATGGTTTTTCCGTAAATTCCTGAACCTTATTACCAATCATCATCTTAGCCATCATGCGACTGATGTTCTCCGGCGTAAAAAACTGTCCATTTCGCTCATTGGACAGACCAATTGCTTCAAAAATCGCCCCCAGAACATCTCTTAGTTCTCCGCATTCTTGGTTCTCCTGCATCGCTCTTGCTAGCAGCTGCAGGCATTCATGGAAGTTAAACCGTCTTTCATATTTTTGGTTCAATTCTTCCAATGCTTCCCTGCGTTCCTGTCGATGCACGCCATCAACCAGATTGCTGATAAAATGCGCACAGTATTGCAGGAAGTCACGGAATACCTCACTTATGCGATATCGCCCTTCTAAAGTACAAAGCCTTTGGAACAGTTTTTTTTCGGTATCAGTTTTCCCATAAAAGGGTCTGTTCTTTTGTTTCATTTTTCAATCATCCTTTTCTGAAAATAAAAAAGCAGGAACAATTCAAAACAATCTGCTTTAAATCATTCCTGCACTCATTAAATTTTTTCGTTTTTCTTATGCTAGCAGTTTACCTTCATCATAAGAACATCTCAGATAATCCGGATTGCTATAATAAACATTTGAGTTAAAATCCGAAATTTCGTCACTGATAAAGGAAGAAAACACATCAATAATCCCTTGTGCTGCATCGTTTTTCATCGTATAAAGCACAAGCTCCTGATATACTCTGCCGATAGATGTTTCAGACGGAATAGTATATTTGCATTCTGCCACCGTATCAAAATCACCATTGACAATATTAAAATCCTCAATCAGTTCATCTGAAACCTGTTCAAATGATAAACAATGATTGATCTCAGCAACTTTTAACATATGCTTTACATCTTCTTTCGTAAATTTTTTGATAAGATCACTCCTATGATTCTTTGTTTTTCTGGCAGTGAACTCAATCAAAGTACATACGTAAAATATATCATTTTTCATTTTACAAAAATTATTGTCCAACCTGCTCACTCCTCTCAAACTTCAGACAGGACAAAGCTTTCATAGAATGAAAGCTAATCTGATGGGTAGGATACTTGAATCTTGCATATTCCCAGAACACTTCTCTGCTAATATTCCCGCTTAAAAAATCATTCACAAAATTCCAGATGGTATCATCGGCCATAGGACCTTCCACGATATCGTAATCATGGATATACCCATTTCTGCACTTTCCAATGAAGTCAAGCCATTCATCTGTCATCTTATCGAATCTCAGTATTCTCAATGAACTATCTTCAGTATAAGAATAGACATTAACAATACCGCCTTTATTTCGACGCTCTGCCCATCTATAAGCCTGTACATAGCTACTTGTACAGTAAAACCCCCATGAAAAATCTTTCGTATATTTTGTTTTACGAATTGCAGGGAATTCAGCTATTTCTCCACTTCCATGATAAAGCAAAACTGTTCCCATAAATCATTCTCCAATCTCATAAAAATCTATACGATTTTAACTCCATCTTTCATCACATTTTGATGAAAGCTCGAAATATCAGCGTACTTCATAAATATTTCATAGTTTTGAAATACAGCAGAAATCACACAATCATATTTTCGTCTCTAGCGTACGAACCCAAAAGAATAATCTCCTTCAACGAATCGCCAAAAATCATCTTTTTTGTTTCAGAACACACATGTACGATTTCCAT
>CAMBLO010000006.1 GCA_945868505.1 uncultured Clostridia bacterium | reverse complement strand
ATTGGGTCAATTATCTCTCGGCGTTTTCGGTCATTTATCATCCGGCCTTGACAGTAGTAGTAACCACTTTACATATATGACAGAACACAGCTATGTTGTAAAATAAATATATAAAAATGGTCTGTCAAATTTGCCTATATGAAGTATAAATAAGAGACAACACCTTAGCTAACTTCCAAACTAATGTACATCTAAAATTATAAAACATTCTATGGATAAATTATTCATAGAATGTTTTTTTGTTAAAAAAAGCTTTAATGAGTAATCTGCCTTGAACCAAACCATTTTGCGCAAAAGGCAAAAAATCTTTTACAGAAAAAAGTGTTTACAAATTGGCATCTGAGAGCTGGGGGTGCGGACGATTTCTTGGACTAGCTAAACTGCCGGCCCTAGACTTCGTCTGTACTCCATAGGACTCATATATCCTAATGATTTTTTGATTCTTGACTCATTGTACCAAACAAGATAATTATTTAATATCTCTATAAAATCTGAGATGCTTATACCTGACCAGTCAGTGTTATAAAACATCTCATTTTTTAATCTTCCAAATACACCCTCGCATGCAGAATTATCTGGTGAACAGCCTTTATTTGACATAGATCGTGTAAGACCCGCTTTATTCATTCTTTCTATCCAACCAGGCCATCTATAGTGCACATCTCTATCACTATGTACTATAGGCTTTTCTTCAGGAGACAATTGGCTGATAGCTTCATCTAACATTGTATTTACAAGAGTAGCATCCGGAGATAAACTTATTTTCCATGTAACTAATAATCCATCAAAGCAATCCACTATTGGTGATAAATACACTTTTCCTGCTAGGATCGCAAACTCAGTAATATCAGTTAACCATTTGCTATTAGGCCTCTCGGCTGAAAAATTACAATCTATCTTATTGGGGACAGCTGGTGTTACTTCACCTGCATATGAATTATATTTAGCCGTTTTCTTTACTTTTACCATCAAATTTTCTTCTTGCATTATCCTACGGACTATCTTTTCAGAAACAATGATACCTTCGCGCTTGAGTAATGCATGTATTCTACGATAGCCATATCTGTTCTTGTTTTTGGCAAATAACTCTTTGATATGTATCCGCAAGGAAAAATATTTATCTGGTTGGGAAATACCTTTTTCCTGATAGTAGTAACTGCTTTTTGATAAATGTAGTTTCTTTAACAAATGCGGCAGTGAATATTCAGTCTTTAGGGCATCGATTATCACTGCCTTCTCTCTGTTGCTGAGAGCTGCTTGATTGATGCCGGGGTCTTTTTTTAACACATTAATTGTTTCTTTAAGGATATCTATTTCCATTTGCATTTCAAGCATCTGTGCCTTAAGTTTTTCCACCTCATGTGATGATACAGCTATTGATTCCGCTGATGCAGTTCCTTCCTTTAATTTTCCAGGTGGAATATTTTTGTTATTCATTAGACCTAATGTACCTTCCTTCAGATATCGCTTTCGCCATTGATAAATACTGGCTCTGCTGTAACCAATATCTTCTGATACATATTTTATGCTTTCTCCATATTCAAAGCAACGCTTAATTGCATCCAATTTAACCGCTAATGAAGGATTCCTTGGATGTTCTGGAGAATTTGCAATACGTGGTAAAGGTTTACGACCTTTAGGGGATATGTTTTCCGATGCTATCCAGTTATACAACTGCTTTCTCGTCGGATATCCTAAAATCCGTATTGTTTCAGAAACCGAATCTGTTTGATGAAATACTTTTAATGCGACTGCTTTTTTCTCTTGCGAATACATAAAAAGGCTCCTTTCGGAGCCCTATGGAAGTACAAGATTTTGTCCGCCCCCCCGTCGCATCTGAACTCCATTGTTGTCAGTTTTGCTATCGCCCAAATTCTTTGGTAATTATAAAAATATATGTCATATTTGCAAATTAAAGTTTACATTTTACCTGTTTTCTTCTCTTTATATATGAACTTGATAAAAATCAACCTGATTTCATACAAAAGGGGAGAACTATTATGAGTACTACAAGACTAATTGATACAAAAACAGTAACCTATTCTTACAGTGAAGTTCAAGCAATGCTTGAAGAACTGTATCCTTTTGCTAATTGGAATGTTACTGTAGGTGAATTTTTCGAACAAATGTCAGAAGCTGCAACGGATGACTTTATTGAACTGCTGATTGAGACAACTTCCTCTCAAGTCAAATAAGCCCCATAACTATATTATCAGCAGAGCAATTTGTGCCGCTATAATTATTGCTCCAACGGCTTGTCTATTGGCAAAATATCTCTATAAAATAGATAACTATTATATTTCGGAATTTGTGAATATTATAGCTGCTTATACAGGTATTATGGGTTCATTTTTATCCTTGTATAATAATCAAACCAAAGGCAAAAATCCTTCCTAATCGTTTTATCAGAACCTCCAGTTATGACAATCTATTAAAACACTTTATATAATAATCCTTTTATTTATAAAAGCACTATATAACCAATAGTTATCTAGTGCCTTTTGTGTGATTATAGATTTAGTATTTTCCAAAAATATCCTATGCCACAAAGATTATCTTAGTTGTGTATAAAAGAATGCCTCCACGGGCGCTACAGGTGCGACAGGCGCAACTGGCGTTTGTACCTGCAACTGCACTTCCCAGGGGGAAATGGCAGTCAACGGCGGCATGGAAGCCTTCGACGCCCAAGGGGTACCCACAGGCTGGGACATCAACGATGATGATCTGGTAGAACCCGATGACGACCAGGGCAATGTCCACTCCGGCAATTTTTCTGCCCGTCTCTTTGACGGCGCTATCCTTTCTCAGGATATCGACATCGAAGGCGGCTGCTTCTTTGAACTGAGCTTCTTCGCAAAGGGCAACGGCGCGCAGGTACAGCTGGAAGCCTGTGTCATCTTCTCCAATGACGATAGTCTGCAGCCCGCTGAAACCTGTATCCTCATCCGTGCCCAGGATATCCCTACGGATAACCGCAACTTCGCATTCTATCGCTTCATCACAGATCGGGCGCCCAACAATGCTACCAACGCACGAATCGAATTCCGTGTAACAGCCAGCGGCGAGCAGTCCCTGAATCTGGATGATGTTTCTTTCTCTGTAAACTAAGCATCAAAAAAGCAGGTGACTTCACCTGCTTTTCTTATTCTGATAAAAATGCTGTGCCTTCCGCCACGATGGAGACATTTCCCGTGATAAAAAGGCATTGGATTTTTCCATTTACATATTCCGCTTCCACGCCCATGATGCCGCCGGGCTGTTTTAATTTGACAGAGACAGATTTCCTTGCTTTCTCCGCCAGATAAGCACCAATGGCAGAGGTACCGCTGCCGCAGCCTCTTTCCCAGATCAGGCTGACATTTTCCACGGAAACGAGGGGCTTCAATTCGCTCTTTTCTTCATCGAAAAGAAGGATGCCGAAAGCCGCAGGCATTTCACTAGCCCACGCCTTTGCCGCCTGCTCCGCTTTTGCCACGGCATTTTCGCCCCAAAGGGACACAGGGACGATGATATGGGTGATGCCTTCGAAAACCACAGCAGTCAATTCCATGGGTTCGCCATCCAGCAGAAACACTCTCTTTTCTATAGCTTTGGGCAGGGGCATCGCCACTCTGCCGGAAAAGCCCTTTTCTTCCCGTTGGATTTCACAGTGGACAAGGCTTTCCGCCCCGGAAACCTCCAGAATGATTTCTGTTTTTTCGCCCACAGTCAGTCCTTTTTCCTTCGCCAGCCACGCCGCCAGAGAAAGGGATGCATTCCCGCAAAATTCCCCCGCCATCATTTGCAGACGTTTCTCCGCCAAAGGGTTTTCAGGCTCTTCGATATAGCCCGCCTGCTCTGCGTAAACACTGCCGTAAGCAATCAATTTTTCTGCCACCGCAAGCTGCTGTTCTCTGGGCACAGGGGTTTGGATGAGAAGGGTCATATTTTCCGTAGGGCTGGTTTTAATGAATTTCAGTTCCACAGGACCACTTCCTTACTGCTGGAAACGGCTCAGGAATGCTTTGGTACGTTCCTGCTTGGGGTTATTGATGAGTTCTTTGGGGTCGCCCTCTTCCACAATCACGCCGCCATCCATAAAGATAACATGGTTGGATACGTCACGGGCAAAGGACATTTCATGGGTAACGATAACCATGGTCATGTGTTCCGCCGCCAGATCTTTGATAACCTTCAGAATCTCCCCTGTCAGTTCAGGGTCGAGAGCAGAGGTAGGCTCGTCGAAGAACAAAATCTTCGGCTTCATTGCCAATGCACGGGCAATGGAAACACGCTGCTGCTGCCCGCCGGACAGTTCGCAGGGGTAAGCATTTTCTTTATCGGACAGACCCATTTTTTTCAGCAGTTCCCTTGCTTCGGCATAGACCTCTTCCTTGTTGCGCTTGCCGATAAGGATGGGAGGTTCTGTGATATTTTTCATAACGGAATAGTGAGGGAACAGATTAAAATTCTGGAACACCAGACCAAAATGCTTCTTGATGCCCTGCAAGGTTTCCTTATCACTGTAGACTGCTTTGCCTTCTGCGTCTGCCTTGGCTGCATAATCGCCCAGATAAATCAAGTCGCCGCCATCCATAGTTTCCAGCATGGTGGCACAGCGCAGCAGTGTGGATTTTCCGGAACCGGAAGGCCCGATGATGGAAACGACCTGCCCTTCCGATACGGAAAGGGAGATATCCTTCAATACTTCGTTGTCGCCGAAGCTCTTATTGCAATGATTGATTTCCAATACTTTCATGAGTAGCCCTCCTTCCTTAACGATAATAGCTCAGTTTCTTTTCGATCCGTTCCATCACGAATGCCACAACGGCATTGAAGATGAAATAGAACACGCCTGCCACGAACAGAGGCATGATATTGGTCTGTGCCGCCGCAATCTGTTTTGCAACGGTGAACATTTCTTCATAAGTCAATACGAATGCCAAAGAGGTATCCTTTACCAGTGTAATCACTTCATTGGTCACAGGGGGCAGCACCCGTTTCACCATCTGAGGGAAAATGATCTTGAAGAAGGTCTGGTTTTTGTTATAGCCCAGCACAGACGCCGCTTCATACTGCCCTACAGGAATGGATTCGATACCGGAACGGTAGATTTCTGCGAAGTAAGCCGCATAGTTGATGGAGAAGCCGATGATGACTGCACCAAAACGATACCATCTGGGCATTGAAATGCCAAACATATAATAAGGGCCAAAGAATACCACCAAAAGCTGCAGCATCAGGGGCGTACCACGGAGGATCGCAATAAAAAACTTAATGATATACTGCAGAGGTTTGAATTTGGACATGCGCCCAAAGGCTACCAGCAGCCCCAGAGGCATGGAAAACAGCAGCGTCAGCACAAAGATCAGCAGGGATGCACCCATGCCTCCAAACAGCTGCTGCATAATTACAGTAAAATTCATATTCAAAATTCCTTTCTATTCAAAGGTTCTTACAAAGGTTCTAAAAATACTATTTTTACAAAGGGGAAAACGCAGGAAAAGGCGGCAGGATTTCCCCGCCGTCTTTACCGTTTTTTCTGATGCTGATATTCGATTATTTGCCCAGGCAAACCATCTGATCCAGGTTGTAGTCTGTGTATTTGGAAGCGATTTCCATAAATGTGCCGTCTTCTGCCATTTCATTCAGAGTAGCCTGTACCTGATCTCTCAGCTCTTCGTTGCCCAGCTTGAAGCCGATTGCATACTGTTCTGTGGACAGAGGTTCTTCCAGCATTCTAAATTTATCGGATTTTGTTGCCAGCTGATACTGTGCTACGCCGATATCAACTGCGATCGCATCATTTGTACCTGCTTCCAGGTTCATGAATGCTGTGTTGTAATCTGCGATTTCATCCAGAGATGCGAAGGTAGCAACAACATCTGCCTTGGATTCATCCTGCAGTGCTGCCAGTGCGGAGGAACCAGCCTGCGTGATAACGTGTTTGCCTGCCAGGTCAGCTTCTGTCTGGATATCGGAATCTGCTTTTACTACATAAACGATACTGTTGTCAACATAAGGTTCAGAGAAAGTATATTTATCTTCTCTGCCGTTCATGGTGAAGCCATTCCAGATACAGTCGATAGAACCGCTGTTCAGTTCCATATCTTTTGCGTTCCAGTCGATGGGCTGTTTCACCAGTTCCCAACCGTTTCTCGCACAAACCTCTGCAGCCAGTTCCAGGTCGAAGCCGGTGTAGTCGCCGTCCTCTGTTCTATAGCCGTAAGGAGGATATTCTGCATCAAAACCAACTGTGAAAGTGGTTCTTTCTGCCGCTGTATCCTCTGCTGGTGTAGCTTCTTGGGAGCCGCCGCAGCCAGCCAGCATGGTAACGCCCATAACCATTGTTAAAAACAGTGCTAAGTATTTTTTCATCTTGTATCGTCCCCTTTTTCTATTCTTATTTATGATATGTGGAAGGTCTCCCTTCGTTCTTCATTATATTATCACATTACCACGCTAAAGTAAAGCCAACTTTCCAGTGGTTTTCCCTTCTTCTTTTGTGCAATTTAAACAATCGCTCAAAAAAAGAGGCACGGAACGCAATGCCGCACCTCTCAAGCATTTTTCTATTTTTTATTCCGCAATGGCTCTGATCCTTACGATATTGCCCTTAGAATCCTTCGTCAACGCCACCATGCAATCGTCCCTTGCATCTTCGCAGTCGTCCAAGAAATCCTGCAGTCCATCCAGATCATCGTCATAATTCAGATTCCGTTTATAATCATCCTCATCTACGGTAGAAGCCAGCTTATAAATAATATCCGCCCGAGTGCTGATATCGAAGGTCTCTTTCTTGCCGTCAATCTTCACGGTAATCTCGTCATCCTTCGTATCCACCGCCGTCAGCTCGCCGTAATAATCCTCCCAAAGGGCGGTGATGGTCTTTACATCCCCACTGCTGTTATAGGCCAGCTCCACATAGATGCGGGAACTGCCATAGGCATAGTCCAACTCATTGTTCAGCTTGGAGAGGGTAACCTCATCCCCATCCAGTGTTACCTTTACGCTGCTTGCCAAATCCAGTTTCAGATTCAGCCCCGCTGCGGTGATGGTAATGGTCTTAGCATCCTCCACCAGATCCTTCAGGTAGCCTTCCTTGGTTTCTGCCAAAGTAGCTTCGATTTCAGAAACATCACCTTGGTTATCAAAGGCCAGCTTTACGTTGAAGGAATAGCTCTTAAACTGATCCAGCAGGTCGGAAAGATCTCTGCTCTTGCCATTGATGGCGACATCCACATCCTTCGCCAGATCATAGACATATTTTGTATCATTGGCAACGATGGTGATTTCATCCTTATCCAAATCCTGCAGCTTGCCTGTACTGTTTCCTGCAAATTTAGCAGTTGCCAGAATTTCTGTTACCTCGTCATTGCGGTCCACGTCTACGGAAACGGTATAAGCTTTCCCATCCCGATAGCTTTCCCGCAGGGCGGAAACGCTGCTTTTCTTGCCGTCTACTTTTACTGTCACATCATCGGCTAAGTCATATTTATAAGTATCCCTGCCGGCTGTAAATTCAATACGGTTGCTGTTGAGGAAGGTCAGGGTACCGTTATATTCATCCTCCATGGATTTGATGATGATTTCGTCTACCTTATTATTTTTATCCAGTTTCAGGGAAACCATAAAGTTGGAATCATCATAATCCCGTTCAAATTTGCTGAAAGTCATGCTCTTACCGTTATATTCAATCTCCACATCGCCGGCCAAAGTATATTTGTATTCCTTGGAGCCAACCTTGATGGTGATTTCATCCTCATCCACATCGGTCACCAGACCCTCCGTGGGGTTATTCTCATTCATCACCGCAACGATTGCCAGTACATATTCATCCTCATCCAAGGTCAGGGTAACATCATAGTTGGCATCCTCCAGGGCATTTTTCAGCTTGCTGATGGTAGATTTCTTTCCGTCCAGCTTCACCGTTACATCATCGTCCAGATAGAATTTCTTTTCCTTGGAGCCATCCTTTACGGTAATTTTGGAATCGGTGATATCCTTCAGGGCAAAGGTTTTTTCTGTGGTCTTTTTCACACCCGCCTTGGAATAAGTCACCTCAATAGCGCTGATATACTGCCCTTCATAGGTCACCTTCACCGTATCCCCGGTGCCGATATCCCCAAAGCCGATCTTATCGCCGTCATATTTGGCGGTTACCTCGCCCTTGGTGCCAAAGAGGCTCAGAGTCGTGCCGGAATTTGTACGCACTGTCAGGAAAAGGTCGCCATTCTGCATCACTCTGCTGTCGGTAACTGTCCCCACAGCGGTGCTTTCCTTTTTCTCCGCAGGTGTTTCCGTCTGATTATCCGTCAGCTTATTATAGGATTTTACGGAAAGGACTGCCATTTCCGCCCGAGTGATATTTTTCTTGGGATTGAATTTGTTATCGCTGTCCCCCACCATCAGGCCTGCTCTGTTCAGCAATTCCAGATAGGGCACCGCCCCCGCGGAAACCTGAGATGCATCGTTATAGGACAAAGAAGCACCGGATTTGATGTCATAGCCCTTGACCGTATCTAATGCCTTCCCGAAAATCACACCCACATCCTCACGAATGGCGTATTTCGTACCATTTTGCAGCTTGTTCAGCTCTGCTGTGGTCAGAATGCTGTTTTCCAGACCGTAAGCCGTTGCCTTATAAGCCCATTCGGGAATATTGTAGGCACTGATAACGGGCTTCCATTTTGTCACCGTGGCATCGTTCACATCCTGCTTGGTGTAAACCTTCATAATAGAATACATCAGCTGCACCGCTTCACAGTAGGTTACGTTGTTTCTGGGTTTGCAGTAGCGTTTGCCGTTTTCCTCATAGCCGCTCATCAGCCCCAGCTCCGCCGCCTGATTCAGAAACGGCTTAAAACCGGACCAGGTGACCGTATCGATATCCGCAAAAGCAGCACCATAGGCTGTGACCCCCATGCTCCCCAGCATCAGGCTGGCCGCTGTTGCAAATGTAATGATCTTTTTCATGATCTTTACCCCCTTTTCAAAAGTCCCTTTCCGTCCCTTCTCCAGCAGGACGGACTTTGATGGTTTAATTGTATCACAATCACAGAAAAAAAGTTCTTTCGTTTTCCTTAATATTTCTCCTAATCCCAGTAAAATCCTCTTTTTTCAGGAAATATTTACTGATTTTGACGCAGAGAGGAACGGGATTGTTCCTTTTTTCAAAGGAAATTTATAGAAGTACCCTTCTTTTCTCCCATGGGCCTTATCTCCATTCCAGTTCCGCCCCCACTGCCACCTCTTTCACAGGGCTTACGGCGTGGAGGGCCGCCCGCACAGCAAAGGAAGTACAGTGGCAGGGATACAATTCTGGAATATTTTCTTCCTTTAAAAAGGCGATGGTTTCCTTTGCCCGTTTGTCTACATCAAACAAATGGAAGCCGCCCAAAACACTTTGCACCCGTTTCACTCCTGTCAGCTTTTTGGCATAGGCGATGATGTTGCAAATGCCTGCATGGGAACAGCCGGTAATGATGGAAAGCCCCCTCTCCCCCACATAAGCCAGCGCCGTATCATCCACGATATAGTCCGCTTCTGTTTTGCCGCACTTTTCCACTGTGCCGATGGCGTAAGCAGGCTCGAATTCCAAGGTACGGGGAATTTCCCCCAGCCAGACCAGCTTTTCCGTCAGCCAGACAGGCTCTTTTGTCAGATGCAGTGCAAATTTTTCCGCCAGTTCTCTTTCCGAAACAGGGCTGCCGATGTCCATACCGTTCCATGCATGGGGCAGAAGGGCATTGGGATGGGCGATCAGCTTGGGCTTCTTGGGAAAATCTACTGCCAATAATGGTTTCAATCCTCCCGTATGGTCGTTATGGGAATGGGAAAGCAAAATCGCCTCCGCCTTTGTCACATCAATGCCCATATCCTTGGCATTTTTCAAAAAAGCATCGGAATAGCCTGCATCAAAAAGGAAGCATTTCCCCTCCGTTTCCAGCCAATAGGACACGGCAGGCTCCCCCAGATAGTACACATCTATTTCCGTATGGTTATCCATCAATATTTTCAGCTTCACTTTTATCACTCCATTTTAGAAACGTTAATAAAATTTATTTTATTTTTATCCGTCATTTTTTCTCTGATTCTTTCGGGCTTTTCTCCACCATATCATAGAAAAAGCCCCTTTGCAATCGTGATTCTGCCAATTGACAGATGGACTTCTTTTTTGTAATGTATGCAAATAAGAACGTTATTTTTTAGGAGGGATTTCCCATGAAAAAACAAGAATTACAGACCCCCGCCATTCTGTTGGATATGGATGCGCTGGAAAACAATATCAAATCCTGGCAGGCGCTCTGCGATGCCAACGGCAAGGAAATGTGGCCCATGATCAAAACCCATAAAAGCTCCGCTCTGGCAAAAATGCAGATGGAGGCAGGGGCAACCGGCTTCCTTTGCGGCACACTGGATGAATGCGAAATGGTTTATCATCTGGGTGCAAAGCATATCATGTATGCTTACCCCACAGCAAACCCCGTAAACCTGAAACGGCTCATGCCTATTGCTAAGGATGCAGAACTGATTATCCGTCTGGATACCGTTCCCGCTGCGGAAATCCTGAACGCAGAAGCAGAAAAAGCAGGGGTAACCGTTTCCTATACTATCATCGTAGATATGGACTTCCACCGCTTCGGTATGCCCGCTGATAAGGTAGTAGACTTCGCCAAAGCACTGGCTCCCCTGAAAAACCTGAAATTCCGCGGCATTTCTACTCATCCCGGTCAGGTTTACGGCTGTACCACAAGGAAAGCCCTGGAAGCAGTGGCACAGTTGGAAAAAGACACCATGAAACAGGCTGCGGATGCACTGGCGGCTGCCGATTTCCCCTGTGAAATCGTTTCCTCCGGTTCTACGCCTACTTTTGAAATCGCAGTAAAAGACAAAACCATCAACGTCAGCCACCCCGGCAACTACACCTTCTTCGACAATATCCAGATGGCACTGGGTACCTGCGGAGAAGACTCTTGCTCCCTGCGGGTATTGGCAACAGTAGTTTCCAATCCCTCCGAAGGCTTCTATCTTTTCGATGCAGGCTCTAAATGTCTGGGTCTGGATCAGGGTGCCCATGGCAATTCCGCCATCAAGGGCTTCGGCTATGTAGTTGGTCATCCCGAACTGACCATCGTTGGTCTTTCCGAGGAGGTTGCAAAGGTAAAGGCTGATGGCACATGCAATCTGAAAATCGGCGATCAAGTGGAAATCATTCCCAACCATTCCTGCTCCTCCGCAAATAACACCAGCTGGTATACCTGCGTACGGGGCGATGAAGTGGTAGATTTCATCGAAGTTGACGTAAGAGAAAACAGCAAGAAAAAAGGCTGAAAATGAAGAAAGGGAGTCCTCCTATCGGAGGACTCCCTTTTTAGCTGAGGTTTTAGGAACAAAGAGTTCCTAACTTTAATCCGCAGACGGAATTCATTTCCGTCGAGGAAAACAGGCTGTCGCCTGCTTGGCAGGCACAGATCTGTTTATACATCTGTCTAACAACTCGAAATCTCTATTTCGAGTTAGGCGCTCTGCGCCTTATTTAAAGATATCGCTGGAAACGAATGCCACGCCGCCCTTCAATTCACTGGGCATAGCAGCCTTCATTGCCATGTCGCCATCTACCACATAGGTATCGCTGCCTACTGTGATTTCCATTGTTGCGCCATCCTTTTCCAGCAGGATGGGTTTTGTCTTACCCTGCCATTTTACTGTGTAGCCATTTGCTTCTGCTGTTTCTCTCAAGGGAACCATTTCCGCTGTTTCCAGTTCTGTTTCACCTGTGGGTACTTCCGCTGTTGTCAGCAGCAACACGAAGGAAGGTGTTGTCTGAGCGGGGATACTTCTTGTGGTTGCACCATAGAATACCAGTGCATCCTGATTTTTTACATCTTCCGCTGTCAGTCTGATTCTTGCACCCTGCAGGTTCTGGATATCTGTTTTATCAGAAATATTCAGCTGCAGCATATTCTTCATATCTGTCAGTTCTTCGTCGAAGTGACCTACTGCAAAGAAACCTGCATCAGCATTGGCAACCACTGCTGTCACCTGACCCAGGTAAGGAGGCATGCTCATGCCCATGGGACCAAAGGCATCATATACAACAGCAACTTCCATGCCTTCTGTCAGGTCTGCCGCTGTCAGGTAAGCGCCATCTTCTCTGTTTACAACGATTGTGTTGCTGTCTACTGCAAAACGCAGGTCGCCCTGTTCGTTGTCGATTGTTACCAGCTGTACGCCTTCTGTAACAGATGCTTCTACGGAAACCACTTTACCGCTCTGGCTAATGAAAGCTGCTTCCTGTGCTTCTGCCATGATTGTTTCGATAGATGTGTTTTCTGTTGCAGAAATCAGTGTTGCTTCTTCTGCAAATGCTGTTGCTGTGCCCAGCATTGTCAGTACCATACCCATTGCCATAACTTTTGTCAGATTCTTTTTCATGTTTATTTCCTCCTAGATAATGTAGTGTTAGTTTCTTTTTTTGTGTTACATATCATCAGACGGAGGCAATTTGGGAAAGTTCCCGATTTTTTGAAAATTTTTTATTTTTTTCTGACAGGGTAGCAAACCTCCGTCACAAATTCCTCAGGATTGTCCGTTTCATGGGGGCTGACATGATAAATATTGAACATCTGCCCATCGGGAACATAGCCGTTATCCCGCACCCACTGGGCAACTGCCGCATTGACCTCCCCAATCAGGTCATAGCTGCCCTTATATGTGGCAGAAGCAAAGGTCACCTCCGGCAATGTACGAAATTTCACGTGTTCCGTATCGGGGTATGTCCCCTTCACGGTTTTCTGGGCTTCCACATCCACATCCTTCTCCTTGTATTCCCCATCATGGAAGACCACACTGCAATAGCAGGGGTCATCGGGAATCAGGTGCAGCTTTTCTGTTTCGCTGACCAAAACGCCCCACAAGATACCTTCTTTATCATAGCTGGGGATTGTCATACGGACGGTAGCCCCATAGCGTTCCGGCAATGTTTTCAGCACTACATTATATTTCATCCCATTTTCATCCTTTCTCATCCGTTCTCTGGCTGTTTCCAGACGCCGCAGCCGTTCCTCTGTCTGCTTCGCCAAGGCCTGCAGCTCCTCTTCCTTTTCAGAAAAAAGCCGCTCCAGCACCTCCTTATCTCCGTAGGCAAGCAAAATCTCCCCGATGGCGGCAAGGCCAAAGCCCATATCCTTTAATTCGGTAATGCGGCCCACCGCAAGCAGTTGTTCCTCCCCATAGTACCGATAGCCCGTAAAGGGGTCGATGGCAGAGGGCTTCAACAGGCCCATTTCATCATAATGCCGCAGCATACGGATGCTGACTCTGGACAGCTTTGAAAATTCTCCGATTTTTAACATATCGCACCTCACAGATTCTGTTGGTTTTCTTGAGCTCAAGGATATTGTAGCCCCTACCATTATGTCAGAGTCAAGGGCAGAAAAAGAAAAAACTGCCAATATGTCAAAACATATCAGCAGTTTCGGGATTACTGTTCATCCACAAATTCGATATTATCCATCTGAGCCTTGAAATTTGCACGAAATTTAATCAGAAATTCCTGACGCAGCAAATTCTGCTCCACTTTTTCTTCTTCTGTCAGACCAACGGTTTTTGCTTTTTTCGCCAGTTCGTTGATCCGTTTTGTCAAGGGTGTCTGTTCTTCCATTTTTATTCTCCTATCACTGTAAAAATCGTGTCGTTTTCTGCTTCGGGCAAATAAGGGTCTTTCTGTCCGCATCCGCTGAAAAGCAGCCCCAGCAGCAGAAAAAACAATAGCTTCTTACAAATCGATGATTTCCGCATTTGCTACCGCCTCTTCCAGCAATCTGTCCAGCTCTGTCAGCTTATGCTCCGCTTTTTCGATGTAGTTCAAACGAGGCTTCGTCACAGGATGCTTTGCCACGAAAACGGTACAACAGTCCTCGTAAGGGCGGATGGAAATTTCAAAGGTACCAATCTGTTCTGCCCTCTGGATGATTTCCGCCTTATCCATCCCTGCTAAGGGACGCAGTACAGGCAGGTCGCAAACGGCATTGATCACCTGAATGCCCTGCATGGTCTGACTGGCAACCTGACCTACGCTTTCCCCTGTTACCAGAGCCAGCGCATCATCCTTATGGGCAATCATTTCCGCCGCCCGCATCATGGCACGTTTCAGGTGGATAGTCAGTCTGTCATGAGCAGTGTTATCCAAGAGATACAGCTGCAATTCCGTAAAGGGAACCACATACAGACGGAATTCCCCTGTGAAATCGGCGATACGCTTCGCCAGGTCGATAACCTTTTCCTTCGCCCATTCGCTGGTATAGGGAGGGCTGTGGAAATATACGCCTTCCACTTCCACGCCCCGTTTCGCCATCATCCAAGTTGCCACAGGGCTGTCGATGCCGCCGGAAAGGAGGCTGACTGCCTTGCCATTGCTGCCATAGGGCAGACCGCCGTAGGTACGGATGATTTTGGAATGGAGGTATACGCTATTTCTAATTTCGATGTTCAGTGTCACATCGGGGTTCTTTACGTCTACCTTCATATTAGGCATATTGTCCAGAATATATGCCCCCACTTCCATGCTCAATTCCATGGAATGCATGGGGAATTTTTTATTGGCACGGCGGGTATTTACCTTAAATGTCATTTCCTTATCGCCATAGAACTCCTGCATATGCGCCAGAGATTCCTTACAGATGGTATCGAATTCCGCATCATCCAGACGCACACCGGGGCAAATGGAATGGAGCCCGAAGATGGTTTCCAGTTTCGGGATTGTCAGGTCGTAGTCCAATTCGCCGCCGCGATCTTCTACGATCAAACGACCGGGGTCACGGACAACATAGTAATTGCCGTAGGGGTCCAGATTTTTACGGATTGCAGAGATCAGGCGGTTGATGAAGATATATTTATTGTTGCCGCGCATGGCGATCTCGCCGTATTTTACGATCAAAACCTTTTCTGCCATTATTTTCTCTCCTTTTTTCTGCGGGACGCTGTCCCGCACCCTGTGCCCTTTTTGAAAAAAGGGCATCAAAAACTTTTATACGAAAATCAAATTTCAAGAAATTTGATTTTCAACTTTCCAAATTTTCGTGCAGCGGAAAGGCTTGGAAAACGAAGCGTTTTCCAACTGGAATCCGCAGGCGGAAACCGCGCTTTTCGCCGAGGAAAACAGGGCGTCGCCTGCTTGCAGGCTCGCATCTGTTTGGCATCTGTCAATCACGAAAAAAGCTTGAAGACGCTTTAGCGTCTGAGATTTT
Organism: uncultured Clostridia bacterium; assembly: GCA_945868505.1. Classification (GTDB taxonomy): domain Bacteria; phylum Bacillota; class Clostridia; order Lachnospirales; family Anaerotignaceae; genus Anaerotignum_A. The sequence goes on along the minus strand of CAMBLO010000006.1, from coordinate 72,548 downwards.
TTCGTAGGGCATCGGCAGATGCCCTTATCTATTATATTTTCTAAAGAAGGGAACCAATTCTTCCAACGCTTTCAAGCATTCTTTCGCTTCCTCCACCGTATTATACCGGCAGAAGCTAAACCGAATCGCCCCTTCGATTTCATTGAACGGCAGGCCCATAGCCGTCAGCACAGGGCTGCCCACTTTTTTCTTACTATCACAAGCAGAACCTGCGGAAACCACAATGCCCTTGCTTTCCAAAGCATGGAGCAATACCTCACTCCGCAGTCCTTTGAAGGTCACATTCAGCACATAAGGGCTGGCATCTTCCAAGGAATCCCCATTCAGCTGGGTATCGGGCATCGCGAGAATCCCTTCCAGCAGGACTTTTTTCACTTCTCTCACATGGTCGATGCTTTCCTTCATAGCCTTAAATGCTTCATCGCAGGCTACACCCAGCGCCGCCGCACCGGGACCGTTTTCCGTACCGGGGCGCTGTCCTTTCTGCTGACCGCCGCCCAGCATCAGGGGCTTTACCTTCAGGCCTTTTCTCATATACAGCATCCCAACGCCCTTAGGGCCATGAATCTTATGACCGCTCATAGTCAAGAGGTCGATTTTCATTTTTTCCACATCAATGGGGTATTTGCCGAAAGCCTGCACCGCATCCACATGGAACAGGCAGTTGGGGTTCTTCTCCTTAATCAGCTTACCGATGGCTGCGGCATCCTGAATGGTGCCTGTTTCATTATTCACCAAAATGATGCTCACCAGCACTGTATCGAGACGGATAGCATTTGCCAGTTCCTCCAGAGAGATATGTCCCTGTCTGTCTACCTTCAGGAAGGTAACCTCGCATCCCTGTTCTTCCAAGTGCTTCATGGGATTTTTTACGGCAGGGTGTTCGATTTCTGTTGTAATGAAATGCTGTCCCTGTCTTTTATAGCCCTCCGCTGTGCCGTAAATGGCCCAGTTATCACCTTCTGTGCCGCCGCTGGTAAAGAACACTTCTTCATATTTACAATGGATACCCCGAGCGATGATTTCCGCCGCATTTCTGATTTCCTTTTCCGCCGCCAGCCCCATGGCGCTGACAGAGGCAGGATTGCCATATTGTTCGCAGAGCATCATGCTCATTTTTTCCGCCACGGCGGGCAAAGCTCTTGTGGTGGCGGCATTATCGAAATAAATCATTTATCTCATTCCTTTCTGAGCCCTTGGAGACGCTGTCTCCAAATCTCTGGCAAGGACGTTGTCCCTGCACCCTACGAGGGGATCATCCCCTCGACCCTATTCGCCTTCGGCATGAAAAAAAGACTTTTTCATACCGTTTTTATCCTAATTCATATAATAATAATGCTGTTGTCGTCATCCCCGCTGTTTCCGTCCGCAGGATACGTTTCCCCAAGGTGATGGGTGTGATGCCGTTTTCCTGTGCCAGTGCGATTTCTTCCTCTGCAAAGCCGCCCTCGGGACCGATGAAAACGCCGATGCTTTCGCCCTGGAAGCCCAGCACAAACTGGCGGATACCTGTCTCCTGCTCTTTTTCATAGGGGATGATGGCGCCATCCAGTTCCTTGGCTTCTGCCACGGCCTCCTTGAATTTCAACACCTGCTGCCCGATTTCGGGAATCTTACCCCTGCCGCTCTGCTTTGCTGCGGCTTCGGCAATCTTCTGCCAGCGTTCCAATTTCTTGCTTTCTTTTTTATCCAGCTTCACGATAGCACGCTCGGTGCTGACCGCCACAATGCGGTCTACCCCCAGTTCCACGCACTTCTGGATGATTAACTCCATTTTATCCGCCTTTGGCAAGCCCTGATAAAGGGTGATTTTCGTCTTTGGCTCTGTTTCGCAGACTTCCTTGGAAAGGATATCCAGCAGAACGCCCCGTTCCATGGATGCGATGCGGCACTGATAATCCATGCCTTCCCCGTCGCAAAGGGTCAGTTCCTCCCCAACCCTTGCCCGCAAAACGGTCTTGATATGTTTTTCATTCTCCCCGAAAAGCTGCACCTGTCCACGGCTGATGTCATTTTTATTGAAGAAAAATTTGGGCATTCTTCTCACCCCTCAAACCTGGACGCGATAGCTACCCAGCCTTTTTTCTCACGAATATCTTCTACCTTGAAGCCGCCTGCTTCCAACGCTGCCAGCACATCCTCTTTCCGTTCGGTAATGATGCCGCTGGAAAGGAAAATGCCGCCGTCCTTGATATAATCGGGCACCTGCTTTGTCAGGGCGATAATGATATCTGCCACGATATTGGCTTCTACCATATCATATTTTTTGCCGCTGTACTTCTGATGCAGTTCTGCATCCTCCAGAATGTTTCCGGCGCAAACATGATATTTTTCTCTGGGGATATCATTCATATCGCTGTTTTCATAGGCAATCTGGATGGCATTGGGGTCGATATCCACGGCATCTGCTTCCTTTGCATCCAAAAGCAGAGAAGCGATGGAAAGAATACCGCTGCCACAGCCGATATCCAGTACCATATCATCCTTCTGCACATATTTTTCAATCAGCTCCATGCAAAGCTGTGTGGTTTCATGGGTACCTGTGCCAAAGATATGACCGGGATCGATTTTCAGGATAATTTTATCCGTTTCCTCCGTCAGCTCTTCCCAAGAGGGCTTAATCATAATCTTTTCGCCTACGGGGAAGGGCTTGAAATATTTCTTCCAGTTATTTGCCCAGTCCTCCTCCTGCACGTTTTTCATAGTCAGCTCCAAAGAACCCAAATCCAGTTCCTTTTCGGATTCCTTCACAGCCGCCAGTGCGCCTTTGATCTGGGCAAGCTGTTCTCTGCCATAAAGATTATCTCTCAGGAAAAAGGTGATGCCTGTTTCCAGTTGATTTTTTTCCTCCACCAGTTCATCGGCCACATAGTCCCACTCTCTGTTGGGGTTTTCCAAAAATTCCGCAAAATCAGAGGTATCGTGAATCATCAGCCCTGTCAGCCCACACTGATACAATACGCCCTCCACAGGCTCCAGCCCCATCTGGCTGGTAGCTACGAATACTTCAATCCATTCCATTGGGATATTCTCCTTTCAAAATATAGTCCCGGAAAGAGAAACCGCCCATAGCAGGAAGCCTTCCTGCCATCGTCGCTTTCTCCTTCCTGATATACAACATCCACAGACTTTGTCTGTGGAACAGCCGCTTTCCTTTTCTGCGGTCAGAATATAAAAACAGGAAAAAGCCGTCCGAAAAATGGGTAGACGGCTTTATATTATTTGTCGTAGAGTTCGCATACTTCCCGATAGCTTTCGGGTGTACCGATATCATAGCATTCCCCTTCGAAGGTATAAGCATAAACTTCCTTTTTATGGTACAGCCATGCAGGGAAGTTCCCGGGTGCATCGGGCTTATTGCCCTCCGCCAGATATTCAGCGAACATGGGAACTGTCTCCTTTTTATAGAGATATGCAGCAAATACTACCGTATTGGACTTGGGCTTTGCGGGTTTTTCTTCGATATCCAGCACCTTGCCCGCCTCATCCAGCAATGCAATGCCAAACTGGGACAGGGCTGCTTCATCCTCCCAAACCTTTACGCAAACACAGTCGCGGTCTTTCTGCTGGAAAAAATCCACATATTCTCTCAGGGAATATGTAAAGAAATTATCTCCGGCAATAACCATCAGATCATCGTCGATCTTCATTTCATCGATGACGAAAGAAATATCGCCGATGGCGCCTCTCTTATTAGAGTCGTCTGTGGTGCCGTCGTTCAATACTGTGATGGGGGCACGGCTTTTGGCTGTTTCCGCCCAATCCTCGAAATCCTTGGCAAATTTATCGTTGGAAACAACGTAAATCTGGTCCAGTTCTTCGATGGTATCCATCTGTTCTACGATATGATCAATGATTGGTTTCTTACCAATGGGGAGCAAAGCCTTCGGCGTATGCAATGTCAGGGGATATAATCTTGTGGCATAGCCCGCCGCCAAAATAATGGCTTTCATCTTCTCTCCTCCTTCGTGTGTCTCTCATCCATCCTTCCCGAAAAGGCCATCGCAGATCTCCTGCAATGTTTTCGGCAAAGGAGCCGTCATTTCCTTTCCATACAGATAGCCCAGAGGGCCTTCCTTTTCCTTCCATTCCACACGGATGGCGTGGAGGAACTGATTGGAAAGGGCATATTCTTCTCGGAACTTTTGATTGGAATGTTCCGAACCATATTTTCTGTCGCCTACCACGGGATGTCCGATGGACTGCATGTGGGCACGAATCTGGTGGGTCTTCCCTGTAATCAGGTGAATCTCCAGCAGGGTATAGCCCTTTGCACAGGCAATGGGACGATATTTTGTCATGGTCTTTTTCCCGCTACCTTCCCGTTTGGAAATGCGAACTTGATTTTTTTCTTCATCCTTCGTCAAATAGGCTGTGATCTCCCCGGCTTCGCGGATTTCTCCTGCAACCAATGTCAGATAATATTTATCCAGCTTATGGCTGCGGATGGTCTCATTCACCGCCTGCACCCCCTTCAGGGTCTTCCCTGCAATGACGATGCCGCTGGTGTTTCTGTCCAGTCGGTTGCAGAGGGCAGGGGTGAAGCTGCTGTCTGCTTCGGGCAGGTACTGCCCCTTCTGATAAAGGTAATATAAAATTTGGTCGATCAAAGTGTCCTTGTCGCTGCTTTTTTCCGGATGGGTCAAAAGCCCTGCAGGCTTGGAAACCACCAGAATATCATCATCCTCATAGACGATGGCAAAATGGCGCTTGGTCTCGGCAACGGTCTTTTCCTCCATAAAGGATTGAATCGTCTCCTCCGCCAGATAAAGCTGGAGGGTATCGCCCGCTTTCAGCAGTTCGCTACCCTCCGCTCTGCCGCCGTTGTATTTGATGCGCTTTTTCCGCAGCATCTTATACAGGAAGCCCTTGGAGGCCTTGTTCATATATTTCAGCAGGAACTTGTCCAGCCTTTGATTTTCCTCATTTTGGGTGATTCTGATCTCTTTCAAGGCTTTTCCTCCAGAGAATTAGCTGTGGATCCATGCCAGATATGCGCTGATAAAGTTATCAATTTCGCCATCCATGACTGCATCCACCTTACCTGTTTCTTCACCGGTACGATGGTCTTTTACCAAAGTATAGGGCATGAATACGTAGGAACGAATCTGGCTGCCCCAGCCGATTTCCTTTACATCCCCACGGATTTCTGCCAGCTTCTGCATCTGTTCTTCCAGCTTCAAAGCAAGCAGCTTACTCCGCAGCATCTTGAAGGCTTTGTCCTTATTGGCAAACTGGCTTCTCTCTTCCTGACAGGCTACTACAACACCTGTGGGGAAGTGGGTGATACGGACAGCAGAGGATGTTTTGTTGATGTGCTGACCGCCGGCACCGCTGGCTCTGTAGGTATCGATACGGATATCTTCTGTTCTGATCTCGATTTCTGTGTCGTCCTCGATTTCAGGCATAACATCGCAGGAAGCGAAGGATGTCTGTCGTCTGCCGGCACTATCAAAGGGAGATACACGCACCAAACGGTGGATGCCCTTTTCGGATTTCAGATAGCCATAGGCATTTTCCCCGTTTACCTGAATGGTAACGGATTTCAGCCCTGCTTCATCCCCATCCAGCATATCCAGCACTTCCACTTCAAAGCCCTCTTTTGCAGCCCATCTGGAATACATACGGAACAGCATATTTGTCCAGTCGCAGGCTTCTGTGCCGCCTGTCCCTGCATGAAGTGTCACGATGGCATTATTGCGGTCATATTCGCCGTCCAGCATCGTCGAAATATGAAGTGCTTCATATTCCGTAAGGAAGGAATCGTTCATTTCCTTGACTTCTTCATATACGCTGTCATCCTGTTCTTCGATGCCCATTTCGATCAATGTCAGGATATCCTCGTATTTTGTCACCAGGTCTTCATATTTTCCGACCTTGTTTTTCAATGTTTTCAGCTTCTGCAGTGTTTTCTGGCTCTTTTCCAAGTCGTTCCAGAAATCAGGATCGGCAGAAAGCTCTTCTAATTCGGTTATCTTCTCCTTGGCGCCAGCGACGTCAAAGTGAAGCCCCCATTTCCTCTAATTTTTCGTCGTAAGCAGAAAGGCCCAGACGGATCTGTTCTAACTCGAACATTTAAAATCATCTCCTTTATCATGAAAAGATTTTTTATATCGTCAGCTTCGGCAGCATCGGTATAAATGGGATACCGATGTTACCGATGCTCAACTTCTTGCTTTATCTCCCTCGGAAAAAACTTCCGTTGAAAATCTGATAAAATTCCCGCTGAAGGATGCCAGAAAATCTTCTATGGGCACCCACCAATGGGGTATATTTTTCTCCGCAAAGGCGGAGGGGTGATGCACCAGAAAGGCTGTCAACTCCCCATCCTCCGTTTCATAGCCGAAAACAGGGATGAGATGCCCGCTTTTGCCGTAGACACCGCTGCCGTCTGGCTTGGGCTTCCCCCCTTGGAAAAAGGGTGCGATAGAAATGATACAGGGATGTCCCTTGTCCAATTCCTGCCGCAAATCCTCCACAGTTTTTCCCCGCAGGGCTTCGCCGTAGATGCCGTATTCCTGTGCCAGCTTTGCCAGCCCCCAGTGAATCCAGCCGACGCCTTCTTTATAGGCGCCTGCCGCCACGCCTTTTGCAATCATGGGGCCATGGCGTTCTGCGTTTTTGCCGAAGCCATCCAGCACCATCCGCAGGGATGCGATGCCACAGCTGCGGAATGTCCAGCTATCCCCTTCCGCAAAGGATGGAAACTGCTCCGATTCCCAGTTGTCCGGTGTCATCTGTTGGGTATAAAAAGGAAACTCCATGGGTAATCGAAATTGCTTCTTCTCCCCCATTTTATCCCTTCTTTCTAAACTCAGGCATTACGACCGCAGCACTGTTTATATTTTTTGCCGCTGCCACAGGGACAAAGATCGTTTCTGCCGACCTTTTCGTCGGTGCGTTTTTTGGGCTGTTTCACAGCGGAATCATCCTTATTTGTGAACATGGGCTTCTGTACCTCTTCCCGTTTCACTTCTGTCTGGATACGCATACGATACAGGATTTTCAGAGTATCCTCCTGAATATGTTCGCTCATTTCTTCGAACATATCGTAAGCGGCAAATTTATATTCTGTCAGAGGGTCTCTCTGGGCATAAGCATGGAGGCCGATACCCTGTCTCATCTGGTCCATATCGTCGATATGGTCCATCCATTTCTGGTCGATAACACGGAGCATAACCACTCTTTCCAGTTCACGCATTCGTTCTTCGCCTTCGGGCTGCCCCTGAGCGATTTCCTTTTCTTTCATTTCATAAAGCTGCACACCCAGCTTTGTGAGGCTGTCTTTCAGCTTCTCCTTTGTCATCTGTGCCAGAGCGTCTTCCTTGATGTTGACCTTGCCAACGGGGATAACGGCAGCCAGACTTTCGCTGAAGGCGTTCATATCCCATTCCTCGGGAAGCTGATCCTCGCCCATGTGGGCATCTACGGTACGTTCAATCACAGAACCGATCATGCCGATGATGCTGTCTCTCAGGTTTTCGCCGTAAAGCACACGTTTTCTTTCGCCGTAGATGATTTCTCTCTGTTCATTCATGACCTGGTCATATTCCAGCAGATGCTTACGGATGGCAAAGTTGTTGCCTTCCACCTTCTTCTGGGCATTTTCGATGGCCTTTGTCAGCATACCTGCTTCGATGGGCTCATCCTCTGTCATACCCATGGCGTCAACCACCTTCATGGTCTTTTCGGAGCCGAACAGACGCATCAGGTCGTCCTCCAGAGAGATATAGAAACGGGATTCCCCGGGGTCACCCTGACGGCCGGCACGACCACGCAGCTGGTTATCAATACGTCTGGATTCATGGCGTTCTGTACCGATGATTTTCAGACCGCCCAGCTCTGCCACGCCTTCCCCCAGCTTGATATCGGTACCACGACCGGCCATGTTGGTTGCGATGGTAACTGCGCCCATCTGGCCTGCCAGTGCAACGATTTCCGCTTCCTGCGCATGGTATTTCGCATTCAGCACCTGATGTTTGATGCCTTCCATTTTCAGCATCTTGCTCAGGGCTTCGGATTTATCAATGGTAACGGTACCAACCAGTACAGGCTGTCCCTTTGCATGGGCTTCTGCGATATCTCTGACTACTGCACGGAATTTACCCATTTCTGTACGGTAAACCACATCCTGCAGGTCTTTTCTCTGGACAGGGCGGTTTGTGGGAATTTCCACAACGTCCATACCATAGATATTACGGAATTCTTCTTCTTCCGTTTTGGCTGTACCTGTCATACCGCATTTCTTTGCGTATTTATTGAAGTAATTCTGGAAGGTGATGGTTGCCAGCGTTTTGCTTTCTCTGCGTACCTGCACATTTTCCTTGGCTTCGATGGCCTGATGCAGACCGTCGGAATATCTTCTGCCGGGCATCATACGGCCTGTAAATTCGTCAACGATAACGATTTCGCCCTCGTGGATCACATAGTCCTTATCCAGATGCATATTGTAGTTGGCTTTCAGGGCATTGTTGATGTAATGCTGCAGCTCCAGATTTTCGGGGTCGGACAAGTTTTCGACAGAGAAGTATTTTTCCGCCTTGGCGATACCTTCCTGTGTCAGCACAACGGATTTCGCCTTTTCATCCAGAACATAGTCGCCTTCCTCCTGAATTTCTTCCTTCATCAGGGCATTCATGGCTTCTTCTTCGTTCAGGATACGGCCCTTTGTCAGTCTCTTTACGAACAGATCCGCTACACGGTACAGGTCGGTGGACTTGGAGCCGCTGCCGGAAATAATCAGTGGTGTTCTGGCTTCGTCGATCAGAACGGAGTCCACTTCGTCGATGATGGCATAGTGCAGTTCTCTCTGCACCATATTTTCTTTTCTGACTACCATGTTGTCACGGAGGTAGTCGAAGCCGAATTCATTGTTGGTACCATACGTAATATCGCAGGCATAAGCCGCACGGCGTTCGTTGTTGTCCATGCCGTTCAGGATACAGCCAACGCTCAGCCCCAGGAAACGGAACACCTCCCCCATCCACTGGGAGTCACGCTGGGCCAGATAGTCATTGACGGTAACAACGTGGACGCCTTTGCCTTCCAAAGCATTCAGGTATGCAGGCAGGGTTGCCACCAAGGTTTTACCTTCACCTGTTCTCATTTCCGCAATACGCCCCTGGTGCATCACGATACCACCCATCAGCTGTACGGGAAAATGCTTCATATTCAGTACGTGGGGGCGGGAAGCCGCTTCTCTCACCACTGCATATGCTTCGGGCAGGATATCATCCAAAGTTTCGCCCTTTGCCAGACGGTCTTTGAATTCCTGTGTTTTTCCTCTCAGTTCTTCATCGGAAAGGTTTTCATACTGGGGACCCAGTGCTTCGATTTTTGCCACGATAGGCTTGATTTTTTTAATCTCCTTTTCACTGTAGTTCCCAAATATTTTTTCCAAAAAACCCATTTGGTTCACCTCATTTTTTCTTTTACTCGTGCCTCCCACGAAAACCCCCATGGGCACACTTTTACATTATTATAGTATAACAGAAGAATACCCCCGTACACAAGGAAAACTTGCGTATTTCGGGGGTTCTTAACAAACTTTTAAAGATTTTTATGAAAATTGCGGTCTCTCCGCCGCCTTTCCAAGCAAAAACCCTGAAATTCCTCGCCCTTTCAGACGGGAAAAACAGCATTTTGTTCCATTTTTTTATTTTCCTGCGGCCTTGAAAAGATTCATTTCCTTTCCCAGTACCAGAATATGTTCTTCCTTGCAGAAAACATAATCCTGCTCGGGCATCATTTTAATGGCATTGTCCCGCTTCACCGCCATAATGTTCAAATGATAGGTATTGCGGAATTTCAGCTCCCGAATACTTTTTCCCAGCCATTCCTTTCTGGGGGAAATCTCCATGATATAATAGCCGGAGCCCAGCTCCACACATTCAAAAATAGTATCGGTCGCCTCCTCAATGGCAATCCGTTCCGCAATATGCTTTTCGGGGTAGATAATTTCATCGGCACCGTTTCTGAGCAGGAATTTCGCATGGATATCCTCATCAGCCTTGCTCAGCACCCGCTTTGCCCCCATTTCCTTCAGCATACTGGTAATCTGCAGGCTGTTCTGAAAATTGGAGCCCATGCAGACAAAACAGGTATCGAAGCTTTCTACGCCGAAGGATTCCAGCACCTCCGGCTTGGTGCAGTCGCCGATTTTGGCACTGACTACCATAGAAAGCACATCCTCGATGGCATCCCCTGTTCTGTCCACCACCATGATTTCACATTTCTGGCGGGACAGACAGCGGCACAGATGGTGCCCAAAAGAGCCCATGCCTATGATTAAAAATGATTTCATTTTCCTCACCTCATATATATTATCCAATGGTTATCTTTTCCTTGGGGAAGGTCACAGGGGGTCTTGCCTTTTTTTCCAGCACTGCCACCGCAAAGGACACACTGCCCACCCTGCCGCAGTACATCAAAAAAATGATGATATAACAGGAAAGAGGATGCAATCCCCTGGTGATACCTGTGGACATCCCCACCGTCCCCATGGCGGAAAAGGTCTCAAAAAAGATATCCGTTGCCGTGATTTCCGGCTGCAATCCGCAGATAAGCAGTGCCCCGAAAATGACAAAAAGCAGATTGAACATAAATACCGTCACAGCCTTTTGCAGCACATCCCCCTCCAAACTGCGTCCAAAGAAATGGGCATCCTGCTCATGACGGGCAGATGCAAAGGTATACAGCAGCATGACAGCGATGGTCGTTGTCTTAATGCCACCTGCCGTGGAACCGGGGCTGCCGCCGATAAACATCAGGAACATAGTCAAAATTTTGCTGCCTTCGCTCAACGCCCCTGTATCTATGGTGTTGAAGCCTGCCGTTCTGGCTGTGCAGGATTGAAACAGCGCCGTGAGAACCTTTTCCCAAAAGGGCATATCCGCCCCCAAATTGTTCCATTCCAGCAGCAAAAACCCTGCGGCGCCGCCAAAGAGCAAAATGCCGGTGGCGACCAGTACCACCTTCGTCTGCAAATGATACCGCCGCCAGCTTCTTTTATTGCGATAAATATCATCCCAGACCAAAAAGCCTGTGCCGCCAATGACAATCAGAGCCATAATGGTGAGATTCACAATCAGGTCATCGCTATACCAGACCAAAGAAGAAAATTCTCCCTTCGCCCCCATCAGGTCAAAGCCACCGTTACAAAAGGCGGAAATGGCATGAAACACCCCGAAATACAGCCCTTTCGGAAAGCCATATTCGGGAATAAAGCGCAGAGAAAGCAAAATGGCACCGACGCCTTCAAAAAACACGGTGCCCGCTACGATGCCCTTCGTCAAGCTCAAAATGCCCCCCAGTCGTGTAGAGTTGATACTATCTACCATCACTTCCCGATAGCGCAGCCCCACTCGCCGCCGCAGCAGCAGCATGAAGCGCAGGGCGATGGTCATAAACCCAAGACCGCCGATCTGGATCAGCAGCAGAATGACCAACTGCCCAAATATCGTCCAATGCATTGCCGTATCTACCAATACTAACCCCGTTACGCAGGTGGCAGAAACGGCGGTGAAAAAGGCTTCTGTAAATGAGGTGGGCGCCTTCGAAGAAAAAGGCAGCAGCAGCAAAATTGTCCCCAGCAGGATGACCATGCCATAGCCCAATGCAACGATCTGCACATTGGAAAATTGTAATTTCATATTAAATTTCTTTCGCATACCTATCCTCTTCCCGGGATTGATTTTCAGCAAACTTCTTTTGTATCCCTATATCCATATCATTTTTCTTTCTAAAAGGAGTTATTCCCCTTTTTTCAAATCCGTTTGCGAATCTAAATATGATTTTTTCGCCGGACGCACCCTTCCATTTGAATCAGTGCCTGATATGTTGTTTCCAATCCTTTTCTATAGAGAAAAACAATATTCTCTTTCCATCATGCTTCTTCCGATTCCCGTTCCTGCGCTTTCTTCCAGCATTTATAGCACATGGGGCGATAGCTTTCATTGCCTCCCAAAAGGAACTGCTCCCCTTCGGTGATGATATTGCCCTCGCTGTCGATACGGGCATTTACCATAGCCTTGCCGCCGCAGGTGCAGACGGTTTTCAATTCGGAAATAGAATCTGCCAATTCAAAAAGCCTTGCACTGCCGGGAAATAGTTTTGTACGGAAATCCGTTCTCAGCCCAAAGCAGAACACAGGTACGTTGTAGTGGTCTACGATATCCCGCAACTGTTCGATATGGGCAGGAGTCAGAAACTGTGCTTCATCGGCAATGATAACATCATAAAACTCCCGTTCTCTATCCCGAAAAATCTGGTATAAATCCATATCCTCCCCAATGCTGTCCGCCTGCTGTTCCAGCCCGATGCGGGAATGGACCTTATCCACCCCATAGCGGGTATCCGCCGCAGGCTTGATGAGCCAAACCCGCATACCCTGTTCCTCATAATTGAATTTTGTAATGAGCGCCTGGGCAGATTTTGAACTGCCCATCACACCATATCTGAAATATAATTTTGCCATTTTTAAGCTCCTTCACCAAATCATTCTTTTCACTATCTCAGTATGATACCACAATACATTCCCCTTGGCGACTGTCACACTTCCCAAAAATTCTCCTTCTTTTTTCTTTCTTTTCTCAAAAAAAGGAGTATACTGTCTGTGTGTGAAAATTTTGATTTAAGTTTAAGGAGATGACTGGATTGATTACAGATCTGACCCAAGGCAGCAGCCGAAAAATGCTGTGGGCCTTTTCCATACCCATGCTTTTGAGCGTTATGTTCCAACAAATGTATAACATTGCCGACAGCATCATTGCCGGGCGGTTCATCGGGGAGGATGCTTTGGCTGCCGTTGGCGCCTCCTATCCCATCACCATGATTTTCATGGCGGTGGCTGTGGGCAGCAATATCGGCTGTGCCGTGGTGGTTTCCCGCTTGTTCGGCGGCAGGCAATATGGCAAGCTGAAAACAGCCGTCTGCACCATCTTTTTCGCCTGCATCGGTGTCAGCATCGTGATGACTGTTCTGGGGCTCCTTCTGGGGAATGGGCTCCTTGCCCTCATCCAGACCCCCGAAAATGTTTTTGCAGATGCCTCCCTGTATCTGAAAATCTACATATTCGGCTTTTTGTTCCTGTTCCTCTATAATATCTGCACAGGTATCTTTACCTCTCTGGGGGACAGTCGTACGCCGCTGTATTTCCTGATTGGTTCTTCCGTGGCAAATATCCTGCTGGATATCCTTTTTGTCGTAGTTCTGCGGATGGGCGTTCCCGGTGTGGCATGGGCCACCTTTGTTGCCCAAGGGGCAGCTTCTGTTCTCGCCCTTATTACCCTGCTCCATCGCTTGAAGCAGATAAGAACCAATGAGCCCTATGAAAAATTTTCCGCCCCCATGCTGAAACAGATCGCCATTGTTGCCATCCCCAGCATTTTGCAGCAGTGCTTCGTTTCCGTGGGGAATCTGTTCGTCCAGTCCTTGGTCAACAGCTTTGGTTCCGCCGTCATTGCCGGCTATTCCGCCGCCATCAAGCTGAACACCTTTGCCGTTACCTGCATGACGACCCTGTCAAATGGGCTTTCTTCCTTTACAGCCCAAAACTTGGGTGCAGGAAAACGAGAGCGTGTGGGGGAAGGTTTCCGCGCCGGGGCTTTGCTGGGCATTTTGGTCTGTGTTCCTTTCTTCCTGTTCTATTTCTTCGGCAGCGAAACAGCCATGGGTCTGTTCATGAAGGCAGAAAGCCAAGCCGCCATTCAGGCAGGTATCACCTTCCTCCATATCGTGACACCCTTCTATTTTGTAGTGACCATCAAAGTTATGTGCGACGGGGTTCTGCGGGGCGGCAGTGCCATGCTCTATTTTATGACTACCACATTCACAGACCTGCTGCTGCGGGTAATCCTTGCCTTCGTTTTCGCAAAGGGGCTCGGCTTCGGTGCCACGGGCATTTGGATGGCATGGCCCTTCGGCTGGTCTTTGTCCACCCTTCTTTCCTTCGGCTTCTATCGGTTGAAGCCTTGGGAAAAGAAACCTCTGTAACATCAAAAAAGGTACTCGGTTTTCGAGTACCTTTCTTTTTTTGCTTATTTTACTTATTTTCCTGTATTCATCAGCATGGTTGCCGCTTCTGCCTTTGTCAGCAAAGCAGAGGGGCGCAGGCTTTCCTGATTACCGGAAAGGATATGGGAATCCAATGCCCATGCAAAGGCATTTTCCGCTGTCACTTTCTCTGCATCGGCAAATTTCTTGTCCAGTGTGCCTTCAGCTCCGCCGCCCAGATAGTTATACAGCATTTGTACAAATTCCTCTCGGGTTACCTTTGTCTCTGCTGCCAGCTTTCCTTCGGCGATATCTGTCAGGATGCCGTTCTTTTCCGCCCATGCCGCTGCTGCGTAATAGGAAGCGTTTGCATCAATATCAGAGAAAGTAGCTTCCCCTGCTGCAGGCTTGCCCGCCAGTGCATAGATGGCTTCCAGTGCTTCGCCCCTGGTCATGGTAGCTGTGGGTGCGAAGGTGGTTTCCGTTGCCCCTTTCAGGATGCCCTTGGAAGCTGCGGAAGTGACCGCATTGTAATACCAATCATCCTTCGCCACATCTGTAAAATCAGAAGCATTCACCACGGAAGAAACATTTGTGAAGGTTTTGCTGTCCTTACTCAGGCGGAATTCTTCTGTGATGGTGTCAGAAGAAGATGCCATCTGTCTGTCTCCTCTGGGTGGCATCTGTCCTTCCATGCCCTCGGGCATCTCGGGTCTTTCGCCCTTTTCCAGTTTTTCCATGAAATCATCAGGCATTTCTTCGCCCCATTTTTCAAATTCTTCCTTCATTCTTTCTTCAAAATCCGCAGGCAGCTGACCATCTGCAGGTCTTTCGCCCTTTTGCATTCCTTCCGGCGGTTCCATGCCCTCCGGTCTTTGCCCGCCAAAGCCTTTGTCATTTACCACAGCGCCGCCATGGTGGAGCTGCGTGCCCCCTGTATAGGATGTGATTTCCGTATACAGACCGTCCTTTTCTACGCCTTCAATCTCGCCGCCCAAATAAACATGGTAGGTGCCTTCCTCCAGTTCCGGTGTGCTGAAAGCGATGTAGGTATAGCTATAAGGGAAATCGTAGGCAAAGATGGGGGTATCATTCTCATCCGTCACCACCAGCAGGTCGTCTGTGCTTTCGGAAAACTGCAACAGCATATAAAGCTGTTCGGAATCCTCCTCAATAGGGTCGTACATATTGCCTGCCCCAACAACGATGCCGCCGTTGATATAGGAACCGCAGTCAGAATCGATGCCGCTGTCCATACTGTAAGGGTGGGCCAGATTGATAGCGGTACCGCCGTTGATTTTAATGTAGCCATTAGAATCCAAGCCGTCCCCTTCATACTGAGGGTCGCTGGTGACGGAGCTGAAAATGTAGCCGTCATTGATGGTAACCACTGCATAACCATCTTCGGAACCATTGATGGGGTCATCATTGGAATTTATGGTAATATTCCCGCCGTTGAAGGTCAGGTGTCCATATTTCACCTCAATGCCCTCATTATCCCCATTGACGGTCAAATCGCCGTTGCCTTCAAAGCCCAGGGAAATATTGGAGCTGATGGCTGCATCATGCTTGATATCGTCTTCGTCGGTCTTCTTTGTGTGGGAACCATTCACCACATTTTCGCTGCCTTCAGCAATTTCAATGGTCACACCATATTCCCCTTCTGTTCTGGGGTCAGAACCGGAATAAACCTGAATAGCCGCCGCTGTTCTGCAGGTGATATCCACCCCATTCAGGACAACACGCACATCGTCAGAATCCTCCGCCGCAACGGCAATCTGGGCATCCGTTGCCCTGCCGCTAAAGATGTATGTGCCTCCATCTGTAATGGTAATGACTCTGTTTTCCAAATCCGCCAGTTCCTGCGGCACATCGCTGTGGGTTTCGTTTTTGTGATCCAGATAAACGGCAGCCGTTTCATCCTCTGTAATTTCCTTTCCGTTTACCAGAATTTTGTCATCGGAAAGGGACACGGTCGTTTCTGTTGTGGCTGCAAAGGCTGTCTGTGTCCCTGCAACACAGAGAACAGTCAAAGCCGCCAAAGCTCTTTTTTTCATGGCATACGCCTCCTTTTTTCGTTATATATTCCATTTTAAGGATACAATATTAAAACTTCATTAAGGCAAAAGTATGTTTTCATTAAAAAAAGAGCGTTTCCGCTCTCTGTGGTAACTTAAATTTTACAGAACCATAACTAACGTTCCTATCCCGATCAGAACACAGCCGATCAAAGACTTCATGGTAAAGGTTTCGTGCAAAAATACGAAAGCCAGCACCAATGTAATGACCACGCTTAATTTATCAATGGGAACTACTTTTGATGCTTCCCCTATTTGCAATGCCCTGTAATAACACAACCATGATGCCCCTGTTGCCAGACCTGATAAAATCAAGAATATCCAGCTTTTTCTGCTGATGGCTGAAATGCCGCTCTGGGCATTGGTCAAAAAAACCATGCCCCATGCCATGATGACTACCACTACGGTTCTGATGGCAGTTGCCAAATTGGAATTGACACCATCTATCCCAATCTTTGCCAATATAGAGGTCAGTGCCGCAAAAATCGCAGACAGTAATGCAAATACAAACCACATATCTATTCTCCTTTCCTGAAAAAAGATGCAGCCGCATCCCCTGATTTTTTCTAAAAGAAAGCCTTAGACCAAAGGTCTAAGGCTTGAGTTGCTTCGTAAACTTCTTATGTCATAGTGCTTTGCCTCGCTTCGCCAGCGACCTTGTCAAATTGCTATTCCATAAGACTTTTCTCCGCTTTTATCAATATTCGGGTTCGATCAGGCCGTATGTACCGTTCTTTCTCTTATAAACAACGTTTACTTCGTCCGTTTCCCCATTACGGAATACGAAGAAATTGTGACCTACCAGTTCCATTTCCATAACGGCTTCTTCTGCATCCATAGGTTTTACTTCGAAATGTTTTACTTTTTCGATCTTCACCATGGGTTCATCATCCAAATCTTCTTCGGGAACCAGAATGGTTGCATATTCTGCTGCATAAGCTTCTGCGCCGCTTCTTACTTTTGTACGCATCCGTTTTTTATAACGTACGACCTGACCTTCCAGGATATCCACAGCTTTATCCATAGCTGCTGTCATATCAGGATCCTGTACTTCTGCGCGTACATATCTTTTATTCATAGGAATGGTCACTTCAACAGTGGAAACCAATTTTTCCAGACTCAGTGTGATGGTCGCTTCTGTATCCGCAGGAAACAGCTTAGTGATACGATCCATCTTCTTTTCAATCATCTCTTTTGTTTTGTCCCATACATCGATGTTCTTACCAATAATGTTATAACGCATAAAAACAACTCCCTTCGTGATCCTCTCATCTCTAAGGAGGATCGGCAAATATATCAAATCGGCAACGCCGATGAGATTCAAAAGATAAATCGGATCTTTCTGACCCATCGCACGGTATTTCTTTTAGAAACTTTCTCCCCGTTTATTCTTAATATTCTCCATATTTTTTCAAATCCCTTTTTTCTTTCGAAAAAAAATCCCTTAATTTTCGATAATTTTTTTGCGACAATACCAACAAAAAATTTTGGTGGATTTTTATTTTTTAGTTTCCATAATCCAGTTTATAGATTTCTGTGGATTTTTCTCTAAATGAAAAATGGCGGATTTTCGGGCTTTTCAGAAATCCACAAAAAACACATCCGTTCCCCCTTTTTCCACAATTTATTCCCACGGAAACTGTGGATAATGTGAACAACTTTGTGGAAAACTTGCGTTCTAAGGATTTTAATTGTGGATAACCCGGTGAGTTTCTCCACTTTTTCCACAAAAGGATGTTCGTAGCCATATCGCTCATAGGTTCACATAAAATCTTATATCAAATTGTATCAATAAAAAATCCCGGACATTTTTTGCCCGAGATTTTATTGTTTTTTGTATGATTTTTATGCTGTCAGCTCTGCCAGCGCATCCAGATAGGCTTCCTTGGTTCTGTCATCGAAGCAGACCAAAACGATCTGTTCCATGGAATCGTCATTTTCCAGAAAATGCAAAATCTCGCCCACAGCGATCCTTGCCGCCTGGTCCACAGGGAAACGATAGACCCCCGTACTGATGGAAGGGAAGGCAATGGATTTTACGCCATTTTCCTTTGCTAGGGCAAGAGAATTTTTATAGCAATTTGCCAAAAGCTCCTCTTCGCCCCATTTGCCGCCCCGCCAAATGGGCCCGGGCGTATGGATGACATATTTCGCCTTCAGCTTATAGCCCTTTGTGATTTTTGCCTCGCCGGTGGGGCAGCCATGCAATGTTTCACATTCTGCCAAAAGCTCCGGCCCTGCGGCACGATGGATGGCACCATCCACACCGCCGCCCCCCAAAAGAGACGTATTGGCTGCATTGACGATGGCATCTGTTTTTGCTTTTACAATATCACCTTTTACGATAGACAAACGTTTCATACTTCAACCCCCCTGTCTAAATAGGATTACCCTTGTCCTACCATTTTATCCTCTTTCCGAAATTTCGTAAAGCGGTTTTTTCAGAAAAAGCGGTTTTTCACAATTCTTTTTCACAAAAAAAGAAGCCTGACAAAAAATACTTTTCCCCAGACTTCTTTCCCGTTCAGCTTTTCTTCAGATTTTCCGCAGGGTCTTTCGGTTCTCCGTTCTGCTCCATGGCAAATTCCAGATGGCTGCCCAGTGCCACGCCATATTTTGTTGGCGCAGCCACAGAACCAATGGTCTGCCCCTGCTTTACAGTTTCGCCTTCCTTTACTTTTACGGTCTCATCCAGCTGACCGTATGTAGTCAGCCAGTTTTCCCCGTGTTCGATGACAACGGTCATACCCGTTTCCGTATCCTCTTTTACCTTTTTCACAACGCCATCCGCCGCCGCTTTGACTGCTGTCCCTTCCTCTGCGGAAAGGCTAATGCTGGCATTGGTGCGATACTGGTCCAACGTAGGGTCATAGATGGCATGGTCCATGCTGTAAGGCAGAAGGATTTCCCCTTCCACAGGATAGGCAAACACAGGCTTGGCGGGTTTTTCCTCTTCCTGCTTTGCAGGTGTTTTTTCCTTTGTATCAGGGGTTTCCCCGGGGTCGTTGCTCTGCTTGTCCCGATTTAAAATTGCCGTATCCACAGTAGGGGTCTGCACCGCTGTTACGGGCTGTTCCCCTTCCGCAAAATCAACGGATTCCGCAGGGGTTTTGTCAAAGGCACGATAGGTCACCCCTGCCCCCACTGCCACCAGACACAGACAGCCGCAGATGGCGATGGTCTGCATCCGCTTTGCTGTTTCTTTCTCATTTTTTCTCATTTCAATAGCACCTCCGATGCTATTGTTGCCAGCACAGGAAGGTTTTATGCAATCTTCCGAAAATCGATGCCCGTATAATAATGTTTCAAAATTTCATGGTAATCCATTCCCTTTTCTGCCAAAAAGGATGCCCCATACTGGCTCATGCCAGCCCCATGTCCATAGCCAAATACAGTAAAGCGAAAGCCATCCCCTTCCTTTTCCACAGTAAAATTGGTGCTGCGAAGGCCAAGGGCTTCCCGCAGTTCTCTGCCCGTAAACGTTTTGTCTCCCACCTGCACCCTGTCCACATAGCCCGCATCGGTACGGCTGAGAATAGAAATATTTTTCGCTTCGCAGCCCAGTTTGTCCGAAATCTCCTTTGCGGAAAAGGTCACTGTGGTTTTGTTGTCTGGGGCGTTTTTGTCCTCACTGCTGTCCACGCTTTTCAGATAAGGCACCGGGCTGTTCCAGACATTTTCCGCATCCTCTGTTTTCCCTGCGCTTTGAGCATGGAAGGCCGCCAGAATAGGCTCACCATCATATACCATGATTTCCCCCGCCGTAGCACAGACGGCATTTCGTATTTTTGCGGCATAAAAAGCGTAATTCTCCCCCCATTTTTTCTTCTGTTCCTCCGAGGTAATATATGCCTGTCCCACATCATAGAGGACGGCATCACTGCCCGCCGCCTGCATCTGCCGCACCTGATAGGTACGGGCAGCAACGGCTTGGGCTTTCAGGGCTTCTTCCGGGAAAGCCGCAGGCATTTCCGCCGCCACCACCCCTACTACGTATTCCTCCAATTCAGAATCCAACGGGGCAAGGTCTGCCAAGCCGTAAAGAGCCTTCGCCTGTTGGGGCATCTCTTTGCCAAAGCCGCCGCAAAGAGCCGTCACCAAAAGAGGCAGGAGAAGCACCGCCAAAAGTATATAAAAAAGCACCACGCCAAGGATTTTTTTCATAGAGACACATCCCTTCTGTTCAGGATATGTGGATTTCCCCGACAAAATGAATTAGAATGGAAGAAGGAGGTGGATACCATGATTGAACTTGTATTTGGACGCGGAACCGGTAGTATGTTGAAATCTGCAGGTGTCTCCAAAAAAAATATTTATTCCTTTGATCTGTCCCTTAGTGTGGGGAATCTGATGGAAAAAAACTATCCCGACCTGACAGAACTGCGGATACGGGCAGAAAACGGCGAATCTCTGCGGGTCTGGTACAGCCAAGACCCTGACGACATGGCAGGCTTCTTTTGGCTGATGTCAGAACTGGAGGATTTGGAGGATATCCAAATCCATGGCATCGAGCTGCCTTCCTATTATGAATGTACCAATGGCGACGTTATTATATGGGACAGATGGGAAGAGATTGCGCCCGAAGAATGGCCCCTCTTTTTTTCCAAAGAAAATCTCCTTCCCCGTAACTTCAGAAGGGGCTGCGCCTTGGAATGGCAGGAACTGGTGTGGGAAGATGCCCCCTTGCGGGCTGTCGTGAATGGAAAGCTGGTCAGCGCATCGGAAGAATTATATGATTGTTTCCTTCGAAAAGATGTAGAACCGGCGCAGCATCGAAAAAGATGATAGAACGTAAAAAGCCTTAAACTTCTCGAGTTTAAGGCTTTTATTTTTCTTAATAGAACCAGAACAGCCAAACGCCAAATGCCATCACCAGCGAACAGAAAAAGATACCAAATTTAGCATATTTTCTGTCCAGACGGCGGACACGTTTGAAGAAATCCGGATTTTCCAATTCCATGATATACAGACCGCCGAAAAGGCCTGTCCGAATCTGCAGACGCAGGGTCTTTTCTTTTTTCAGCATTTGGAAGGTACGCTTCGTCAGCTGGAAGTGATAAGTCACCCCATTATTGATGCCTTCCAGATAATGTCCCTGTTTGGCGATTTTTTCCGCACCGCTTTCATGGGAAACGAAACAACGGCAGGACAGCAGAATCAACTCCCATTCCTTCAATCTGGAACGGTCAATGCCCGTATAGACCTGAGCGGTATAGAAATAATTCAGTACCAGCAGCGGAAGGATGGTCAAAAACAGGCGCACATAGGGCATGGTTTCACTGCCCCAGCCCTGAATATTCAGGACATAGCCCCTGATCTGCGCCTGAGCCACACTGTAGAGCATCAGCAGAAAAATCACGGCATACAACGTCCAGAACACCACAGGATGTTTTTTCCTCTGCTTGATATTCCAGCCGCGAATCTCCGTCAGCCCTCTGCGGCAGAGCAAAAACAGGGACAGGCAGATAAGCACCATCAGCCCATTGACCTGCATCCCCTCCTGAAAGCTGATAGCCATGGCAAGGATGGGCAAAAGCCAGCCTGTCAAAAGTCCCCAGCCCCATCGTCCTGTGGTCACAACCAGGAAAAAACACCAATATATCGTTATCAATGTGACAAAACCCAGCCATGCCATACTACCGAACTCCTTAAAAATCTACACTCTTGCTGTTTATGGAAAGTCGATTGCTCATCCAATGCTCATGTCCTCCTACAAGCGAGCTTGCCGAACTCCTGAATGCATCGGAAAGTCGATTGCTCCGTGCTTCCCGCTCCCGCAATCGCCGCTGCTATTCGTAAATCGCTTCATTCCATGAAGCTTCTTTACTCATATCATCTTGCCCGTCCAATGCCAATATTCTTCTGCAAGCAAGCTTGCCGAACTCCTGAATGCATCGGAAAGTCGATTGCTCCGTGCTTCCCACTCCCGCAATCGCCGCTGATATTCGTAAATCGCTTCATTCCATGAAGCTTCTTTACTCATATCATCTTGCCCGTCCAATGCCAATATTCTTCTGCAAGCAAGCTTGCCGAAGAACATTGTCGCAGTACGGGACTTTCCTTGTTAGATTCCTCTAAACACATCAGGGCGGAATTTGCTTCTCTGTCTGCTTGTTTCAATCTGTGCCAAAATCTTATCCCGTTCGCCGTTCAATGTGCCGCCCAGAGGGATATAGTTGGAGGCATGGTTGGAACGGAACATGGTGCCTTCTGCATCCACAGTGCGGATGAACAATTCTGTTTCATCCAGCACCTCATGGGGGGTCAGCAATTCGATCTCCCCTCTGTTATACTGGTCATACATTTCTGTACCGGGCTCGATCATCAGTGTCAGGAAGCCAACGTATTCGGGCTTGATGGCGGAAATCACCCTTGCACTGCCCAGAGCGTGTTCTCTCCAGAGCTTCTTGCCGCCCAGACCGGAAATGACTGTCATGGACAGAATCATCCCTGCTTCCCGTACCTTTTTCCCTGCTTCGATCATTTCATCGGCAGTAACGCCTTTCTTTACTTCCTTCAGCACTTCATCCGCACCGGATTCCAGCCCCATATAAACCATATCCAGACCGGCTTCCTTCAGGCGGCGCAGTTCTTCCGGTGTTTTATGCAGGATATCCTTGGGGGCACCATATACGGAAATCCGTTCCACCTCAGGGAAGATTTCCTTGCATTTATCGATGATATACAGCAGATCCTCCGTCTTTACGATCAGTGCATCCCCATCTGCTAAGAAAATACGGCGCACCTGAATACGGTTATAGTATTTTCTTGCCATTTCCAAATCCTCCACCACTTCTTCCAGAGGGCGGATACGGAATTTTTTATCCTTGTACATATTGCAGAATGTGCAGGTATTTCTGGCACAGCCGATGGTCAGCTGGATAATCAGACTGCCTGCTTCACTGGGGGGTCTGTAAACAGTACCTTCATATCTCATGTGTATCTCTCTCCTTCAACTATCATTTTACGCGCTCCTCATCAAGAGCTATCTTTTCTATTATACAGGTCAACACACAAATTTATCAATACCTATTTCTTTCTAATTGACAAGTGGTCGAAATTTGTCTATAATATAGCCTGTATTTTTACGTTAATATGGCCTTTGTTCATCAAACAGAGGAATTTCCTTCTCGAGATGCCGAGGGGTGGCCGGCTTGAACGGCTGTTCCTTTTCATCTGCTATTGGGGATGCCAAAGGGCGATGATTCGGCGGAGGGACGCGGAACTGCTTCGGCAGGCACACACCCATTCTCCAACTCTTTCCAAAGGGACATCATTGGCTTTATTAAAAAAACATGGCGGTAAAGCTTCGGCTTTATCGCCTTTTTTTAGGCGCTAGGCGCCTAACTCGAAAAAAATGCCCCTTCGTGTGAAGGGGCTTTCCTTTGCTTATTTTGCTTTTTTCTTTTCACTCTGCTGTTTCATCGTACGGTTTGCACTGGTAACAACTTTTTCAGAGAGGGTCTTTTTCTTTTTATCTTCCAGATTCATACCTGTGATGCCTACGATATACATACCAGCCAGATCAACTTTGATCGTTTTCTTTACAGGGATGACTTCGTAAACAGGCTTATCACACATCAGGGTCACAATCTGAGAACCGACCTTTGCACGAACCAGATTTGTTTTACGCATCTTTGCAGATTTGGGCATCTGTTCATAAACAGCCTTGGGCATATTGGAAGGAGAAGGTTTTTCCTTTCTCTTATCGATGACGAAGATCTGCACTGTGGTGCGGTTCTGGTCAATGAAATCCTGGGCCTGGATCATTCTCTTCATGCCTCTTTTGTTCAGGTAATACATACCTACACAAAGCAGTGCCAAAATAACGATGATGATGATCATAATATCAGAAACGCTCAAAATATTTCCTCCTTTATTGCTTGCAGACAAAACGATAAACATTTTGCCGTAATTTTTCACGCCCTTGCTATTCTACCATCGATTTTCACTTTAGGGAAGAGAAAATCTGCATTTTTTTCGATTTTTTTCACAAAAGGAGCAGTTGCAACCCCATGGAAAGATATAGTATACTACTATAATGTAAGTTTGTTACCATAAGTCTGAGAAAGGAGAATGTCTATGGACGGCGTATTGAGCTGGATCACCCTGATCGCATTGATCGTACTGGTCATCAATGTCGTCCTTTCTGGTCTCGTCGTATTCTTTGAACGCAGAAACCCCGCCAGCACATGGGCTTGGCTTCTGGTACTGCTGTTTATTCCGATTTTCGGGTTTATTGTATATATGATTTTCGGTAGAAACAGCAAGCGGGAAAAAATGTTTCGGGAAAAAGAAAAATACGATCAGGAAGTCTATTATAAATATCTGTTCCATGATGTCCATTCGGCGGAAAAGGTCGTACAGCAGAAAGCATTCCTCGAAAATAAAGGCAAGCTGGTGGAGGCAGATTATGTCACCGACCTGGCCCATCTCCATTTGAACAGCGGCAACTGGATGACCTTCAATAATCAGGTGGAATACTTCAACAACGGGAAGGAAAAATTCGAGGCTCTGGTACAGGATATCCGCAATGCAAAAAAATTCATCCATCTGGAATATTATATCTGGCGGGGCGACCGACTGGGCACCCGTTTGGTGGAGGAACTGACGAAAAAAGCGGCCGAAGGCGTAGAAGTCCGTATCCTCTATGACGGCATCGGCAATGCCCGTCTGCCGAAGTATTTCTTTGACAAATTCCACGATGCCGGGGGCTATACTGCAGCCTTTCTGCCCCGTTTCGTGGTGCGGCTGAATTACCGCAACCACCGCAAGCTGGCTATCATCGATGGGGAAATTGGTTATATCGGCGGTTTCAACGTGGGCGATGAATATCTGGGCATCGTGAAACGCTATGGCCCTTGGAGAGATACCCACCTGCGGTTTCGGGGGGATGCCATCGACCAGATGCAGATGCGTTTCATCAAGGACTGGAATTTTACGGCGAAAAACGGCATCATCCAGCTAAACGAAAAATATTTCCCCAAACGGATGCAGTTCGATGGGGTGCGGACGCAGATCGTTTCCAGCGGCCCCGATACCCAGTGGAAAAATGTCCGCAACGGCTATTTCAAAATGATGAACGAAGCCGAAAGCCATATCTATCTGACTACCCCCTATTTCGTACCCGATGACGGCATTTTCGAAGCATTGCGGGTGGCTGCCCTTTCCGGGCTGGATGTTCGCATCATCATCCCCGGCAACCCCGACCATTTCTTCGTTTACTGGGCAAGTATGTCCTATCTGGGGGAACTGCTGGAGGCCGGTGTAAAGGTCTATCAGTATGAAAAGGGCTTTATCCATGCAAAGGTGCTGACGATTGATGGCACAGTGGCTTCTGTGGGCTCGGCAAATATGGATATCCGCAGCTTTGATCTGAATTTTGAGGTCAACGCTTTTATGTATGATGAAGACATCACAAAAGTATTGGAAGATGACTTCAAAAACGACCTGCGCTGCTGCGTAGAAATTACAAAAGAATGGTATCACCGCAGAAGATGGTGGTTCAAGGTGCGTGAAGCCATTGCAAGGCTCATTTCGCCTATGCTATAAGGAGGAAAACACATGGATAGAATTGGATATGAAGAAGAACGAAAGGTACGTTATTTTCAAATCGACAGCAATAGCTGCATGACCCCCGCAGCCCTGCTTTCCAGCCTGCAGGAGCTGGCCATCACCCACTCCGATACATTGGGCTATACCATCGATTATATGCTGGAGCATCACTGGTTCTGGTCTGTGGTAAACTGGCATCTAAAGCTCTACCGTATGCCAAAATACGGTGAAAAAATCCTTCTGCAAACGTGGAGCGATAAATTCGCCCGTTTTCAGGCAAACCGCAGCTTTTTCATCTTTGACGAAGCAGGCAATAAGCTGCTGGACGGTGTTTCCCGCTGGGTATTCATGGATTTGGAAAAACGTAAGCCCACCAATGTGCCTGGGGACATGGCAGAAAAATACCACACCGGACAGGAATCCGCCATCGAAGGAGAAAAATTCCTGATGCCCAAGGAACCTGCCGGGGAGCTGATCTGCACCAGAGATATCGTGGTGACCAGAAGAGATACCGACACCAACGGTCACGCCAACAACGTAAAATATCTGGAATGGGTCATGGATGATATCCCCGATGAAATTTATGTGGAGATGGCATTGAAGGATATCCGCATTGTTTACCGCAAGGAATGTCTGCGGGGCGATACGGTGACAGTAAAGGCCTTCCTGAAAGATACAGAGGAAGGCAAAGAAGTGGAATCCTTCCTGTATGAAGGGAATACTGTGGTGGCTCAAGTTATTACTGTATGGGCATAATTTTTCGCTGTCAGGGACAGCAAAAGCTGACTGGGGGCATAGAAAAGCCAGATGAGCCAAGGAACAGGAGTGAAAAAATAGCCCCACGCAACGGTCACATCACAACAGATAAATAGCACTAAACCTAAGAGGTACAGCTTTCGCGAAACAGAAGGCTGTGCCTTTTCTTTTTGCCAAGCAAGGAAGAAATGAAAAAGGAACAGAACAGCATAAAGGATGCCAAGGAAAAGCAAAGGCAGAACCATCCCAATAGGAAGGAAAAACAATGCCCGCCATGGGAAGGCTCGTCCTTGCAGATGGCGGAGATACGCCATCTGGACAAGGAGAAAAAAAGAAACGCCCACAGAATAATGCTCCGTAAAAAGAAGAAAATAATCCCCCCAAAGGGTGAGCAAGGCCGCCATAGGAAGTCCCTTCCAAAAAGAAAGCAGGAAACAAAAAACAATCCAGAGAAAACGAATCCCATCCATAATAAAAAACCACCTCTGGGAATATTCTTCCCAAAAGGCGGTGATTTGAACATAAAAAATGGAATGTCTCGGAGGTACTTGCACCTTCGGGGGCTCGAACATGAGAGCCCTATTTTTGAACATAAAAAAATGGAAGTTACAGGGCTCGAACCTGTGACCCTCTGCTTGTAAGGCAGATGCTCTCCCAGCTGAGCTAAACTTCCATAATTTTACTATAATTCAGTTGATACAAAAACCACGGATGACCCGTAGGGGAATCGAACCCCTGTTTCAGCCGTGAGAGGGCCGCGTCTTGACCGCTTGACCAACGGGCCTTAATAAATAGTAGAGTAGCGGAGGAGGGATTTGAACCCCCGACACTGCGGGTATGAACCGCATGCTCTAGCCAACTGAGCTACTCCGCCACAAGCTGACTTTGTCAGTATAACGTTTCGTTCAGATTTTGTCAAGGCTTTTCCACAAAATTTTTACAAGAATTTCATTTTGCTTCATTGACTGCGGTTGATATATAGGATTTCGTTGGGCTTTACCATGCCCAACTGTTCCCTTGCCACCTGCTCGATATAACTATCGCTGGTATAATATTCCCTGCGGGTATCAAATTCCAGTTGTCTTTCCTGCTCTTTTTCAATCTCCGCCGTCACAACAGCCAACTCCTCCTGCAGCTCCTGATAACGGATGAATTGTGTACCAATGCCCACAGAAACTGTCACAACAAATACAAATAAAAACACCCTCAAAAAAAGGCTGGATGGTTTTCTGGATTTTTTGGTTTTCTTTTTCCGTTCCATAAAAAAACTCCCTGCTGTGTTCCTATTTTCTGCGAAGCATCCGCCAATCCAATCGGATATGATGTACTATCATTTTCACACAAAGTTTACAGGATTGCAATAGTTTTTTCCTTTGTTTCCCGCAAAATCTGCCTACTTTCCCCAAAGGTCGACGAAACAGGAGATACACCAGACGAAACGGCGTGGTGACGATGTGCCAGAAAAGCCCTACGATGTATTTCACCAGACGGATGATATGATCGCTGACGGCGATGACAAGTCGGCTAAGGGTCAGGAAATAGAGCCCCATACCTCCAAACAATCCAAGGATGGTGAAAAACCGAATCTCCCCGCCGCTGGCATTTAGCATCACGCTGAACACCAAAAACACCGCCAACAGCCAAAACAGGCCATCCTCCAGTTGTACCCAAAAGGACTTATGATGCAGGGCATGACGGAATACCCGCAGCCCATCGTACAACAAGCCCATGCCGCCCCCCATAAGGATGGTCAGCAGGAATAGGCTCGCCTGTGTATGTAATGAAAGGATCATAGCACCCGCCCCTTATCGAAACAGCCTGCCCAGAATGGAGTGTTTTTCCGCCAGGGTGCCGTCGGAATATGTCATGCTGTCGATGCTGCCGTCTACAATAACATCTCCTGCATCCAAATCCAGCTTGCCAATGTGCATCCCTGCCCCCTTCAGCATCAAAAGGCCGCAGGTAGTCTCCATCATAATACCCTCTTCATCGAAGGACAGCACTTCCAACACGCCGCCGATGCGTACCTTTTCCCGTTCTTCCATATTCAATGTATGTCTGCCTGTTCTTTTTTTCTCTTCTGCCATAAAAACGCCCCCTCTGTTCCAAGGATATGCGGACAGAACAGAAAAAAGACCTCTCTTGGGGCCAAGACCTTGGGGCTCTGCCCCAATACCCCGCAAGCCTTTAAAAAGGCTTGACCTAAACTTTATACGAACCAACAATTTTGAAAAAATTGTTGGTTCAAATGAGGGTCAAGGGGAATCATTCCCCTTGCGGAGTGTGAGGCAGCGCCTCACGGTTTTCTTACACAGATTTGTACATCCCTGCGGCGTCCTCTTTTTTCGTGGACTCCTTCAAATCGAGGACTTCAATCTTTGTTGCGTTATTACCAAACTGAATCTCGATGATATCCCCAATCTTCACTTCAGCCCCGGCCTTGACCACCTTTCCGTTAATCATGACCCTGCCCGCATCGCAGGCTTCATTGGCAATGGTACGTCTTTTGATAATACGGGATACCTTCAGGAATTTATCAACTCTCATAGGAACTCCTCCCTCTTTTTCACACTTATTTTTGATAAAGAAAAAGCACTCTGAACGAGTGCTTTTCATTTCCCTTTGGAAAAATTATTTGTTGATGGCATCTTTCAGCGCTTTACCAGCTTTGAATCTGGGAGCTTTGGAAGCGGGGATGGGCATTGCTTCGCCTGTCTGAGGGTTTCTGCCTTCGCGAGCTGCTCTTTCCGCTACATCGAATGTACCGAAGCCAACCAGCTGTACTTTACCGTTTGCTGCCAGTTCTTCTGTTACTACATCTTCAAAAGCTTTCAGTGCTTTTTCTGCGTCTTTTTTGCTCATTTCTGCTTTTTCTGCAATTGCTGCAACCAGATCAGATTTGTTCATTTGTGTTTGCCTCCTAATGTTTTCATTTATAATTTCATTGGACGAAGCTTTATTTTTGCTTCCTCCCAGAGTAAATCCATTTCCTCCAGAGTCATACCAGAAAGGTTTTTTCCCTGCAAAAGGGCGGATTTCTCAATATATTCAAATCTATTTATAAACTTTTTGATGGCTTTTGTCAAGGCAAACTCAGGATTTATTTTCAAAAAGCGTGAGATATTCACCAGTGCGAACAAAATATCCCCAAATTCCTCCTCTTCTGTGCCATTTTCCAGCTTCACAGCCTCTTCCAGCTCCTGTATTTCTTCATACACCTTTTGAATGGCACCAAGGGCATCGGGGAAATCAAAGCCCACATCTGCCGCCTTTTTCTGCACCTTTCTGGCACGGATGAGGGCAGGCAGGGCATCAGGCACGCTTTTCATGACCTCTGTCTGAGTCTCGGTATGCTTCTCTTTCTTTTTCAGTTCCTCCCAGTTGACCAGTACCTGCTCTGCCGTATCCGCCTGTACCTCTCCATTGCCAAAGACATGGGGATGCCTGTAGACCATCTTTTCACAGATGCCGCGAATCACATCCTCTATGGTGAAGCCGCCCTTTTCCCCTTCAATCTCCGCATGGAAAACCACTTGCATCAAAACATCTCCCAGCTCCTCGCAAAGGTTTTCCATATTGCCCTTATCAATGGCATCTGCCGCTTCGTAAGCCTCCTCCAGCATATCCTGACGGATGGATTCGTGGGTCTGCACCCTGTCCCAAGGGCAGCCGTTTTCCCCCCGCAAAATTCGGATGACCTGCACCAAATCATCCAGAGTATATTTCTTTTCTTCCATGTTGGTTTCCTCCTTGTCTGATAAGCGGGACAGAAAACGTCCCGTTTTTTGTTCGTTTCCCATAAACTTTTGTCTCCTTTTATACGGAAAAATGGTGTTTTTCCGTCTTTTACCGATGCCCCTTTTATGCTATCATTATGTATAATCGTAAGTGTATCTTATCAAAAAACACATCCAAAGGAAACCCTTTCGGAAAAATCAAACCAATTGAAAGAACTATAAGAAAGGAAGGAAACCCCATGTTTCGTATTGTAAATAAAAGAGAACTGAACAGCATGGTCACACTTCTGGAGATTGAAGCACCTTTTGTTGCTAAAAAGGCACAGGCAGGTCAGTTCATCATCTTCCGTGTGGACGAATTCAGCGAAAGAGTTCCCCTGACCATCGCTGATTATGACAGAGAAAAAGGCACCGTAACCATCATCTTCCAGAAGGTTGGTCTTTCCACCAAGCTGCTGGCTGCCAAGGAAATCGGCGATTCCATTCAGGACTTCGTTGGCCCTCTGGGCGTTGCCACAGAATATGATGGCATGAAAAAGGTTGCCGTTGTGGGCGGCGGCGTAGGCTGTGCCATCGCATATCCTCAGGCAAAAGCTCTGCACAATCTGGGCGTGGAGGTTGATGTGATCGCAGGTTTCCGCAGCAAGGATATCGTCATTTTGGAAGATGAAATGAAGGCCGTTTCCACAAACTTCTACCTGATGACCGACGACGGCACCCAGGGCGAAAAGGGCTTCGTTACCGATAAGCTGAAATCCCTGATTGAAGCAGGAAACAATTATGATGCTGTGATCGCCATCGGCCCCATCCCCATGATGAAATTCGTCAGCCTGACCACAAAGCCCTTCGGCATCAAGACCATCGTTTCCCTGAACCCCATCATGATCGACGGTACAGGTATGTGCGGCGGCTGCCGTGTCACCGTGGGCGGCAAGATCAAATTTGCCTGCGTTGACGGCCCCGACTTTGACGGTCACGAAGTGGATTTCGACGAACTGATGAACCGTAACTCCATCTATAAAGCAAGAGAAGCGGAACTGACAGAAACACACATCTGCCGTATGGATAAGCTGGCAAATGAACTGATCAAATAAGGAGGTACAAGATCATCATGGCAAATATGAGTCTGGAAAAAATCAAGATGCCCGAACAGGCACCTGATGTGAGAAATAAAAACTTTGAAGAGGTTGCACTGGGCTATACTGCGGAAATGGCAGTGGAAGAAGCCCAGAGATGCCTCAACTGCAAGCATAAACCCTGCGTCAGCGGCTGTCCCGTAAACGTACGCATCCCCGAATTTATCGCAGAAGTGGCAAAGGGCGACTTCATGGCGGCTTATCAGGTCATTACCTCCACAAACGCACTGCCCGCAGTCTGCGGTCGTGTTTGTCCTCAGGAAAGCCAGTGCGAAAGCAAATGCGTGCGGGGCATCAAGGGCGAAGCCGTTGCCATCGGCAGACTGGAACGCTTCGTTGCCGACTGGTACATGAAAAACTGCGACGAAATGCCCGAAAAGCCCGCTTCCAATGGCAAAAAAGTAGCTGTTGTCGGCTCCGGCCCTTCCTCTCTGGCTTGTGCTGGGGATTTGGCAAAACAGGGCTATGAAGTAACCATGTTCGAGGCCTTCCATAAAGCCGGCGGCGTACTGGTTTATGGTATCCCCGAATTCCGTCTGCCCAAGGCCATCGTGCAGAAGGAAATTGATAAGCTGTCCGCTCTGGGCGTAAATATTATGACAAATATGGTTATCGGTAAGGTGCTTTCCATCGATGAAATCATTGAAGATATGGGCTTCGATGCTGTATTCGTTGGCACAGGTGCGGGTCTGCCTTCCTTCATGGGCATCCCCGGGGAAGCCTTGGTAGGCGTATATTCCGCTAACGAATACCTGACAAGAATCAACCTGATGAAAGCATACCTGTCCGAATATGACACCCCGATCCGCAACAGCAAGGCGGTAGCCGTTGTGGGCGGCGGCAACGTTGCCATGGACGCGGCAAGATGTGCAAAACGTATGGGGGCAGAACATGTTTATATCGTTTACCGTCGTTCCGAAAAGGAAATGCCTGCCCGTCTGGAAGAAATCCACCACGCAAAGGAAGAAGGCATCGAATTCCACCTGCTGCGTAATCCCGTAAAGATTATTGATGACGGTAACGGTCAGGTTTGCGGTATAGAATGCCTGAAAATGGAGCTGGGCGAACCCGATGCCAGCGGCAGAAGAAGCCCCGTGCCCGTGGAAGGCTCCAACTATGTGATTGATGTTGATACTGTTGTTATGTCCATCGGTACTTCTCCCAACCCTCTGATTCGCAGCACCACAAAGGGTCTGGAAACCAACCGCAAGGGTTGTCTGGTGGTCAATGAAGAAACAAACCAGACCACAAGAGAAGGCGTTTATGCCGGCGGTGATGCTGTTACAGGTGCAGCTACAGTTATTCTGGCGATGGGTGCCGGGAAAAAGGCGGCGGCGGCTATCGACGAGTATCTGAAAAACAAATAAAAAGACCTTGAGGGCGCTGCCCTCAATTCCCCCGCAAGGGGGTTATCCCCTCGACCCAATGCAATGAAAAGCCGAAAGAACTCTTCATTACAAAGATTTCTTTCGGCTTTTTGTTTTCTATTTAAGCCATTATTTCCCGTAATGCTTCCACATCTTTTTCAATCAACGGGCGCATACTATCTTTATACTTCGACAAATCCATAGCCTTTAGCTTTTCCTCGATTCTCTCCATCAAATGGGGCTGATAAAGCACCACCTGATGTAGGGCTGCCAAGCACTGCCTTACGGCTGTGGGCTTTTCATCCTCCAGCATGGAAAGCAGAGCATCAAGATTCTTTTCGATTTTATTCTCTACATCCCATTGGGCTTGGGCGCAAGCTAGGCGAAAGCCTCTTGTTCTGACAAAGGAGCTTTTGCTTTCCAGCAGAGACAAAAATACTTCAAAATATTCATAAAGCTCATCGGATTCGGCTGAACGCCCTTCCAGTTCTAACAGAAGCTGATAGGCTTCTGCATGATTTTTATTTTGCAATCCGGCTATGATGTCCATTTCTGTTTCCTCCTTCGTCTGCATCCGAGAAAAGCGTTGCTCTATTCCGTTCTGCCCGTTCTGATAAAATATCCTTCCTGTATCGCTGCAAAAGTCGCTATGGCGCAAATCAAAAAAGCAATATAGCTGATACTGAAAAAGCCAATAAAAAGAGGAAACAGGAACAGCAGCAGCCCCGTCAGCTTATTGGCTTTCGTATGCAGCATTACAAGCTTATGATGGTGCATAAAGCCAAAAATCAGATTGATGCCCCTGCCTGCGGCAATCCCGCCAATCCAAATCCATAAAAACAGTGGCAGGTCCATGACAGAAAATAGCTTTGCAAAACATATCAAAGCAAAAACCATATCTGCAATGCTGTCTAAAATAGCCCCCGTCCTGCTTTCCGAACCCGTCTTTCTGGCAATCCTGCCATCCAAAATGTCCGTGATGCCGCAAAAAAGGAACAAGGCATAAAATGGGAACGACAATGGCTCTGTCTGTATGATTGCCAATGCTGCTATGATTCTGCTGACCGTGATGATATTTGCCAAATATTTTATTTTCTGATAAAACATCATATTTCCCATCGGTTTCATTCCCTGTCAATCGGAATCCATCATTCTGTCAGTTCCATTTGGATCCCTTCAAAGCCAACGAGTTTCCTCTCACCCGTTCCATTCCAGAAGGAATTCCTTTTTCCCTGTATTTTCATCCAAGGCTTCTGCCCGAATAGAAAATCCTTCCCTCAGATAAAAGTCCACTGCCCGTTGGTTTTTCTGATAAACATGCAGCGTCAGCTTTTCCCTGCTCTGTTTCACATGGTCTAGCAGCTTCTTTCCAATTCCCATGGACTGCATTTCTTTTTTGACAAATATCCCTGCAATATACTGCCCCTCCATGCCGATAAAACCGATGATTTCCCCTGTATCGTCCTTTTGGCAGACAAACACCTCCGCCTTTGGCAGGGCTTCCTTTACTCCTTCAAAGTTTTCCCTCCAGTATGCTTCCGAAACAAAGGGATGCGCTTGCAGATTCGTATGCAGCCAAAGTTCCATAACAGCCGCCAAATCTTCCTTTTGCAGCCTTCTAACTCTACTGTTTTCTTCCATCGGAAGCACCTCCCTCTTTTCATAATTTACCATGACCGCAGAAAAAGGGAGCGGCGGCTCTGCCGACATTTACTTTTTCAAGGCATGGTATGAACAAGCTTTGCTTGGGAATTGTATAATCTGCTGTGAAACAGCAGTAAGACGCTGTAAGCGACTGTTCCACAAACTCTGTTTGTGGATATTATACCATAAAGGCGAAGAAAGGAAACCTTCCCCGCTGCTTTTTCATTTCTCTGCCCCATTCCTGTTGCAAATTGCCCGCAGGATTGATATAATTTGAAAAAATGAAATCCGAACAAACAAGGAGGAATCCCCATGAAGATTGCTTGCTATGCGGCTGGCTCCGTCGGTACGAACAACTATGTGGTTTCCGATGACAACGGCATCACCGCCATCATCGACTGCGACGGCAACCCCGCCCCCCTGTATGCTTATATCGAAAAAAACAACTTAAAGGTGACCCATATCCTGCTGACCCATGGTCATTACGACCACACAGGCTCTGTGAATGAAGTAGCGGAGCATTACGGCTGTACCATCGTTGGCTGTGCCAAGGAAATGCGTGTTTTCACAGACCCCAGCATCAACTGCTCCCATTTCTGCTGCGGCGATATCATCGTACATCCCGATGTGCAGGTGAAAAACGGCGATGTAGTAAAGGTGGGCGATATGGAGTTTGAAGTATTGGAAACCCCCGGCCACACAGAAGGCTCCATCTGCTATATCTGCAAGGATACCATCTTCAGCGGGGATACCCTGTTCCAAGGCTCCTGCGGCAGAACAGACCTGCCTACGGGCAACTGGAACGATATCATCCAGTCCCTGAAAAAACTGGCGGCTCTGCCCGGGGATTATCAGGTCTATTCCGGCCATGGCCCCGCCACCACACTGGAAACAGAACGCAGAACAAACCCTTATATGAAGTAAAATTGACATATCCGCATAAATATGTTACTATAATATAGCTAAAAGGAAGTTAGCAAAAAAGTTTCTAACACAACGCACCAAAAAGTGAACCCCCGCAGAGGGCTAGTCTGCGGGGGTTCTTTTTTGGTTGACTATCGACGTTTCTTCCGATCCAACCATTTGCATATGTAGTATCCTGCTACACTTGCCACGACCGAAAGAAGGAAGTTTAAAAAAGTCTCAAACATAAACGCACCTCCTTCCTGCTGGAAAGAGTCGACAGCGACTCTATTCTACCACATTATTTTTCTGCACTCATCATTTCCTAAAACTTTTTTTACTTTTTTCTGTTCCCTTGTGGGGGCTTCTCCTTTTTGCTATACTATTTTCAGTGACGATTTGCGTATTAAAGGAGGTCTCTGCCATGAAATATATCCTTTCCTTAGACCAAGGCACCACCAGCTCCCGTACCATTCTTTTCGACCAGAACGGACAGATGCACAGTGTTGCCCAAAAGGAATTCAAGCAATACTATCCCCAGCCCGGCTGGGTAGAGCATGATGCCATGGAAATTTGGGAAACACAGCTGGAGGTTGCCCGTGAAGCCATTGCAAAACAGGGTATTTCTCCAGAGGAAATTGCCGCCATCGGCATCACCAACCAAAGGGAAACCTCTATCCTTTGGGATAAGCGGAACGGCAAGCCTGTCTACCACGCCATCGTATGGCAATGCAGACGGACTGCCCCCTACTGCGATTCCCTGCAGGAAGCAGGCTGGACAGAAAAGATTCGGAAAAAAACAGGGCTGCTCATTGATGCCTATTTTTCCGCAACAAAAATCCGCTGGATTCTGCAAAACGTACCGGAAGCCAAGAAACTGGCAGAAAGCGGCAATCTGCTTTTCGGCACCATCGACACATGGCTCATCTGGAACCTGACCGGCGGGCAGGTACACGCCACCGACTATTCCAACGCATCCCGCACCATGCTGTTCAATATCCACACTCTGGAATGGGACAAGGAGCTGCTGGAATTATTCGAGATTCCCGTAAACATCCTGCCGGAGGTACGCCCTTCCAGCGGTGTTTTCGGTCACACCCTGCCTCTCCTTTTCGGAGCAGCCATCCCTATCGCAGGGGCGGCTGGGGACCAGCAGTCTGCATTGTTCGGACAAGCCTGCTTCTCCCCCGGCACAGCCAAAAATACCTACGGCACAGGGGGCTTTTTGCTGATGAATACAGGGGACAAGCCTGTGTCCTCCAAAAACGGTCTGGTCACCACCATCGCATGGGGCTTGGACGGAAAAATCACATACGCCTTAGAAGGCTCTATTTTCGTAGCCGGAGCGGCAATCCAATGGCTGCGGGATGAACTGAAGCTCATTTCCTCCGCAGGAGAAACGGAAGGTCTTTGCCGTGAGGTAGAAAATACCTGCGGGGTTTATTTGGTGCCCGCCTTCGTTGGTCTGGGTGCGCCCTACTGGGACCCTTACGCAAGGGGCATCCTGACAGGGCTGACCCGTGGGGCAAACCGCTGCCATATCGTTCGTGCAACAGTAGAATCCATGGCATATCAGACCTATGATGTGCTTCACGCCATGGAACAGGATGCAGGCATCCCCTTGGCGGAACTACGGGTAGATGGCGGTGCGGCAGCCAATACCTTCCTGCTACAATTCCAGTCGGATATCACAGGGGTTCCCGTGCTGCGTCCTTCCGTTCTGGAAACCACTGCCCTTGGTGCCGCCTATTTGGCAGGGCTGGCGATAGGCTATTGGAAGGACTTGACGGAAATTCGCCGCAACTGGCAGGTTTCCTGCGCCTTTTCCCCGGAAGCTTCCCATGAGGATGCGGCGGAAAAGATAAAGGGCTGGCACCATGCAGTGAAGCAGGCCCGTTTGTAATCGTTTTTACTGTGATAAATGCAACACCACTAAAATTCATTTTGCAGTATATTTATAGGTAAGAATCTGTTCATTTGAGGAATCTGCCTGTAAAGGAGGAAATATACATGTACGTCATCAAAAAAGATAACACCCACGAAGCTTGGAATGTCCAAAAGGTCGTGACAGCTGTCAATAAATCGGCATATCGTGCCATGGTAAAATTTACGCAAGAGGAACTGGATTTCCTCTGTGAATATGTGGAAACCAAAGCCCGCTCTCTGGGGCAGGAGGGCATTCCCATTGCCCAGATGCACAACATCGTAGAAAGTGCTTTGGAGCAGGTAAAGCCCGAGGTTGCCAAAAGCTATCGGGATTACCGCAACTATAAACAGGATTTCGTCAAAATGCTGGACGAGGTATACAAAAAAAGCCAGTCCATCATGTATATCGGCGACAAGGAAAACAGCAACACCGACAGCGCACTGGTTTCCACCAAGCGCAGCCTTGTGTTCAATCAGCTGAATAAAGAGCTGTATCAGAAATTTTTCATGACAACAGAGGAACTGCAGGCCTGCAGAGATGGGTATATCTATATCCACGATATGTCCGCCCGCAGAGATACCATGAACTGCTGTCTTTTCAATGTAAAGGAAGTGCTGACAGGGGGCTTCGAAATGGGCAACCTGTGGTACAACGAGCCCAAGACGCTGGAGGTTGCCTTCGACGTCATCGGGGATATCGTCCTTTCCGCAGCCAGCCAGCAGTACGGCGGCTTTACGGTGCCTTCCGTAGACCTGCTTCTGGAGCCCTATGCAGAAAAAAGCTATGAAAAATACTACCGCCGCTATATGGACATGGGTCTGACTGCTCGTGTAGCCGATAGAGAAGCCATGAAGGATATCCAGAAGGATTTTGACCAAGGCTTCCAAGGCTGGGAATATAAATTCAATACCGTTGCATCCAGCCGCGGCGATTACCCCTTCATCACCATGACCTTCGGCACAGGCACAGGCAAATTTGCGAAAATGGCTTCGATTACCATGCTGAATGTCCGCAGAAAGGGTCAGGGCAAGAAGAACTGCAAGAAGCCCGTTCTTTTCCCCAAGCTGGTTTTCCTCTATGATGAAAACCTCCACGGTCCCGGCAAGGAACTGGAAGATGTTTTCGAGGCAGGCATCCTCTGCTCCTCCAAGACCATGTACCCCGACTGGCTTTCCCTGACAGGCGAAGGCTATGTGGCGGAAATGTATAAAAAATACGGCGCTATCATCAGCCCCATGGGCTGTCGTGCCTTCCTGTCCCCTTGGTTTGAACGGGGCGGCATGGAGCCTGCCGATGAGCAGGACAAGCCTGTTTTCGTGGGACGCTTCAATATCGGTGCAGTCAGCCTGCACCTGCCCATGATTTATGCCAAGGCAAAGCAGGAAAGCAAGCCCTTCTATGAAGTATTGGACTACTATCTGGAACTGATTCGCCAGCTGCATATCCGTACCTATGCCTATCTGGGGGAAATGCGGGCATCTACCAACCCGCTGGCTTACTGTGAGGGCGGCTTCTACGGCGGTCATTTGAATATCCATGATAAAATCAAGCCCCTGCTGAAATCTGCGACAGCATCCTTCGGCATCACGGCTCTGAATGAATTGCAGGAGCTGCATAACGGCAAATCTCTGGTGGAGGACGGGCAGTTCGCCATCGACACTCTGCAGCATATCAACGATAAGATTGCAGAATTCAAAAAAGCCGACGGCAATCTTTACGCCATCTACGGCACCCCCGCGGAAAGCCTTTGCGGCCTGCAGGTAACCCAGTTCCGCAAGAAATATGGCGTCATTGAAAATGTTTCCGACAGACCATACGTCAGCAACAGCTTCCATTGCCATGTAACAGAGGATATCACCCCCATCGAAAAGCAGAACTTGGAAAAACGCTTCTGGGATCTTTCCAACGGTGGCAAGATTCAGTATGTAAAATATCCCATCGACTATAATCTGGATGCCATCCGCACACTGGTGCGTCGTGCCATGAAGCTGGGCTTCTATGAAGGGGTCAACCTTTCTCTGGCTTATTGCGACGATTGCGGCCATCAGGAGCTGGAAATGGACGTTTGCCCCAAATGCGGCAGCAAAAACCTGACGAAGATTGACCGTATGAACGGCTATCTCTCCTATTCCCGTGTCAAAGGCGATACCCGACTGAACGATGCGAAAATGGCGGAAATTGCAGAAAGGAAGAGTATGTAATGCGGTATCATAATATTACGAAAGACGATATGCTCAACGGCGAAGGGCTGCGGGTGGTCCTTTGGGTGGCGGGCTGTTCTCACCACTGCAAGGGCTGCCACAATCCCTTTACATGGGACCCTAACGGCGGCATACCCTTCGATGCAGCAGCGGAAGCAGAGTTGTTTTCTGTCCTCAGCCGGGATTATATCAGTGGCATCACCTTCAGCGGCGGCGACCCCCTTTATGAAGGCAACCGCATGGGCATCGAACGGCTGGCGAGAAAAGTAAAGCTGGAATTTCCCGATAAAAACATCTGGCTTTACACCGGCTATCGCTGGGAGGAAATCAGCGCCCTGCCCTTGATGCAGTATATTGATGTACTGGTAGACGGGAAATTTGTGGAGGATTTGAAGGATACGAAGCTCCACTGGAAGGGCAGCTTCAATCAGCGCATCATTGATGTGCAGAAATCTTTGAAAAACAGCTCCCTCTACTTATATCATGCAGAATGATTTTCGAGGGACGTTGTCCCTCGAGCCCCCTACGAGGGGAATGATTCCCCTCGACCCCCATTTACAAAAGCACCCCCTTTTGCTAACAGAAAGGATAAATTTATGGAAACGATTAAAATTAAATATTTGAGTGATAAAATTGAAAAGCTCCGCTACATTGACGGTAAATCCGACTGGATTGACCTGCGGGCGGCGGAGCGTATAGAGCTGAAAGAAGGGGAATTTAAGCTAATTCCTCTGGGCATCGCCATGGAGCTGCCCAAGGGCTATGAAGCCCATATTGTACCCCGCAGCTCTACCTTTAAAAATTTTGGCATCATCCAGACCAACCATTGCGGCATCGTGGATGAAAGCTACTGCGGCAACAATGACCAGTGGTTTATGCCTGCCTATGCCCTGCGGGATACGGTAATTGAAGTAAATGACCGCATCTGCCAGTTCCGCATCTTTGAGCATCAGCCTGCATTGGTGTTTGACGAAGTGGAAAGCCTTGACAACGCAGACAGGGGCGGACACGGCTCTACCGGAAAGAAGTAAGACCGTGGGCATCCTCTCCACTACCTTATAAATAGGCTTCATCTAAACTTTTCATAAAAAAAGCGATTTTCCGGTTGGAAAATCGCTTTTTTTGCGTATAGGGTCGAGGGGTATAAGCACCGCCAAGATCAAGGCGGCGGCGAAGCCGTCTTCCCGAAGGGAAGATGCTTGACAGGAGCCCCTCGTGGAAGTTTGAGGGCAACGCCCTCAAGGTTGCTTAGTTCATAGGAGCAACTGCGCCGCCGTATGTGCTTTCGATGAATGCAGAGATTGTTTCACCTGTCAGTACTTCCATCAGTTCTGCCATACCGGGTGCTTCTTCGTTGCCAGCTTTTACAGCGATAATGTTTGCATAAGTTGTTGCAGCCAGAGAGTCAGCAGCTTCGATTGCCAGTGCATCTTCTGTTTTCAGGCCATTCTGCATTGCATAGTTGCCGTTGATGACTGCCAGACCCAGATCGCCCAGAGACAGAGGCAGCTGTGCAGCTTCCATTTCGATGATTTCCAGATTCAGGGGATTTTCAACGATATCCAGCTTTGTCGCAGATGTGCCAGCTGCGGGATCCAGTTTGATCAGACCGTTTGCTTCCAGCAGCAGCAGCGCACGACCGCCGTTTGTTGCGTCATTGGGGATACCAATCTTTGTGCCTTCGGGGATGTTTGTCAGGTCTGTTACTGTGCCAGCGTAGATGCCCATGGGTTCATAGTGGATTGCACCGATGGAAACCAAATCTGTGCCCTGTTCTTCATTGAAGGATTCCAGATAAGGCAGGTGCTGGAAGAAGTTTGCATCCAGATCGCCGGATTCTGTTGCCAGATTGGGCTGAACATAGTCTGTGAATTCAACGATTTCCAGGTTGATGCCCTTTGCAGCCAGTTCTTCTTTTGCTGCTTCCAGAATTTCAGCGTGGGGTGTGGGAGAAGCACCGATTTTCAGTGTGATGGCATCTGCGGATGTTTCGTCAGCGGGTGCTTCTGCGGAACCGCCGCAGGCAGCCAAGCCCAGTGTCAGCACACCTGTCAGTAAAATTGCAAAAAATTTCTTCATGATACATTTCCTCCTTGTTTGTAAAAAATATAAATTTTTTTGTTTTGATATGTAAATCCCTTTCAGGGCTTACAGTCTTTTATCTGTACGTTTGGAAATTCTCATTCCCAATTCCTGGAACACCAGCACGATAATCGCCAGCAGGACTACCATGATATACATAACATCTTCCTGCCCACGGTAATAGCCATAGTTGATGGCAATGGCACCCAAGCCGCCGGCACCGACAATACCCGCCATAGCGGAGTAGCCCAAAATCGTTGTGATGCTGATGGCTGCCCCCACCAAAAGAGAAGGCTTTGCTTCCGGCAAAAGTACCTTCCGCATGATCTGGAAAGGAGACGCCCCCATGGACTGGGCCGCTTCGATCACGCCGACTTCCACTTCCTTTAAAGAAGATTCCACCATTCTGGCGATAAAGGGTGTCGCAGCCACCCAAAGCCCAACAATCGCCGCCTTGGAGCCAATGACAGTGCCAACGACCGCCTTTGTAAAGGGCATCAATGCAATCAGCAAAATCAAAAAGGGAACGGAACGGAAGAAGTTGATAATCAGCCCCAACAGGCTATTCAGCCAAGAGATGGGATGGATACCATCCTTATCTGTCACCACCAGGATCAACCCCAGAGGCAGGCCCACCAGATACGCCAAAGCCGTGGAGATGACTGTCATATAA
Organism: uncultured Clostridia bacterium; assembly: GCA_945868505.1. Classification (GTDB taxonomy): domain Bacteria; phylum Bacillota; class Clostridia; order Lachnospirales; family Anaerotignaceae; genus Anaerotignum_A. Next base: position 30,497 of record CAMBLO010000006.1, on the reverse strand, counting down.
ATGGTTTCAATAAACCCCTGACCCACAAGGGCCAGCATACCTTCCTTAAACATATTCTACCTCCTCTACCACAACGCCTCTGTCTGTCAGATACTGGATCATTCTTTCTCTCAGTTCTTTTTCTTCGGGGAACTGTACCACCATCTGTCCAAAATCCTGACCGTCAATGGTTCTGGTATTTGCTGCCAGAATATTAACAACACCCGTTGTTTCAATCATCATTTCCCCAAGAACAGGCTCGTTTTCCTTGCCACCGTTAAATACCAGACGATAGCTATAAGGCAGTTTGCCTGTATAGGCTTCTCTGTTGGAGCCTTCATGCATCACCAGTTCCTGACCGATCTTTGTTTTGGGTGCGCGGAAGATTTCTTCTACGCTGCCTTCTTCTGCAATCAAACCGCCGTCGATGATGGCAACTCTGTCACAGATTTCTTGGATAACGCTCATTTCGTGGGTGATCACCACGATGGTGATGCCCAGTCGTTCGTTAATATCCTTCAGCAGGGAAAGAACGCCTGCCGTTGTGTTAGGGTCCAATGCGGAGGTTGCTTCGTCACAAAGGAGTACCTTAGGCTCTGTTGCCAATGCTCTGGCAATGGCAACTCTCTGCTTCTGACCGCCGGAAAGCTGTGAAGGATAGGAATCGATTCTATCCGCCAGACCAACCAGCTCCAGCAGTTCTTTGGCTCTTTCCTTCGCCTGTGCCTTGGGCACGCCGCTGATTTCCAGAGGGAAGCAAACGTTATCCAATGCGGTTCTCTGCATCAGCAGATGGAACTGCTGGAAAATCATGCCCATGTGTCTGCGCTGTTCTCTCAGTTCCTTTTCCGGCAGGGAGGTCAGCTCCACCCCATCCAGCCAAACCTTACCGGCTGTGGGGCGTTCCAACAGGTTGATGCAGCGTACCAATGTACTTTTGCCGGCACCGCTCAGCCCGATGATACCGAATACTTCGCCTTTTTTGATATCTGCGCTCACGCCGTGGAGCACTTCCAATTCTCCCGCCTTGGTGCGGAAGCGTTTTTTGATGCCCTCTAAGCGGATCATCGTTTCTTTTTCAGACATTTTGAAACCACCTTTCTCCGGGGGACGCTGTCCCCTCTCGACCCCTGCAAGGGGATTGCTCAAGCATCTTTCCTTCGGAAAGACGGCTAACGCCGCCGCCTTCCTCTTGGCGGTGCTCATACCCCTTGACCCTATTCAAAAACCATTGTTTTTGTTCAGGAGTCCCATAATAAAAAACTCCCGTCCCTAAGTAAAACAACTCAGGGACGAGAGCATATTTGCTTCGTGTTACCACCCTAATTCACCATAGCCTCACGGCTACGGCCTTATCAAGTACGGGCATTTCGCCGATACTCTGGCGCTGTCACGGGCGCTCCCGTCGCAGCCTAAAGGGTTCTCCTCTCGGTGCGCGGCTCCAAGACCATCTTCCATCCTTTCCGCATTTCCTCCTTCGCAGCTACCAGAGGTTCTCTGTAAAATCTTTCAGGATGTACTCTTCTTTTCATTGCCTTTGTCTTTTGAACTTGTACCCCATTATACCCCGTTCAATTTTTTTGTCAACCATTTTTTTCAAAAATATCCATTTGACTTTTTGAATCATTTATTCGGTTTTTTCAATGGATTCTTCTGCCATGCCATACTCTTCAAAGGGAATATCCTCATAAATATACTGCCGGAGCATATCTTTTGCCTGCTCCAAGTCATACACATAATACCATACCCCACCGATGGTCTGCCCCGTAGAAGCAATATAATCATTGGGGAAGGCCGCCTGCTCCAAGGTAAGGTCGCTGCCCTTCAGGCCCACTGATGCAATCTTCAAAATTTCTTCGTTGCTCAAAGAGGTTTCCACCATGGGCGCAAACTTCCGCACATAGGAGGGGTATTCCAGAGGGTTGATTTCCTTTGCCTTTTCAAACAGGGACGCAAGGACTTCCCGCTGGCGGGAGGCACGCATACTGTCGCTGTCTATCTTTCGGATACGGGAATAGCTGACTGCCTGAGGGCCGTTCAGATTGATATAGCCTGTTTCCCGCAAGGGCTCGCCGCTGAGAAGGTAAGCATTGACCTGCTGCCGCTCCGCCTCTGTCACATCTACCATCACGCCGCCCATTTCATCGATAACCTCCGCCAGAGAATCGAAGTTTACGGTGACATAATCAGTGATATTCATGCCGAAGTTTTCGTTCAGGGTTTGGATGGCAAGCTCAGGGCCGCCATAGGCATAGGCATGGTTGATCTTGGTATCATAATAGCCGGGAACGGAAACGTATGTATCTCTTGCAATGGAAATCAGCTTCACCTTGCCCGTCTTGCCGTTGATGGAGGCAATCATAATGGCATCGGAACGCCCCTCATAATCATTGTTGCGGGAATCCACCCCATACAGGGCAATATTCATAATCTTATCATCGCCGTACTGTTCATTGACGGAAAGATTGCTTTCATCAATTTCCGAGCGGTTCAAACCGCCCACCAAATATAAAAATACGCCGTAGGCCGCCCCCATCAGGGCGATGCAGACCGCCAAGGTGATGGCAAGGGTCTTGAAATACAGGCGTCTCAAACGTTTCTTTTTCTCCTCGTTCAAGGCAGTTCCTCCTTTTTGCTTTTGTATCCCTCTTATCTTACGGCGGTTTTCGACAAAAAACAACAAAAAAAGTCTTAAGATTGGCTTTTTCCAATAAAACCATTCTTAAGACTTAGTTTTCTCAAAATTTATTTTTGCATCAAATTAAGGATATCCTCCACGGGAGCGTAAACCTCCCCGTCCACATAGAAGCACTGGATGCCCGTTTCCTTGCCGCCCAAAAGCAGCTTGAAATCCGCTTTTTTCGTCACCAGTCTGCCGCTGCCATCCATGAGCATTTCATTCCCCAAGGTGGTGAATTTTTTGCCCAAGGTCAGGTTCAGTGTGCCCGCTTCTTTGTTATATTCTGCAGAAAATTTTTTGCCTGCCTCTGCCAACTGCCGCAGGGGTGCATGGGCTTTGCCGAAGATATCCAATGTGGTAAAGGTCATTTCCTTCTCGTTTACAGGAAAGGTTTGTTCCGTCAACGTTCTGCTGTTTTCCAGACCTACCCATTCCAATTCATAGGGTTTGATGCGGTCGGTATAGATACCGTCTACCCCATTTTCCAACAAATCTTCAAAAACCAGATAGCGATTCACCGTATGGGCATAGACCTTCAGCCCCTTTGCTTTCAATGCACTAACGTTTTCCTTGGTGGCACGGTCATAATGCAATGTCACCGTATCGATGCCATTGGCGGCACAAAAGTCTGCAATTTCTGCATAATTGGGATTGGTGATGAGATACAGGGTAAAGATCCAGTTTTGGAAGGGATAGATTTCCTTCACCCAGTTCAACATATCCTTATGGTAGATTTGGGGGATGATACGCTCCAAAATCTCCGGCGCACCGATATTATTTGCAATATTTTTCAAATCGTTGAACTGCCGCTGCACCGTCGCCTTATCCGTATCCTTCGTATCCGTCACCAGATACATATCGGGATATTCCATCATCAGATAGAGCAGGTCCACCGCCGTGATAGCAGTCTGTTCATAGATAACAGGTGTTTCCACAAAGGTCTTGCTATCCATCACCAGCTTGCCGTTGGGCTCAATCTCCAAGCGGTAATAAGAGCCATCGGCGTCGAAATCATGACGCAAAACCAGCGTGCCATCGGAGGTATAGGTAAAATCCCCCTCCACTACACGATAGCCATTTTCCCAAGAGGTGATAAAGGCCTCCTTGGAATTTGTTTCAATTTTCCCATCGGCTTCCCCCAAGGCATGGGCAATCAGTGGGTTTTGGCTCTGCCAGTCCGCAGCAAAAACGGGCTGCACCGCAGAAACCCCCAGCATGGCCGCCATCGCCAAAGCCGTCAAACGTTTTCCTTTCATATCTCTTTCTCCTATCTAAAATTTTCAAGCCATTCGTAAGACTTCGTCTTACTCATGATTTGCTCCGCAAATCACTTCCGTCATGTACAACCGCTGAACCCTGCAAGCAGCTTCAGCGGTGATACATATCGAAAGCGGCTTTCTTTGTTTTATGAAAAAAACAGACGGGGATAGTCGCCCATCCCCGCCCTTTTTCATTTTATCATTCTTCTTCGTCTTCGAACAGATCATAGAATGTGTTGGAAACCTTTTCAAAGTCATCGTCGCTTTCGATATTCAGCAGTTCGATGCCATCTTCGTTTTCCTTGTATTCATACAGCAGAACTGTTTCGTCTTCCAGAGGCAGCAGAGCAATGTATTCCTTGCCTTCAATGCCATCTACTGCAAAAACGCCCAGAATACCGCATTCCATTTCTGTATCGTCGTCCAGTGTCAGTGTCAATGTTTCCATTTCCATTTCTTCGTGAACATGATCGTGGTCGTGATCGTGACCGCATCCGCATTTATCGCACATAGTCGAATCCTCCTTAAAAATCTTTCTTAAATAATCCTTCCCTATCATCATAACCGATAATCGCCTTTTGGACAATTATTTTTTTTGACTTTTTTGGCGGTTTGCCTCTTTTTCGGCAAGTTTTTTCACTTTTTTCGCAAAGAAGCCTAAGGTTTCGTCCTCTTTCTTCCCGGATTTTCCTTTTTTGCCGCCTTTTTTCTGGGGCTTGGAAGAAGCGAAGGGAAAGTCATTTTTTTCCTTTTTGTCTTTTTTCTTTTTCTTGGATGTGCCGCCGCCTGTTTCGATGATGAGATCGTCCAGATCACCCCAATCATCGAAATCGCCCCAGCCGTCGCCTTCCACCCATTTATCCCCAATGATGAGCTTTTTCTTTTTCATGGGCTTTACGATATCCTTTTTCGTTTTCTGGCTGTCCACCAGCTTGCCGAAGGACATTTCCTTCTGTTCAAATTGCAGCCCCCAAGCCTTTTCATATTTATGAATCCATTTCCGTTCATAGGGGGTCACAATGGTGATGGCTGTGCCTTCCATGCCCTTTCTGCCGCAGCGTCCCGCACGGTGCAGATAATGGGTAGGTTCTTCAGGAACATCCAGATTGATGATATGGGTCACCCCTTCGATATCCAGCCCGCGGGAGCCGATATCGGAAGCCACCAGCACGTTGATACGCCCCTCTCTGAAATCATCCATGGCATTCTTTCTGTCCAGCTTGCTGGCCTGCCCATAGATGCCCGCCGCCTTGATGCCGTGGTAATTCAGCTTATCCACCGTCACCTCGATATTTTCGGGGTTATTCAGGAAAATCATGCACTTGGCAGGCTTTTCCCCCGCAAGGATTTTTCGCAGGTTGGCAAATTTTTCTCTGTGGGCGGAAAGGATATAGTAATGGTGGATGCCCTTGGGCACAATGCCGCCGCTTTTGGCCTCCAAATCCACCGCATCTTCCTTCATCAGCCTTGCCGCCTTTTCCTTGGCTTCGCCGCTGACAGAAGCGGAAAGCAGAACAATCTGGCGTTCCTTCAGGGTGGTTTTGATGACTGCTTCCACATCCTCCACGTTGCCGTCGTCCATCAGTCTGTCCCCTTCATCCAGAACGATGGTCTTTACCAGATGGGCCTGAATTTTTTTCTTGCGAATCAAATCCAGAATACGCCCCACAGAGCCCACCACGATATGGGGCTTTGCTTTCAGCTTTTCCATCTGTCTGCCGATGCCTGCCGCACCGATGAGCAGGACGCAGCCTGCCTCAATGCCGGAATTTTCCTGCAGCAGCTCCGCCTGACGGAATACCTGCGCCGCCAGCTCATGGGTGGGTGTCAGGATGATGGCCTGTGTCCCCCTGACACTCAAGTCCAGTTTTTCAAAAATCGGCAGCAGATAGGCCAGTGTTTTGCCGGAGCCTGTTTCGGAACGGCCGATGACATCCTTCCCCGCCAAAATCTCGGGAATCATCTTCTGCTGTATTTCCGTGGGGGTTTCGATGCCCTGCTTCGCCAAGGCTTCCGCCAAGGCAGGACGCATCCCCAGTTTTTCAAATGTATTTTCCATTAGGATTTTCCTTCCTGTTAGTTCAAATAAACGATAATTTCCTAATTTATATCATATCCAAATTCTCGAAATAGTCAAGGATACCGCAGTAAATCGCCCATGCCAGTTTTTCCTGATATGCGGCATCGTTCAGCAGTCTTTCCTCCTCTGCATTGGAAAGAAAGCCGCACTCCACGATAACGGCGGGAATCTCTGTTGTTCTGAGTATGTAATAATCCTTATTTTCCTTGGCTTGGCGGGTATTGCTGCCATCCACCCGATTCCGCAGGCTTTCCTGCACGCATTCCGCCAAAACCTTCCCCTTTTCGCTGCTCTTATGATAAAAAACCTGTGCCCCCTTGGCTCTTGCAGAGGGGAACGCATTCTGGTGGATGCTCACAAGGATATCCGCCCCTGTTTCATTGGCAATCTTTTTCCGTTCCGCCATATCTGCCTTTTTCCCTTTCCCGAGGGCAGCATCGCTGTCTCTGGTCAGGATGACCTCTGCGCCCCCCTGCTCCAAATATTCCGCCAGCTTTTCTGCCACCGCCAGGTTCAGCAGCTTTTCATCGGCACCGTTGGTGCCCGTTTTGCCCGGGTCCCAGCCGCCGTGGCCTGCATCCAGCACAATGGTGGCATGGAGCATGGGAAACATGGCATCCTTCGCCCCCTGCCCCAAAGCCGTATGCACCAGACAAGCCCCGATGATACACAGGCAGCAAAAAATACTGCCCCATTCTTTCCGTAAAAAAATCCCCTTCATCCTACCTCCTCCTTTTGTAAAGGATATGTAGGGAAGGGGGAAAATTTGCTTTTTTATTCTTCCATGATGGCAACGGCACGGATGGGCGCACCGTCGGCCTCTTGATATTTCAGGGGCAGGGCTGCCAAGGTGAATAGTCCGCCGCCGATTTTATCCAGATTTGTCAGGTTTTCCATGATTATCATATCCCGATTGCCAAGGAGCTTTTTGTGTCTGGGCAGGGTCATTTCCTCCACAGGGTCGATGCCAATGGTATCGAAGCCAAGGCCCTTTTTGCCGCTGTCCAAGGCATACTGGCAAATCTCCAAGCTGATCACGGGATAGTTGCCGAAATATTCTGCTTTGCCCCAGTTCTGATCCCATCCTGTATTGAAAAGCAGAAAATCCGCCTTGTCCGCCATTTCCCGCACCGCTTCAATACGCTCCATGTCCACTTCATCCCCTGCTTTCAAATCACGGCAGTCGATGACAAGGGCTTTGCCTACGAATTGTTCGGCAGGCATTTCGTCCAGCTTTGTCCGTTGGGGGAAAAGATGATAGGGGGCATCCATGTGGGTTCCCGTGTGGGAGGTAATGTGGAACATGGTTTCCTTAAAGCCGTCTGTTTCAAAGGTATTGGCAACCTCCAGCCTTGCGGGGGCTGTGCCGGGGAATACGGGCATATCCCTGCAAATGGTCTGTGTCAAATCAATCACTTTCATGCTGTTTTGCTCCTTTCCTTTCTGCTCTCTTTCTCCAAAGTATAGCATAAGGAGCTTCTTCTGTCACCCGCAAAAAACCCGCCTCCGACCAAGCCGAAAGCGGGTTTCCAAGAATTTATTCTTTTACAGGCTTTCCCTGCACCGTTGCTTTTTCACGATAACAAAAGTAGCCGATGAGCATGAACACGATGGCAACAGGCACCCAGCTCAGCTTATATTCTGCCAGAGGGATTCTGTTGTAAAAATCATTGTACGCCTGCATGTGCAGCCCAAACAGGTCGTTATAGGTATACAGAACATCCAGCATCCCCATGAAGAAGGAGACGATGACCCCGAAGCGCATGGCGTTCAGCTTTCTGCCATCCAAGCAATTGGGCATAAAGGAATAATACAGGGTGATCACGATGGCACCGGGATAGAAGGCATCCAGCAGGGGCGCAAAAAACGCCACGATGGTATTCAGACCGATGCTGCCGATGATGGTGCTGCCGATGAGAACCAAAATCGTCCCCTTGCGGTAGGGCAGCTTGCCGTGGGTGGCTTCCTCAAAATATTCCGCCGTAGCCGCCGTTAAGCCGATGGCTGTGGTCAGGGAAGCAAAGACCAGAGCGATGCTGAAAAAGATGCCGCCCATTCTGCCCCAAAGCTCCAAAACCACCTGTGTATACAAAGAAGCATATTTCAAATCCAGTGTATCCCCTACGAAGGAGCCCACCAGCATGTGTCCCAGATGGGTCAGGCAGAGCATCCCGATACCGATGACGCCAACCTTGATAATCATGGCATTCAACCGATTTTCCGCCACGCCTTTTTCCCGCAGGTTATTCAAAATGATAATGCCGAACACCAGCCCGCAGAGCAGATCGCCGGTGGCATAGCCTTCTGTGAAGCCATAGACGATGGGGGGCTTGTCATAGCTGGGCTCTGCCCATGTGGAAATGGGGGTTGCCAAGCCTTTGGCAATGACGCCAATGACAATCAGCACCAGTACAGGAAACAGGATATTGCTGATTTTATCTACCATTTTAGAACGGCTGGAAACGAACCAATAGGTCAGGAGATAATAGCCGCAGGAAAACAGCACGATGGGCAGCATGGAATCAATTTGCAGCCCCGTAATCTGCATAATGGCATCCCAAGAGGCGGCACTCATACGGGGAATGACATACAAAGGCCCCAAAATCATAATGGTAGCCCCGCAGAAAAACTGTCCGAAATTCGGCAGGGCACGGGTGGTGACCGCAAGGAAGGTTCCCTTCCCTCGGGACAATGCCACATAGGCCAAAAGGGGCAGCAGCAAAGCCGTAATAAATACACCGATATAAGCGAAAAATACAGCACTTCCGCTTTCCTTCCCCCATGTCATGGGCCAAATCATGCTGGATGCGCCAAAATGCATGGCAAACAGCGCACCGCCCATCAAAAACAATGACAGCGTGGATAATTCTTTTTTCTTCATACTTTCCCTCCTCTACTCTGCCATATCTTCTGATTTTATAGTAAAGCATCCCAGAAAGGCATAGTCAAGGGGGAAATTGACAAATTTTTTCCTTCAAATGGACTGTCTTGTTAAAAACTCTCCCCTTACAGGAGAGTTACAAACGAAGAAAAAAGCCCGAATTTCTGCCTTTTCTTCTGGTTTCTTCAGAAAATTGCTCTCGTTTCTCCGTTTTTGCAAAAAAAGAACGGGAGAGTTTCCCGTTCTTTTCTCTATTTTTAGCCAAGCTGGGCTTTATAGGTATCGTAAATATCCAGCGTCGTGCCCTCCATCAGCATATTATATTCCGCCCATGCCATGTCATAATCATAGGCCGCCGCAGACAATTCCATTTCCGTCTGCTCAAACTGCAGCTGCAATGCCTGCAATTCCACTGCAGAAACCAGCCCCAGCTTTGCGGAGACCTGCTGCTGTTCCCATTCGGTCTTTGCCTTGGCATAAGCGTCTTTTTTATTCTGATATACTGCTGCCGCCGCATTGATGCGATCCAGCTTCTTTTTCAGGTCGTTGGCGATATTCGCCTGCTGATCCTGCATAGCCACATCTGCCAAGTCCATATCCAATCTGCTGGCCTTCAGCTGTCCTGCATATTTGGAGTTATCCTTAGAATCCTTCTCCGCCTGCTGCTTATCCCGCCGCAGGGTTTTCAGCTTATAGCTTTTATTGGTGGCTTCCTTCAACAATTCTTCACTGTAGGCAGGGGCTGTTTCAATGGTGCGGGTCAGCGTCGGCGGGGTGATGTTCAGTTCCTCGTCCAATTCCCGTCCCATCAGGTCGTTGAGCTGCCGTTTCAGCAAAGTCAACCCGTCCTTGGCATCCTGCAGATCCTTCGCCCCTTGAGAAACCTCTAGCTGTTTGCCGGAAAGGTCTGTAGAGGTGCTGAAGCCCAGTTCTGCCTTTTTCTCTTCAATCTGGCAGACCCGTTCCAAAAGTTCCTGCTTCTGGCTCAACAAGCTGACGCCCTTTTCCACCTGCACGGTTTTCGTTACCAAAAGCTGGGTCACGGCGAGGGCTTCGTTATCCCAATCCTCCTTGGTCTTATTCAAGTCCTGTTTGGTGTTTTTCAGTTCCTTTTGCTGATCCTCCAAGGTATCTCGCTGCTGGTCGGCAACACTATCTACCAAATTTTCCATAGCACTGGCGGTTTTCACTGTACCGGAAAGCAGACCGCTGCTGATTCCTGCCAAAATACCGTTTGGATTGGTAGAAGGGTCAATTCCTGCACCAATCAATCCGCCCAGAATCCCATTTGCGCCTGCCTGCCCGACACTGGCAGCCTGACCGGCTTCCCGTCTTGCCTTTGCGGCAGAATCCTGAGAATCCTTCAAATCCCGCAGGCCGTCATCAATGGCACTGATGCCCGCAGCCACCTTTTCCAGATTCAGCGCCAGCTTGGTTTTGATGCGGTTATTTTTCAGCACCAGTTCCTGAATCTCCTCCAAGGTCATGGGCTCTGCCTTGAGGGCTTCCGCCGTTGGCTCTGTATTTTCTGCTGCCTGCTCCGTCTCCGCAGCAAAGGCAGGAACCGCCATCCCCGCCGTCAATGCCCCCGTCACCAGCAGGGCGCACGCTTTTTTATATTGATAGAATTTCATATCCCCAAACTCCTTTCTCATGCCTGCACAGGCGTATTTTCTTCCATCTCCACAGTCCCTTGCTGTGCCTTTTTCTCCATACGGGCCAACCGCAGGTGCCAGATGATGCAGCTCAATACCAAGCAGACCACCGAAATGCCGCCCAAAACCATCATTTCCCCGCCGACTGCTTCAAACCCGCAGCCCGTCAAGGCCACATTACGATAGCCAATGACAAAATGGGTCAGAGGGAACACCTGCGCCAGCTTTTGGTAAAAGGCAGGCAAGGCAATGGTGGGCCATGTATACCCGCTCAAGACCAGAGAAGGGGAGGTGAATACCAACGAAAGGGACGTTGCCACCACAGGGTTTGGCATGATGGAGGAAAAGAACTGCCCCATGGCAATGATAGACAGCAAAAATAAACTGCTGTATGCCAGCCAGACCGTACCGCTTCCCTTCATAGGGATATCATAGACTTCTCGAATAATATAGGAGCAAATCCCCCACGCCAGCAGAGAAATCATAAAATACACCAGACATTTCACAAGGACGGGCAATGTGGTGCTTTTGGAAATGCTTTTCATTTCCTCCAGATGTCCGCTTTCCTTTTCCCGTACCAGGGAAATGGCGGCAAAATAAATCAAAACCTGCTGCACCGTTGCCGCAACGAAGCCAAAGGTCAGGAAATAGCTGAAATTATTGGTGGGGTTATACCACTGACGGGTATAAAAGCCCACAGGGTTCATGGTCGCCAAAGCGTCATCCACGGTTTCCCCCTTTGCCACAAGGCTCTTTACTGCCATCTGTGTGGAAACGGTACCCAGCACCTCGGAGCCTTTCAGGTTGATGGTGCTGCCATAGCCCATATTTACCGCACTGGAGCCCAGCAATACCTCCGCCTGCTGCCCCAACTGCAACTTTTTCGTGAAATCCGCCGGGAAAATCAGACAGCCCACAATTTCACCGTCCCGCATGGCTTCGGCAATCTCATCCTCATCCCCGTAATAGCCCACGATATCAAAATAGGGAGACTGACGGAAGGCTTCCACCACTTCCCTCGTCTGCTTGCTGTAGCTGTAATCCACCACGCCCATCTTCAAATCGGAAAAATATCCCTTGGCATAGCTGCTGCCGCAGATACAGGTTACAAAAATAGGAATCAATATCATCAACACCAGAGAACGGGGGCGTTTCAGCAGATACTTCCACTCCCGCAAAAATAATTTTGCAAATGCTTTCATGCTTCCACGACCTCCTCTCCCGTTGTCTGTTTCTTTTCTGCCTGCAAAACCTTCCAGATAAACACCCCAAAGCTCACCGCAAAGGCGATGCCGCCCAACAGCAGGAGCATATTCCTGCTATGGGCCAGAGATGCCCGTTCAAAACCAATGCCCATGAGGACAATATCCCGCACAGGGCTCATAAAATGGGTCGCCGGCAAGAAATCCGCCACCCTTACCAATGCCGCAGGCATTTCCGTATGGGGCCAGGAAAAGCCCGACAGGATAAAGAAGGGATAGGTCAGAGCCATGAGCCACTGCATGGCATGGATGGTATTTTTGCAGAGCAGCCCCAAAAGGGCCCCGAAGCCCAGCAGACAGAACACAAAGCAGCCGCACAGCAGCAAAAGATCTTCTTGCCTGCCCCGCATGGGAAAGCCGAACAGCTTCATAATGACTGCATAATTCAGTAAAATATTCAAAAAGCCCGTTACGCCGTAGAAAATCATTTTATTGAAGAAATGCAGGATGCAGTCTCCCTTGGGCATGGTACCCGTCAGGATGCCCTCCTTTTTTTCCTCGCCGAAGGCACTGGCTACCGCCATCATAAACAACTGATGATAGACCAGCCCCGTCAGCCCCAGCCCCAGATACATCAAATAGCTGAACTGGGGGTTGAACCAAGGCCGCAGCACCGTGGAAACAGGCATGACCTTCGCTGTCCCTTCGGCAACGCTGCTGCCTGTGGCTACATAGCTCTTGACGGCAATCTGGGTGGAAATGGTCTTAACCACCTGCATGATGGAAACCACAGCACTATTCCCCACCAGATTGTTGGTACTGTTGACCCCTACCAACACCTCTGCCTGCTGTCCCAGCTGCAATGCTCTGGTATAATTTTCAGGAATGACGATGATGCCTTCCACCTCCCCGGCCTCCAGCATCCGTTTTGCCTCCTCCGTATCCTGCAAAACCGCCGTTACATCGAAACGGTCAGATTCATCGAAGGCACGGATCAATTCTCTGGTCTTTGCCGAGGAAGCAGTATCCACCGCCGCCAGAGGAATGTGGTTGACGATGCCGTTCTGAAAAGCACCGCAGACCACGATATTCAATAACAACGGGGCGATCAAAAACATGAACAGCCCCCTGGGGTCTTTCAAGAGCCGTATCAGCTCTCGCCAAAACCCTTTGAAAAATGTCAGGATCATTGCGCCTCACCCACTTTATCCAGGTCTACACGCACCAGCATACCCGGGTAAAGCATGATGTCATCCTCCCCGGAAAGGGCGATCTTCACTGCGTATGTAACCACATCCTGATCGTTCAGCTCATTGGTAGATTTTTTAACGGCAAAATCAGGATTTTTGCTGATATTGACGATCTTGCCATGGAAAACCGTGTCGGGGTAAGCCTTACTGGTCAGGGGAATTTCCTGACCGATCCGCAGCTTGCCGATCTCATATTCATCCACATTTGCCATGATCCAACGGTCACCGTAATCTGTCAAAGTTACGATCGTAGTACCTGTGCCAATCAGTTCCCCTACGGAAGAGGAGATCATGGTAACCGTACCGTTGCAGGGTGCATACTGGGAAGTCTGGCTCAGGTTCAAATTCACCTCTGCCAAAACGCCCTTGGCTGCCTGCAGTTGTCCTGTTGCCGCTCCATATTGTCCTGTTGCCGCTTCATACTGCCCTTGGGCTGCCTGCTGCTGAGAAAGTGCCGCCTGTGCATCCAGCTTTGCTGCCTCCAACTGGGTTGCCAGCTTATCCATGTTATCCTCAGATACGGCGTCCATGGCATACAATTCCTGATATTTTGCATATTCTGTTTCCAAAAGCTGCACATTAGCATTTGCCTTATCCACTACGGCTGCCGCTGCCTCCACGGCATTCTTTGCAGCCTGCACCTGTCCTGCCGCTGCTTCCACCTGCCCTGCTGCCGCCTGGGCCGTTGCAGAAGCCTGGGTCTGTTTTACCTGCACATCCCGCTGGTCTGTAGAGAACAGCAGGTCGCCTTCTTTGACCTCCTGCCCTTCCTCAATGGGGATATCTGTCAGATAGCCGGGAATTTTCGCACGAACGTAAACCTCTTTACATTCCACTGTACCTGTCACAAAATTTCCCTGCTCCGCCTGTTCCGCTTCTGCTGTCTGGGTGCCGCAGCCGCTGAAAGCACAGCAGCCTGCCAGCAATACTGCCAAAACTGTCTTTTTTCCGTTCCGCATTTGTCCTCATACTCCTTTACATTTTTATCTTATATCATTGTATATTCCTGCTATTATGATGGAATCAATATCTGAAAAATGGGGCGAACCATTTTTTCCGCCAATTCCATCATTTCTTCCTTAGAAAGGGGCATCCCCTCCACCAGCCACTGCTTCACCATGCCCATAGCTCCACAGGCGATAAACTGATGGATATAATCGGCTTTATGGGTCTCTATCTCCAGCCCCATCTCCTGACGTACCTTCTGTCCCTTCTGCTTCATGATTTCCGCCAGCTTTTCTGCCAAACGGTCGCTGTGGGGATTCAGCAGCAGACAGCGGCATAGATCAGGATTTTCCACAATGTAATCACAGATATGCCCGATCAGGGGATATTCCCAAGGGGCGCCCTGACGGATTTCCGTTTCCTCCAGCATACGGGCAAAGCCGTCTACTGCCTCATTTTCCAATTCGTCCAACAGCCCAAATACATTATTATAATGAAGATAAAAGGTTGCTCGGTTCAAATCTGCCCGTTCCGTAATGTCCTTTGCGGTGATCTCACTAAAGGGCTTTTCCTGCATCAGCCCGATCAGGGCATCCCGCATCAGTGCTTTGCTCCGCTTCACTCTGCGGTCCTGCTTCTCTGATATCATTTTTCTCCTCCTTTCCCATTTTTCTCCTTTTATTTGTAAGTATGATAGCACATCTGCAAAAGATAATCAACACTTTTCGTTAAATAGAATGTTTTCGTCTAATTTTTCTGTGTTTTTCTGCGTATACAATAGACAAAATACAGTTTTGTCCTTTATCCAAAGACATTCGTCCGTCAATTTTACCAGTCTTTTCTTTTCTCTTTTGAAAAAATTTGCCCCATCCGCCAAAGTTTTTCAGTGGGACGAAAAAAATCCCATTTTCGGTTGACGGAAAAGATGAAAGTGCTATAATTTCCCTATCGGCACTGTCCGTATTGCGCGGGCAAATGTCTGTCATTTAATACATAAGGAGGCTTATCTATGGAAAAAAGAGTATACAATTTCTCAGCAGGTCCTTCCATGCTGCCCTTGGAAGTTCTGGAACAGGCACAGCGCGAGCTGGTTTGTTACCCTTCAGCGGGTATGTCAGTGATGGAGATGAGCCACCGTTCAAAAGTTTTCGAATCTATTTTGGAAAAAGCAAAGGCTGATCTCAAAGAATTGATGCATATCCCCGATAACTACAAGATTTTGTTCCTGCAGGGCGGCGGCTCAACCCAGTTTGCCATGATTCCCATGAACCTGATGAACAAAAACAACAAAGCGGATTATGTCATCACAGGCCAGTGGGCGAAAAAAGCGGCAGAAGAAGCAAAACGCTATGGCAAAGTCAACATCGTTGCTTCCTCAGCAGATTCCACCTTCGACCACATCCCCGAACTGGATAAATCCAAATTCGACCCCGAAGCGGATTATTTCTATATCACACTGAACAACACCATTTACGGCACACGCTGGACGGAACTGCCCGATACAGGCAATGTGCCTCTGGTGGGCGATATGTCCTCTTCCATCCTCTCTCAGGAAATCGATATTACCAAATTCGGTCTGCTGTTCGCAGGGGCCCAGAAAAACTTAGGCCCCGCCGGCGTAACAGTCGTCATCGTGAGAGAAGACCTGTTGGGCAACGCCATGGATTTCACACCGACCATGCTGCGTTATGATATCCACGCAGAAAATAATTCCCTTTACAACACACCCCCTACCTACGGCATCTACTTTATGGGTTTGGTATTCGATTGGGTGAAGAGACAGGGCGGCGTTGCGGCTCTGCAGAAAATCAATGAACATAAGGCTGGCATCCTCTATGATTTCTTAGACCAGTCGGAACTGTTCAAAGGTACTGTTGTAAAGAAAGACCGTTCCCTGATGAATGCGCCCTTCGTTCTGCCTACGGAAGAACTGAACGCCAAATTCATTCAGGAAGCCAAGGCACAGGGCTTTGAAAACCTGAAAGGTCACCGCACCGTCGGCGGTATGCGTGCTAGTATGTATAACGCCATGCCCGTGGAAGGTGTAGAAAAATTAGTGGAATTCATGAAGAAATTCGAGATAGAAAACAAATGATTTCGGAAGGGTCGTGAAAGCGGCCCTTTTGGCGTATATAGACCATATATAAAATAGAAAAAGGAGAATAGATATATGTATACCATTCGTACTCTGAATAACATCGCTGAAACAGGACTGGCAAAGCTGCCCGAAAACAACTTCGTCGTAGACAACAACGCAGAAGACCCCGAGGGCATTATCCTGCGGAGCTTTGATATGCACAAAATGGAGCTGAACAAAGGTCTGCTGGCGGTGGCCCGTGCAGGCGCAGGCACCAACAACATCCCCATCGACCGCTGCACGGAAATGGGCGTGCCTGTATTCAATACCCCCGGTGCCAATGCCAATGCCGTAAAGGAACTGGTGCTGGCTGCCCTGTTCGCATCCTCCAGACGCATCATTGCCGGCGCAAACTGGGTACAGACCCTGAAGGACAGCGGCGAGGACGTTGAAAAAGCCGTAGAAGCAGGCAAAAAGAAATATACAGGCCCTGAAATTGCCGGAAAAACATTGGGTGTCATCGGTCTGGGTGCTATCGGCGTACAGGTTGCCAATGCAGCACTGGATTTGGGCATGAACGTTATCGGCTATGACCCTTTCCTGTCTCTGGAAAGTGCATGGCATCTGTCCCCTGCCGTAGAACATGAAGAATCCATGGAAGAACTGGTTTCCAAGAGCGATTACATCACATTACATATCCCTCTGAACGACAAAACAAGAAATACCTTTGATGAAAAGCTGTTCTCCGTAACAAAACCCGGGGCAAGACTGCTGAACTTTGCCCGGGGCGGTCTGGTAGACAACAACGCATTGAAAAAAGCCATCGCAGACGGCATTATCGCCCGCTATATGACAGACTTCCCCAGCGAAGACCTGTTGGGCGACCCTTGGAACATCATCGTGACTCCCCACTTGGGTGCTTCCACTCCCGAAAGCGAAGAAAACTGCGCCATCATGGCGGCACAGGAAATCAGAGAATATCTGATTTACGGCAATATCAAAAATTCCGTAAACTTCCCCAACTGCGTGGTGCCCTATAACGGCAAGCCCCGTATCGCGATTTCCCATAAAAATATCGTCAACATGATTGGTCAGCTGGGTGCTGTTTTCACCAAATATCGTGTCAATATAGATAAACTGGTAAACAACTCCAAAGGCGACCTTGCATATAACATTGTCGTATGCGATAATCTACCTGAGAATGTGCAGGATATGATCGATGACTTGTACGCCATCAATACTGTTATTAAGGTACGTATCCTGGAATAACACCCCTTCGGAAGGATAAAAAATATGATTTTTAAAAAGACGCATTTTTTGTGCATCCTTGTTGCTGCAATTTTTGTAGTTTTCGCCATTTATCTTATTCCTGCGAAAACAACGCTCCATAAAACGCTTCCCTGTACGGAGTATGAAACAGGAGAAATCATAAATGTCACCATCTCTGGTACATACTATACGTATCTATTGAGTGATGATCTTTTTGACGGCACGATAAAGATAGAAGGCAAACGTACCTGCACCCAGAGATTTGAGCTAACAGATGATCTGTATACAAATTTCAACGATGCATATGGACAACCTCAGGGACATATCCTGCAGGTCGAAAAATTCTCCTATATCAGTATTGCTGATGATGATTACAGCATCAGCAGTAAATGGGATAGCAGCTGGAAAAAATCATTAAAACAGAAGCGCATCATGAAACGTTTTTAAATAAGGAGGACTCCCTATGGCAACCATCAGACCTTTTATGGCCATCCGCCCTGCGGCAAATTACGCAAAAGATGTGGCGGCACTGCCCTATGATGTAATGAACAGCGAAGAAGCAAGAGAAATGGTGAAGGACAAACCCTGGTCCTTCCTCCATGTAGACAAAGCAGAGGTAGACCTACCCGTGGGCACAGATCTTTATAGCCCCGAGGTCTACGCAAAGGCAAAGGAAAATCTGGAAAACATGGTGGCAAACGGTGTCATGGGACAGGACTTACTGCCCAACCTGTATATCTATCGCCTGACCATGAACGGCAAGAGCCAGACTGGTCTGGTCTGCTGTACTTCCGTAGATGAATATATTGACGGCACCATCAAAAAACATGAGCTGACCCGTGCAGACAAAGAAGCCGACCGTATCCGCCATGTGGATACCCTGAACGCCAATACAGGCCCGATTTTCCTTGCCTACAAAGAAAATCCCGATGCCAAAGCCATCATCGACGGCTGGATAGCCGCAGTGCCCCCTGTGTATGATTTCGTTTCCGAGGATGGCATCGGTCACACTGTTTGGGTCATCGACAGCGATACGGAAATCGGTATGCTGGTGCAGTCCTTCCAGAATGTAAAGAATCTCTACATTGCTGATGGTCACCACAGAAACGCTTCCGCCGTAAAGGTTGCCTTGAAACGCAGAGAAGCAAAGCCCGATTACACCGGCGAGGAAGAATTCAACTATTATCTGTCCGTACTCTTTGCGGCAGATGATTTGTATATCATGGACTACAACCGTGTGGTAAAAGACCTGAATGGCTATGATGCCGTTGGGTTCTTAGAAGAAATCGGTAAGAAATTTATCGTAGAGCCTTATAACGGCGATGGTCCTTACAAGCCCGAGGAAATCCACACCTTCGGGCTGTATTTGGAAGGCAAATGGTTCAAAATGACAGCCAAGGAAGAAATCATCACCGATGACCCTGTACTGGGTCTGGATGTTTCCATCCTGCAAAAGGAACTGCTGGAGCCTGTTCTTGCCATTGGCGACCCCAGAACGGATAAACGAATTGATTTTGTGGGCGGTATCCGCGGGTTAAAGGAACTGGAAAGAAGGGTTGACAACGGCGAAATGAAGCTGGCATTCTCCATGTTCCCCACTTCCATGGCGGAACTGATGGATGTGGCGGATGAAGGCATGACCATGCCGCCCAAGTCCACATGGTTCGAGCCCAAACTGAGAAGCGGTCTGTTTATTCATGATTTAGGCTAAAACCTGCGGGGCTTTGCCCCTGCACCCCACAAGCCTTTAAAAAGGCTTGACCTAAACTTTAAACAAAAAAGCGATTTTCCCATAGGAAAATCGCTTTTTTAAATTCGGGTCCAGGGGCTGAGCTCCTGGTGGGGGTATTGGGGGCAAAGCCCCCAAGGTCTTAAAGGTCTAATTTCAGGTCGTTTTCTTTGATCCAGCCTGCCTTGCGCATGAAATACGCAATCACCCAAGACAGTACCGCCGGCAGAAGGAAGCATACCAAGCCCATGCCCATCCAATCCATAGCTGTGATCGCCGCCTTTGCACCGCCGGCAATATCATTCAGCCAGCCTGTATACACGCCGATCTGCCCTACCAGACCGCAAGTGCCCATGCCTGCCGCAACAGCGTCGCCGTTCATTTCCATGTGGAAGATGCAGGTTGCAATGGGCCCTGTGATGGCAGAAGCCAATGTTGGAGGCAGCCAGATACGGGGATTTTTCATGATATTAGGCACCTGCAGCATAGAAGTACCAATCCCCTGTGCCAGCAAACCGCCCCATTTGTTTTCTTTGAAGCTCATGACAGCAAAGCCTACCATCTGGGCACAGCAGCCTGCTACAGCCGCACCGCCTGCCAAGCCCGTCAGCCCCAGTGCCGCACAGATCGCCGCACTGCTGATGGGCAGGGTCAGCGCCATCCCCACGATAACGGAAACAACGATGCCCATAAAGAAGGGCTGCAATTCTGTTGCCCATTTGATGGCATTGCCCACGGCACTTGCCGCTGCACCGATGGAAGGTGCCCACCACATGGAAAGCAATACGCCCACGCAAATGGTAACAGAAGGTGTCACGATAATATCTACTTTTGTTTCTTTGGAAACCAGCTTACCAAATTCTGCCGCAAAGATGGTTACCACAAGTACTGCCAGAGGGCCGCCTGCGCCGCCCAATTGGTTGGCTGCACCGCCCACGGCAATCAGGGAAAACAGTACCAAAGGGGGACATTTCAAGGCATACCCGATGGCAACCGCCATGGCAGGGCCTGTCCCGCTCTGGGCAAAGGCACCAATCTCCACCAGAGTTTCAATGGCGAGCTGCTGTCCCAGTGTTTTCAAAATGGTGCCGATAAGCAGAGATGCAAAAAGCCCCTGCGCCATAGCCCCTAATGCGTCGATACCGTATCGTTTTGCTGAAAAAACGATGTCTTTTTTTGCTAAAAAGGCTTTGAACCCTTTTTTGTTTGAATTTTCCATTTTTTACTCCTTTACTACATTACCTTACAGATGACAAGACACCTTTCGTATTATACGATATTCTTTCCACAAAGTCAACAAAACCTTTTCCTGAAAAATAAATCGTTCCGGCAGGATAAACCGTTCTTTTCGGCTCATACTAACCATATCAAAGGAGGGATACTATGAATAAATTCACCACAGGTATGCTCATCGGCGGTGCTATGACTATGGCAGGCATCGGCTATATGATGAAGGACAAAAGAACCTATCAGAAGGTCGCAAAAAAAGGCAAAAAGATGGTAGCAAAGGCGGAAGAAGCCATTGATGATATGATGGACAGCATGATGCCTTGATGGTTCAAAAACATCTGTAAATCTCCATGAAAAAAAGAGAATTGACAAACCTTGCAAATCCGTTTGTCTCTTCTCTTTTTTTACTGCTTTTTATGTTTTTACAATTTAAAAGGGAGGGGGTATCCTATGTTTTCAAAAGGTGGTCTGTTCCTTTTGATATTCTTATCTTATCATAGCTTTTTGAATGGTATTTGTACAAAAACCAACGATTTTTTTAAGAAATCCTGAATAATTTATGAACATAAGAAAAGGAACGGATTTTTTCTCCGTTCCTTCGTTCTTTTTTTATTTGCTCAGCAGTTCGATGCCTTTTTTGATTCTGCGGATGGATTCTTCTCTTCCCAGAATATCTGCCAATTCCATAGCACCGCCGGGGGATGTGGGTTCGCCGGAAAGGGCTGTTCTCACGGGCCACAAAAGCTGACCATTCTTGATGCCCAGTTCGCCAACCAAAGCCATCAGGCTGTCATGGATGGCAGTTTCGTTCCAATCAGGCAGGTTTTCCAGTACAGGCAGAGCCGCCTGCAGGGATGCCAATGCAATCTCGTCATTTGTTTTCATTTTCTTATGGGTATACAGCTCTGTGCCGTATTCGGGCAGTTCCTTGAAGAAAGCAACCAGACCGGGGATATCGTTCAATGTTTCCAGACGTTTCTGCAGCAGAGCGGCAATCTTTTTCAGGTCAAGGTCTGTACCAGCCAGTGCTTCTTCCAGCTTGGGTCTTGCCAGTTCGAAATATTTATCGAAATCCATGGCTTTCAAGTATTCGCTGTTCATCCATGTCAGCTTCTTGATATCGAAGATGGAAGGAGATTTGCTTAAGCCAGCGATATCGAATTTCTCTTCCAGTTCCTTCAGAGAGAAGATTTCTGTGTTGTCGGAAGGGCTCCAGCCCAAGAGAGCGATGTAGTTCACGATGGCTTCTACTACATAGCCTTCGTTTACCAAATCCTCGAAGGATTTATCGCCGTGGCGTTTGGACAGCTTATGGTGTGCGTCTCTCATAACTGCAGGCAGATGCACATATACGGGAGGTTCCCAGCCAAATGCCTTGTAAAGCAGGTTGTACTTGGGTGTGGAGGACAGGTATTCGCTGCCGCGAACAACATGAGTGATATTCATCAGGTGGTCATCCACAACGTTTGCAAAGTTATAGGTGGGGAAACCATCGGCCTTCATCAAAATCTGGTCGTCCAGTTCCGCATTGTCTACGGTGATATCGCCATAAACAACATCGCTGAAGGAGGTTGTGCCTGTATCAGGCATTTTCTGGCGGATAACGAAGGGTTCTCCGGCATCCAGCTTTGCCTGTACTTCTTCCTTGGACAGACCCAAGCAGTGACGGTCATATTTTGCGAAAGCAGCACCCTCTGCGTTGCTTTCCTTCAGGCTTTCCAGTCTTTCCTTGGTGCAGAAGCAATAGTAGGCTTCGCCCTTTTCTACCAGCTCCAATGCGTATTTCATATACATGCCCATACGTTCGCTCTGCACATAAGGGCCATAATCGCCGCCCACATCAGGGCCTTCATCATGCTGCAGACCTGTCATCTGCATGGTTTTATAGATGACATCTACAGAGCCTTCCACCAGACGGCCCTGGTCTGTATCTTCGATACGCAGGATGAATTTCCCACCCTGAGATTTTGCAATCAGATATTCATAAAGAGCGGTACGCAGGTTACCGATATGCATATACCCCGTAGGAGAAGGGGCAAATCTTGTTCTAACTTCCATTGTTTTTCTTCCTTTCTGAAAATAGTCGGACATTCCTTAGAATAGTTTATACGCAAATCCCCTTTGTGTAAAGGAAAAAGCGAAGAAAATCTTAAGAATCTCTCTGTTTTCTTGCGAAAAAAATCCCTTTTATGATATACTCCTTCATAATAAAGGAAACCATTCTATGAGGAGTTGATCTCATGCAATTAGATAAAGAAACCATTCACAAATTACGGGGGCTGATCCTATTCACACTGGTGATTTTAGTTGGACTTTTGCGGTTCGATGTGGTGCTGGGTGCAGTCGGATTCCTTCTGCATATCCTGTTTCCCTTCCTGTTGGGCGGTGCCATTGCCTTTGTGCTGAGCGTTCCCATGGGGCGCATCGAAAAACACTGTTTCGGCAAGGTGAAACCAAACAGTAAACAGGGAAAAGCCTCCGCCCCCCTGAGCCTTGTGCTTACCCTGATTTTTGTACTGGCACTCTTGGGGCTTGTGGTGGTTGTTGTTCTGCCGGAACTGGGCAGCACCATCGCCACTCTGGGCAAGACCCTGCCGGAAAAGGTTCCCCTTCTGCTGAAAAAAGTGGAGCTGCTTTTTGACAACAATCCCGAACTCATCCAATACATTGAAGAGATTGAACGCAGCCTGAATTGGGAAGAAATCATCAATCAGCTGGTGGATTTCTTCCGCTTCGGCGCAAATACCATGCTGGATTCCACCATCAGCGTGGCAAAGGGCATCGTCAGCGGCGTAGGCACCTTTTTCATTTCCTTTGTCTTTGCCTGCTATATCCTGCTGCAGAGGGAAACTTTGGGCAGACAGGCCAGAAAACTACTCTTTGCTTATCTGAAAAAGGAACGGGCAGAGGAAATCCTCCGCATCTGCTCCCTGACCCACCGCACCTTCACTAATTTCCTGACGGGGCAATGTTTAGAAGCTGTGATTCTGGGCACGATGTTCTTCATCGCCATGTCCATTTTGCGGTTCCCCTTTGCAGTCTTGGTGGGCGTGCTGATTGCTTTTACGGCATTGATTCCCATTTTCGGTGCTTTCGTGGGCTGCGCCGTAGGTACATTCCTGATTTTAACGGTAAATCCCCCGCAGGCATTGGCTTTTATCGTGCTATTCTTGGTTTTACAGCAGATCGAAGGCAATCTGATTTATCCAAAGGTGGTCGGCGGTTCCATCGGTCTGCCTGCCATCTGGGTATTGGCGGCAGTATCCTTGGGCGGCAGTTTGTTTGGGGTTGTGGGGATGCTAGTGTTTATCCCCATCGTCTCTGTGCTGTATACCCTGCTGAAGGAAAATGTCCATGACAGATTGCAGAAAAAACAAATAGATGTGAAATAATAAAATCCGCAAACATATCAGTTTGCGGATTTTATTTTTTTCTCTCATAAGGATTTGGATTATCTGTCAGCCCAACCAGATAATCCACGCTCGTTCCATAAAACTCTGCTAATTTTATCACCACATCCAAAGGATAATTCAATACACCTATTTCATACTGAGAGTATGTATTTTGCTTTACATTCAAATATAAAGCCACCTGTGACTGGGTAAAACCTTTATCGATTCGAAGATTTCTAATTCTTTCGTATTTCAAAACCTCATTTCTCATACTATCACCAGTTTTATTGTAAGTATCTTAAAAAAAGATATTCCATTTTATCTGAAATTAAGATAAAATTAGTTTGGGTGATGATTATGAATCTATACAATGAAATTAAAAAACAATTTCCAAAAATGGCAGCATTTCTTTCTCCAAAACTTCTGAAAGAATTTTTAGCGTGTGATTTCGAGAATTTATACTTTTATCATTTTGGTTTTGGGACTTGGATTAGAAATGAACTTTTACAAGAAAATGAACCTTTATAATATGCTTTTCTTTCTTGTGGTATTCCACAAAAAGATGATATGTCCTTTCTAATGATTCAATTATTTTATGTCTACTTAAAACCAAAATATAATCAAAAATTTCATATCAAAAAATAAGAAAGACCCTCAAAAGAGTCTTTCTTTTACAAATTTTCTATATTTTGCAGATACCTGCAAATGGCCCGATAATAGGCCGCCGCTGCCTTTTTGCAGCCTTCCTCTGTAGCGAAGTTTTCCACATCGCCTGCATTGGTGATGAAGCACTGCTCCACCAAAACCGCAGGACAGTCCATGTGTTTCAGCATCCCAAAGGTATCATAATCGTAAATTTCCGTATCACTGGAATCCACCAGCAGCTTTTCCCCGTTGGCATCATAATACCCAAAGCGCACCCCATCGGTGCCCCGCAGTTTCGCCCCCACGGTCTGCATTTCCTCTGCCAGAAGCTCCGCAAAGGCAAGGCTGACTTCGTGGTTTTCATAGCCGGGAGGAGATGGATAGCACTCAAAGCCCTTGGCACTGCTGTCATCATTGGCATTTCCATGGATGGAAAGCATCAGATCGGGATGCCACCGACGCAGCTTTTCATTTCGCTCGGTGATAGATTTTCCTTCCCCTTCCTTTCGAGAAAGGATGATGCGGAATCGTCCATCCTCCTCCAAAAGGGTCTGTAATTCTGCCACTGTACGCTCCGTCAACTCCACCTCTTGAATGATGCCCTCTGCCCCGATGTCCACGCCGCCATGACCGGCATCCAATGCAATGGTGTAGGGCTTGCCAAAGGTATAGTAAGCCATAAAGCCGAAATAACCAATGGCAAATAAAAGCACCGCCCATTTCAGTTTTTTCAACAAGCCGCCCTTTCGCCTGCGGCGGCGGGCCCGCTGTTCCCGGGTCGTTCTCGGCTGTCGTTGCCGTTTTTGGGGCTCGAACTCCCTCCAATTTTTGCCTTTCATCCTGTTTCCTTCTTCCCCAAAAGCTTTTTCTTTCAGTATAAACCAATCTCAGCGAAAGAACTTGAAGATTTCCTTAATATTTCCTGATTATATTTCAAATTTTTCATTTTCTCCCGTAATTTGCATAACGGTTTCCCCATAGCCCAATTCTCTCAGGGAATCGCATACATCGAAACGCCCCCAGAAATGCATGGGGAACAGCACCTTTGCGCCAACGGTTTTCAGGAAATAATTCACCGCCCAGAAATATTTATCCTCCAGACGCAGATCGGCAGGAACAAAGGCCACATCAATCTGTTCCCCCTTCAGTTGGTTGATCTCTGTGGTATAGCTGCGCTCAATGTCGTTGTTGAAGTCGTCCGGCTCGCCATTCCAGTGCCACCAGTTCAAATCCCCGGCGTGGTAGATGGTCTTGCCATCGGCCTTCACCAGAAAGGCAACGCCTTCGTCATTAGACTGCAGTGTTTCAATGTGAATGCCGCCAAACTCATGGATTTCATGGGGATTTACCGTCAGCACTTCCCCCTGAAATTCCATTTCCGTCCGCACATCGGAAGACAGGATATACTTTACATTTGGCAAGCTTTCCCAGTTCAGAATACGCCTGTCATAATGATCCTCATGGGCATGAGAAACGAATACGAAAATATCCTTATCGCCGTAAACCGCAGGGTCAAAGTAAGCCTTGCGGCCCCCTTCTGTATAATAATCGAACAGCAGGACTTTTGTTTCCGTTTCCACGGAAAAGCCGCTGTGGTGCAGATATGTCACGTTCATAAAATCGCTCCTTTTCATTATAATATTTTATCATACCATAAATAAAGGAAAAGCGCAAAAAAGAGGGTACCACTACATTATGCACCCCCTTTGCGAAATCTCATAGATACTTTGCAGGATCTTGATAAATGCCGTTCAACTGGATTTCATAGTGGCAATGGATACCTGTCGCCATGCCCGTTGCGCCAGTCAGACCAAGAACATCTCCTTTTTCCACTTTATCCCCAACCTTTACATCCAGTTCGGAAAGGTGGGCATAAAGGGTGGTGAAGCCGTTCATGTGGTTGATTTTTACATAGTAGCCCTTATCCGGTGCAAATTCCGCCGCCATGACAATGCCGCTGGCTGTAGCAAAAACGGGAATGTTCTTTCCGTTGGAGGCGAAATCCATGCCCAGATGTTTTATTTTAGGGTCAGTCATAGAAAAGGGGGCAGAAACGGTCTTGCTTTCCGTAGGGTAGCCGGAGGGGATGGCGGAATTATTTGCCCCTTTAGATACAGTCACTTCCTCTACGGCCCAATAGCCTTCCCTCAATTCAGAAATAATATATTCGCCATCCTGATTCAGTCTAAACGCAAGCGTATACCCAATTGGTCTCTCAACGCCGCTTCTCCATTTAATCCATTCTTCTCTTTCCATTGTGCGAGGTTCTTCTCCCTCAAGCCCTACTGTAATCACAGCATCCTCTGCAATTTCATATTGCTTCGGCATACCAATTTCATATCGGAAATAACCATTGTTGGTTCTACCAGAAACATCAGGAATGATGATCTGTCGCTGTACCATCGCATGTTTTTGATCGATGGCTAATCTAAGGGTACAGAAGGAACCATTTACGGGAGTTTCTCCATAATAATAATCATCCGCAGGGATTTCTTTTTCAAATGTCACTTCGTGAGGATTTCCATCATTCAAATATAAAAAAAATCTTTCAGGATCGCAGGTATCTTCATTGATAACCATTGCATCATTCTGGATATAACAAGCGAATCGCATCGTCGTATTTGCTGTCTGCTGCTGATAATATTCTTCATACAAAAGCTCATAATGAGGATGTCCTGCCTCCTTGGCCTGTTTGATATAACCAGCATCATCAGGATCGCGGAAAGGATTACGATAGGTCTGATATAGATCAAAATCTACTGTAACTTCATTCGTTCCATCGGGAAGCGATCTGGTCTCAAAATTTATTATATCAAAATCAAAGCTTTCCAGTTCGTATACATCCCACTTACTCTGAGAAATGAAGCCCACCACGCTCTGATACAGAAAATCCCAGATGCCCTCATCCAGTTCCATGCCCCTTCTACCAATCACAGGATGCACCTTACCATCCTCCCCATACAGATTAGAAGTCAGATAGCTTTCTACCACGGTTTTCCCGTTTTCCTTCCCAAATTTCAGCAGTTCCTTCATGGTGTAAAACTGAGGGGTGCTGTCCTGCATGGTATAGGTGATGATGGCGGCGTTTTCCTTTTCTTCCACCTCATAGGACACAACCCAAGGGCTGCTCCAACCAATGTTGAAATCCAAGTCTTCCCCCTGCACAGCCTTTTGCTCTTCCTCGAACCGGGCTTTGGCTTTCTCGCCCATCTTATCATAGCGAAGCTTGCCATCCCTCAGGGAAAGGGCTTCTGCCCAAAGGCGGGTAATCTCCTGCTGTTCCGCTGTAAGGGCAGCTTTTTCCATCAGGACCTCCGCAGATGCATCAGAACCGCCATAGCTGACGAAACAGCCGCAGGTCAACGCCAACACCAAAGTCATGGCAACCAATACCATACCCCTTTTTCTCTTTTCTCCGTTCAAAATCTCCACCAGCCTTTCCTGTAATGCCTTTTTCCCATCGGTGAAGCAGGTTGTCAGTGCCGCCTGCTTCTGCAAACTCCGTTCCGCCTCCTGCAAAATCATCATTCCATAGGCCTTGCGGTAAGCCGCATCCTTCCCCTGTACTGCTTCCCCATCGCAGGAAATTTCCAAATCTCTGTTTGCCCGCTTCGCCAGAAGCCACACCAAAGGGTTGAACCAATGAATGCTCCTTGCCAGAAGCAGGAAAAATTTATACCACAAATCCTTTCTGCGCCAATGAATCAGCTCGTGGCAGAATACCATCTCCATTTCCTGAGGGTTGTATTCTTCATGGGGCAGATAAATTTTTGTATGGAACAACCCCACTGCCATGGGCGTTTCCAAGGCGGGGCAGATCGCCAAGGGCGGTCGTTTTTCTCCTGCCGTTTCTGCGTAAAAAGCCATTGTTTCCACTGAGGGTTCCTTTTCCCACCGTTTTAACAGCCGCTGCATTCGCAAAGTAGCCGCCACGGTACGCATCAGAGAAACAACCCCACCTGCCAGCCAAACCGCCAAGAACACTTCCATCGGTGTGACGGAGGACGCTTCCTGCGGCCTTTTCTCCGTTTCTGCCAAGACCGTAGGCGCTGTACCCCCTTTTGCGGCGGCATCCGATGCACTCCCGCTGAACTCAACAGGCACCCACTGCACCATGGTCTCCTGTGGGAAATCCAGATGGATGGGGGCCGTTTCCGTGGGCAAAGTCAGATTCCACGGAATCAGAAGCCGCACCGCTAAAAGAAGCCAAACAAAATAGGCCAGCTTGGGGGTATACCGCCTTGACAGCTTCGGCAAAAGCCACAGTCCCAACAGGATGACAGGCGCCATCCAAAGGCTGACCTTCAAATATTCCAAAAAAATCCCCATGGAATCACCCCTTTGTTTCCTCCTCAATAAATGCCTTCAATTCCTCCAAATCCTCCTTTGTTACGGAATGGGTTTCATATAAACACGCCACCAAGTCCCGCAGAGAACCCCCTGTCCATTTCTGGAAATAGCGGCGGCTGTCCTCTGCCAGATATGCCTCCTCCGTCACTAGGGGGTCATAATAACGGCTTTTACCCCTCTTTTCCGTAGCAAGAAAGCCCCTGTTCACCAGCCTGCCCAAAAGGGTCTGCAAGGCGGAAAGATTCCAAGGACGTTCCTTTTGCAGTTCCTCCCGAATGGCGGCAGTGCTGATGGGCGTTTCACTGTGCCAGATGACCTGCATCACCTTCAATTCCGTATCAGGCAATTTTTGTTTTTCCATATTCTCACCCCATTTACCTACATTTGTATGTTTTATATCTATAACATACACTTGTATGTTTCATTTGTCAATAAAAAAATACCAATCTCTTAAAATCTTAAGAAATTGGTATTTTGCAAACTTAAATGGCACGCATAGCCCCTGTATGGGGATCCATGATAAAGCCCAGAACCTCCAAATCCTTGGGCAGGAGAGGATGATTTTCAATGGCATCTACGGTACTTTGCACAGAATCATAAATATCACCGAAGCCTGTCAGCCACTGTTCTACATTCTTATGGTTTTCATCCACATGGTCGATGGCTTCCTGAGAAATGCCGCGGGCTTTCATTTTTGCAATCATTTCTTTGGGGTCCAGCAATCTGCCGCCGCAGTCATCGTGTCCAATGACAAGGATTGTATCCACACCCAGTTCATACACCGCCACCAACAAACTGAAAATAACGCTGCCATAGGGGTGCATCACACGTCCGCCGGCGTTTTTAATCAGCTTCACATCGCCGTTTTTCAACCCCAACGCCGCAGGCAACAGCTCCGTCATACGGGTATCCATGCAGGAAAGAATGGCAATCTTACGGTCGGGATATTTTGTGGTGGCATATTTTTCATATAACCCATGTTCAACGAATACACGGTTATATTCCAGCATCTTCTTTACAAAATCATTCATGTATGTATCACCTCATATCAAAGCTTTCCTAATATTATACTCCATTTTGCGGAAATTGAAAAGCTTTACAATATGAGCATACGCTTGAAAGAAAAGCCTTAGTTGATGCTGTCAATATCAAGATAGTATCCCAGAACCTCTCCAACATCTGTAATCTTACCCTGAACAACAATGTTATCGCCTACGGAAAGTGTCTTAACTATTTCTTTCTGATCATCAGATTTTAAATAGCAGCTAACACCAATAAACGCCCAGTCGTCATTTACAGGCAAAACATCAATATATTGTCCATTACTGTCAATATTACTAAGCCTTCCGGAAATCTCTACATACTGATTCTTATACTTCTCGGATGCAGCCATAGCATTCTTATTTAAATCCGACATCATCTCATCTACCGTGTATGGAGTATATTCAATAACAACAGTTTCCTCCTCCACAATATTCTCCTGAGAACCAGAAGAAGCAGACCCAGAACCCGAACCACTGCCCATTGCGATACCAAGGATTGCCAATACAACCAAAACAATCACAACAATGAGACATCCGCTCATTCCCTGTTTCTTTCTGCAATTCGGACAAACCTTTGCACCAGCGGGTATTTCCGTTTTGCAGTGCTTACATAATTTTGTACCATTTTCCTCATTTTTCATTTTTTCTCCCCCTATTACTATTTTTCATCATTATCGTTAAACTCACCTTTTTCTTTCTCATCTCCCCTTTTTGTTTTATGTCTAAAAAAGTCAAATTATTTAGGTTCTAATTGGAATAATAACATATATTTTTAGTTATGTCAAGGCCGGATGATAAATGACCGAAAACGCCGAGAGATAATTGACCCAA
>CAMBLO010000005.1 GCA_945868505.1 uncultured Clostridia bacterium | reverse complement strand
ACCCCTTATGAGGTTTATTTTTCTGTATCGTTGCGTTTGACTTGACAATTCAAGTATTAAAAAAACGATTTGGAATCGCATTGGTCAGTGTCTGCACAGCATATCTCTGCTGTCAGCTTCCCCGTTGGGTAAATCTTTCTATCGCAGCCCTGACTGATTCTCCCTTGGTAGGCGAAATCAGCTATACCATCTCCATCATCCCCATATTTTTCGTGCTGCGCCGCTATTTTGTATCGGCTGCCCACGATGCCATGACAGACTCCCCTTCTTCTTTATTTTTATTCGGCAGCCTTCCTCTGGCATATTATGTTTTTGATTATACTACCGTTGTCTATTCCGATATCCTGCAAAACAATATTCAGGCATTGAATGAGTTTCTCCCAACGGCACTCATCTTTTTTTATGTCATGTTTCTTTCTGCCTATCATATGCAGGCAAAAAAACGAAAATTGGCCGAACTGCAAAATTCTATGCTGGAGGCTGGCTTCAAGCAATCCCGTATGGAGCTTGAAAACCTGCAGCTCATTCAAAAACAGACCGCCATCTATCAGCACGATATGCGGCATCATCTGAATATGATTGACGGCTTTCTTTCTGCTGATAAGCCAAAACAGGCTGTGGAATATATCCGTCAAGTGCGCAGCGACGTGGAGGCGATCACACCAAAAAGATACTGTGAAAACGAGCTGGTCAATCTGCTTTGTTCTTCTTTTTCCGATAAAGCCCAGCACCTTCAGATTCAACTGCATATCAATGTAAGTCTCCCAGAGGTCTTGCACCTTTCCGATACAGAGCTTTGCACTGTCATCTCCAACGCCTTTGAAAACGCACTTCAAGCCACTTCCGCCTTGAAAGAAGCCCAGCGGAAATGGATATCGTTTTATTGCGAGATCAAGCACAATAAGCTGCTCATGGAAATGAAAAATCCCTATGACGGAATAATCCCCATGGAAGAAGGCTTGCCAAATGCAAAAGCCATCGGCCATGGCTATGGCTGCCGCAGTATGCAAGATATTGTGCAGCGCCACCAAGGGCTTTGTTCCTTTGAAGCAGAGGATGGGATTTTTTCTTTTCAGGCTATCCTGCCATTGGGCAGCAATACGGAAGGTTAAAAATACAACCCCTCTATCTAAAAACACTCCTGCAATGTAGTTTTGCAGGAGTGTTTTTCTTTACTTACTTACAGATTATTTTACTTACAGATTATTCATATTCATAAATCGTTGTCATGATTTCGCCATTTGTGCAATCGAAGGTTACGGCATCTGAATATGCGCAATTGCCCATGGCATCCCACATTTCAAATACCATGGCGTAGCTTCCGTCAAAAAGGGGTACTTCGCCGAAAGAGGTATCCGCTGTTACAGTAATCTCATCCACTGTATACATTTCAAAATCATCATCACCGCTAAAAGAAGCGATTTTCCAAATGGTGGTGATGACATCGCCTTCTTCCAGCATCCGCAATTCCTTACTTGCCATACCATTGGAATCCAGTCCCTTGGAAGCCCCTAAAATAGACCATTCCCCTGTGGTAAAATCGTATACCACCTGGAGATTATATTCTTCCCCGTTCAGCAGGATTGGTACAGTGTAGAGACTATAATCTTTGTCTCCGCAGGAAAGCTCCATATAAACCAAATTCCCATCAATGGCACCCCAAACACCGCGGAAATTATCATAAAAGATACCCTTTTCCCAATCCGCATCCATGTCATTATCCGTGCCTAATAACAGCATTGTGTCGCTTTCTTCATCCACATAGAACAGGGAGAAGCCGATGCCTGCCAAAATATCGTTTGCCTTCGGTCCCAGCTCCAAAATAGCGGTTCCTTTGTCATCCATTTTCAGCAAAGCACCGTCCCAGCCCATATCTACCAAAGAGGCAATTTCCGGCACTGTCTGAACATCCAAAGCGGAGAGATATTCTTTGCCATCTTCATCCAGTTTGCCGATCAGCCCCAAGGTGTACAAATAACGGAAGGCATCACTTTGCCCTACGTTGAGGTAGCCTCTGAAATCATCCATATCCCCGTTAAAGGAATAATAGCAGCTCAGCCCCGTTGCTTGGGAACGATAAACACCGCCTACCCGATACAGCACACATTCCTCCAGTGCATCGCAAACCCCTTGGGCAGAAGGCAGCATTTCTGCAGTCTGGCGGGCAAGATGCCCTAAGTCCACCATATTGGTATAGCCCTGTTCTCTTGTATTGCCGCCATAGTTTTCACTCTGGTTAGCAACACGACCAAATTCCGCAAAAAAGCCGGGATCCTCTGCCGCAGCCACCAAAGCCTCTTGTCCAAAGGCTTCATAAGCCTCCAGCAGGGTATCCAGCTTGCTCAGGTCAGTCAGGGAAAGGGTTACCTGCTCCTCTGTACCGACTGCCTCACAGCCTGCATAATAAGTATCACAAATGGCAACGCCCAAATCGGCACCATCCATGCCGGGGTTTTCCGCCAATGCACCTAGCCAGCCGGAATAAAGCCAACCATTGCCGGGCTCTACTTCCTCGGAAGCCACCAAATACTTGGAAAAGCCCTGAAAAGCCGTTGCCACATCAATGGTTGCCATCAGGCAGGTATCAAAGCCCACCAATTCCAGTGGCGGATTTTCTTCATCTGCGAACCAAACACCGTCAAAGGCTGCATACAGCTCCGACAAATCCAAGGAATCAAAGTCATAGTTTTCATCGAAAGCAGCCCCATTGACAGAACCGCCACCATGGTTCCAGAATGTAACTGCCACCTTATCGGCGGGATAATTGCTGTCCGCAAAGGAGAGGAAGTCATACAGAGTTTCTGCATCGCCCATATTGGCATTATCCAGTTCCTCAATCAATTGCAGACCTTCGCTGTTATAAAGCCATCTCTGCAGCTTTGTAGCATCCATCAGATCGTTTTGCCAGAAAGAGGTACCGCCTGTCTGGATGACAACATTTACATTTTCAGGCAACTGCACCTCCAACATTTCCTCTAAATCGGCTGTGGCACAGCCATAATTGCTTTCCAAATCGCTGGCGCAAAGATACCAATATACCGCCCAAGTGTCATCGGAAGAGCCCATACTTTTGGTAACGCCCTCATCTCCGCAGGCAGAAAATGAAAATAGCATCAAAAAGGAAAGGAGCAGAGAGAGTAGTTTTCGTTTTTCTGTTTTCATAGTATCCCCCCTTAAATGCCAAGGAGCTGACGTTTTTTCGCTGCAAACTCCTCTTCTGTAATGATTCCTTGATCCACCAGCGTTTTTAATCTTTGGAGCATTTCAACCACGTCATCCCCTTGAGATGCGGGTGCAGATGCCGCAGGCGCCTCTTGGGAAGCAGGAGAACCAATTTCCCTTACCTGGCCCGGTGTGATCATTTCCATAAGATTCAGCGCCAGCCGTTCCATAAGAGCAACCATATCGTTATACTCATTCAGATAAAACTGGACATCCGGATTACTGTTACTGAATGTGGGGCCGCCTTTTTCTTCTGTAAGCTGATACCAATAGGGATGGCGCAGACGAATTTCAATATTAAATTTCCGGAAAGGCTCAGGAATATCTACATACTGACTTCGTACATGACGATTCCTGTCATCATCCTTATCCATCATATCCAACATATGATTCATTGTTTCCTGCATCTGTTTCTGCATAATCACCCGCTCGATCTGGGGCACCAGCGCCATTACCCTTTCCGGCACGGTGCTTTGGTGGCGGCGCAACCCAGCCGCACTCCCTTCGAACAGAACCGTATTGTCCTCTTTGATAAAGAAGGATTCAATCTGGTTCCCTTCAAAAATGGTTTTGCCCAGATTTTTATCCATGCAGAACAGCCCGTTATTTCTATCGAATACGATTTTTGTTCCGAAAAAGCCAAGATCGATTTCATCTGTCACATTAAATTTTTCTTTCAGCTTGTTGTTTTCTTCCCGAAATGCCATGTAGCTGCGAAAACGGTCAACAGTCATTGTATCATTTACCTCTTTCGGAAGGTCAACGACACCATAACAATCGTCGCAAACAAACTGCCCTTCAACCTTATAGGCCAGCAATCCTTTTACCTTGCCGCCACAAAATACACAAGGAGGTCTTTTTCCAAATAATCCCATACTTTCCCCTTCTTTCTATAAAACTTTTTCTTCTATAAAACAAATTCGGGTACCCTCCCTCCTTTCGGCGAAGGGGAAAGATACCCGAACGATATACTGTTTCAAATTTCATACAAGCAGAAGCTATTGCAGCTTCCCATGCAGAAGCTTATTCTGCAACGGAAATGCTGTCAACTACTTCCTCCAGAGCTGCTTCCAAGGAAGTACCTGCATCTGTATTAAATGTAAATGCAACATCCTGTTCGTAAGGAACACCATCCTGTGTGAAGAACATCATGATATAGCAAACAGTATTGGTCTTCCCTGTGGATGCACTTGTGCCTTCGAGAATGGTACATACCGCTTCTCTGCCTGCAGAGGTTACAGGGTTCTGGAATACCAGAATCTCTGCATCAGCATAGCTGCCCTCTACTAAAGCAAGCATTGCTTCTTCTGTAATGTCTGTGATAGCGAAATCTGTTTCATAAGGGTCAGATACGATAACACTGGAGCCTGCTGCTGCAGCTGTCATCATACCATTCTGTGCTGCAACTTCGCCGAAATCATCGGGCAGATCCATTGTCAAAGTACCAAAATCTGTGCTGACCAGTTGAATTTCATCCACTGCTGTTTCTGTTTCAACAGGTTCCACTGTTTCTTCTGCTTCTTCGCCGCCGCAGCCTGCAAAGGATAAGCCCATTGTCAGCACCATTGCAAATGCAAATACCTTTTTCCATTGAAATTTTTTCATGTCAAATTCCTCCAAATGCGCTTAAACTTCACAATCTTACTGTACGAAGTAGAGTGCGTTTGTACCTGTTGCATCGGGCATAGCCATCAGAACTGTCAGACCGTCCAAATCTGCAAATACGCAAACATATTTCAGTTCAGAACCGTTGTAATCAAATACCACCTGCATGCATTCATTTTCCAGATATTCATAAGCACCATCCAATGTGCCGCCGCCCTGTACCATCTGTGCAGTGCCGTCTGCATTAAATACAAACTGCAGAGTGCCGCCATACATTTCCAGAGTTTCATCCAGATCAGACTGTTCCATTTCTACGCCATCCAGAAGACCGCCGGAGAAAACCCATGCTGTATCGCTCACATCAGGAGCTTCTGTCAGAGGCATATCATATACGGATGCACCTGTTACTTCCTCTGTTTCAACTTCTGTTGTTTCAGCGGGTTCTTCTACTACTTCAGCTTCTTCGCCGCCGCAGCCTGCAAAAGCCATACCCATTGCCATTACCATTGCAAATGCCATCGTTTTTTTCAGTTTCAAATATTTCATATCAAATTCCTCCCTAAATTTTCTTTTCTATTTTTTAAATGATTTTCATTTACTGCTTTCTAAACCCTTACTGAACAAAGTACATACCCATTGTACCTGCTCCATCATCCATAGCCATCAGAACCAGCTGACCACTTACATCTGTGAATACACAAGCATAACGCAGTTCTGTGCCGTTGTAATCAAAAATCACACCTACAGCTTCGCCTTCCAAGTATTCATAGGTACCTTCCAGTACGCCGCCGCCCTGTACCATCTGTGCAGTACCGTCTTCATTGAATACAAACTGCAGAGAGCCGCCATACATTGCCAGTACTTCGTCCAGATCAGACTGTTCCATTTCTACGCCATCTACCAGACCGCCGGCGAAATTCCATGCTGTACCGCTCAAATCAGGGGCTTCACACAGGGGCATATCCCACACAGTTGCTGTTTCTTCTGCAGAAGCATCAGAGCCCTGTCCTGCAGAGGAAATGGTCACGCTGTTTGTAGCACCATCCCAACCAACTGCATAGCCAAAGGCTTCTGCCAGATATCTTGCGGGTGCATAAGTACGACCATTTTCGATGACTGCGGCTGTATCCATTTCAGCTGCCACAGCTTCTTCGCCAACAGCAATACCATATACTTCGGAATCAATGGTAAATACAACTGTTGTGTCGCCATCACTAAAGATTGCCCGTTCTCCTTCTGCATCCCATACAACTGTCAGACCCAAAGCATTGGCAATGGGGCGCAGAGGCACCAATGTGCGGCTGTCCTTGTTGATAAAAGGTTTTGCATCTGTCCATGCAACAGGTGCACCATCAACCTTTACATTGACATCGGCAGCCAGTGCTGTTGTGCTCATACCCAAAGCCAACAGAGCGGCAGTACCCATCGCAAAAATTTTTTTCATAGTAATCTCCTCCTTATCTTGCTTCCTTTTCCTGGTAAGCTTTTCGTGCCTTCAGTATAGCAGTTTTGGGAAGTCTTTGTTTGCGGCTGCCCCGAAATGTATCGTTTTGTGGCACGAAATGTAAAAACAAAAACAGACTCCGAAACCATGATTTTGTCCATAAAAAGTCTACCTTTCTGAACCGTTTCATTGCTTTATCTGCGCAAATATAGAAAAGGCGGTATATCTCTATCCTTTCTGCCATCTTTGTAAAGCTGAAAATGGTCGTTTTTCCTGATCCATGCTTTGGGATAGCAACCATTTGTTGCCAAGTCTTTTGCAAACTCCTTTTCCAAAAATATCTACCACTAACAGGGAAACGTCCTTCAAACTATATTCCAGTTTTCTATATAATCCTACAAAGACAATTCCCCATCCACTTTCCATAACATGTTGCACTTACAAAGGGGCAGCAGAGCAGAAGGCCCGCAGCACCTATGAATACCTGATCGACCTGACCGACGACCCCGCCGTGCTGGCCCCCCTGCGTTTCCTACGGGAACGGGAAATCGTACACTTCCAGCGGTTTGGGGAAGCATTGGAAATCGCCCGCGATCACCTGAATCAGCAGCACTACTTCTTTATGCAGAAATATGGCTGCGACACAAAATAAACGCCACTAAAAAAGCCCGGAGAAAATCTCTCCGAGCTTTTTGTTGTAATTCCATCTGTCATTGAATGATTTCCAAATCTTTGGGAAATCGGTTCAGCACTTCGCAGCCATCCTCTGTGACCAGCACCAAGTCCTCCACCCGAACGCCTGTCTCACCAACGATATAGATACCCGGTTCGATGGAAAAAATCATACCGGGAACGGCAGGTGTTGGATTCACGGAAGAAACATCCCCAAATTCATGCTCTGCCAGACCAATAAAGTGTCCCAATCTATGGTTAAACTGAGGGCCATAGCCCTTTTCTGTGATAAAGTTTCTGGCTGTCAAATCCAATTCCATCAGAGGAACGCCGGGTTTGATTTTAGCGATAGCCACTTCATTTGCCGCCCGAACGGTTTCGTAAATTTCCCTCTGCTTTTCACTGACTGTTTTATAATAGAAGGAACGGGTCATATCGGAACAATAGCCATCCTTGATGCAGCCCACATCCAAAAGAACAACATCCCCTTCCCGCAGCACCGTGTCATCGGGGCTGTGATGGGGGTCTGCCGCATTGGCACCAAAAGCCACCAGCGGTTCAAAGGAGAAACCATCTGCCCCTAGGCTGAGATAAATCCCCAGCATCTGCTCCGCAACCTCTTTTTCTGTCACACCTGCATGGATCAATTTTTTGAATTCCGCCATGGCTCTATCGTTGATATGGGAAGAAATACACATTTTTTCCTGTTCTTCTTCGTCTTTGATGCCCCTTACGGTATCAATGGCAAGGGAAGTATTCACAAAGCCCGAGGCTGCTTTGCTTTCCATCAAAGGCAGCAGAAATCTCGCCTTCAAGTCCTTATCCACCCCCAAAGGGGCTGTATGGTCCACATAGCGGGCAACCATCTCCATGACAGGGTCTGTATCGGAATACCAAACCTTTTCCACGCCCACCTCTTGAGGAATAGAAAAGAGGTGATTCAGAAAATAGGCGTGCTTGCCGTCCTGCCGCAGCAGCAAGCCATAAAAGCGTTCCCCCGGTTCGTTAGATACCCCTGTCAGATAATAAATGGACATGGGGTCAACGATCAGCATCTGAGAAACTCCCATTTCCTGCAGGGCTGCCATCACCCGGTCTACTCTGTTCTGTTTCATTTTTTTTCCTCCTCACCCTTTGACGGGTCACAGCTTGCAGCGGCGCAGATATTCGATCACGATCCGCATGGGCTCGGAAACCCATTTATCCCGATGGTGCAGCAACTGTGTCCATACTTCGATATCCAATTCCGGCACATGAAGATACTGCACCGTGCCCTTTTCCACATAAGGTCTGGTGGCATAATCCGGCAGCAGGGCGATCCCCGCATTCTGTTCCACCAGATTGCAGATCAGCTCTGCATTGCCGCTGACAAAAACAGGCTGTATCTCCAAGGAACGGGCCGCCAACTGTTCATCCAGCAGACGACGATAGCTCATGCCCTTCTCCGTCAACAGAAAGGGCTGTTTTACCAACTGTTCCAGAGGGATACTTTCCCGCTCCGCCAAGGGATTTTCCGCAGCGCAGACAAAATGCACCCCAATACGGGATTCCTGCAATATCATATAGTTCGTATCATAAATATGGTTGTCCAAGGTATACACAATATCGGCTTCGTTCTGGTTCAGCAAGCGGAACATTTCCTGAGTCCCCGCAGAGACGCATTCCAAAGTGATACCGGGATATTTGCGGTGCAGTTCAGGAAAGATGCGGCGAATAACCTCGCTGCTCAAGGAATCCGCCATAGCCAGACGAACCTGCCCGCGGACTTCTGTTTCCCCCTTGGTATCCTCCGCGAAGCCCTGCAGCAGTTCATTGATCTTATAGGCAGAGCGCAGCAGACGGCTGCCATGCTCCGTCAGGGTAACAGTGCGGTTGATGCGTTCAAACAGGGGCACCCCCAGTTCATTTTCCAGCTGGCGGATTTGGAAAGAGACCGTAGACTGGGAATAGCCCAGCTTATCCCCCGCTTTGGTGAAGCTGTGCAGCTCCGCCACATGTATGAAAGTAATCAGATTCTTGATATCCATTGCTTCTCCTTTTTGCATCGATAATTTCGATTCTATTTATCCCCTTTATCAATTTTACAAATTCATAATCTTACTGTATACTAAACTACAGAAAAAATCAAGGGAAAGGAGCGTTTCCATCATGGAACTTCTCTATCTAATCTATGACTTCCTCTGGGCAGATCTGATCTCTATTCCCCTGCCCAGCGGTGATACTCTCGGGCTTTCTTTGCTGGTGCTGATCTTAGTACCCGCGGGTATCTATTTCACCATCCGCAGCCGTTTTTTACAGATTCGTCTGTTCCCGGAAATGCTCCGGGTCACAACGGAAAAGAAGGTAGGCAATGATGCCCACAGTATTTCCGGTTTCCAAGCTCTCATCATTTCCACAGCCACCCGTGTTGGCATGGGCAATCTGGTGGGTGTCGTTTCCGCCATTTCCATGGGCGGTGCCGGTGCTGTTTTCTGGATGTGGATTTCCGCTCTGGCTGGTTCTGCCACAGCTTTTATGGAAGCCACTCTGGCGCAGATTTATCAGGAAAAAGACCCTCTTTACGGCGGTTATCGCGGCGGCCCTGCCCGCTATATCCACGCTTACGCCGCAAGAAAGCGTAAAAAAGACCCCGCAAAGATGCGTTATTCCGTAACGGCGGTACTGTTTGCCATTTCCGGTCTGATCTGCTGGTGCGGCATCAGCCAAGTAATCGGTAACTCCGTTTCTTCCTCCATGGAAAATGCCTTTGGGATTCCTCCCCTTTACACAGCCATCGCTCTGGTAGCCGTTTCCGCCATCATTGTTCTGCGGAAACACGCAACTGTAAAGGTTCTGGATATCGTAGTACCCATCATGGCAGGCTGCTTCTTTGTAGCCACCCTTATCATCATCGGTAAAAACATCAGCGCACTGCCCGCAGTGTTCCAGCGCATTTTCGAAGAAGCCTTCGGCATCCGTCAGGTGGCTGCCGGCGGTATTGGTGCTGTTATCATGAACGGGGTAAAACGTGGTCTGTTCTCCAATGAAGCCGGCTCCGGCTCTGCCCCCTGTGCTGCAGCGGCGGCAGATATCGACCATCCCGCCAAGGAAGGTCTGCTGCAGGCCTTCGGCGTATTCGTTGATACCCTTGTCATCTGCAGCTGCTCCGCTATGATCATGCTGCTGGCTCCCGCAGAACTGCTGGAAGGTCTGACAGGTATGGATCTGCTGCAGACAGCGATGCAGTATCATTTCGGTTCCTTTGGCGTGGTATTCATCGCCCTGACCCTGCTGCTGTTCAGCTTCTCCACCTTCATCGGTATCCTGTTCTATGCCCGCTCCAATGTTGCTTATCTTTTCGGCGATAACTGGACATCCCAGACAGCCTATAAGGTGCTGGCACTGGTGATGCTGTTCATCGGCTGCCTGGCGACATATACTTTCGTATGGGATCTGGGCGACGTGGGCATTGGCCTGATGACGATTTTCAATATGCTGGCGCTGTTCCCCATGTCCAAGGAAGCTCTGGCATCCCTGAAAGAATACGAAGCAAAGATCAAATTACGCAAAAAATAATCCTATATAAATAATCATACATAAAAAAAGAGTCCAAATGGACTCTTTTTTTATTTGCAGTATTCTTCTTTCAAATCAAAAGCGTGGTTCATGGGACCGCTGTCTGCGCCCAAGTCCAGCATAGCCGCCAATGCGCCGGAAATATATTCCTTTGCACGTTCCACTGCTGTTTCTAAATTGTTTCCCTTTGCCAGATTGGCTGCAATGGCACTGGAAAGGGTACAGCCTGTGCCGTGGGTATTGGGGTTATCAATGCGCTTACCGTTGAACCACTGATAGGTGCCATCGTGATAGAGCAGGTCGTTGGCATCGTTCATGCTGTGACCGCCCTTGCAGAGAACTGCACAATGGTATTCCTTGCTGATTTTTTCCGCCGCTGTCACCATATCCTCGGGGCTTTCAATCTTCATGCCGGAAAGGACTTCCGCTTCGGGGATATTGGGGGTCACTACCGCCGCTAAGGGCAGCAGCTTTTCCTTCAAAGCAGAAACCGCATCATCGCTGATGAGCTTTGCACCGCTGGTGGCTACCATTACAGGGTCTACCACGATATTTTCTGCCTGATAAGCCGTCAGCTTTTCTGCAATCACGGAAATCAGCTCCACAGAAGCCACCATCCCAATCTTCACCGCATCGGGGCGGATATCCGTGAATACGCTGTCAATCTGCATCCCCAGAAATTCGGGAGTCACTTCAAAAATGCCCTGCACCCCAACGGTATTCTGGGCTGTCAATGCTGTCAATGCACTCATGGCAAATACGCCGTTCATGGTCATGGTTTTCAGGTCGGCCTGAATCCCTGCGCCGCCGCTGGTATCGCTGCCGGCAATGGTCAATGCTGTTTTCATCCTTCATTCCTCCAAACATTCATTTTTTCTGCCGCAAAAAGGCTCATGCCTTTGTCATTTTTTCGGAAAGGGCCTTCAATTCCTTACATTCTCCTTCGATATCCTCTGCCCCGAAAATGGCGGAAACCAGAGCCACACCGTCTACCCCTGTGCCGGAAAGTTCCAGCAGATTTTTCTTATTGATGCCGCCGATGGCAACCACGGGAATGGATACGGCTTCGCAGATGACTTTGGCTGTTTCACGGGATACCTCAAAGGCATCCAGCTTTGTTGTGGTGCTGAACATAGCGCCCACGCCCAGATAGTCCGCACCGGCTTTTTCCGCCGCGATAGCCTGTTCTACGGTTTGGGTGGAAACACCGATCATCATGCCTTCGCCCACCAAAGCACGGACGTTGCCTGCCTCCATATCCTTCTGCCCTACATGGATGCCATCCGCCTTGCATTTGATGGCAATATCTACATTATCGTTGACGATGAATGGCACACCGTATTTTTCACACAAAGCCTTCATTTCCATGGCTTCCTGCAGGAAGGATGCTTCGTCCAGTTCCTTTTCCCGCAGCTGTACGCAGGTTGCGCCCCCTTTTAGGGCTGCTTCCACCTGTTCCATCAAGGTCTGCTTGCCTGTCCATGCTCTGTCCGTTACGGCATAGAGCAGCATAGTCTCTTTTTCACATTTCATATTTCCATCTCCT
Source organism: uncultured Clostridia bacterium (assembly GCA_945868505.1). Taxonomy (GTDB): domain Bacteria; phylum Bacillota; class Clostridia; order Lachnospirales; family Anaerotignaceae; genus Anaerotignum_A. The sequence continues at coordinate 93,800 of CAMBLO010000005.1, read as the reverse complement.
TAGAAAATTTCGTATTTTGCACAACGTTCCAATTCCTCCCCATTCAGGTGGAAAATGGCATCAATGATGTAGTTTCGGTAGCTGGAATTGCCGTCCTGTTCTGTCAGTCTTGCATGGGCCTTTTCGCCGCAGATACCCATAGCGCAAACCGCCGCCGCTGTAGCTTCCAGAGGGGTTTCGGGGTTGGCTGTCACATAAGCCGCCGTCATGGCGGAAAGCTGGCAGCCTGTGCCGGTGATGCTGCTCATCATAGGATGACCGTTATAGATGCAGAAGGCCTTTTCCCCATCGGCAACGATATCGATGGCGCCAGTGATGGCGATGACTGCCCCTGTTTTCTTGGCAAATTCCTTGGCAAAAGCCACTGCCTGAGGCAGATTCTCCTTTGTCACCTTATCCGCCACATCGGCATCCACGCCCTTTGCGCCGCCTGTGCCCAAAGCCAGCGTTTTGATTTCAGAAATATTCCCACGGATAACCGTAAATTTGATTCCTTCCATCAAATCCTTGGCTGTTTTTGTACGCAGATTGGATGCCCCTGCCCCAACGGGGTCTAAAACAGCGGGATGCCCCAGCTCGTTGGCTTTTTTGCCCGCCAGATGCATAGCAGGAATTGTCCGCTGGTTCAGGGTACCGATATTGATATTCAGCCCGCCGCAGATGGTAGTAATTTCCTCCGCTTCATCCACATCATCCGCCATGATGGGAGAACCGCCGCAGGCCAACAGAATATTGGCACAGTCGTTCACCGTCACATAATTGGTGATATTATGAATCAAAGGGCATTTTTCTCTTACATTGTCAAGCATTTCCTTTAACATATCTGTTTCCTCCTTTTATCAAACCTTCGCCAAAACGCCTGTTTTCCGCAACGCCCCCAGCAAAATGCCGGAAAGAATAGCTCCGCCTGCCGTAGAAATCAGGAAAGGCACCACATAGGCATAAAAGGCAATTTCCCCTGCCTGCATCCCCATCAGGAGGATAGCAACGGGGTAGGCACACAGGCCGCCCAAAACCGCCGTCCCAAAGACCTCCGCAATCAAGGTCAGGGGGATATTTTTTGTTTTCCAAAAGGCGATGCCGCAAAGCAGTGCGCCAATCATACTGCCGGGAAAGGCCATCAAGCTGCCGATGCCCAGCAAATTGCGGATAACGCTGGCGCAAAAGGCCACTGTCACCCCATAAAAAGGCCCTAAAATAACAGCACATAAAATATTTACCATGTGTTGTACGGGTACACATTTGCTCCCGAAAACGGGGATATAGAATAAGCTGCCTACCACTGCCACTGCGCAGAGGATACCGGCAAAGCATAATTTTCTGGTTTTTGTGTCTTTCATAATCAAACGTCTCCTTTTTTATCGTTCAGGGAGAACGACGGATAATATAACAGCGCTCTCCCTGAAGCATACACTTCCCCCTTGGGGGATACATTCAGAACTATCGGTCGAAACTTCATGGCTTCCTCTCACGCCGGAACACGGCTTCCCATCGCTGTTATATCTCTGCAGGACACAAGGCGCTCCCCTTCTATCCTCCCGCCGCTGCGGGCCGCTCCTTTTCAAAAGGAATCGTTCAGAAATACACTCACCTATTATTTGCTTGATTGACTTTTCTCTCAAATATGCTTTTATTTCAAAGCCCTTAGAAATTGTTCCACATCCTCGCATTGCATCAATCCGCTCATGATGCAGGCACCCTTTGCGCCCGCCTTGCCAACAGAAGCGATGTTTTCACTGCCAATGCCGCCAATGGCATAAACAGGAATGGATACACTCTGGCAGACCGCCTGCAAAAACGCCAAGCCTCTGGGGGGCAGCCCCTTCTTGCAATCGGTGGCAAAGATATGCCCCGCTGTGATGTAGGTACATCCCAGTCGTTCTGCCTCCTGCGCTTCTTCCACCGAATGGCAGGATGCGCCAATTTCCTTGAATTTTTCTTTTTTCTTCCCATCCAATTCCCGCAAAATATGCAGGGGCAAATGGATGTTTTCCGCTCCCAGCTTAATAGCCGCATCTGCAAAGCTATGCAGCATACAGGGAACCTCGTACCTTTCGCAGAGCTTCAATACCTGCTCTGCCAGTTTCTTATATTCTTCTTCTGTCAAATCTTTTTCCCGCAGGATGATTCCCTTGGGTCTACATGCTGCGATTTTCTCCACTCTCTGCAAAAAATCCTCTTTGCAAAGGCTTCGGTTCGTTACACACAAAATATCATACATACAGATAATCATTCAGTACGGGCTGCAGGCCTTCCTCCGCCATATCCTCATACATCTTCTGGAAGCTGCGGTCGTCGTTGATTTCGAACTGCTCGTCGCCTTCCGTACCGTCTGCCTCCTTCCCGGTGTATTTGCTTTCATGGTCGCCGATACCCGTGGAAACCCCGGCAGAAACCTTCGTTGCGGCAATTTTTACGATACCGTCACGGAAGGATGCGCTTTCTCTGGAGGATACAGTAATGCCAACAAAGGGCATAAAAATACGATATGCACAAAGAATCTGACAAAGCTGCTTTTCGCCTACATCCAAAGGACTGATCTTGTCGTTATTGATGATGGGCCGCAGTCTGGGACAGGATAAGGACATTTCCGCATGGGGATATTTTCTCTGAAGATAGTATACATGCAATGCGCTTGCCAGTGCGTCCTTTCTGAAATTGGAAAGCCCCAGCAGTGCAGAGAATGCTACCCCTCTCATGCCGCCTCTTAAAGCCCGTTCCTGAGCATCAAAGCGATAAGGCCAAACTCTCTTATGCCCCATCAGGTGCAGTGTTTCATATTTTTCTGTGTCGTAGGTTTCCTGGAAAACGGTCACATAGTCCGCGCCGCATTCGTGGAGATAACGGTATTCCTCTGTATTCACAGGGTAAATTTCCAAGCCTACCATACGGAAATACTTTCTTGCCAGCTTACATGCTTCGCCGATATATTCCACATTGCTCATGGTACGGCTTTCCCCGGTCAGAATCAGGATTTCTTCCATGCCGCTGTCGGCGATGACTTTCATTTCCTTTTCAATCTGCTCCATGGAAAGCTTCATGCGGTTGATGTGGTTATAGCAGTTGAAGCCGCAGTATACACAGTAGTTTTCGCAGTAGTTGGCAATATACAAAGGTGTGAACAGATAAACCGTGTTGCCGAAATGCTTGCTGGTTTCCAGTCTTGCTTTCTGTGCCATTTCCTCCAGAAAAGGTTCCGCTGCGGGAGAAAGCAATGCCTTGAAATCCTCTACGGAGCAAGTTTCATGGTCTAACGCTGCACGAACATCCCTTGCCGTATACTGGGAATAATCGTATGCCTTCATCTGGCTCATCACAGTCTCGCAAATCTCGGATTCAATGATTTCCATTCCCGGCAGATATTCCATGTGGTTCTTTCTGGATGCAGGGTTGGTTTCCAGCTCATGCTTCCGTTTCAATGCTTCGGGAGAAAGATGCTCGGAATCTACAAAATATTGATTTTCCATGTCATTCCCTCCTTAATCATGCAAGAAGCCTGTCAGAGGGTCCGATGCGGATGCGCCCCTTGTCAGCACTCTGCCCAAGCCGGAAAGATATGCTTTTCTGCCTGCTTCAATAGCCTGACGGAATGCCGCTGCCATCAGGGGCAGGTCGCCTGCTGTTGCCAGTGCTGTATTTGCCATAATTGCCGCTGCGCCCATTTCCATGGCTTCGCAAGCCTGAGAAGGTCTGCCGATACCTGCGTCTACGATCACAGGCAGGTCGATTTCGTCCACCAGAATCTGGATAAATTCTCTGGTTGCCAGCCCCTTATTGGAACCGATGGGAGAAGCCAAAGGCATGATGGTTGCTGCACCTGCATTTACCAAATCCCTTGCCACATTCAGGTCGGGATACATATAAGGCATAACCACGAAGCCTTCCTTTGCCAGAATTTCTGTAGCCTTGATGGTTTCATAGTTATCGGGCAGCAGATATTTGCTGTCACGCATGATTTCCACCTTTACAAAGTCTCCGCAGCCCAGTTCTCTTGCCAGACGGGCGATACGCACCGCTTCTTCTGCATTTCTTGCGCCGGAGGTATTGGGCAGCAGTGTTACATTCTTGGGAATATAGTCCAGAATGTTTTCCTGTTCCTTTGTGTTGGCACGACGTACCGCCAGTGTGATGATTTCCGCACCGGCGTCTTTGACAGCCGCTTCAATCAGCTTCAGGGAGTATTTCCCGGAACCCAGAATAAATCTGGAATTGAATTCGTGTCCGCCGATGATGAGTTTATCTTCTTTCTGCATGAAAATCCCTTCTTTCTTGGTTTTTAGAATCATGGTTCAAAATTTCCAGAAAGGATACGCAAAACCATGTGGGCCTGATGGGCTGCACAAAGCATCACACGGGGGGCCACCAATCCAATGTCATCTGCCACATCGCTGATTCCATCCCCACATAGATAAAAACGGTTCGTGATCCTTCTGGTTTGGATACTATTTGCGGAGCCCAGCCCCGCCATTCCGGAAGCAGCGATCAGATATTTCGTATGTAATTTTTCCAGCACGCCATTCACCAGCATGGCTTTTGTTTCCGCCCCGTCAAAGGCCTCGCAAATGAGATCGGCTTCCGAAAGGAGCGCTTCAAAATTTTCCTCTGTCATACGGACCGCATGGGTTTCCACCTGGATATAAGGTGCGATCTCCCGCAGGTTTTCCGCCAGAGCTTCTGTTTTGAATCGTCCGATCTGATCTGCCTTATATTGCTGCCGATGCAGGTTGGAAATATCCACCTTGTCGAAATCCACCAAAATCAGCTTGCCGATGCCTGCCCTTGCCAAAGAAACGGCAATGTTGGAGCCCAATCCGCCTAAGCCGCAGATGGCAACGGTGCTGTTGGTAAATTTCTGCTGCAGGTCTTTTCCGTGCCTTGCTTCCAGTGCTCGCTGCATGTCTTCCTTACTCGGAATACAGCACAACTCAACCACCTCCTACAAAATTGACTACTTCAATGACATCGTCCTCTTGCAGAACCGTCTCGCCATATTTTGCTTTGGGTACGATTTCGCCGTTGCGCTCTACTGCGATACGCATGGGGTTATACTCTGTAGATGCCAGATATTCTGCCAGTGTTTTGCCGGCGATATCAAAGGATTCCCCATTGATCTTCACCATCCTTTTCACCTCCTTTCCAATAAAAGAAGGGAAGCTACCTCGATTTGGCAACTTCCCTTGTACTGTCTTTTTCAGGCATCCCTACGTTGGCATTATCCAAATCAGGTGTATGGGTCGAAGGTTTTTCCTTCCTCTCAGCCTGTTTCACAAGCTCCCCGCTGGCTATTCACTTGCAGTTTCATTATATACCCGCCTTTTCAAAAAGGCAAGGCTGTTTTTCCTCAATACCCCAACAGCTTATTGACGAAATAAGGGAACTGAACCAGCCACCAAGGCCAGTCGTGATTCACATCTCCGCCCCAAAGGTCTACCCATGCGGGTACGTTCAGGCGGTGAAACTGCTCCTGCATGATGCGGGCGTCGGCTTTCGCTTCATCCTCCCATGCCCCCTGACCACAGCAGATGATGATTCTGCCCTGACGGAACTGCTCCACCAAAGGATGGTCGTAGGGCATCTGGGGCAGATAATCCACAGGGGAATTGTAATAAATATCCACATCATCATAATTGGGGAAGAAATATCCCGCATGGAACAAACCGCTCAGAGACAGACAGCCCCCGAAAAGATCCGGTCTGCGCAGGTAGAAATTCACGCAATGGTAGCCGCCCATGCTGGCACCGGTCAGAATCACCTTGCCATGATAGGAGGTGGGGTCTGTTTCCCCGTGAATCTGATGCAGACGGGGCATAAATTCCTCGCAGATATATTTAAACCACTGTTCATGCCATAGTATGCGCCCATGATAGTCGCCGCCGCTGGCACTCCATGTTTCTTCATCCACACAGCCAACACAGAACAGCTGTAACCGTCCGTTTTCCAGATGGTCCGCAACGGTATCGATCATGCCGCGGTTTTCAAAATCATAGAATTTCCCGTCCTGACAGGGGAAAACCACCATAGGCAGACCTGCGTGACCGTATACCTTAAATTCCATATCCCGATTCAGGTTATGGGAATACTCTTTATAATAACAAGTATGCATTGCTTTAACCTTCCTTCTTCTGTACTACAAAGTCTACAAAGGCAAACATTTCTTCCTCTGTTTCAAACCTTGCCATATAGGCATGATCCCCCATGGCATCAGCCAAAACCTCCGGCATTTCCTCGTAGACCACAATATTCTGATGGTATTTATCAAAAATTTCATCCCTGTTATGCACGTATGCTTTCCCTTTTCTCTGAGAGGCATACACACAGGAATAGGGTCTTTTTTCGGGGTCAAAATTCCCCTTGTCATAGCATACCATATCTGCCCAGATTTGGTAAACATCAATATCGTTGGCGTAGTTCATCATATCCGGCGTATAGCCCCCGGGGGGTCTCATATTGACTTCCAGACCGAAGATATCGCCCTTCTTGCCCAAGCCTTTTTTATCCTCCTTCAGAACGAAAAATTCGCAGTGGAAGAAACGGGAATTGCTGTCAAAGGCTTTGATGGTTCTTCTACCCACATCCTTCAAATCGGCGGGAATCTGTTTTCCGGAATAATAGCACAGCTCCAGACCTTTGTTGACTACATCCATAACGGACTCCGTGAAGAAATGGCAGGTTTCAAAAATGATATCCCTGTTGGAATCACAGATACCGTCATAAGAAACGATGATGCCATCGATGAATTCCTCCATAATATACTGCACCTTCGGCAGGTCGGCATAGAAGCTCCGCAGCTCCTCCTCATTTTTCAGCTTATATGTAGCGGCAGCACCAACACCGTTATCAGGCTTTACAATAACAGGATAGCCCGCTTCCTTTACGAAAGCCAAGCCCTCCTCCAAGGTTGATACCAGATGGTATCTTGCCGTGGGAACACCAGCCTTTGCGTAGTATTCCTTCATCTTGCTCTTATATTTGATGCCGTCGATATTGTCATTTTTCAGACCGGTATTGATATTGAAATCCGTTCTTAATTGAGCATCCCGCAGCAGCCAATATTCGTTATTGCTTTCCAGCCAATCGATGCGTCCGTATTTGAATGCAAAAAACGCAACCGCCCGATATACTTCATCATAATTTTCCAAACTGCTGACTTTATAATATTCCACCAGAGAATCCCGACATTCTCGGCTCAGTTCCTCGTAGGGTGCATCGCCAATCCCTAGGGTTGTCACGCCATTGTTCCGCAACCCTTGGGTAAAATGATAATAGGTTTTGGGAAAATTGGGGGATAAGAATACAAAATTCATAAAATCGCCTTCTCTCTTGTAAATCATGGTACGATTGTATCAAAATTTATACAAAGATGCAACGAAATCAAGCCCTTTTGGACAAAAAAATTACGCTGTGTTAAAATTTGTCCCGGTTATATCAAAAAAACAAGCAGCCCTGTATACACAAAGCTGCCTTACTTTTATGCCACTACCAAATGTGCAAAAAATGCACCATATCCAACCAATAGGATGACCCCGCCCAGTCGGCTCAATTCATGCTTTCTGACCACGCAAAGCCACAGAAGCACCACCGCCCCAATGGCAATGATACTATCCAGCAGGAAAGATGCACTATACAGGACAGGTGTAATAATGGCTGTCGTACCTACTACGAACAGGATGTTAAACAGATTGCTGCCAACGATATTCCCCACAGCAATTTCAGATTTTCCTTTCAACGCCGCTGTCACGCTGGTTACCAGTTCCGGCAAGGAGGTTCCCAGTGCCACAATAGTCAAACCAATGATCCTTTCACTCAGGTTGAAGATACGGGCAATTTCCGTTGCCGCATCCACCGCCACATCACTGCCCCAGACAATCAGCGCTGCACCAATGATCACCAAAAACAGCAATCTGGGCATGGATTTCGGTTCTTCCTCTTCTTCCGGCTCTGTCACCACACCATTTCTCGCCATCTGCAGCAGATACAACATATACAGAATCATAAATCCCCACAAAATCACGCCTTCCCAGCGTCTGATGACATTGTCTTGCAGACCCAATGCCGCCATAACGATGGATACAAGGATCACGAAAGGGATCTCATAACGAACCGTGGAACGTTGTACGCCAACGGCACGGATTACTGCTGTCAGCCCCAAAATCAGCAAAACATTCAGGATATTGCTGCCCAATACATTCCCGATGGTAATTTCCGCACTGCCCTTCAACGCAGCAGAAATGCTGACCGCTGCTTCCGGGGCACTGGTGCCCATGGCAACGATAGTCAAACCAATGACCAGCTGGGGTATGCCAAATCGGTCGGCAATATTGGCTGCCCCTTCTACAAACCAATCCGCCCCCTTCACCAACATCACAAAGCCGATCACTAATGTTACAAGTTCAATCAATAATTCCATAAATCTAATCTCTCCATTTTCCAGTTTTATCAGGACATATTATCTTGATTATACCCCTCAACCCTAGAAAAATCCACTATATCTTCTTTTTTTGTGGTATGCACAGCTTTATGACCTCCATCCTGCCTTTTTGAATTTAAGGCTCGCCAACAATCGCGCAAAGGTTTTCTGCATAAAAAAACAACGAGTATTCTCGTTGCTTTTTTACGTAGAAAGTGTTTTTGATGGTTTTCCGATTGGCTCTTTCGGATTTGTAAAAGGAATAATCCTTGCTGTTAGTTTTAACTAACTTATGGATTTATTATAATATACCAATTTCTATCTGTCAACTAGTTTTTTTATTTTTTTAAATTTTTCTATAAAAAAATCCGCAGGAAAATTCCTGCGGATTTCAAGGATTCTTAGGATTTCAGAAGGGCTGAATTACTTCAGTGTTACTTTAGCGCCAACTTCTTCCAGTTTAGCTTTGATTGCTTCAGCGTCTTCTTTGGAAGCCTGTTCTTTCAGTACCTTGGGAGCGCCGTCTACAGCTTCTTTAGCTTCTTTCAGACCCAGACCTGTTACTTCACGAACAACTTTGATTACTTTGATTTTTTCGGAACCAACTTCTGTCAGTTCAACGTCGAATTCTGTTTTTTCTTCAGCTGCTGCGCCTGCTGCGGGACCAGCTACTACTGCTACGCCTGCTGCTGCGGATACGCCGAATTCTTCTTCTGCTGCTTTTACCAGATCATTCAGTTCCAGTACTGTCAGTTCTTTTACTGCTGCGATGATTTCTTCGATTGTCAGTTTTGCCATTGTAAAGCACCTCCGATAATATTTGGTTTAATCTCAATAATTTAGTGTGCCGCCTACGCGACTGTTTTTATGCTGTGAAACGAATCACTCTGCTGCTGCTTCGCCGTCTTTCTTTGCGATCTGATCGATAACGCGTGCGAAAGAGGACAGGGGGCTCTTGAAGCTGCCCAGCAGTTTGGACAACAGAACGTCTCTGGAAGGGATGTCAGCGATCAGCTTCATACCAGCTGCATCATATACGATACCTTCCACTACACCTGCTTTGAATTCCAGCTCTTTTACATCCTTAGCTACTTTGTTCAGGATGCTTGCGCCAGCTGTTGCATCTTCATAAGAGAATGCGAATGCGCTGGGGCCTGCCAGATATTCATCCAGACCTTCAAACTGTGTGCCCTGGATTGCGAAGTGTACCATTGTATTTTTGTAAACTTTATAGTCAACACCTGCTTCTCTGAGCTGTTTTCTCAGTGCAGTGTCCTGTTCTACAGTCAAGCCTCTCGCATCAACCATTACTACGGATGTTGCTCTTTCCAGCTTTTCTTTGATTTCGTTTACGACTACCTGTTTCTGTTCGATTTTTGCCATTGTTTCCTTACACCTCCTTGGAATCCTACTTTGTTTCATGTCATTGAAAAAGCCTCTTTGCACATAGACAAAGAGGCTCAAAAGCTCATAGCAATTTTCCTCGGCAGGATTTACGCGGCGAACCACACCTGCTGTCTACGGCAATATGGAATTGAAAGTGTTGTCAAGCGGCTGGGTGTGTGCAAGCTTGCTTGCATACTCAGCCAGACATTTGGCAACCTAATGGCATGAGTAAGGCGAAGCCTTACGAATACCATCGGCTGTACCACAGCCGACTTTCAATTACGAAAGTTTTTCATTCAACTCGTTTATTTTAACCCATAAACAAGCTCCTGTCAAGGATTTTTCCAAAGATTATTCGGAAATTTTTGCAGGGTTTACTTTTACGCCAGGGCCCATTGTTGTTGTCAGTACAACGCTCTTCAGGTACTGACCTTTTGCAGCCTGGGGTTTTGCTTTTATTACTGCACTCATCAGAGTCTGGAAGTTTTCTGCCAGTTTTTCGGAACCAAAAGATACCTTGCCTACAGGCACATGAATGATGTTTGTTTTATCCAGACGGTATTCGATCTTACCAGCTTTGATGTCGTTGATTGCTTTTGTAACATCCATTGTTACTGTACCAGCCTTGGGGTTGGGCATCAGGCCTTTAGGACCCAGCACACGACCCAGTCTACCAACAACGCCCATCATATCGGGTGTTGCTACTGCAACGTCGAAACCGAACCAGTTTTCATTCTGAATCTTAGGAATCAAATCTTCTGCGCCTACGAAATCCGCGCCAGCTGCAAGTGCTTCTTCAGCCTTGTCGCCTTTTGCGAATACCAATACACGAACTGTTTTACCTGTACCGTGAGGAAGAACAACGGCACCACGAACCTGCTGATCAGCATGTCTGCTGTCAACACCCAAACGAATATGTGCTTCTACTGTAGCGTCAAATTTTGTAGTAGATGTTTTCTGTACCAGATCGATTGCTTCTGCTGTATCATACAGCATTGCGCTATCTACGAGTTTAGCTGCCTCGCTATATTTTTTACCTCTTTTCACTTTCGTGACCTCCTTATGTGGTAGTATCGGGAGAATTCCCTCCCACTCTATTCGCCGTAATTATTTAAAATTCTTTTTTGAATCAAAATTCGGCTTATTCTTCAACAACGATACCCATGCTTCTTGCTGTGCCACAGATCATGCTGTAAGCTGCTTCAACGCTTGCTGCGTTCAGGTCGGGCATTTTCATTTCAGCAATTTTCATTACTTCAGCCTTAGGCAGTTTTGCAACCTTTGTTTTGTTAGGTGCGCCGGAAGCGGATTCGATGCCGGCTGCTTTTTTCAGCAGAACTGCTGCGGGGGGTGTTTTTGTAACGAAAGAATAGCTTCTATCCTGGTAAACTGTAATTACTACAGGGATGATCAGACCAGCCTGAGATGCTGTTTTTTCATTGAATTCTTTGCAGAAGCCCATGATGTTCACACCATGCTGACCCAGTGCGGGACCAACAGGAGGAGCGGGTGTTGCCTTCGCTGCGGGGATCTGTAATTTAATATAACCTGTTACTTTCTTTGCCATGATGGCACCTCCTATAAATGTGGTAATTAGCGGGGATTTTCCCTCCCACTCGGCAGAGTTTCCTGCCGTTTGACAAACAATTGACTAAATTTTGAAGCTTTTATCAAAGCTTATCGATCTGAGCGAAATCAAGCTCTACCGGTGTCTCTCTGCCAAAGATGGAAAGACTTACGACCAGCGTCTTCTTGTTGGCGTTGATCTCTTTGATCTGTCCAACGGAATCCGCAAAAGGCCCTGTGGCAACACGCACGCTGTCGCCAACTTCTACATCCAGATTTTCCACCTCGCCGCCGATACCCATGGAACGCACTTCTGCGTCTGTCAGGGGAACGGGTTTGGAGCCCGGACCAACGAAGCTTGTCACGCCTCTTGTGTTTCGAACGACATACCATGTCTCGTCATTCATGATCATATTCAGCAGTACATAACCGGGAAACACTTTGCGCTGTACTGTTTTCTTCTGGCCGTCCTTCATTTCCACAACATCCTGCAAGGGAACGCTCACTTCAAAGATCTGATCCTGCATTCCTCTGTTCTCCACTGTTTTTTCAATGTTGGCTTTTACTTTGTTTTCATAGCCGCTGTAGGTATGAACAACGTACCATCTAGCTTCAGCAGATACTGCTTTTGTTTCCTCAGCTTTATTGATTTCTTCAGACATTCTAAACCATCCTTTTTCTATTCGTTTCCGCTTATTAACCTAAAAGACCGATGATCGCGCTGTAACCGGCAGTAAACACCGTATCCATACAGAAAATAATTGCGCCAATGATGAAGGATGTAACAATAACTGTCGCTGTGCGCTTCACGACTTCAGGGCGTGTAGGCCATACGATCTTTTTGAACTCTGCCTTATAATCGGCAAAAGTATCTTTGTCATTGTTTTTCTTTTTTGTTGCTGCCTGCGCTGGCTTCGTTTGCTTCACTTCGTTCGTTGGGTTTGTGATGTTCTTTTCTTCCAATACGTTCACTCCTTAACTACGGAATGTCTCGCACACATGATTATTTTGTTTCTTTATGCAGTGTGTGAGCTTTGCAGAACTTACAATACTTTTTGATTTCCATTCTGTCAGGCATAACTTTTTTGTCTTTGGTCGTGCTGTAGTTTCTCTGTTTGCACTCTGTGCAAGCCAAGGTAATTCTTGTTCTCAAGATTTTCACCTCCGTCTCTGATGATGTGTGTTTTCTGATTAAATTTTTTTGTGCGGGAAAAACCTTTTCGCACACAAAAAAAAGACCTGCGTCTTCCCATAAAGAATAACACAAGTCCCCCCTGCTGTCAACAAAAAATCTTTGGGAATCCGCAGTTTTCGGGCTTTTTCCCAGTTTTTTCATCCAAAACAGGTATTTTTCTCACTGATTTTTCAAAAATTCTTCCAAAGCGCAGGCCAACTGGTCAGGGCAGCTAGTGTTTCTTCTGCCGCAGGTGATGCCTTTCAGTCTTTTTGCCGCTTCTTCGGGAGCCATGCCTTCCGCCAAAGCCGCGATGCCCTTGTGGTTGCCGTCGCAGCCGCCCAGGAAGCTGATGTTTTTCACTACGCCGTCTTCTACGTCAAATTCCAGACGAACCGCGCAGATGCCTTTTGTATCATATTTTACGTGCATGATCCTATCTCCTTTCTCGCCAATAAAAATAAGATAGCACAATTTTCTGCAAAACTCAACTTTATTTGCGGCTCTTGCCGATAAAATAGGTCAGGAAGAACAGCACTGCCGCCGCCAATACCATGGTTGCCCCGGCAGAGGTACCAAAGGTGTAGGAAATACCTAAGCCCACTACGGAGGATACCAAACCAAATACCGTTGCCGTCCAGTGGTAGCTTCTTGTGGTGCCTGTGATATTTCTTGCCGCCGCCGCAGGCAAAATCAGCAAGGAGTTAATCATCAGGATACCCACCCAGCGGATGGAAACCATAACTGCCACTGCCACCATCATTACGAAAATATTTTCCACCAGCATGACCTTTACGCCGCGGCTGGCTGCCAAGGAACGATTCACGCTCAAAAGCAAAAGCTGATTATACAGCAGTGCCCACAAAAGATAGGCAATGATGAGAACAACAGCAATCACCCTCAGGTCGCCCTGCCCTACGGTCAGGATATCCCCTATTAAATAGGAAGAGTATTTTGCAAAGCCGCCACTGGCAGAAAGAATGACGATACCCAAAGCCAGTGCCGCCGAGGAAAACACGCTGATGACCGTATCGGAAGAAACCATATTGGCGGATTTCACCTTGGTAATGACTAAGCCCAGGAAGATACCAAAGGCAAGCATCGCCAGCAGAGGGTCATCCAGACCAAGCAGTACCCCCAAGCCAATGCCCGTAAAGGCACTATGCCCCAAGGCATCGGAGAAAAAGGCCATTTTGTTGTTGACCGCCATGGTGCCCAACAGAGCAAACAACGGCGCAATCAGGATTGCCGCCAGAAAGGCATTCTTCATAAAATCATATTGAAACATGGAGAAGGGCAGCAGCTCTAAAAAACGATAAATCATTTCCATGCTGTCACCTCCCCACTGTGGAAGCCAAAGGCTTCCTTAAAGGCTTCCGTTGCGAAAACTTCGTCGGCCTCTCCCTCCGCCACCACGGTCTTATCCAAGAGAACAACCTTATCCGCATACTGACGAATCAGCCCCAAATCATGGGAAACCAAAAGCACCGCCATGTGCTGTTTGTCCCGCAATTCAGTCACCCTCTTATAAAACAAATCCAGACCTGCCATATCCACACCGGAAACAGGCTCATCCAACACCAGCAGGTCGGGCACCGGGTCTGTCGCCAAAGCCAGAAGCACTCTTTGCAGTTCGCCGCCGCTGAGAGCCCCCAGTCTGCGGTCTGCCAGATAGCCGCAATCCATTTCCTCCAGCATCTTCTGGATGGTTTCTTTCATTTTTTTATTCTTGCCAAACCAAACGGCTCTGCCGCCCTTTGCCGCCGCAATAAAATCTGATACGGAAACGGGCATACTCTTGTCAAAATCCAAGTGCTGGGGCACATAGCCGATGCGAGGCACGGGAAGCACCGTACCGTGATGGTCTGTAAAGGAAATGCTTCCTTTATAATTCCGTTCCCCCAAAAGGGTACGAAGCAGGGTGGTTTTCCCTGCCCCGTTTTTGCCGATGAGGGCAGTCAATTCACCACAGTGGAAGGTCAGGTTGACATTTTCCAGCAGAGTATCCTCGCCGCTGATGACAGTGATATTTTTCATTTCAATGCTGCAAAGCCCGCAGCTGTTATGGATGCCGTTGCTCATTTTGTGACCTCCTTCCAATGCTTTTCTACCGCTTCTATGTTTTTCTCCATTCTTTCCATATAAGAAAGGTTTTCTTCCTCCGCCGTTGTCAGAGGGTCCAGAAGAACGATTTTCTCGTCCACCTCTGCCGCCAAGGTTTTCCCATAGATTCTTCCGCTATCATCGGCGGTCAGGAAGAAATGGATACCATGTCCCTTTGCTTCCTCCGCCGCCTCTGTCAGTTCTTTGGCGGAAGGCATTTGATATTCGTCAGCAAAAACGCTGAATACATTTTCCATACGGAACAATTCCGCAAAATAGGCAAAGCCTTCATGGAATACGGCGGAATGTTCCCCTTCAGGGATGCCGATAGATGCTGCCTGTTTCAGCAGGATTTCTGCTTCTGCACGGAAATTTGCCCCATTTTTTTCAAAAATCTCTGCTTCCGCTTCATCCAGTTCACATAAGGCTGCGGAGATATGCTCCACCTGCTCTGCCGCCCTTGCGGGGGAAAGCCAGATGTGAGGATTGCCTTCGTGGTCGTGGTCTGCATGGGCGGCGTGTTCCTCTGCCGTTTCCTCCTCATGGTGATGGTGTTCTTCTTCCTCCAACAATTCGATTCCCTCGGAAGTGTCCACCACCTGCAAATCAGGATACCGCTCCATGGCTTGCTGCAAAAAGCTTTCCATACCACCGCCGTTGATAATGAGAACATCTGCCCCCTCCAAAAGCTTCATATCGGAGATCGTCAGTTCATAATCATGGAGACAGCCGGTCTGGGGCTGTGCCATGTTTTTCAGCTCTATCCCTTCCGCACCTTCCACCACTTCCTGCGCCAGCAGATAAATGGGGTAAAAGCTGGTAACTACGATCAGTTTCTCGCTATTTTCAGTTGTATTTAGTTCTGCGCCACAGGCCGTCAAAAGCAAAGACAGCATCAGCAGCATAGAGATCAATTTCTTTTTCATCATTCTTCCAAATGCTCCTTCGTATGATAAACAATCCTTTGGAACAAAGGACATTCATCAAATTGCAATTCATTTGCAAATAGAATTGTATGCAATCCTATCCCTCTTGTCAAGATTTTGTTTTCCCTGTATGATGGAGACAGGAGAAAATACCATATAAATAAGATGCTTTTTTGAAAGGAGTATTCCCCATGATTCGCAAATATAAAAACCTCATCCCCAAAGTACCCGAAAGCTGCTTCATCTTTCCCACAGCGGAAGTCATCGGCAGCGTAGACCTGGGCGAAGATGTCATCATCTACCCCGGTACAGTGGTGCGGGCAGGCTATGGCAAAATTTCCATCGGCGATCAGACCAACCTGCAGGAAAACGTCACCTTCCATGTAGAAGTGGGCTTCGATATTTCCGTGGGTGCAGGGGTTACCATCGGTCACAACGCCATCATCCACGGCTGCACCATCCACGATAATGTCCTCATCGGCATGGGTGCCATCATACAGGAAGGGGCTGTCATCGAAGAGGACTGCTTCATCGGCGCAGGGGCAGTGGTCAAAAGAGGGATGCGGATTCCCAAGGGCCACATGGCCTACGGCATTCCCGCCCGTGTCGTCCGCCCCATCACCCAAGCAGAATATGACGAGATCCGCGTTTCCACTGCAGAATATCAGGCATATAAGGAAGAATATCAAAGACAGGAGCGGGAAAACGACAAATTGATGTGA
This sequence comes from uncultured Clostridia bacterium, assembly GCA_945868505.1. GTDB lineage: Bacteria > Bacillota > Clostridia > Lachnospirales > Anaerotignaceae > Anaerotignum_A. The sequence goes on along the minus strand of CAMBLO010000005.1, from coordinate 77,516 downwards.
GTTGCAGAAAATACATCTTTTACATATAAAAACAGGATTTCCCCTTTTTTGATGTATTTTTCTCATAAAAATAAGAAATACACCTTGCAAATTACATAGTTCTGATATAAAATAGGCTTGTAGAAAGAAGAAGGAGGTGTTTCCAATGGCTCATAAAATCGGTCCCGAATGCATCGGTTGTGGCGCTTGCGCAGGCGGCTGCCCTACAGGCTGCATCAAAGAAGACGGCGGCGTATACGTTATCAACGCTGCTGAATGTATCGACTGTGGTTCTTGCGCAGGTAACTGCCCTACAGGCGCTATCAAAGCTGAATAATTCTTACTTAAAAAAAGGTGAGTCATCCGGCTCACTTTTTTTATGCAAAAAAACATTCGTAAGGCTTTGCCTTTCTCCGCTTTTACAAAAATCAAGCCCCGTATCCTTTGGATACAGGGCTTTTTTCAGTTTTTCGTTCCTTGTTTATTCATCAGCACCACGGAGGAAAGCACCAGCACGATGCCTGCGATTTTCAGGAAAGATGCACTCTCATGGAACACAACGATACCCAAAATCGCCGCCACCACAGGTTCGATAGTAGCTGTAACGGAGGCCTGACTGGCAGGCAGACCGCTGAGCCCCTTCGTATAGCAAAGATATGGCACCACCGTTGTCAGCAGGGCAAAGGAGATTGCCAAGGGCCACTGCCCCATGGCGGTAATCTGCTGCAAAACCGCCACAGGCTTTACGCAGAAAACCATGAAAATCGTTGCCATCAAAAAAGTATAGAAGGATATGCTCAGGGAGCCATAGCCTGCCTTGATGGCATAAGTACCGAAAATGCTATACAGGGCATAGCCAATGCCGGAGCCCAGCCCAATGAGAATCCCCTGCCAGGTGAAGGTACTGCCGCCCTCCAAAAGTCCTGTTACCAGCACACAGCCGAGGAAGGTCATTCCCAGCACAACGCCTTTGATTTTCGTCATTTTTTCATGGAACAGCAGGATGGAAAACAGCATCACAAAGGTGGGTGCCGTATACAGCAGCACCGCCGCCACGCCCAAGCTGGTCAGGTTGATGGCCTTCATATAGGCCCAACTGAAAAAGGTGAAGCTGCAAATGCCTGTGCCGATAAAGTAACGGATATCCTTCCAGTTTTTCAGCTTTAGCTGGCTTCTGTCCTTAAAAAAGATAATCAGGAACAGCAATGCCGTTGCCAATACTCCTTTTACAAAAAGCATCTGCATTTCCGTAAAGCCCAAAGCATCAATGGCTTTTGTAAAAATGCCGATGAGCCCCCAACTGACCCCTGCCACCAGAACCAAAATATATGACATCATTTCCACCTCTTAGTCCAACAAAATCGCCCTGCCCATGGCAAAGGAATAGAGATAGGTCTCCTTCACCACCAGACCAAGGGCCCGCTCCAGTGCTGTCCGATACAGCTCCAGCTGGATATGGTAACGGCCCTTCAATTCCTCCTCATCATATACTCTGTCGCTTTTGTAGTCAAGGAGGACAACTTCATTGTTTTCAATGAAATAGCAGTCGATGATACCATTCACCAATATCTGGTCTGTCACATCCTGATAGTCTGCTCCGAAGAACAACTCTTTCGGCTGCATCAGCAGGGAAAAGGTGCGTTCCGTTTCAATGTGGTCGGCTTTCCGCATCCGCTGTGCCAGAGGGGAACGGAAAAATTGCAGCAGTTCCTTTTTCCGCAGGGCCTTGGCTTCTTCCTCTGTCAGCCTGCCCTTTCGCACCAGTTCCGCCGCCAAGGCTTCGATTTTTTCCCTGTCGTATTCCTGCCGCAGGTCGGCTTCTTCCAACAAGGTATGCATGGCAGTACCCAGTTGTGCCCCGTGGACTGCGGTTTTTTCTTCCCAATCGGGCAATCTGATTTCCTTATGTGTGGATGTTACCACTTCCCCCGTCATTTCCTCCTGATATTTCCGTTTGATTTCCGAAATAGAAAGCTTCGACGGCAGCTTTGTTTCCTTGCCGTGGGGATACTGCCAACTGAGGATGCGGAATACGTTTTCCCGCTGCTCCGTCATTTCCTTGGGGCTTTCCCAGCTTTGGAAATAGTTTTTCTGTTCCTCTGCCTGCTTCTGCTCCTGAGAAACACCCAAGAGCGTTTCCTCCCGATTCCGCAAGCGAATATCCCAAAGGGAAGTCTCCCCTGCAAAAAGAAGGGGTTCTGTTTCCCCAAAGCCCTCCTCTGTCAAAAACGCCTCCGCAGCCTCCGCTCCCGCAGGGTGGCGCAGGATAGCAGGCATCACCCAATCCAAATAGCTGCGGGCTCTCCGCAGGCGGGAAACAGGGAGGGATTCCGTCTGGCAATCGGCAATGGCGTTCCATTTCCAGAAAGCCTTTCCAAAATCCTTCACTGTCCCCGTCAGGATGAGCTTTTCCTTGGCACGGGTCAGAGCGACATAAAGCACACGGATTTCCTCCGCCAAGTTTTCCTCTTTGATGGCCTCCGCCAATGCCCGCTTAGCCAAGGTGCGGTATACCACCCGTTTTTCGATATCCGTATAGTCCATGCCGCAGCCCCATTTCTGGTGGAAAATAACGGCACTGCGGGAATCCATTTCATTGAAATTTTTGCCCATATCGGAAACGAATACCACGGGGAATTCCAGACCCTTGCTCTTATGAATGGTCATCACATGAATCCGCTCCTCGCTTTCCGTGGGCAGCTTGGCAGAAGCCGTTTCCGCCTCCGCCGTTTTCATATCCTCCACATAACGGATGAAATAGAACAAGCCCTTATGGCTGCCCTTTTCATACTGCTCCGCCTTTTCCAAGAGAAGCCGCAGATTCGCCTGCCGTAGGGCGCCCCCTGCCGTCATGCCTAAGTAATCATAATAGCCCGTTTCCCTATAAAGCAGGCGCAAAAGCTCATGGAGAGATAAATCCCGCATCTGTCTGCGCCAGCTTTCCAAGTCTCCGAAAAAGGCAGACAGCTTGCCCCGCAGTTCCTCATTTTCCCCCTCCTGCAAATAGAGGTGCATACAGTCATAATAGGCACCCTTGCCGCCCCCTAAGCGCACCTGCATCAGTTCATCGGCGCTGAGCCCATAGATAGGCGAATGGAGGATGGAAAGGAGAGGAATATCCTGTCGGGGGTTATCAATCAGGCGAAGGATATGGAGCATGGTCTCCACTTCGGGCACATCGAAATAGCCCTCAGCCGTTTCCGCATAATAGGGCATCCCTTCTCTGCCGAAAACATCATCCAGCACACTGCCCCAGTTTTTCATGGTTCTGAGCAGGATGGCGATATCCCCATAGCGCAGAGGGCGATATTCCCCCGTTTTCTTGTCCAAAACCTGATAGCCGCTGTCCATCAATTCCCGAATGCGGGCAGCAATGGCAGTGGCTTCCACCTGCCGTCTGTCCAATTCCTGCAATTCTTCTGACAATTCAGAATCGGCCTGCTCCGCTGTTTCAATCAGCAGAATTTCATTGGCACCGCCATGGGGCCCCTCGCAGGGGGGAAAGGGTGCGCCCTCATAGAGGGCCGCTTCGGCATCGTATGCGATATCCCCCAAATCCCGCTGCATAATCTGGCGGAAGATGAAATTCACCCCATCCAATATATTTTTTCTGCTGCGGAAGTTTTTGGAAAGAATGATTTTCCGCTCCTTCCAGCCTGTGGTGGCAGGGTATCGCTGATATTTTGCATTGAACAGCTCCGGCATGGCCTGACGGAAACGATAGATGCTCTGCTTCACATCCCCGACCATAAATCGGTTATTCTGCCCGATGGATTCCCCGGAAACCGCCGAAAGCACCAGTTCCTGCACGATATTACTGTCCTGATATTCGTCAATCATAATTTCATCATACCGCCCATGCAGCTCTGCCGCCGCCTCGGTGGGCGTACCATCCTCGTTCAGCAGGATTTTCAGGGCAAAATGCTCATAATCGTTAAAGTCGATGATATTTTTTTCCCGTTTTGCCGCCCCAAAGGCATCCATAAACAGTTTTGTCAAGCGGAACAGGCTCTTTGCAATGGGGTGCAGCTTTCGCACCAGCTCTGCCTGATGTTCGGGGCTATAAGCAAAATAGACTTCCCCCAGCTTTTTGACAGCATCCTTGGCTTCATTCCGCAATGCTTTGATGCGCTCCGCCCGTTCCTTTTCCTGCCCACGGTAGGCAGGCAGACGGGCAAAATCAATGGCAAGATAAGCCAGCCGCCAATCGGCATAGGGTTTCTGCAGAGCCTCCTGCAAATTTTTCAGCATAACCACTTCGTTTTTCAGCAGCTTATGGTATCCGCCAAATTCCCCTTCATCCGCCATAAAATACGCCTTTTCCAGTTGATAAACGGCATACTCCAAGGAGGTTTCCGCCCCCTGCCGAATCATGGGGAACCAAAGGCAATGGTCTACAGTCTTTCCTTCTTCTAAATAGAAGCCCTCTGCCATTTCCTCCAAAAGGGCCTCGGGATGGGGGCTGCCTTGGGCAAAGGTATAGGTATCCAAAACCAGTTCCCGCAAAGGGGTATCCTTGGTAGAGGTGGAGAAGGTTTCCAACAGGTCAAAAAACCACTGATTACTTTCCTCAGCATACAAATTTTCAAACAGCTCCTCCAGCACTTCCTTTTGGAGCAGCTTGATTTCCGCCGGGTCAGCGGTACGAACGGCGGGGTCAATCTCCAAAATATGATAGTATTCCTTGATGACCTGCAAACAAAAGGCATGGATGGTCTTGATATCCGCACGGGGCAAAAAAGCCATCTGATTTTGCAGATGGAGGTTATTGGGGTCGGTTTCCAGCTTTTTAGCAATGGCTGCGCCGATGCGCTGGCTCATTTCCGATGCTGCCGCCTTGGTAAAGGTCACCACCAGCAGGCGGTCAATTTCCTGCTCCTCTTCCAGAATACGGGTGATGATGCGTTCCACCAAAACCGCCGTTTTGCCGCTGCCCGCCGCCGCAGCGATGAGCAGATCGCTGTCCCTTGCCTCAATGGCCTGTATCTGTTGGTCTGTCCATTTGTTTGCCATGCCTGTTCCTCCTCGCATCCCCTTTACTGGGCCCGTTTCAGCCGAATATGAAAGGGCACATAGCCCGTAAAGGAGCCCATAAAACTACTATAGGAATTATACCAGAAATTCCCGATAAATGCGAAGGAAAAACCAGACAGCACTCGGTCGCCAAAGAGATACCTTGCCGTGGTCTTATGGAATAGTTCCTGAAAGCCACTCTGGTACAGGCTGGCACATTGATGCAGCAGCTCCGCCAGTTCTGTTTCCCTTTCTTCCAGTTCATAAATCTCCGCCATGGCTGTTTTCATCGGTGCCCAATCCAGTTCCTTTTTCCTGCGGCGGACGATACGGATGGTATGATGGATGGCAGCCAGCTTGAAGAAGCGGCAGATACCCTCCTCATCCAGCCTGTCCAGATTTTCCCGAAAATAATTGAAGGTCAGGGGCGTTTCCAAAAAGACCTCGTGGGCATCGGCAGCAGTGCTTTCGGCACATTGGGCATAAAAGGAAGCCAGAAAGGCATCCTCATAGGCGTATGCCCGCTGAGAAAGCCGCTCCCGTTCTGCTTCAATCCAGTAGCGCACCTGATTTTCCTTTTTTCTTCTTTCCAACATAAAAAATCACCTCTCCTTCATTTTAAAAGGAGAGGTGCCCCCATTCAGAATTTCTTTCCGCAAAATGAGACAGGCTCCCGCAAAATGCGAGAGCCCTCCTCACTCATTAGCAAGAACCGCAGTTGTTGCCAATCCGATTGTTGTTGTTGCCGCAGCAGCAGAACAGCAGGATCAGGATCCAGATCCAGGAGAAGTTGCCATCGCCCCAGTTGTTGTCGCAGCCGTCATGGTTACCGCACAGGCACAGCAGGATGATGATCCAAATGATGCTACTTTCGTTACCACAACCAAATCCACACATAATAAAATACCTCCTTAAGATAAGAGAGTTTTTTGTTACAATCCTATCCTATGAGGTATTTTGGTGTTTCTTGCCTGTCTCAAAAAAATCTTTTTATTTTGGCAAAATCAGATCGTTTACTGTGATATCCACCGTAAAGCCGCCCATTTCGTCGCTGATGCTCACCAGCTTCAGGTTTTCCCCGTCCAAAAAATGCAGTACATGGGTCATTCCATTGGTTTTGCCCAAGGAGATCAGGTCTTTTTCCTCAGCAATGCCATAGAAAAAAGCCTGCATCCCGCTTTTGCGATATAACTCCATAATGCCGATGGCAGCATCATAGCCAGCTTCGGTACAGGTAAATAATGCTTTCGTTTTCTGCTCTGCCATGAAATCACCCCTGTTTTTTTTCGATGAGGAGCTTTTCCAGCTCATCGATGAAAGTATTGATATCCTTAAACTGGCGATACACAGAAGCAAAACGCACATAGGCCACTTCGTCCACTTCCTTCAATCTGTCCATGACCATGTTGCCAATCTGTTTGCTTTCCACTTCTCTTTCGCCGGTGCCCATGAGGGTGTTTTCGATATCGTCCACTAAATCCTGAATCTGCTGGGCTGTGACGGGGCGTTTGTTGCAGGATTTCATAATGCCATTCATAACCTTGCTCTTATCGAAAATCTCTCTGGTGCCATCGCTTTTAATGACGGTAATGGGAATCATATCGATCCGTTCATAAGTAGTGAAGCGTTTGCCGCAGCTTTCGCAGACGCGGCGGCGGCGGATGACGGAATTATCATCCTGTCCCCGGGAATCGATGACTTTTGTATCATTATTATTGCAAAAAGGACATTTCAAGGCGGATTCCTCCCTTAAGTTTACATCATTATTTTATTTTCAGTATAAAGGAGAAATGTCCACAGGTCAACACCTCAAACACTATATCTTGTGTTACTCTTCATCCGTTCGAAGGATATCATCCCCATCTACTTCCACCAGTATGATATCATCCCCGATGCGGCGAATACACCGCCACGGGACGAAAAATGCCCGTTCCTTTCCGAAAAAATTCCACTTGCCTCCATCCTCCGGGATGACAAGGGTGCAGATCTTTCCCGTCACGATATCCAACTCCAAATCACAGACGCACCCCAGCCGTTTCCCATCGCAGATATTGATAACCTCTTTTTCCTGCAGGCTGGAAAATCTTTCCCATTTCATGCTTTTCCCCTCCATTTTTGGTAATTCTTTTCTATTTTATGCGAAAAATGCCCGTCCACAGGCTACCTTTCGTCATTCTGATAAAATTCATCTTTTTGCTCTGTTCCCCTTGACGCTCTCCTCAATATGCCATACAATATATATACTTTCATTTTTCATAACAGACTAGATATTGTGTTTTTTGTTCGAAACAAAAACAAGGGAAAATTGGGATACAGCAAGGGAAAATAAAGAAAGAGGGAAGAAGAATGATCACTACCATCAAAAAAAGAGACGGACGTACCGTTCATTTCGATATCAACAAAATCGCCAGTGCCATCGAAAAAGCCTTTGAAGCAACGGTAGGCAAAAAGGACTATGCCACCTGCCTGAATCTGGCGCAAGAGGTTTCCAACAAATTTGAAGCAGAAGGCATCACTTCTCCCACCGTGGAACAGATTCAGGACAGCGTGGAGCGTGTCCTCATCGACCACGGCTATGTGCGCACAGCGAAAGCCTACATCCTGTATCGTGCGGAACGTACCAGAGTGCGGAACATGAACGACCGTCTGATGAAAACCTTTGAGGACATCACCTACAAAGATGCTACAGACAGCGACATCAAGCGAGAAAACGCTAATATTGACGGCAACACAGCCATGGGCTCCATGCTGAAATACGGCTCCGAAGGGGCAAAGCACTTCTACGAAAGCTATGTGCTGAATCCTGCCCATTCCGAAGCCCACAGAAATGGTGACATCCATATCCACGACCTGGATTTCTATACCCTGACTACCACCTGCTGTCAGATCGATCTAACGAAGCTGTTCAAAGGCGGCTTCTCCACAGGCCATGGCGTGCTGCGGGAACCCAACGATATCGCCAGCTACGCATCTCTGGCTTGTATCGCCATCCAGTCCAACCAGAACGACCAGCATGGCGGTCAGTCCATTGGCAATTTCGATTATGGTCTGGCTCCCGGCGTTGCAAAAACCTATAAAAAACGCTATCGTTCCAATCTGACTTCCTTCATTGAAGTGATGGACAGCCCCGAACATGCCGAAGCTGCCAAAGAAGTCTTTAAAACTCTGTCAAAGCAGGGTCTGGTTCCTACACTGGACAAGAACGAGGCTTATATCGAAGCAGAAAAAGCGCTGCTGCTGGAAGCAGGCATACCCGCTGAAATTCTGGAAAAGGTACAGCCTTTCTCCGCAAAAAAGGCAACAGAAGAAACAGATAAAGCAACGTATCAGGCCATGGAAGCCCTGCTGCATAACCTGAACACCATGCACAGCCGTGCCGGTGCCCAGACACCCTTCTCCTCCATCAACTATGGTATGGATACCTCCACAGAAGGCCGCATGATTATGAAAAATATGCTGCTGGTAACAGAAGCAGGCTTGGGCAATGGCGAAACCGCCATCTTCCCCATCCAGATTTTCCGTGTCAAGGAAGGCATCAACTTCAACCCCGGCGAACCCAACTATGACCTGTTCAAGCTGGCCTGCCGTGTCAGTGCCAAGAGATTGTTCCCTAATTTCTCCTTCCAGGATGCCCCTTACAACCTGAAATACTATAAAGAAGGCCATCCCGAAACAGAAATCGCTTACATGGGCTGCCGTACCCGTGTCATCGGCAATGTAAACGACCCCGAAAGAGAAGTGACTTTGGGCAGAGGCAACCTGAGCTTCACCAGCATCAACCTGCCCCGTATCGCTATTCTGGCAAATAAAAACATCGACTGGTTCTTTACAGAACTGGACAGAAAGATTGACTTGGTGGTAGACCAGCTTCTGGAACGTTTTGAAATTCAGGCGAAGAAAAAAGTACATAACTATCCTTTCCTGATGGGCGAAGGCGTTTGGATCGACAGCGAAAAGCTGAACTATGATGATGAAGTGCGGGAAGTGCTGAAACACGGTACCCTGTCCGTGGGCTTCATTGGTCTGGCAGAAGCCCTGAAAGCCCTGTTGGGTGTGCATCACGGGGAAAGCGAAGTGGCACAGAACCTTGGTCTGGATATCATCAGCCATATGCGCAAACGAATGGACGATCTGTCCCAAAAAACCCACATGAACTTTACCCTGCTGGCAACCCCCGCCGAAGGTCTTTCCGGTCGTTTCGTTCGTATAGACAGAGAACGCTTCGGCTCCATCGAAGGGGTAACCGACAGAGAATATTATACAAACAGCTTCCATATCCCTGTATACTACCCCATCAGCGCTTATAAGAAGATTCAGCTGGAAGCACCTTATCATGCACTGACCAATGCGGGGCATATCACCTACATCGAACTGGACGGTGACCCCAGCACAAATCTGGACGCTTTCGAAAAAGTCATCCGCTACATGAAATCTCAGGGCATCGGCTATGGTTCCATCAACCACCCCGTTGACCGTGACCCTGTCTGCGGCTACAATGGCATCATCGGTGACACCTGCCCCAAATGCGGCAGAAAAGAAACCGACGGTGAATACGGATTCCAGCGCATCCGCCGTATCACAGGCTATCTGGTAGGCACACTGGATCGTTTCAACAACGCAAAACGGGCAGAGGTACGGGACAGAGTAAAACATTCCGTAGTAACCGAAGTCAAATTAGAAGCAAAGGAACAGTAATATGCGTATCAGTCTCAGCGGCGTTACCGGGGATTCCATCGTGGATGGCCCCGGCCTGCGCCTGACCATATTTACACAGGGCTGCCCCCATCATTGCCCCGGCTGCCATAATCCCCAGACCCATGACCCTAACGGTGGTTCTTGGGGAGATACGGAAGATATTCTGGCGGCAGCGGCGGAAAATCCCCTGCTGGATGGCATCACCCTTTCCGGCGGTGACCCTTTCATGCAGCCCGCTCCCTGCACGGAACTGGCAAAGGGCGCCCATAAATTAGGGCTAAACGTCTGGACCTATACGGGCTATACTTGGGAAGCCCTTTGGGAAGAAAACGATCCCGAAAAAATCGCTCTGCTGAAAGAAACCGATGTTTTGGTAGACGGGCCTTTCCTGCTAGCGGAACGCTCCTTGGAGCTGCGGTATAAGGGCAGCAAAAACCAACGCACCATTGATGTGAAGAAATCTCTGGAAACAGGAGAAGTGGTGCTTTGGGAGGAAAAAACATATTTTTAGACATAGAAAAAGGCTGAACCTTTCGGTTCAGCCTGAATTTTTCAGTCCCTATCCATATGAAACAAGTATCGGCATAGTTCCAATGTCAAATACAACGCAAACAGGAAAAAGGAACACCGAATTATAGTTTCTGCAATGAGAAATTCTCCCATCGAATGAGGCAGAATACATTCCGGATTATATGCCACCGCATATAATAAAAAAATTGCCACCAGTTGAATCAAATAATATATTCTTCTGTTGTTCCAACTGAGGAATATTTTTAGTTTCTGGATCTCTTCTGAAAATTTCTCCATTATGTATCACTTCCATCATATAAAATTTTGTAAGAACCATATTGAGGAACTTTTACCTTATATTTATTTGTGTTAATTACTTTGTTTGTAACCATATCATATTGTTCTCTTGTTCCTTCCTCAACGCTATATTTTACTCGAAATGCCATATATCCACATTTCCCCTCATCAACAGGTAATGTGTAATTCTTTGTAGATGTAATAGAGCCTCCTCCAATGACATCTATCCCCGAAATCGCACCAGATACCTCTGTTTTAAATGTTACAGTCCAGCTTGAACTAATCGTACCTCCTGGACCATCCGGACAAATATTGTCTGAAACTCGCTTATATGGACTCCATTCTTCATATGTTTCCACATCTTTTTTCCTATAAGCAAATTGACTTCTTGTTACACTATTATCGTCCTGTTCATTTACAATTTCTTTTGCCAAAACCTCCGGTTCTTCAAAAGCAAACGCTGAAGCAGGAAATAAAAATATTGCTAGAACCAAAAATATGAGCATTCTTTTTTTCATAAATCATACATCCTTTCAAATTACAAATAATTATTTACATACTATTGCTTTATAGGCTAAAATATTTTAGAATACATATATCCCTGTATAAAGATAGATTTTTGTGTTAGCCGCACACTTTTCGTTTTTCTATGCAGGGTATTTCTTACCTCCTTTCCATTCTTCTATTTTCATTAACTTTCCTCCTTTCTATTTGTTTATCTTTTCATTTAAATATAAAACTGCCTTCGTAGTCCATATAATGCCGCCATCTTTTACATATTTTCATTTAAATCGCTCGAAATATTCTACTTTTGTAGAAAATACTATATTTCACATAAAATTTCAATAATCTTGCAAATATTTTTATGCATTTTTCACATACAAGCTATATTCTAAATAGATATTATTTCAAAGACAAAATTTACCTCCACCATATAAGTTCAAAAGGCATTTTTTACTTTAGTAAACGTATATTATTGTTACTTTTGTTAATATCAATCAGTTCCATATACATTCTGCTTCATATTGCAGAATATTCCTCACCTCCCCCTTTCCTGTTTTTACCCATAAAAATAAATCCCCCTTTCCTGTCTTTTTATGGAATCGCCGTCCCTCGGCGTTTTCCCCACAATCACCCTAACCATAACATATCTTTCATAATTTAACAACAATTTTGTATACTTTTTATTGCATTATTTTTCATGCAAGTTCTTTCTTTATTCAAATTAACTAAAAATCACAGGCAATACGGCACATCTGCCTTCTTTCCCTTATGATTGCCAAACTTTGTTTTTTCTCTCTTACACCTACTTTTTTTCAGAAGAATATGATAAAATTTTTAAGAAAAAGAAAACCGCAATATCTTAAGGCAATCTTAAATATTTCCCTGCTAGTTTCTTAAAACCGGTCAGGTACAATAAAATCACAGCATGACGGAGGTGCAACACCATGTATAACATTTTGATCTGCGACGACGAAAAGGATATCGTATCCGCATTGTCCATCTATTTATCCACAGAAAATTACAAAATCTTCACAGCATACACCGGGCAGGAAGCCCTGGACGTGGTGGCGCAAAACGATATCCACCTGATCTTAATGGATATCATGATGCCCCAGATGGATGGCATCTCTGCCACGGCGAAGCTGCGGGAAACTTCCAACATTCCCATCATTCTGCTGACGGCAAAAAGCGAGGACAGCGACAAGATTCTGGGGCTGAACATCGGGGCGGATGATTACATCACCAAGCCTTTTAACCCCATCGAAGTATTGGCACGGGTGCGTTCTCAGCTCCGCCGCTATACATCCTTGGGCGGCATGGCAAAGAAAGCCTCCCATTTGGTCATCGGCGGCATTGATCTGGATGATGATGCGAAGATCGTGACCGTGGACGGGGAAGTGGTAAACCTGACCCCCAGCGAATACAATATCCTGAAGCTGCTGATGGAAAACCCTGGCAGAGTATTTTCTTCCACCCAGATTTATGAAAAAATCTGGAACGAGGATGCCTATGGCTCCGGCAGCGTGGTAGCAGTCCATATCCGTCATCTGCGAGAAAAAATCGAGATTAACCCCTCCGAGCCCCGCTATCTGAAGGTAGTATGGGGTCTGGGGTATAAGATCGAGAAGGAGGCGAAGGAATGACAAAACTCTCCCATAATTTGGGAATGAAGGTATTTGCCTGTTTTCTGGTCATCATCATGGGCTTTACAGCCCTCATCAGCGGACTGGGCATCATCATTGCCGGGGAAAGCGGCTTTTACGGCAATCAGCCCCTTTCCTACGGGGAAACACCCTATTGCCAAAGCACCACCTATGCCTATGCAGAGCAGGTGATGGATTGGCTCAATTCCAGCATGAGCTTAGAGGACATTGCAGAACGGTTTGATGCAGGCAGAACAAATTTCCGTTTTGAGCTGTTTTCCCCTGAAAACAAACCGCTCCTCTCCAATTTTGACAAAAGCCAATCGACGGCAACCTATGTGGGGGAATATCGTTTTTCCCTGTACTATGATTATGGCAGTGGTATATTGGTACAGGAGGAGGACAACAGCATCTCCATCACCTTTGATGCAGAAACAACAACAGAGGCGGTTGCCTACAGCGAACCCCTTCTGGCTACCATGCGCTGCTATGTGGCTGAACCCCTGACGGTTTCTGACAATTATTGGATCAGCTATCGCCTGTATCAGTTCACCTATGATTTTCATGTCTGGCTGATTCCCATTTTGGCAGGCAGTGTGCTGCTCCTGATTGCAGGAATGATTTATCTGCTCTGTGCCGCAGGGCATCAGGTCGGCAAAGAAGAAATTGTCCCCAATCTGCTGGACAAAGTGCCACTGGATTTATACTTGGGCATCATTTTCATCCCCCTGCTGTTTGGGCTTTATATTGATGCCAACGGAAGAAGCATGATTTTCAGTGTCTATGAAATCCTGTTTGGGGTGGCATATATCTTCTTCCTTGGTATCCTGCTGCTGGCAACAATTTTGACCTGTGCCACCCGCTTGAAGTTGGGCAAATATTTCTATCAGAATACCATTATCTATAAGGTGCTGCATTTTTGCTGGAAGCTTTTTGGGGCAGTTTTCAGCACAGGGCTGGATGCCATGAAAGCCCTTCCTGCCATGTGGAAGGTGGCTGTGGCATGGCTGGTGATTTCTTCCGTCTATGTGGGCGGCGGATTCGGTGCGGTCCTCTTAAATCTGGCGCTGATGTTTGTTTTCTGCCTGATGACTTCTCAGGCACAGAAGCTGCTGAAAGGCGGAGAGGCTCTGGCAAAGGGCAAATTGACCCACAAGATAGACACCAAGGGGATGTTTTCCATGTTCCGCAAGCATGGGGAAAACCTGAACAGCATTTCCAAGGGCTTCTCTATCGCACTGGAGCAGAAGATGAAGAGCGAACATCTGAAAACAGAGCTGATTACCAACGTTTCCCACGATATCAAAACCCCCCTGACTTCTATCATCAACTATGTTGACTTGCTGAAAAAGGAAGGTCTGGAAGGGCAGGCGGCGGAATATATCGAAGTGCTGGATCGCCAGTCCCGCCGTCTGAAAAAGCTGACGGAGGATTTGGTGGAAGCATCGAAAGCATCCACCGGCAACCTGAAAGTGAATCTTGCCCCTACAGATATGGGCGAATTGGTGGCTCAGGCTGTGGCTGAATACGAAGAACGGCTGGAAAAAGCCCATTTGGAAGTGGTCCTCAATGGCTTGGACTCTCCCACATTTGCCATGGTAGACGGCAACCTGACTTGGCGGGTGCTGAGCAATCTTTTGAGCAATGCCTGCAAATATTCTCAGGAAAATACACGGCTCTATATTGATATCAAAAAAGAAGCAGACCTTGTGACGGTTTCCATGAAGAATATTTCCAAAGATGCCTTGAATATCCCCGTGGAAGAGCTGATGGAACGCTTTGTCCGGGGCGATAGTTCCCGCCATACGGAGGGCAGCGGCTTGGGTCTGAATATCGCCCAATCCTTGGTAGGCTTGCAGAAAGGGAAATTCTCTCTAGAAATCGAAGGCGATCTGTTCAAGGCTTATGTGAAATTCCCGGCAACAGAACCCCCTGCTCCCCCTGCGGAGGAACCGACTGCGGAAGAACCCCTTGACGATGTGACCGAAGAAACGCAGGAAGAATAAACCAAACCCATATAAAAACGGCTAGAACTTGATCGTTCTAGCCGTTTTCTTATAAATCTTACCACTTATGATGGTGCAGCTGTCCTTCCATCAGCATACCGGGAAATCCCTGCTGCCGCATGGCCTCGTAAATGATAATGGCAACAGAATTGGAGAGGTTCAGGCTCCGTGCCGCTTCCAGCATGGGAATGCGGATGGTGTTGGCTTCGTTGTCCATCAAAATCTCTTCGGGGATGCCGGCACTTTCTTTGCCAAACATGATATAATCATTTTCCCCATAAGTCACATCAGAATAGACATGACGGGCTTTCGTAGATGCCATCCAAATCTTTGCACCGGGATTTTTCTCACAAAAATCCTGAAAATTTTCATAATAGCGGATATCCAGCAGCTTCCAATAATCCAGCCCTGCCCGCTTCAAATATTTATCCTCTACGGAAAATCCCAAGGGCTTGATCAAATGCAGCACAGAATTTGTTACCGCACAGGTGCGGGCAATATTCCCTGCATTCTGGGGGATTTCCGGTTCCAGCAAAACGATATGCATCGTTATCCTTCCTTTCTCTGGAAAATTTCTGAAAAATATTGTAGCACAGGCATTTCCAAAAAACAACTATACGGCAAAAGCCTGACGGGCAAAATAACCAAACATTTATCACCGTTTTTTTGCTGAAATTTTGAAATTCCTTGTATTTTAGTATATTTTCCCATTGACGCAAATAAGAATCTATATTATTATTAAATAACAATAGTTATTCGTTGGAAAGGGGTGTAACAAATGAAGGAAATTGCTCAGACCCTGAGAGAAAAAGGATTGAAAGTCACCCCACAGCGCATTGCCGTTTATAATATGCTCTGCAACAGCCACGAGCATCCCAATGCGGAAATGATCTACAAAACGCTGGAACCTACCAACCTCACCATGAGCCTTGCTACCGTGTATAAAACACTGGATTTCTTCAAGCAGCTGGGACTGGTGCAGGAATTGAACGTTGGCGAGCCCAGTTCCCGTTATGACGCTGTGGTCCAGTGTCATCCACACACCGTTTGCAAGGTATGCGGTCGGGTGGAAGACCTGCGTATAGGGGCACTGACAGAGGTTGCGAAAAAACTGGTGCCGGATCTGGATTTTGACATTGAATGTGAACAGCTCATCCTCTATGGTACCTGTGCAGAATGCCGCAAAAAATAAGCAGACTGAAAGAACATCGATCCATCGGTGTTCTTTTTCTTTGTAAAAATCCCAGAGAACGCCTTAAATCCTTAAGACTTTCTTACAAATACCACCCCTCCGTTGACACGCTCTTTTTCGCCTTGCTATACTGAAAAAAAGACATAGCACAGGATAAGGGGGCGATCCTATGAGATATGTAAGAAAATTGATACCCGTAGAACCTTATGAAATCGATGCGCTGGAACGCTGGTTTTCCGACCTTTCCGCAGAAGGGCTGCATCTCTATGCTGCAAACACCTTTTTCGCCACCTTCGAGGAAAAAGAAGAAAAGCGGATGATCTACCGCATGGAGGCAAAGCTGGACGGGCTGCCCGACAGACCTGCTGACAAGGAAAAGGAATCCCACAAGGAAAAGGGCTGGGAATTTGTTACGGAGCTGGGGAAGTATTTCTTTATTTACGCAGCCGAAGAAGGTACAGCGGATTATTTTGATAACCCGAAAGAGGAAAGCAAATGCTATCAGACCTATGCAAAGAAGGAGCGTTTCTGGAACAGTCCACTCTTCCTTTATTGCTTTTATGGGTTACTGATTGCTGCCTTTGTCATTGGAGAAATCCTATCCCTTCGGCATAAAACTGCTTATGATTGGGTGCATGATATGGAACTGCCCTTTGATACCCTTCCCATGATCCTGTTTTCCCTGTTTCCCGGTCAAAGGCTGGCTGGGATGCAGCGACTGCAAAAATCCTTGGCAGAAGGCAATCCCCACCCCCAAGACGGAGATTGGATGGATACCCGCCTGCGGTGGAAACACAGGCTGCATTATATGGGCTATATTGGTCTTTTGGCATCCTTTTTCTTTCCCCTACTGCCTTGGGCATTCACCTTTTCCGATAAGCCCATTGAAGAACTGAAGCACCCACTGCCTATGGTATCTTTAGCGGAGCTGGAAAACGACCCCGATTTCTATTCTGTGGAGACCTATTACCAAAGGGACAATGGACCAAAAGAGGAATGGTGGGAACGGGAAGCCAATCGAGCCTATTCGGAGCCTAGCATCGGCGCCCCCATGGATATTTCCTTCAATCAGGCAGGACGCATTGATGGAAAGCTGGACGCCAGCGGAGAACCCTATGAATCTGTCCTTTGGGTTGACTATAAAGAACTGTCCTCCTTCGTTTCTCCTACGGAATATTTGGAAGAATATTTACAGTTCTGGCATTCCGACGGCAGAGGATGGACCTGCACCACCCTGACAGATACCCCCTTCGACTATGCCGTTCTGGCAGAAAAAGGAGATATCACCGAGCTGTATCTGATTTCCGGGCAAAAGATATTGGAGCTGACCTATTATTACGGCGATGTGGATCTGACAGAGCATTATGACCTATATGAAAAGGTTTTACAACAAGAATACAAGAGATAAAAAAAGACACTATCTTTCGATAGTGTCTTTCTGCTTCTGATTCTTATTCATCTTCGCCGATGGCAGCTTTTCTCATATTCACGGAAGCCATTTTGAATTTATCATGTACGGCTACCATAGCTGCATCCACATCATCCTTTGCAATCAGGACTGTGATCTTGATTTCGGAAGTGGAGATCATCTGGATATTTACACCGGCATCATACATTGCTTCAAAAAACATTGCTGCAACACCGGGATTTGTAGCCATACCTGCGCCAACGATGGACAGCTTTGCTGTGTTTTCATCGTGAAGGATTTCTTTTGCAGTCAGGCGTTCTTTATTCTTTTCCAGAGCCTTCAGGGCGATATCCAGATCATCCTCACCGATGGTGAAGGAGATATTCTGTTTGCCATCCTGACCGGTAGACTGCAGGATGATATCTACACTTACTTTTTCCTTTGCCATCAGAGAGAAAATTTCAAAGGCTTTACCAGGTTCGTCATTGATACCCATAATAGAGATACGGGAAACTTTTTTATCCGCTGCAACGCCGCTAACCAGCATTCTTTCCATCTTTACGTCCTCCTTAACTTCTGTACCTTCCGCTTCAGACATACTGGAACGTACAACCAGTTTCACATTGTATTTTTTCGCTACTTCTACAGAACGGCTGTGCAGTACCTTTGCACCCAAAGATGCCAGCTCCAGCATTTCATCGTAGCTGATTTCATCCAGCTTGGCTGCATCAGGCACCACGCGGGGGTCCGCTGTGTAAACGCCTTCTACGTCTGTATAGATTTCACAAATATCCGCGTGCAGAGCTGCTGCCAGTGCAACAGCAGAGGTATCGGAACCGCCGCGGCCCAATGTTGTGGTATCACCGATCTGGTTCACACCCTGAAAGCCTGTTACCAAAACGATACTGCCTTCATCCAATTCATTTTCAATACGTTCTGTATTGATGGTACGGATACGGGCATTGCTATATGTATTCGTTGTTTCGATCCCCACCTGAGAAGCATTCAAAGAAACTGCTCTGCCGCCGATGGCACTGATGGCCATCGCCATCAAAGCAACGGACTGCTGTTCCCCTGTGGACAAGAGCATATCCATTTCTCTGCGGCTGGGTTTCGGGTTGATCTCTTTCGCTTTCGCAATCAATCCATCTGTTGTTTTGCCCTGTGCAGACAACACAACCACTACGTCATTGCCTTCCATTCTTGTTCGCATGATGCGCTTCGCAACATTGAACACTTTTTCTGCATCTGCGACGGAACTACCGCCGTATTTCTGCACAATCAACATTGTTATTTCCTCCCGTTTTTCTGTCTTATTCAGATAGGAACCTCCCATCTGTGAAGGGAAACTTATTCCCGTTCAATTTTTACGCCTTCCATATCGGGCTTTAATAAGGTCAATTCCCAATGATGCTCCAAATGGTGTAAATATTCAGACATTCTTCTTTCGAATTCCTCCGCTTTCTCCTTTGTTACCATGGCCATCAGGGTAGAGCCTGCACCGCTCAGATAGCTGGCAACGGCACCATATTCCCTAGCATGGGCAAAAATTTCATTCATGCCGGGGATGAGGGCACTGCGGTAGGGCTGATGCACTCTGTCCTCCATAGCCACATGGAAATTCTCATATTTTCCTGTCAGCATAGATGCGACCAAAAGAGCGGCGCGAGATGCATTGAACACCATATCTTTACGGGAATAAGCATCCGGAAGCACGCCTCTGGCTTTTTCGGTAGAAACAGGAAAATCCGGAACCATTATAGCAAAAATCAAATCCTCAGGCAACTCCAAACGCACATGTTTCATCTCTTTTTCATCCAGAGCGCCGACAACCATACTGCCGAAGATGGCAGGATTGGAATTATCGGGGTGACCCTCCAGCTTTGCCGCCATCTGCGCCAATTCTTCCTTATCGCAGGGTCTGCCTGCCAGCTCATTGGCTGCAAAAAGGCCGCCAACGATGCAGGCTGCGCTGCTGCCCAAACCTCTTACCATAGGGATATAATCCTCCTGGATGATATGCACCCCGGGCATTTTCAGCCCTTTCTGGTCGTAGAAATATTTCATGGTTTGATAAATGAGATTGGTTTCATCGGTGGGAACGGGAATCGCCTGTTTGTGCTTCACTTCGATGGTCAAGCCGGTAGGCTGTTCTTCCACCCAAATGTGGTTGTATAACTGCACTGCGATGCCGATGCTGTCAAAGCCGGGACCCATATTTGCGGATGTCGCCGGGATCTGAATATGAATCATGTTTGTTCCCTCCTAATATATGGTAGTATTGTCAAGGGGCTGTGACAGCCGCCTTTCTTACATATTATTCTCTTGCGATGATCTTCAAGGACTGTACACCCTGCAATCCTTCGATGCGAGCCATCAATCGGCCCAGTTCGCCCTGCATCTCATTGGTTTCGATGGTAACGGTCACGTTGGCGATCCCATTGATGGGGATGGTCTGGTTGATGGTCAGGATATTTGCGCCTTCTGTGGCAATGCCGTTCAAAACAGAGGACAGCAGACCTCTGGTATGGTCCAGATTCATGGAGATGGTCACAGTCTTGCCTCTTGTGTTTTCGTAAAGAGGATGGACCGCATCACGATATTTATAGAAAGCACTGCGGCTGATGCCCACACGATTTACGGCATCCTGCACAGTTTTTTCCTTCTTGCTTTCCAGCAGATTTTTTACATCCATGACTTTCAAAAAGATCTCAGGCAGTACGCTTTTATCAACGATATAAAAATTCTTATCTTCTTTCACGAAATCTTTCCTCCTGTTTCTCTTTTAAAAACATTTGTTTTTGACAAAAGGACTATATCATAAAAAACCTTCCTTGGCAAGTACAAAAAAACAAAAATGTCCTCGACCCATGAATTTTTGTCATTGTATAAAGAAAATTTCGTTTTTTTCATCTGTTTTTGTTGGTTTTTCCGCCAAAGCAGGTTTTTTTCTGCTTTTTGGTTTCAAAATCCCACTTTTTCTGTTACAATAAATGAATTAGGCTTGCGGTAAAAACCGCAGACAAAAGGAGTTTTGATACTATGAAACAGGCAAGACCCGTGCAGGCGAAGCACGCTCCTCTTCTGGGGCTGTTCCTGAACGGATATGAAAATATGCGTCAAAAAATGGATGCGCCCTGCCGCCGCCCTCTGCTGGATATCGCCCCTCTGGCCTTCGGCAAATGGCATTATACGGCACTGGCCTCTGAAACCATCCTTTCCCCTGCCAATCTGCTGGCACTGGATTTGGAAAAGGATGCAGACAAAAAAACAGAATATGCCTATGTGATGCGGACAAAGCCTGCGGAAGAACAGCCCGATGCAGAGTTTATCTCTGAATACAGCTTTGCTCTGGTGGGCTACTCTACAGAAAGCCATCCTCTGGTGGACGACCTGCACGCCCTCATCGACTATTGCACCCCCGACCGTGCCACAGATGAAAACGGGCTGCTTCTGCCCGAAGAAAAAGACGGCATTTTGAAACAGCTGAGCCTGAAGGTGGATTTCTATCTGGAATATCTGACCAGACTGGCATGGCTCCACGGGCTTTTGGTTCCCATGCCCGCCATCCATACCCAAAGGGTACGGCCTGCGGAGGAATGTGCTTTCTTCTTTTCTCAGGAAACAAGGGATATCCTCTTCCAATTGGGCGAAACCGCCTGCACCCTTGCTTCGGAACGCTTCACTTGGTCTATGGACTTGGAGGAAGGCATCGCAACACCGGATTTCTTTTACAGCTTATTGGAAAGTCACAAGGAAGTAGACAGCATCTTCGTGGATTTTTATCATAAAGTAGACGTAAATATCGAGGATATCTGGAAAACCCCGCCCGAAAACCTGAACGTGGAGGAAAAATCCATCGTTTCTTCCTTCTTATTTACAGGCATCATGCTGGATAAATGGTTCCTGACCCCCATGAGTCTCTTCTTCCGCTTTATCCGCCCCATTGCCTTTACGCCCATACGTTTCTTTTCTTTGGTAAATAATCTGGCGGCATTGGTACTGATGGAGCATAATCTGGGGGCGGAATTATTCACTCCCCCCACCTATTACAGCCTGACGGCATTGGGTAAGGAGCTTTTCGCCGATCCCGACTCTAAGGAAATCGACAAGCAGAAAATGCCCCGTACCCTGCCCTATGAACAGCTACTGGAGGCAGTGCTGCAGGAATCGGAGATGCGAACTAGGGAAAGAATGTTCCTGATGGAGGTCGTCCCCGATGTTCTTGCCATCAAGGTCTCCCATACAAATGACGAGGAGCTTTGGAAGGTCATCGAAGTGGGACAGGATATGGATGTAAACCTGCTCTGCCGCGACCTTTGTGCCGCCTTCTGCATGGAAGAACGGGCGGATTATCTGCTTTCTGTGCCCGACAAAAACGGCTTTCCCGTAGAATATTCTGCAAGGGGCTCCAAACGTTCCATCAATAAGGCCAACGGCAAGGATTTGCAGGAGCTTTCCATTGAAGCGGGCAGCAAGCTGATGCTCTACCCCACCCAGAATAGAACCATGGCGCTTTCTTTGGAGATCATGGAAAAAGGCAAGGGCAACCCCTACCTGATGTATCCCCGTGTCACCAAGCAAAGCCCCAAGATCATCGAACAGGAGAAGATTGACGAAATCTTCTAAAAATATATAAAACAAAGCGATATTTGTATCGCTGAAAGGTTCGGGAAACAAAGAAGTTTCCCGAATGGAATCCGCAGGCGGAATTCACTTCCGCCGAGGAAAACAGCGGGTTTCAAGGCATTTATGCCGATGGAACTCGTCTGTTTATTCTTCTGTCCCCTCGTCAAAATCCTGATTTTAACGAAAAATTTTTGAAAGAAGGTAATGTTATCATGGCAGCACTGACCCATGCCCACGGCGGCGATCTGGACGCCATCCAGAGAGCCTACGGCATCCCCAGAGAGGAAATCATTGATTTCAGCGGCAACATCAACCCCTTGGGCTTTCCCAAAAAGGCGGAAAATGCCCTGAAAGAAAATCTGCATCTCATCAAAACCTATCCCGATAAAAACTATCTTGCATTGAAACAGGCCATCGGCGCATATACCGGTGCAGACCCTGCCCATATCGTGGTAGGCAACGGCTCTACAGAGCTGATTTCCACTTTCATCCAGACGGTAAATGCGAAAAAATCCATCATTATGGGGCCTGCCTATTCAGAATATGAAAGAGAGGTTTCCCTGACCGGCGGTACATTTGCCTACTTCCCCCTGAAAGAGGAAGATAACTTCCGCCTGAATCTGGAAGCCTTGCTGGCGGCGCTGACCCCCGAAATCGGTATGTTCATCGCCTGCAACCCCAATAACCCCACAGGCACCGCCATCCACACCGACGAAATGCGGAAAATCCTGACCCATTGCAAGGAAAAGGGCATTTCCGTGATGGTGGATGAAACCTATATCGAATTTTCCGATATCCTGCCGGAAATCTGCTCCATCCCTCTGGTAAAGGAATTTGATAACCTGTTCGTTATCCGCGGCACTTCCAAATTCTTCGCCGCCCCCGGCATCCGTCTGGGCTATGGGATGTCCTCCAATCAGGCTTTTCTGGAACGGCTGAAAACCAACCAGAACCCTTGGAGCGTAAATTCTCTGGCAGATTTCATCGGGCAGCATATTTTCAGCGATGTAGAATTCCACAAAGCTACCCAGAAGCTGGTTTCCGAAGAAAGAAAAAAAGCCTTTGCAGAGCTTTCCACTTGGAAAAACATCAAGGCTTACCCCTCCGAAGCAAACTTCATCCTGCTGAAGCTGAAAACGGACAAGGTGACTGCCCATGATTTATTTGAAAAATGTATCGTGAAAAAAATGCTCATCCGTGATGCATCTTCCTTCACCTTTTTGGATGAAACCTTCCTGCGCTTCTGCATCCTTTCTCCTGAACACAATGCAGCCCTGTTGCAGGAATTGAAGCAGTGGGTGGAAGCGTAAAAAATTGCTATGGTAAACACCATAGGAACTGCACATATTATCTTAGAACGACCATTTCAACATCGTTTTGAGGTGATTTCATTGAACCAGACAATCAGCCGCAAAGATCTTTGCGGCTATTTATCTCTATTACGCAATCAAATCGGCGGGCAGGAGCTATTTCCCGCCCCCAATGTGATTTTTCTCAACAGCAGGGCCTTATATCACCATCTGGCAAAGCAGACCTGCGGCAAAGCAACCGTGGGGGAAATCTTGAAAAAGATAGAGACCTGTATCCCCTTAGCAGTGACGGAGGAAAGCTTTTCTCTCTTTCTTTCTGCCTGCAAGGAACCAAAGGCCGAGCGCACCCGCAATTTTCTGGAAAGCAGCAAAGCGGATTTTCTCCTGCTCATCCACCAGACGGCGGAAAATCAGGAGCAATGGGATGCCCTGACCGCCCTTTGCGAAAAATTGAGGCAAAGAAATATACAGCATTGAATAGCATTGAAAGGAAGTCCTGCCGTGGAAAATAAACCCTACCGCAGCTTAAATGAATATTATCGGGAGATTTTTGGCAGAAAAACGGCAAAAATCTCTCTGGATGGGGGCTTCACCTGCCCCAATCGGGACGGAACCTGTGGCACAAGGGGCTGCCTTTTTTGCAGCAGCGGCGGCAGCGGGGATTTTGCGGAAAATGCCGCCCTTTCCATTACAGAGCAAATTGAACGGGGCAAAACCCAGACCGCCGAAAAATGGAAAGACCCCGCTTATATCGCCTATTTTCAGGCGTTCACCAACACCTATGCCCCTGTGGCAGAGCTGCGGCAGAAATATGAGGAAGCCCTCGCCTGCCCCGGTGTGGAGGGCATTTCCATCGCCACCAGAGCCGACTGCCTGCCGGAGGATGTGTTAGACCTGCTGGCGGAGCTGAACAAGAAAACGAAGCTATGGGTGGAGCTGGGCCTGCAGACTGCCGATGAAGCATCAGCAATTCGCATCCGCCGTGGCTATCCCCTTTCCGTATTTGAACAGGCGGTTTATGCTCTGGCGGAACGGAATATTTCTGTGGTTGTCCATGTCATTCTTGGCCTGCCCGGGGAAACGAGGGAAACGGTGCTGAACACCATCGACTGTGTAAACCGCCTGCCCGTACAGGGCATCAAGCTGCAGCTTTTGCACGTTCTTTCCGACAGCGACTTGGCAGAGATTTACGATGCAGGAAACTATACGCCCCTCACCAAAGAGGAATACATCGCCCTTGTGGGGGACTGTATCGCCCATCTGCGGGAGGATATCGTCATCCACCGCCTGACGGGCGATGGGGATAAAAATACCCTGTTGGCTCCCCTCTGGAGCCTGCGGAAGCGGGATGTCCTAAATTCCCTCCATAAATATCTAAAAGAAAATCAAATACGGCAAGGGATAAAATATAAAAGTTTTTAATGCGATTTGATATAAAATATGCTAAAATAAAAACGCAATAGACAGTTGACTTTGACGAAGGGTGTCAATTTTGTCAACACCCAAGAAAGGAGGTCTTTCCATGTCCACCCAGTATTCTACCAAAAAGCTGGCGGAGCATAAGCTCATCATCCTGCATCTATTGCAGAAAATGGGTATCTCTCTTTCCAACAGCGAAATCTGCCAATTCCTGCTGGAAAAAAATTATATGGATTATTTTTCCGTACAGCAATATCTGGCGGAGCTGGAAAGCGCAGGCTGGCTGGAAAAGACCCGAGAGCAAAACAACACCCGCTACACCCTGACGGACGACGGGGAGGAAGTCATCAATTACTTCATCAACCGCATTTCCGACGAGGTGAAGAACGAAATCAATACCTATGTCCATGAAAACAGCAGACGTATTCGGGCAGAATATGCCGTAACAGCAAATTATTTTCCTGAAATGAATGGGGATTTTCTGGTAAAATGCGGCCTTTGCGATGACAGCGGTGCCACACTTATGGAAATCAGCGTTTCCGTGGTTTCCAAGGCACAGGCACAGCAGGTCTGCCGCAACTGGCGCAAACACGTAAATCAGTATTACCGCAATTTTCTGGCTGCTCTGGCAGCGGAGGATACGGAATTTCCCCGGAGAGAAAAAGAAGATTCCGAGGAATAACTACATAAAATAACAAAAGCGACTTGAGGCGAATCTCCCAAAGTCGCTTTTTTATTTATCTTGCTTTCAGCTTACAGATGCCCTGGGTCATGCTGCCCATGGGGCAGAAGGTACACCAAGTTCTGGGCTTGAACAACACCATCACAATAAGCCCGATCAATGTCGCAGTCAGCATCATACTGTAGAGGCCAAAGCTGAACTGTGCCACCCAGTCGCTGACTGTTCCCGCCGTATAGGCCCAGCCCCAAGGCACACGGAAGGTCCAGAAAAGCTTTATGGTTTCTTTCAGCGTCCCCGCTCCCGATGCTACCAGATAGGTCTGGAAAACCATATTGGCAAACATGGTCATAAAGAACACCAAAAAGCCATAGCGGAAGGCCTTGGAATACAGGAATTTCGGCGTGGGCTTATTTCTGGAGCATTTACAGGTGGTGCCCAGCTTTGTAAGAAGCTGGCTTCTGCCGCAGAAATTGTTGCAGAAGGCTTTATTCCCGCCGATGATGGCGATGAGCAAAGGCAGCAAAAATTCAATCATCCCCAGCCATGCAAAGAGGATATTGAAAAAGCCCAGCGTAAAATAAATAATCTCCCAAATCCAGAGATAGTCATACCAGTGTTTCTTTTTCATGCTTCTTCCTCCTTGATTTCGATACAACCTGCGGGGCAAGTTTTGGCACAAATGCCGCAGCCCACACACTTTTCCTCATCTACCACCGCATAGCAGCCCTTCCAGATGGAAATGGCTTCTCTGGGGCAGACCTTTCTGCAGGCACCGCAGGAAACGCAAATTTTTTCATCGGGCATTGCCCATTTTTTCTTTCTCATTTCTTTCCCCTTCTTTCTCCTATAACCAAAAACAGAACATCCTCTCAATGATACAATTCTATCAAAAAGAGGATGTTCCGTCTGTGACAAACTTACATTACAAATAGCTTCGCAGTTTGGTTTTATCAATGATTTCGATTTTTCCCCGGGAAAGGGCCACTGCCCCTTCTTCCACAAAATATTTCAGCACCTTGGACACCACTTCTCTGGCACTGCCGATGAAGCGAGCCACCTCATCATGGGTTAGGCGGATGGTAGTCTCTCCCGTTTTCGCCATTTCATCCCAAAGGAAATGGGCAACCCTTTTATCTGCCCCCATGAATAAGATCTGCTGCATAGTCCACATCACATCGGAAAAACGCTCCGTCACCATGCGGTAAAGGGACAACTCCACCAGAGGATTTTTCTCCATAATGCCATTGAGAACAGGGGACGGCAAAACAGCAAGCTCTGTTTCCTCCACCGCTTCGATCAGCACATCAAACACGATGGCATCCATCAGGCAGGAGGCCGACAGAACACAAAGCTCCCCTTGCTGCACCCGATAGAGGGTCACTTCCCTGCCCTCCTCGGAAACAATATAGACCCGCAGCTGCCCTTTGGCAACATAGACGATGCCGCTACATTCGCCGCAGCCCCGATGCATGGATTCCCCCTTCTGCATTTCTCGGCTTGCCATATTTTCCGCCGCCAAGGTCTGTTCTTCTTGGTTCAGGCTCTCCCAAAAAGGGAATGCCTTTTCTAATTCCTGCTTCATATCATTTCCTGTTTCTCGCTTCCAGACGATAAATGGGTGCGCCTTGGGAAGAGAATTTTTCTTCATATTCTGTCATGATATTGCCTTCATAATCGCTGTTATGCAGGTCCAGGCTGATATTGGAAAGCTTCCAGTCATCGGCACAAAATTCATTCAGGGAAAATTCAAACAGCCCTCTGTTGTCTGTTTTGAAGAAGATTTCCGCATTTTCCCCCATGATGCGGCGGTATTCCTGCAAAAAGCCCCGATAGGTCAGGCGGCGTTTATAGGTACGCTTTTTGGGCCAAGGGTCGCTGAAATTCAGATACAGCCGCTGAAATTCCCCCACCTCGAACAAATCGGAAAGATGGCTGGCATTATCCCAGACAAAGGCCAGATTGGGCAGTTCCTCGTCGGCCCTTCTTGCCGCCATGGCTACCACCGTTTCCTGCCGTTCGATGCCGATGAAGTTCACATCGGGGTAGGTTTCCGCGTTTTTCCGCAGGAAGCCCCCTTTGCCGCAGCCAATCTCCACATAAATGGGATTGTCGTTGCCGAAATATTCTTTCCATTTGCCCTTTTTTTCAGGGGCATCGTTGATGACAAGGCTGTTCTCCAATAATTCCTGCGCTGCCCAGGGTTTCTTTCTGACTCTCATATATATACTCCTTTAATGTTTGAAATTTCGAAAATATCACAATAGAGTATACATGGAAATCCCCCTTTTTTCAACCTTCCCGCCGTAAAAATGCCATCCAGTAGCCCCATTCATCATCCACCCGACGGAATTCCCCAAAGCCAAAGGACTTGGCATCGGCTTCATCCTTAGCATCATAAAAGCCCGGCAGCCCCAGCCAGATACCATCTTCCTTCTCCTGCAAAATCAGATGATGATAGCGGCGATAGGGCAGGAGAAAGAAAAACTCCCGCTGCCATTTCAGGGGAATCTGGGATAATACCGTCAGTTCCTCCAAGGAAAGGCACTTCCACTGTTCCCCATCCCCGAAGGGCTCCAATTCCCGATTTTTGGCGAAAAAGCTTTCCTGCTGTTCCACAGTTTCCAACAAGGGCTGTGCCTCTGGCTCTGCTGTTTTTTCCATTTCGTTTGGCGTTTCTTCCGATGATGCCTGTTCTTTTTTTTCCAGAGGGATGGGAGCAGGCTTCGCTCCCAGATTGCGGATATTTTCCGTTTCCTGCGGGGTCAAAATACCCGTTTCCTCCAGATTTTCCAGTTCCTGTCGGAATTTTGCCAAAAGCCCCTGAAAGCTGCCGTGATAACTGGTCTTTTGGGTTTCCGCCACTTTAGCATTGGTGTCCTTGCCGTTAGGTCCTTTGGGCTGTTCCGCCCCCTCTTTTCGCTGTTCAGCAACAAACGGTATCATTTCCACCACAGGGGGCGTCAAAACCGCCGCCTCCGCCGCCTGAATCTTGATTTCTTCTTCCGCCGTCGACATATTGATTTTCTCTGCCACAGGCTGCAGTGTTTTTTCTCTTGCCTTGAAATCCTTCTTCCAGTTCTTCTTTTCTCCAAAATAAGCCGTCAAGGGGGCGGAAACGCCGCCCTTACCATCCTCCGCCAGAATCAGAACTGTATGAAAATCCTCGGCTGTTTTTCCTTGGCCCACAGCATCGGGCTGGAATTCCCATTTCAGTTCTCCGCGGCCTTCTCTGCTGTCGGGGCGCAGTTCTCCGCAGTAAATGCTTTCCTCCCCCGCCATGACATAAACGGCATAGCCACGGTCCAAGGGCTTCAACCCCTGTACCGTCAGATGCAGCTTGCCCTTGCCATTTTTCAATTCCATGACACAACTGCCCCAAGGGGGACGCTTACCAAGGGCATAGCCCGCCACCTCCTGCCGCAGCATCAGGAATACCTTATCATATCGTCTGTTATACATACCCTTCCTCCTCCGCTCTGCTTGTCTTTTTTCCATAGCATCACTGTTACAGGGTATGAGGGGCAAACGAAAAAAAGAACCTCAATCCAGAGGTTCCTTGGGTTTTCCGTATAAGGAAAGGGATGTATTTTTGTATGCTTTTTCCTCGCTAACGTCCTTGCCGAACCATTGAGGGGCAGCAAATCCTTCCGCCGCCTCCAAAGAGGGAAATTCCACCTCCGTGGTCATCAGTCCTGCCAGTTCTCCTTCGTAAATATCCACTTCCGCCGTCAAGCCGCCCTCCAAAGGGACGAGATACCGTTTTTTGATGACAGGTGTGCCTTCTGTTTTCTGAAAAAGCCTGTCGTAGTCCTCCTTGCTTAGGGGTAGTTCAAATTCCTCCCTCGCCAAGTGGCCCTTTCCCTTGACCGTCAGGATATAATCCTCATTGCTTTGGCGGATACGGATAGTGGGGGAAAAGGAAATATACGCTTGAGAAATTTGCAGGCAGGGGTATGCCGTGATATCAAAGGGGATGTACTTCGTTAAAAATTTCCGTTCAATTTCCATATGCTTCCTCCCTCGGTTCTTCCGCCCCAAGATGGGCAGAAATGCACCGTTCCGTGCCATTCTCCTGATAATACCGATATTTCGCCTCGTACATCTTCTTCTCCGCATTTTTTATCAGCCTATCCATAGAAATGTCAGGAGCAGCCTGCGTCTCTATCCCTATGGCGATATGATATCCCGCCTTCTCCACTCGCTGAACCACGCCCTTTATGGTTTTCTCTAGGGCAGCAGACCTCCAGTCCACGGCAAAGACTACAAATTCATCCCCGCCAATACGGTAGGTATTTTCCTCTCCAAATTCTGCCAAAAGGCTTTTAGCAATATATTGCAGCATTTCATCCCCCGCCTGATGCCCCTTGGTATTGTTCAGCTCATGGAGTCCGTTTACATCAACATAAATACAGTATAACTCCTTGCGGCACAATGCAGGATATCCCATCAGGCTCTGCTCATAGGCATTTCGATTCCGCAGTCCTGTCAGCAGGTCTGTCTTGCTAAGAAAAATCGCCTTCCATTCATACAAATTCTTCTGATATTTCACCCACATCATATAGCTGCTGGTAATAGTGCTGATGGTGCCAAAAATTATGGCATCAATGATATCCACCCAAAGCACCTCCGGCTGCTTTGTTCGGCAGGCCGCCAGCGAAAATGCCAGCACAGAAAGATAAATCATACCAATCATGCGGATGGGGCGGTCTGTAAACAGCAGAGGAATCGTAAATAGCAGAGCGATAAAGGTTACACTCAGCTGATTCGGGCTTCCTACCGTTCCAAGAACAATGCCAAAGGCAAACAAACAGCCGATAAAAATATAAACATTGCAAAGAAGAAACCAAGGCTGCCGAAAGGTACAAAAACGTGCAACGGCAAACACCAGCAGCATAATCAGCATGAAAAAACCAAAAATCTCTTTGGATGCCACGATATCCTCAAGCAAACAGGACAGCAAAAACACACCCGCCAAAAATACTGCAGCAAAAGCTGAAAAAACAATCAGATTATTCCGATTGCTCTCCTCTGCACTTCTTTGAATCTGACGAAAATCTTCTTCCGAAAGTCCCCCGCGGAGCAGTACTCTTTTTATCGTATCTATTCCCCTTACCATTTTTCTCCCCCTTTCATCTATTTCATTCCAATAAGCATATCATTTTCGTCCGTATCCTGCAAGTCTGCAAAATTCCCCTGTTCTCCTTCCTTGAAAAAGGGCAGCTTTTCAGATACAATAAGAAAAACAGGACAAACTAAGAAAAATAGGAGGGATTCACCCATGAAAAAAGTATATGTATTCCTTGCAGAAGGCTTTGAAGAAATGGAAGCCGTAACCCCCGTTGACCTGCTGCGCCGGGTGGGCGTGGATGCCAAATTTGTATCCATCACAGGCAGCAAGGCTGTCACAGGGGCCCACGGCATCACCTATCAAGCTGACCTGCTGTTCGAAGAAATTGATACAGACGCTGATGCACTGGTGCTGCCCGGCGGTATGCCCGGCACATTGAATCTGCAGGCCCATCAAGGCTTGGCAGAGCTGCTGCTGGCCCAGTATGAAGCCCGCAAATGGGTCTGTGCCATCTGTGCAGCCCCTATGGTATTGGGTGGCTTGGGCATCGTCATGGGCAGACATGCCACCATCTACCCCGGCATGGAGGAACACCTCATCGGTGCAGAGCCTGTGACCGATGAAGTTTGCGTCAGCGGCAATGTGGTCACCTCCCGCGGCCCCGGCACAGCCATCCCCTTTGCCCTGAAGCTGGCAGAGCTTTTGACCGATGCAAAAACAGCCGAAGCCCTTACCGCTGATATCGTTTTTCGCAGATAAGAATCTGTGAAAAAAGCTGGGGCAGTGTTTCATCCGTATAGGATGTCACCCCCGCTTTTTCCGTCGCCTGTGCCACATCAGCCAAAGGCAGGTCGAAAATATACGCCACCTCCTCCGGTGTGTAGCATTCTGGCAAGTTGCAGGCCATGGCTCTGCGAAACATACCGCAGAGGGGCGATGTCCCCCTTTGCATCAGGCGGAAAAAAACACCTTTGGTAATGAGAGAAACCTTCTCCTCCGCCAGAAGCTGTTCCATCCCCTGAGAAGAAAGCTCCAATACCTCCGCCACTGCATCTATGTTGTAGGGCGGGTCTTCCGTTTTCAAAAAAATATCTATGGTTTCTATCTGCGGCTGTATTTTCCGCTGATAATACTCCAAAAAAGTCCGCATATCATTCTCCCCCTTCGCGCGCCTTTCCCCCATTGTAACAGGGCAAAAGCGGCCATGCCTAGCGGGAAAGGATGGAAAGAGGTTGCTTATGATGAATGCCATTCAGAAATATTTCAAATACAGACAAAGCCTGATCGACCAATATGCCAAGGGCGATATGACCAAGCGGGAATATCTCCAGAAAAATTACGAGGCGGTGGTCTATGGGGATATTGGCCCTTTCCGCAACATGGATACGGTGGAAAAAGCCCTGTTCAATTATCAGTATTATAACGCACTGGCAAAGGAAAATAAGACCATCAGCACCACCAGAGATATGGACTATGAGCTGAAACAGGATTATCTGGAAAAAAGCAATTATTATTACAGCAAAAAGGATAGAGCCACCCTGACTGCCCTTAGGATGCTGGATTTTAAGGGCGTAGAGGCATATTTCGTAAAGGTGCGGAGCAAATATTTAAAGGGAAAGCTTTTTGAAATCATCATAAAAGAAGAAAATATCATCCTCCACTCCACCAGCCCTCTGATTTTGAAATATCTGCGGGAGGAAGGAGTGTTTCAGGAGGAAAGTAAGAAATCTGTTATTGACGAATATGTCAATCGAAGATACTAAATTGCATAGCATACAAAAAACACCTTCGGACTGTATCCATTCTACAATCCGAAGGTGTTTTTGTATTACAATATGTAACTATCAACTGCCATTTACAGAAAGGCTGCCGGGAAAGCGAATCGTGGCATTCTTTTTCGATTGAGGGAACAGCTTTTTCCCCTCCTCCGCCGGAATGGGGCGGCAAAAATAGAAGCCCTGCAAAATATCACAATCCATATTTCGCAGCAGTTCCACCTGCTCCTCCGTCTCCACCCCTTCGCACAGCACATACAGCTCCAGCGCATGGCTAAACCGAATCAGTTCCTCCAAAACCACCTTCCCGAAGGGCTGCACCGCATCCAACAGCAAGCTGCGGTCTAATTTCACATAATCATAGGAATGGGTGGACAAGTCGCGGAAGGAGGTATAGCCGCTGCCGAAATCATCCAGCGCCACAGAAAGCCCCATCTCCCGCAGACTTTCCAAATTCTTCTGTCTCTGGCGGGGATTTTGGGAAAGTACACCCTCCGTCACTTCCACCACCAGATTTTTTCGGGTAAAAGTATAGCCCTCCAGAATTTCCTCAAAGCGTTCTGCCAGTTCGGGAGAATCTATGGTGAACGCGGAAAAATTACAGGTAATGAAAATTTGTTCCTTGTCCTCTCGCTGCAGATCCTCCAGCAGTTCACAAACCTTCCGCAAAACATAATAATCCAGTTTGGAAATGGTGCCTTCCCGCTCCATCATATCCACAAACTGGGCAGGCCCCAAAAGCCCTAGCTCCGGATGCTGCCAGCGAGTGAGGGCTTCTGCCCCGATGATGTCGCCGCTTCTTGCATCTGCCAAGGGCTGCAGGAACAGCTTCATCTCCTCCTTTTCAATGGCTTCTTCCGTTTCCATCAGGTTTTGGCGCAGCCTCTGAGATTCCCACAAAACCTTTGTTTCGGACTCGGCATAATCCACGCCCTGATCTTCCGCCAGCCAGCACCCCTGCTCTGCATGAAACAGTGCAGCCTCGGCATCTTCATCCTCCCCAGAAAGGAAATAGATACCGGCGTGGATATGCAGGCTTTGTCCGCCGATGGATTCCTGATCCAGTGTACGAAGGCGGGTGAACACCTCATTCAGCCACGGCTCCAGATCCTGTTTTGAAAAAGCCTGGCGCAGTACTGCAAAACTGGCATCCCCACAGCGGGCCAGAGAATCTTCCTCTCCCTTTTGCTCCTGCAAAAGCGCAGCAATTTTCTGCAGAGCCTCTCTCGCTCCTTCCTGTCCCAAAAAACGATGCAAACGTTCCAGATCCACCTGAAACAACACCACGCAATATAATACCCGGCATTTTTCGTGAATATCTGCAAAAGCCTTCGCAAAATATTTCTCATTGCCCAAATCGGTCACAAAATCATGCATCCGATTTTTTTCTTCTTTTTTCTTCCACTTACGTTGCTGCAGGAACAAAAACACAGGCAACAGCACGACTGCCGTTCCCGCAGCCCCCAAGGCCGCCCAAAACCAGTTTTCAGAAACCGGAAGACCGTAAAGTGCCATCTGCTCCGTCAGGCGGGAAAATGTTACCTGCCCAGACTGAGGCAGCTCCCACGCCAACGCCGTCGTGGGGAGCAAAACAGACAGCAGCGCCAAAAGCATCGCCGAACTTTTTTTCCTCTTTCCTCCGTTTTTCTTCATGGGCTTTTCTCCCCTTCCTTATTTGACATCCATTTTTTTCCGTTCGATTCTCCCCCAGCTTTGAGGCTTCTTTTTCCAATAGGTAAACAACGCCTTCGCCCGCACAAAGGCAATGGCAAACCGCAGCGCTACCACTTCAAACAGGCAAAGCAGCACCGCCCGCGCCACGTCCATGGGCGTAAGCCGCTGATTCAGCGTCTGGGTACGGGCAAAAAACGCCGTCAGCGTCAAAATCATACCAAAGGCCCCATAGATCAGGAAAAACAAAATCATAAACGGCACATTCAAAAGCTGCAATGCCCAAGCCATCAACACCGTCAGGATACCAAAGCACTCGATGGCAGGGGAAAACAGCTCATACAGCAAAAAGTAAAAATAGGAAATAAAACTGACCAAGCCATAGCGGGGGTTGGCAAAAATAGCGTTATGCTTCGCCATACACTGCATCAGCCCGATATGCCAGCGGCGCCGCTGGTTTTTCAAATCCTTCAAGGATTCCGGCGCCTGACTCCAGCAAACGGCATCGGGCGCATAGCGGATACTGTAAGGAATCAGGTTTGTCCGGCAAAAAACGTGCAGCTTGACCGCCAGCTCCATATCCTCCCCCATAGTGGAGGCATCATAGCCCCCGGCGGCAATGACCATATCCTTCCGAAACAGCCCGAAGGCACCGGAAATGATGATATTTCCGTTGAATTTATCAAACAGGATACGGGATGCCAAAAAGGAACGGTCATATTCCAAAACCTGCATCCCCACCAATGGCTTTTTGGGCATGTGATACTGCACCACCCGCCCCTGCTCCAGATGCACCCCATTGGCAGGACGAATGGCACCGCCCACGGCAACCACCCGTTCATCCTCCAGCACAGGACGGACGATGAGGCTCAGGGAATCATACTGCAGAACAGAATCGGCATCCATACAGATAAAATACGGATAACGAGAAGCATTGATGCCCATATTCAGGCTATCCGCCTTGCCGCCGTTTTGTTTATTTACAAGGGTAATGGGCACCTTATGGGCATTGCTTTGATAAATACTTTTCATGGGTTTGCATTTGAGCTGCCGCTGTACCGGACGATGGATAGCCTTCAGGTCGAAGGCATCGATGACCACCTGTGCCGTGGCATCCTTAGAGCCATCATTTACCACAATGATTTCATAAAGAGGATATTCCAGCGTCAACAGGGAACGCACCGTCTGTTCTACGGTGACCTCCTCATTATAGGCAGGGACGATGATGCTGATGGGAATGAAATAATCCTGTGTCAGGTCATTTTTCAGCCGTTCCTGCCGCCTGCGGTGATACAGCTCCGAAGAACCCACCACCACGGAAAGGAACAAAAAGGTGGAATATCCCAGAAGATACAGAACATAAAAGACGCCAATGCCTCGATAGATCATTTTGATAAGGTCCATATATTGTGTCAAGTCTGGCATCGTACCGCCTCCTCCCGTTCCTTCTGTGCCCGTTCCTCCATGCGGTATTCCAGCATTTCTCTGGCATAGCGGTCCTCTCCTGTCAGGATATCCGCCATATCCACATAACTCAGGTGCATAGCTTCCAGAGAAACTGCCGCATTATAACGGACATACCAGTTCCTATGATGGAGGGCACGCTTCAGCACTTCCACCGTCTGTTCCCCGGGATAGGAAGCCAGAGAGGTGGCACTGATGGCGGCATAATTCCATCGGGCCTCGTCCCTGTCCCTTGCCAGCCGCAGCAGCGTATCCAGTGCCGGGGGATAAGGGTATTTCCCCAAATAGCGAATGGCAGCAAAATGCAGCTCCGGATCCTTCTTTTCATCCTGCAAAAGAGCCAGCATCCGGGCCTCATAGCCGCCCTTGCGAAAGCGGATATAGTTCAAGATTGCTACCTGATTTTCCACCCGAAAGGCATCCAACTCCGCCCAAAGCATTTCGATCAACTGAGAATGGTCTCCCTGAAAGCTCATCAAGCCCTCGGTCAGCAGCTTTCCATGGTGGAAAAACTGATTTTTGTCCAAAATACGAATTGCTTCCAGCACTGCTTTCCCATCCTTGGTGCCATAATAAGCTCTCAAAGCATTTTCCCTGCAATAGAGGTTATTAGAAAAGAGCAGCTCCTTTAAAAACTGATGGAGCAATCCACCCCGTTTTTCCTGCTCGACGATGGCATACCGCCCCATGAGATAGGCCAGATAGGCCCGCTGGATGGGTTCTTTCCTGCGGTAACGCCAGCAAAGCTGCCGAAACAGGGGCAGAAGACCGCCAATATAAACCTCTGCTCGTTGGGGTTGGTTCTGCTGCAGGTCTGTCAGTGTCCGGTCAAAGGTCAGCAACTTTTCCGCCCGATACAGCTTTTTCGCCAGACGCTCCCATTCTTTTTCCGGCAGCGTTCCTCCTGTCTGTTCCATACGAGCCGCCTGTTCCTGCACCAAGTGCAAAAGCTTCCGGCTGCGGGTCTCCTGCTTCTGTTCCCGTCGCCGATAATGTAGGATCAGAAACACATTGAAAAAAATCATACTGATACAAATGATGATATAAAAATATACCAGTAGTTCAATCCGAAACATTTCTGACCCCTCCTTTCCTTATTCTGCGGCAGTCCAAAGCTCCTGTAATCTATAGTAGGACGGCTTCAGCCGTTCATGGTATGTCACTTTATTTCCCCAGCCCTTTAACGGAACTGTTTCCATGAAAATCGTTTCGCTGCCATCCCCCAGACCAATATAACATTCCTTGATGGTCTGTTTCTCCACGCCATAATGCTCATAATAATCATCATGGATATCCATGGAGGAGGGGTCAGCAAAATTCAATAGCTGCCATGGCAGCTTCACCTCGATATATTGCCCGTCGGCGGAAAACATAAAATCTGCCAAAGAATTATAATTCGCAGCCTTGGGGTTGGCATTGCCATAGGTCAAAAGCCCCGTTTCATAGGTCTCCGATGATGCAGCCCATTCCCCCGTCAAAAGAGGCGTTGCCGTTTGCAGCAGCAGCTCCACAGGCTTGAACACCGGGGAATCCTTGGCAGGAGGATAAATATAGGCATCCTCATCGTGGGTTTCATGGTAATACATGGCCCGCAGCACCTCGTACCGCTCCTGCACCAGAAGGCGGCTGTTTTCCTTGCCGTCCAAAACCAGCAGAAAATCCGCATCCCGGTCAAAGGTCAGATTTTTTCCTTCGCAGGTTTTGCTGCCGCTTTTCTGGGTGGTATCAATGGGCAGATAAAAGGGTCCGTCCTCCTCCTTGCGGATGAGGAAATAGAGGAATCTTTCATCATATTTCACGGAAAGAGCCAAGTCTCCCTCTTGGAAAACCAAATCCTCCGACCTCCATTCATCAACCTTTCCGTCCACATAGCAGACAGAGGTTTCCTTGCCGGGGTCGAAGGAAAGGAGCCCGAAATACTGCTCGTTGGTCTGATAATCGCTCCAATAGGGCGTCCGCTGCAGGTCAACGGCGTGCATGGTGTTCCATGTACGCTTGAACCATTCATCCTGCCAGGTGAACACACATCCCCCATTGCAGCCAGCCGCCATGATATCCTCCCAGCATTCCACCAAGGCCTGCCCCTGCTCCGTTTCCGACATGTGCCCCTGATTGCGGTTGGTATTAAAGTCCCGCTGGGCCATGCCCCGCCCGGTGGAAACGCCAAATTCGGAAATGACCACAGGCATGGTATGGTGCTTTGTCAGCATTTTCAAATAAGCCAAATAGGTATTCACCCTGCCCTTGCTGTCCAAAAAGGCGGCTTCGTCTGTTCCTTCCAGCAGCTCTGTATAGGGTACGCCCGCTTCCGTCAGGCTCATGACCCGTTCCGCTTCCTCCGTGGTGCTTTTCTCCTCCCCTTCCCCCAACAAATAATTCAGATAGTCAGGATAATAGGGGTAAACATGATAGGAGGCAAACTGCCCCGATAGAAAGGCATCCGTTGCCTGAATATGCTCCACATCCACCACGGCGCACTTCATAAAAAATCGGGTGATATCCGCCGGATACTGGAAGGGGTCTGTAGTGGGCCAGTTGGAAAAGGCAACCAGACGCTGGGCCCCATAGCGTTCCGTTTCATAGGCAATGATGTTGTCCCCCACTTGGGTCAGCATGGATTCAAAGGCACTGGCATCAGCCGTTGCTTGCAGATATTTCCCCTGATAGGGTTCGGTATCGGGGAATTTATGATCGGTATAGGTCACCGTCACATCCTCCCATTCCACCCCGAGGATATAGCCCAGTACCCAAGGGGAAACATCCTTCCGATAGATACCGGAGCCGGTTTCTACCCCAAGATTCAGCTTTTTCTTCCCATGGAGGATATCCACTACCGTGCGGCTATCCCGCAGGAAGGCTGCCAGAAAATCCGCATCATAGGCATCCCGATGGGAATTTTGCACATAGTCATTGACCCAGACCCCATGGAGCAGATACAGGGGCTCCGGGTTATCCTTGTTATACTCGTAAAAAGCGTTATAAAAATCATCCTGCAAAATGGTATAGACACGGATGGTATTGGCTCCCATTTCCTGTATCTGACGAAACCAGCGCAGGTAAGTTTCCTTATCAATGGCGTAATCCGTTGCCCAATGGCCGGGGATGCCGACCCCCAGATTCACGCCCTTGATGACAAAGGGCTGGGGCCCGTCCCCCTGATCCACATAGATGGTATCCTCGTCGGTAGAGGTAAAGCTGGTGACTTCGGCTGTATCCCCATGCAGATTGATATACCAGCCCAGACGATAGTAAGCCGTATCCAGCCCCAACAGCACCAACAGCAAAATCGTCACAGTAATGACAAATTTTTTCAAGGACGTTCCCTCCTTCCCTTTTATGATAAAATCAATGGTTGAATTTCTTCACCTTGGATTCATGGCAATACTGCCGCAAAATTTCGATATTCTCATCCAGCCAAGCCCCGCGGACGCGGCAGAATTCCTTCATCTTCTCTAAAGCCTCCGCCTGACTGGAAGGGTTTCTTTCCTCCGGCAGCAAAGGATGCCAGTCCGTAAGGCTGCTGCCCCAAACCGTAAAGTTCCTGTCGATGGCAGGCCCCAGCCATGCTGTCACATCATCCATATAGGCATCCAAATAAGCCTCATTCAGATACGTTTTTCTGAACTGACGGTAACGACTGATGACACGCTCCACAAAATCCTCGTCCTTTACCATCATCCAGAACCATGTATCATTCTGCATCTGGAACCGCTGGGGGTTAACCATAGAATCCCGATAGTTGTCGCAGGCTGAGTTGAAATCCCAGATACACATTTTATACTTTCCTGCCACATCCTTATAAATATAAGTAGAAAGATTCCCCGCATCATAGTTACAGGTAAATTCATTGAGGATAAAATAGTCCACAAAGGAATCTATATCCGCCTGCTCTGTCCAAGCGTATTTTCCCGTATCGTAATCATAGGAATAGAGGGATTTTTCAAAATCAGAAAAATCCTGTCGGATATAATCAATCCGCTCCTGTGTCAAGCTCATAGTACCGGGGTAAACAATATCCAACACCCCAAGGGTGCGGAGGGCATATTGGGTAAAAGTATCAATATTTTTCATGGGATTGCTGCTGCCGCTGTCCAACCGCAGAACATAGGGCGTCTGGGACAGATTTTCGATGGGCTGGCTCAGTCTCAGCCGGGCATCCTCCCCATTGGTAATGGTTTCTGTCAGCACATACAACCCCTGATATTCCCCATCAATAAAAATTTCGCAGAAGCGCACATTGGGGGCATACTCCATGATTTCCCCCGCAATGTTGTACCACATATAATTCCGTATCAGGCTTTTATCCAGATAGGGGCCATGGAGGGCCCATTCGTGGTGCGCATCCATCCCCAAAAGAGGGATGGAACGATTTTCC
Source organism: uncultured Clostridia bacterium (assembly GCA_945868505.1). GTDB lineage: Bacteria > Bacillota > Clostridia > Lachnospirales > Anaerotignaceae > Anaerotignum_A. Next base: position 37,876 of record CAMBLO010000005.1, on the reverse strand, counting down.
AGACCATCCTCCTCCTTCAGATTAAAATAATAGCTTTTTTTCTCAAAAAATCGGGAGGTGTTTCCCCTGATACGGATGTCAGCATTGGATTCCACCTCTGCTCTGTCGGTGGGGTGATTGTTTCCTTCGGCATGGTCTATCAGCCGAATGGTACAAGGAATAGTAGTACTGCCGTCTGCCGCTGTTGTATATTCTGTACTTTCCTCGGAAAGGGGCGCACCGGGAATCTCTGTCCCGCCGGTTTCAATAAAAACCAGGGGCAGATGGGAGCAGAAGGTTTCTTCCCCATGGTCGGTGCAGGGTGTATAGACCGCCTCCTCCAAATGCTGGTGATAGCGGTGCTTTGTATGATCTTCATAGTTTGTAGCCAGCAGTGCCGTCACCAAGGCGAAGGCGCAGACTGCCAGCCCAATCAGCTTATACCGCATCAGGCGCTGATTTCATCGTTCTGGGCCACCAGATTCACATATTCGATGCCGCCCAGACGATACAGGGTATCGTTGATATTTTTTCCCTGACGGGTCGCCTTGTCCACCGCCTTGCGGGAAAGCTCATAAATCAGTTCAACATCCTGCTCCGTGGAATTTTTCACCCGCAGGAGTGCCTGTCGGTCAAAGAGGGTAAATACCACCCCTTCGATTTTCTGTTCCAGGGAACGGTTGCCACGGATGATGAGTAGCAAGCGCCCATCGCTGCGCACACGCCCCAAAAACAGCAGCAGAAGGAATACGATGGCACTGCCTGCCGCCGCCACGGCATAGTCCCCCACGCCGCAGCAGATGCCCACAATAATCGTCCAGAAAATATAGGCCGTATCCCTTGAATCCTTGACCGCCGTACGGAAACGGATGATGGACAACGCACCCACCATACCTAAGGAAAGGGCGATGTTGTTGCCGATGACCGTCATGACCGTTGTCGTCAGCACCGTCAGCATCAGCAGGGTCACGTTGAATTTACGGCTGTATATCGTCCCCTGATGGGTAAAGGCATAGGAAATATAGATGACCAGAGCAACAATGGATGCCACCCCCATGCGGGTCAATACTTCCACCAGGGTCAACTGCCCCGTCTGCTCAAACAGTTCAAATAACGCTTGTTTCATGGTATTCCTCCTTAAAATTGACTGCCATAGGCCACACTGCGCCCTTGGCTGTATTTCCCTACGGAAAGCTCCCGCCGGTCCAGCTCATCCAGCAGCCGCTTGAGATAACTCAGCAAAAAGCCATTATATTTTACCTCTACCACCACATGGCTGGGGTCGAACACCGGCGTCAGGCAAAGCTTCGGTGAAAAGAGGTCGAAGCAAGCCTCATTGGCACGGATATCCCGGTCAAAGGTGACACGAATGTTATTTTCCTTGGCAATGAATGCCATACGGCGATATTCCACCACACTGCGAGGGCGATAGCACCGCATCTGCATCAGGGCATAACATTCTGCTGCAAAGGGCTCCTCCTTCGTCAAAAGGATGTGATAGTCCCCCCTGCAAAGGGCTTCTGCCTCCTCTCTGGAAAGTTTCAGAGAGCGTTTTTTCTGCTGTTCCCCCTGCTTCTGCTTCATTTCCAGCTTGGCAAAGGCATCCTCGGGGCCGTAGCAGCGCAGCCGCAGCTTTCGCCGCACCTCCAGTCCATCCAGCTTATCGAAATAATCCCCATCCACGATGGTATCGAAATACAGGGAACGAATCAGATACCCCTCCGCCCCGTTATGGGGGTCTTGGTGCATGATTTGCTGGAGCTTCCCGCTCATGCGCTTGGCCTCCTCCAAGGTCAGCAGATATTTCTTTTCCAGCCGCAAAACCTGTTGCAACGCCCTCACTCCTTCCCTCACCACGGCAATAAAAAAGCTGCAAATCCTTTTTCAAGAACCTGCAGCCAGTCGATCATGGCAGATATTTCTGCTGTAGACACTCAGCTTTGCGTCACCGCCTTTCAGCGGCTTTGCCATTTTTTCTTTGGTCTGTCAGACCGTAACTGTTTTTTATGCTATATAGAGTGAGTATATCAAAAATAAAACAAATTTGCAAGACTTATCCTGCCTCAAAAACAACCTCTGTTTCTCTTTTTTAGAACAGCCCTACCTTGGAAAGGTATCTGTCAATCAGTTCCAGTTTGGCTTCTGTGGAATAGCCCATGCGCTTACTGATAAAGGAGCAGAGCAGCTCCATGGTGAACAGTACCCCCACATAGGAATTGAAGAAGGTGTTGCTGTCCACACTGACGGTCAAAAGCTGGGTGGCATATTTCGCCAGAGGGGAGCTGGCCTTATCGGTGATGAGGACGATTTTCGCCCCTGCATCATAGGCCATCTGGGCTGCCAACAGGTCCATTTCGGAATATCTGGGGAAGCTGACGGCAATGATACAGTCGTTTTCCGTGATATCGCAAAGGTGGTCGATGACATTCAGCGCCGGGTGGGAAGTTTCATAGACATCGGGCAATAAATGCTTCAGCAACAGCAGCAGCATATCCCCCACGCAGCTATTGGCACGGGAAGTGACGATAAATTTCCGCTTGCTGCCGGCGATGAGCCCCGCCGCCCGTTCAAAGGCGATGGTATCGTTATTATTGATGCAGGAATTCAGATTCTGCATCACATTGGAAAAATAACTTTCCATAATATCATTTTGATCCAGCTTGGAAATACTCAGCTTCAATCGTTCCGAAGGAATGGTGATATTTTCCGAAACACTGTTGATGCGTTCCGTATAGGTCTTGCGAATGGCCTTCTGGAAGTCCATAAAGCCGCTGTAGCCCAAGGTTCTGGTAAAACGAATCACAGAGGAATCGCTGACATGGAGCCGCTTCGCAATCTCTGTAGAAGTGATGAAGCAGGCTTCCGCAAAGTTATCCAGCACAAATTCCGCAATCAGTTTTTCTTTTTTTGTTAGCTTTACACCCATGAGCTGGGCTCTCAATTCCTCTGTCATGCCTTTTCACCTACTCCATATAGAAATCATATATCCTCTGTTTTTGTATGCGAGAGACGTTCAAATGTCCCTCTCTTATTCTTCATTGAAACACATCAAGCCGTTTTTTTCAATAGCCCCCTTCCAAAATGTTCCAAATTACAGAAAAAAGTACATTCCCCGCCGTTTTTTCCGGCAGAAACACCCACAATTTAATAAATTCTTTATTGTTCCTTCCCGCCGCATAAGGTATAATAATAGAACTATAAAAATATAACCAATGTAGACAAAAAGAATATCATGCCGCGGAAGGGTTCGGAAAACAAACTTGTCATCACTTTGCTCCGCAAAGCAGGCTTTGCCTGCCGCCCCTTCTTGGGCGGTGAGTTGTTTCCCGACTGAAATCCGCAGGGCGGGCTTTGCTCGTCCGAGGAAAACAGGAAGTTTCAAGGTGCTTGCACCGCTGGAACTTATCTGTTTATTCTTCTGTCTCACTCGTCGAAATCCTGATTTCGACGAAATACAATTAGGAGGAGAAAAATTTGGCTGAAACCTTAGCAAACTGGTTTGTAGAAAACCTGTCCGGCACCCTTTCCAGAGAACTCATCGTATTTCTGGTATCCCTGCTGCCCATTCTGGAGCTGAGAGGCGGCATCATTGCCGGCTTCGCCATGGGCATGGAATGGCTGCCCACCTTCATCATCGCATATATCGGCAATCTTTTGCCCATTCCCTTTATCCTGCTATTCATCCGGTTTATCTTCCGGGTGCTGAAGCAGACCCCTCTCAGGGGCTTCGTGGAATGGTGCGAACGAAAAGCAGATGCCAAAAGTGACAAAATCAGAAAATATGCCTATTGGGGCGTGTTTCTTTTCGTAGCCATCCCCCTGCCCGGCACCGGTGCATGGATGGGGGCCCTCATCAGTGCCATGCTGAACATGGACCCCAAAAAGACCTTCCCCATCATCATGGTAGGTGTCCTGACGGCAGGCATCATCGTTTCTATTTTGAGCTTCGGCGTACTTGGCAGTATTATTTAACAGGAGGCAACTCACTTATGGCAGAAAGAATTTCAACCCCCAGCAAAACGAAAGAAATCATCGAAGCCAACCGCTTCGCTTTCAAGAAAAACTTCGGTCAGAACTTTCTGATCGATTCCAACATTTTGGATAACATCGCTTTCTGCGCCGGCGTAACCAAAGACGACTGCGTGCTGGAAATCGGCCCCGGCATCGGCTCTCTGACCCAGGTATTGGCGGAAAACGCCAGACAGGTAGTAGCGGTGGAAATCGACAATACCCTCATCCCCATCCTGCGGCAGACCTTGGCGGATTATGACAACATCGAAATTCTGAATCAGGATATCCTAAAAACAGATATCGACGCCATCATTCAGGAAAAAAACGGCGGCAGACCCATTAAGGTCGTTGCCAACCTGCCCTATTACATCACCACTCCCATCATCATGGATTTGCTGGAAAACGAGCGCCATGTGGACAGCATCACCGTCATGGTGCAGAAGGAAGTGGCAGAACGGATGCAGGCAGGCCCCAAGGATAAGGAATACGGTGCCTTGTCCGTTGCCGTGCAGTATTACTGCGACGCCAACCTGGATATGATCGTACAGCCCTCCTGCTTCATGCCCCGCCCCAAGGTGGCATCGGCAGTCATTACTTTGAAGGTACTGCCTGAACGGAAGGTGAAAACAGCCGATGAAAAGCTGTTCTTCCATATCGTGAAATGCGCCTTCGGCCAACGGAGAAAAACCCTCATGAACTGCCTGTTCAATCTGGGCAATCTGGGCTTTAGCAAAGAGGAGCTGACAGAAATTTTGCAGAGCCTTGGCTGGGATGAACGCATCCGCGGCGAAGCCTTGGGTCTGGAGGAATTTGCGGCATTAACGGACCGCATTGCCGAAAGAAAAGCAGCGAAATAAAATTGAGCCTATCGGAAATCCGATAGGCTTTCTTGTTGGGAAAAACAACTCTGTTATTTTGCAAAAACAGGCTTTGCCAGCCCTGTCCACGCCCCAAAGGAGCGAAACATATTTTCCATCAATGTATCAAATTCTTCCTCAAAATCCATGATGAGGTTGCTGATATAGGCAGAGGACATGGTGTAATGGATATTCAAAACATCCTCATTCAGCCGCAATGCCTCCCGCAGGATATAAACTAACCCGCTGATATAATCTAATTGTACCGACAGATTTTGCAGGTCATCAAGCTGTTGCTTCAATTCTTCCATAAAAATAACCTCCGTTTCAAATTTCCTTTGCCAAACGGAGGGATGCAGTGCTATACTATTTACATACCTCTGTTTGGGGTTGGACACTCACACTTTGTCTTAGCGGGACGGTGGGTGTCCTTTTTATTTTTCATCTAGTTGGGCTTTTATCATCCGAATCCCCTTCATAATTGCATCCGTTCTGGAAATTTCTAGTTTTTCGGCACAATACTGAATATCATTCGCTTCTTCCTCAGTCAGTCTCAAGTTCAGACTTTTGTTTCTGGAGGTTTCTGCCTTCGGAGGTCTGCCCGTTCTTGGAGACATTTCATCACCTCTTTTCTGCCCTCGCATAAATTATAATATATGCAATCGCAAAAGTCAATACAACTTTCCCCTCTTTTCCCTACCGCTTTTCGCCAATATTTCGTCCGCCTTTTTTTCGTTTTTCCTCCAAAATATACAATTTCGACAGACACCATTCGACGGCGTTTTGCAGCGTTTGCGCGCGGTTTCAAAAAGAATGTGGAAACGTCAGTTTTCCTTGAATTTCCGCGCTTTTTTTGTCCTACGAATGGTTCTTGTCGTTCTCTTTTTTCTATACTATAATCAACCCAAAAGCAAGGAAGTTCTGCATAAACATTCACGAAACTACAACTGGAGGGATCAATTTGAATCAAAATACAATAAAAGTTTTGCTGGCAGACGACAATAAGGATTTTTGCGACATCATCGTCGATCATTTGAATAAACAGGAAGATATCACTGTGGTGGCTGTGGCTATGGATGGCATTGATGCCATGAACAAAATCCGCGATACCCACCCCGATGTTGCCATCATCGACGGCATCATGCCCCGCTTGGACGGGCTGGGCGTTTTGGAACGGCTGCAAAAGGTGGAAGAAGCCGACCGCCCTGTCACTATCATCCTTTCCGCCCTCAGTCAGGACAAGGTGGTACAGAAGGCACTGGATTTGGGGGCAGGCTATTACATGGTGAAGCCCTTTGATATGGATGCCCTCACCCAGCGTATCCGCCAGCTCATGCAGGAACAGAAGCCCCTGCTGAAAACAGGAACTGCTGCTCCCGCTGCAGGTAATTCTGCCGCATACGATTTGGAAACAAAGGTCACAAATATTCTCCATGAAATCGGCGTACCCGCCCATATCCGCGGGTATCATTATATGCGGGAGGCCATCATCATGAGCGTCAACGACATGGATGTGCTGAATTATATTACGAAGGAGCTGTATCCTTCCATCGCCAAGAAATGCAACACCACCCCCAGCCGTGTGGAACGGGCCATCCGACACGCCATCGAAGTGGCATGGAACCGGGGCAAGGTAGATGCCATCGATGCCCTCTTCGGTTATACCGTCAACAACCATAAGGGCAAACCCACCAATTCAGAGTTTATCGCCCTCATTGCAGATCGGCTGCGGCTGGAAATGAAAGCAAGCTAAAACCTGACAAACGCCGAAATATCAACGCTTTCTGCTATTCTCAACATTGATAATTTAGTGTAATTTTACACATTTTTATTTTTACACCCCAATAAATTTTTATTGCTCATGACAATAAACCTTTTAGTTTATAGGCTGTGCTTTTTACAACAACTTTATTAAACTAGGAGGTTTATTTTATGCAGCCATCAGAACTTTATTTTCACATTGAAGATTATCTTTTATTTTGCAAAAGCAAAAATCTAGCCCGAAAAACCATCAGAAGTTATGAACAAACCCTTAAACTTTTTGAACGCTGGGCAAGGGATGAAGGAATTGATAACGTTGATAAAATCACTCCTACTATTATTATTAAATATATTCGGTTTTTACAAACAAGGGGAAAATATGAAGTTGTAACAAATGATAATTCAAGATGCTATAACTATCCCGAAAACAGAACAGATTTAGGCAAACCTATTACAGCAACCACCGTCAACAATTACATCCGTAACATGAAAGCCTTTTTCACCTACGGATAGTGTTATCCTCATTCAAGTAGAAGTCTTTCTGCATCCCCGGCTTATCCTCTCCCATGAAGAAATCAAAGTCACCGTCATACCAAACGCCCATTTCTTTTTTAATTTCTTCTTTCATTTGTTCTCTGGTTGATGAATCATCATATGCTGTAATTCGTTTATCTTTGTTCAGATACAAAAACATTGAATTGCCTCACTCCTCAATATAATAGAATATATAATTTGTTCTATATCCTTTATTGCCATCTGTAATTTTCATTTTTAAAGTCAATTCTCTCTCGGCATCACTGGTTCCAATTCTATGACCACTATCCAAATAAATCGCCGCAAACATAGCTTCTTCTATTGTGGTTACCTCTCCGCTTGCTCCGGGTTGGATATCCGTTAATGCTCCTTTAATATTAAAAACAGAATAATCTCCATTTTTATCCCTAACATAAATACTGCGTGTTGTATTCCCGATTTTTAAAGTGACCACTGTACTATGACCAGAGCCACCAGACGCTAATAATTTATACATACCCACTATTCTTATATTTGAGGGCAGTGTAAAATTGCGAGAAGGGTATATATACCCATCATTCGCAGACGGATTGCCTCCTTTTGTATTGCTGTTTGGAATTTAGAAAATACTCTTTCCCATCATTTCAAAGTCACTGTCAGTGACCTCCGATAACTGCTCTAAGCGACTGACAGTCGGTTAGAAATGTTCCTATATTGCTAGTAGCAATTTAGAATGCTTCCCCTCATTAGACGACTTAAAGAAACTGTTAAAAATGCCTAAAAATCAATGTTTTTACAAGTGATAATTCGTCAGGTGTCCCGAAAAACTATGCATTATTCATTTCCTTCATTAGACGACTTAAAGAAACTGTTAAAAATCCCTAAAAATCAACGTTTTTAAACCATAAAAAATGCTGAATGTACATAAAAACAGGTGCTTTGTACTCACTTGTTCAGGTGATTCACCTGCTTAGATACTCGCACATATATATTATATCCATATAGGAAAATCTCAATTTTTGGAACCAATTTATAAAAGTGTTGATTTCTCGGGCTTTTTAAGGTGTTTTTTTTGCCTGATTGTGTCCACAGCTTTTAAAATGGTCGTTGAACACTAATATTATATCCATATAGAAAAATCTCAGTTTATGAATCAACCATGAAAAAACCCTTATTTTTCAATGTGTTCATAGCTTGTTTTTGATTTTCTAATTTTCGGATTTTCCATTTTTATTGTTTATATCCATATAGGAAAATCTCAGTTTTGAAAACAGCTTCGAGAAAACATTGATTTTTCGGTATTTACACGACATTTTATAGAATTTTAAAATCGTTACATTTTTCTCCAAATACGCAAGAAAAAAGCTACCCTGCCGTATATGGATAGCCTTTCTCGGTGGAAAACTAAAATTATTTAAACACAAAGGGTAATCGTTATGAGATATCATAACGGATTCACCGTATCTAAAGTATATCAAACATCCGTTCTGTTGTCAACACTTTTTACGAACATATTTTCTGCATTAAAATTTCATCCTTAAACCACAAATCTTTCAAGCTGAACCAGCACACCATTTTCAACAACGGCAGGTTTACGCCTACTAGCAATTCTATCTTCCAGTTCGCCAACTCTTTCCAGTAATTCTTCAATCATTTCATTCTGCGCTGCGATAATGTCAAGTAAATCTTCTGTTCTGTATTCTCTTTTTTTCATTTTTTGCACTCTCCTTTTAAAAAACACTTGACTTTTGCCGTTGAAAAATTACCATTTTGGTGGGTTCGGCTTGAGTTCTGGGAGTTATCCCGTTTCATGGGGATAACATCACCACTTCGGAGCCGTCCACTCTCATCCTGTGCCGTATGAGCCTGATTTTCATCAGTAGAGCCTAGCTTTTCAGCGGGACAATTCAACCCATCCCATCAACTCTATATCCGCTTTGAATCTTCCAACCACCATTTCTTTGTTTATTGTGGGTTTTCACTGGCAGAGTTCCCACTGACGCATACCACGGGCTTTGATATGGCGCAAATGTGGCTGCGAGTGATTTTATAGCATCGGCTCACTACACCCTATCGTTTTTTGTCCTATAATGGATGGGAAAACTGCTATGCTTTGAAAACCATCAATCATAATGAAATCATTATGGCTTGTTTCCGTAAATATATCATAATGATTTCATTATGTCAATGTATTTTCATTATTTTATATAAAGTTTTCATTATTATTTTTCACATAAAAAAACACCATACATTTTCATGTATAGCGTTCTTTAAATTTTTGTGCCGTCTGGAAACTTAAAATAAGAAACATATTCACAGCCAAGTGCATCTGCCATTTGCTCTAGTTCTTCTTTTAAAAACTTACCTGTTTTCAGCCTTTGAGAAATAGAAGCTTGAGACATTCCCATTCTGCGCCCCAGTTCCGTTAAACTAATGCCAGCCACATCACAAGCTGCTTTTACTTTCTGTTGTAGTGTCAATCTATCACCCCTAAAAGCGCATTATAATACGCAATCTAATTTCGTCTATTATACCCTATCATTTCCAGAAATTCAATGATTATTGCTTGATTTCAGGGGCATTGTATTTCGACAATGAATAAGTCAAGGGATGTTAGATGTGTTCTAAATTCTTAGTTGTATGCTAGGATTTTGGGGTAAAATGGGGAATAAAAAATATAATAATTTATTTTATTCCCAACTCAGAAAGAAAATTGATTAAACTTGATTCTCTATATAAAGGCTCTTTCTCGATACGTCCTTTTTTTGCCGCTTTTATAAATCCATTTAAATATACTGAAAATTCATTTTGAATTATTTCGTAATCATTCTTAATTTTGCGAAGTTGCGAATTAGGTATTTTACTTTGTGTTTGAAATTCTATGTATTTATCATCATTAACAATTAAAGTATAACGAAAATCTAACCCGGCATCTTTTCTTTTTTCAGACGGAACATGATGCCCGATTCTTCCATATTTTCTCATATCATCCCCTAAGTTATTTCTTAAAGGAATATAAAAATTATTTGAATTGCTTTCAATTAGCATACATAAATGTGTTCTTTTTGATTGCTTTGAATAATTACCTGTATCAAGCATTTTTTTAAATGTACTATTATCTGTGAAATAACTCTCTCTTATATAAAATAATTTTGGTTCCATATATTTTACCTCACAAATGAAAAAGGGAACAATTAAGTTCCCTTTCAACAACAATTTCTTCAGCTTTTTTTAGACAGGTGCATCTGACGAACCCCTCACAATTTCTTCAGTTTTTTTTAGACAGGCACTTCTGACAAACGCCTACATAAGAAGTTTGAACTTCTGTACTTATATTATACACAATCCTGCGAAAAATACCACATACAAAATAAACAAAAATATGCTTGTAAATCAAATTATTCTATAAAATAATTTTCCGATATTAAGTTGGTATACAACCTTGGATATAAACATGGCAAAAACGCAAAAAAGTAATCATCCGAGCCTAGGAAACTTGATGATTACTCTTTTGTGATAATTTTTCATTTTTTCAGGGCAAACCGCCAGCAGTTTTGGTAGTGCCTCTTTTTTCTTTATTTAATGATAACACACATTGTGCGTAATTTCTATTGACAATCTAATTCAAAATTCAGATAAAATGTTGTAAAAAGGCAACAAAATTTGCAAAAAAGGTATATTTTTTCGTTTTTTTAACAAAATATCGTTTTTTCATTCACATCCATATTTTTATTATCTCCTTGACTTTCCATCTAAAAAAGATTAGACTTTAAGCCAACGAACAAAAATCTGCACTCAGTTTGTTCAGAGCAATAAACTGTAAAATCCAAACCTATAAACTTTTTTTGTTCACAGCAACGAATCTTAATTTATTGGGTGTAATTGCCGATATCATACAAGGCTTAAAAACGTTGATATATCAAGGTAGATGCCATCGATGCCCTCTTCGGTTATACCGTCAACAACCATAAGGGCAAACCCACCAATTCAGAGTTTATCGCCCTCATTGCAGATCGGCTGCGGCTGGAAATGAAAGCAAGCTGAGATATCGCCTATGCAAAGTACACCCTCTTTACAAAAAAGACACAGTCAAAATTGACTGTGTCTTTTTCTGTCTCTTATTCTTTTTCCAAGGCTTCCATAGCCGCAAAAAACATATCAAAAGGGTCATCCCAGCCATCCAAGGGCTGTACGGCACTGCCGTTGCAGCTGCGGAAAAGGTTGCAGAAAAATTCTTCCTGTTCGGAAAACAGACCGCCTACGGTCAGCGGAAAACCTTCCGCCGTGCAAAGCTCGCACAGAGCCAAGGCAGGGTCTTTGGCATCCTTTGCAGCCCAGATACGCTCCCGCAGTTCAAAATCATTTCTGGCTTTCTGCAGCAGCCTGTATAATTGTTCATTCATAATGCTTCCCCCATTTCTTCTTTTGTTTTGGCTGATTTTCTCCGCCTTTACCAAAAAGTATAGCACTAATTTTCATACATGAAAATCTTTTTTTCAAAAAATCATTCCCCCGATATAAGCAAGCAGATTTACCAGAATACAGAGGGAAACGCCCACCAATGTGGGCAGGAGGAAGCTCACACCTGTCCAGAGCCAGCTTCCCGTTTCCTTGCGGATGGTCAGCAGGGTTGTGGCACAGGGAAAGTGATTCAGGGAAAACAAAATGGCACAAATAGCCGTAACAAAGGTCCAGCCGTTGGCCTGCAAAATCGCCCCTGCCTGTGAAATACCCTCTGCCTCCACCAGCATCCCGCTTTGGCTGTAGACCATCAGCAGGATGGGCAAAACAATTTCATTGGCGGGGATGCCCAGCAAAAATGCCGCCAGAATGACCCCCGAAAGCCCCATCAGGGAACCGATGGGCTCCAATATGGTTGTCAAGCCATACAAAAGCGTAAACCCGCCCACCTCCACATTCTGACAAATCCAGATGATGGCCCCGGCAGGCATGGCGACCGTTACCGCCCGCCCCAGCACAAAAATCGTCCTGTCCAGCATGCTACGGACGATAACATCCCCGATTTTCGGGCGACGATAGGGGGGCAATTCCAAAACAAAAGCCGAGGGAACACCCTTCAGCAAAGTTCGGCTCAGCAGAAAGGATACGCCCAAGGTCACCGCCACCGCCAAGGCAATCAGCAGGAATACAAAGCCCCCGGCGGCAAGGGGGTTCCCGGCGGCAAAAAAGAAGCTGGCAAGCAAAATCAGCGTGGGAAACCGACCGTTGCAGGGCACGAAGTTATTCGTCAGAATGGCAATGAGCCGTTCTCTGGGAGATTCGATGATACGACAGGCGGTAACCCCCGCCGCGTTGCACCCAAAGCCCATGCACATGGGTGGGGTTTTATTTGGGTGCAAACGTAAGCTCCATGGCCTTTTGCTGGCATGGAAATCGAAACCAGATATCGATGCGCTGCCGCTTCTCTCCCTCCATATATTCCCCCTGATGGATTTCAATGCGCTCAATCAGCTTGAATAAAAGCTCCGAATCTAATGCCTGTAAATCGGCAAGGGCATCTATCCGTCTGCAGAGCTGCTCATGTCTTTGTTTTTCCCCAGCAAAATTCTTTCTCGCCCCTTGTGACTCCCTCAAAGTCCTTTGTTTTTCTTCCAATTCCGTCAATTCTTTGGTGTACCGCTGATGCAGTCGGGTAAACTGCTCCTGCCCAATGAGTCCATCGTATTTATCCTCAAAAAGCTGCTCCAGTTTTTTACCCATGGATTGGATTTTGCGTTCCAGTTCTATTTTCGGAAAGCCCTCCTGCCGTTTTTCGTCCTGCAGCAAAGCCTGCAAAAGCCGCTGTTTTTCCTGCTCTGATAGGTGCATCTGCTCCCGCAATGCCGTCAGCACTGCCTGATATAGTACATCATAGTCGATGGTGTGGTTGGTGCAGTATTTTCTGCCCCCTAGCTTATAGCCGCCGCAGCTCAGGTTTGCAGCGCTCCCTTTCTTCCTTGTGCCTGCGGTGGACATATTTTTGCCGCAGTCGGCACATTTTGCCAATCCTGAAAATAAATTCACAAAACCCTTTTCCCGTTTCTGGGTATGGCTCTGCATCCGCTTGCGTACGATGTTCCAAGTTTCCTCATTCACTAGGGGCTCATGGGTATTGCGTACCACAACCCATTCCTCTCTGGGCTTTGCATAGCAATATTTGCTCTTAAAACTGGGCTTGCAGGTCTTTCCCTGCAAAGTATGCCCCAAGTAGATTTCATTCCGCAGCATTTTATTGATATTGGTGCTTTTCCATTCCGTTGCGCCACGAAAATGCTCCGTTGCAAGCTGTGGGTTGGTATGATACCGATATTGGGAGGGTGTTAGGATGCCCTCGCCATTGAATCTATCCGCAATTTGCGAGGGATTATACCCTTCCTTTGCCATGGCAAACATACGCTTTACAACTGTCCCAGATGCTTCATCCACCAACAAATGATTTTTATTCTTCGGGTCTTTTCTGTATCCATAAGGAGCAAAGGCACTGATGTATGCTCCCTCTTTCCTCTTAATATCAAAAGCTGCTTGAATCTTTCTGGAAATATCCCCTGCATACAACTCATTCACCAGATTCTGCACCGGGGCTACAATGCTGTTTGCCGCCGTCCGTTCCGCTGTGTCTATCCCTTCGCTGACGGAAATATACCGCACCTGATGCTCCGGAAAATATTCATCCATCAGCACATTGATTCTGCCGCTGTTTCTCCCCAAACGAGAAAGGTCTTTTGTGATTACAATTTGAATCCTGCCATTCTCCACATCCCGCAGCATTCGCTGGAAGGCGGGACGGTTGAAATCCGTCCCCGTATACCCGTCATCCACATATTCATCGTAGATAAAAAATCCATTTTTTTCAGCGTATTCTCTTAAAATCTTTCGTTGGGTTTCAATGGATGTACTCTCCATCCCCGTTTCATCCTCCTTGGAGAGGCGGAGATAGAGGGCGCATGGATTCCTTTTCAGATCACTTGCCGCCATTCGAGTCAGTGCGATTCCCCCTTTTCCTCAAATCTGCCGTCCTTGTGCCATCAATAGTTCATACAACAAATCATAAAGAGGCACCTGTCCCGGGTGCAACACAATCTCTATTTTTTGGTATTTTGCCATAGAATTCCCCTCCCTGCGTTTTTATCAATCTATTAGAGGAACGATGAAACAATATCCACTTTTTACGGTATGCGTCAATTATTGGCATAGAAAAACCGCAAACCTTCCGGTAAAGCGAAAGCTTGCGGTCAATCTCATCATTTTTAAAGGATTGGATTTCATTGTGAGGTTCCGTTTCTTATGGGATTTTCACCTTTGGTGAGGGTGGTATGGCAGTTGAAGTACAAGCAGTATTGCTTTTTCAGGTACAAAAATTTTTTACCGGTTTTGAATGTAGCGACACTTGGGAAATCTGCTGCATCCATAAAACTGATTCCCTGCATTGGTCCCCTTCTTTGCCGTACGCAAAACAAGCTTGCTGCCGCAGCGAGGGCAAAGCAGCTCCTCCACACCCGGCTCAGGTGCTTCCTCTGCTTTCTGTATATTGCTCTCTTCTGCCTCCTGTAATTGTACTGTCGGTTCCGAAACATCTTCTTGCAAAGCTGTTTCAGCGGCATCTGCCTTCTTATACTTTGCATTGATATTTTTCACATGGGCTTCCTTGACTGCTTGGTCAACATCCGTCATCTTTTGCAGCATCCCATATATCTCATCCACCTGTTCCTCTGCTAATTTATCCTCCGCGGTATCCCAAATGCTGCGGACTGCGGCATACAGGCGGTCCCGCTTTATGACTTTTATCTCCGGACTATCTACCGTAACCTTCTTCAATTCACATCGCTCTGAAAATACGATCAAAGAAAACAAAGGAACTTCCTCCCCCACATATTTCCCCAGCCATTTCAAATGGGTACGGTTCTGCTTGATGGGATTATAAAAGCGGTTCTTTTCTTTATTGGGAAGCATTGCCGTCCAGTAAGTCGCTTTTTCATCGCCAAAAATCCATCCCGAATAGTTCTTGCTCTCAATCACAAAAATCCCTTTTTGTGTGATATATACCACATCAATTTCCGTGGTTTCCCCCTTCTCCTTCGGCAGATAAATATTCCGAAGAATCTTTCCCTTTCGCCCTAAAAACCCCACCAGCTTCAATTCTCGCTCCGTCAGCTTCTCCCCCCGATGCCCCTTCCAATCGGCATCGAATATCTCATCCAGAAGCATATCAAAGAAGCCCTTTGCCATATCTGCTCCATCCCCTTTCCTATGTAATTCTATTATAATGAAAAAGGGGCGGTCGTCAGATGCCGCCCCCTCAGGTTCAAACCAATTTTCCTATGAGAATCAGCCAAAAATCATCCCGCTGAAAATATCCTCCATCATAGGTTCATATTTTTCACAAAGCTCCTCGGGAATGTCCATACAGATGGCATATTCCGTACCTCCGTAGAGCATATGCTTCTCAAAGGTATACAAGCCATCCCGATAGCTCACCAGACCAAAGGAATATTCATCAATATAATCCCCATAAATCAGAGCATCCTCATCCAGTTCAAAATAATAGTTGAACAAATCCTTCAGCTCCCCGGAGAAATCCCCACCGTATACAGCAATATTTACAGGGTCTGTTTCATGGGTTAGCCAACAGCCATCCATCGCTTCCGGTTCCCATGCCACATAAAAGCCCTCCGGTGCCGTATATTCAAACAAATATTCCGAATTTTGATAGAATCTGTTATAGGCAGCCGGACGGTTGATGTTGATGGTCTTTGCGCTGCCATCCCAAAGCACCTCTGCCCCCATGCACTGGGACACTGCCCGCAAGGGCACCAAGGTTCGCCCGTTCATCACCTGTGCCGGTACATCAATGGTCACTACGGAACCATCTCCCATGGAGATTTCACAACTGCCAATGGAAAGCTCCAGACGATTGATGCCCCAAAAGGCTGTGACCTTTTTCTCCGCCTGATTCCATTCAATTTCGGAACCCAGCGCTTCAAAAATTGCCCGCATAGGCACCAGTGTGCGGCCATTCTGCACCACGGGCTTCTGGTCGAAGGAAAGCTTCTGTCCGTCCACAAAAACCTGAATTTCATCTGCCGCCGCTGCTGCGGTTACAGGTACGCAAGCAGTCATTGCCGCCGCCATCAAACATGCCAAAAATCTGCGTTTTTTCATTTTCTTCCCTCCCCTTCTCAAGTGCAACAGCTTATCCTTGTCCTTTACAGGCATTACGCCTTGATATCTCCGTCATCGAAGGGGTCGCCGCATTCCGGGCAGAATTTGGGCGGCTTTGTAGGGTCGGCAGGCTCCCAGCCGCATTTATCACAGCGATACTGGGGGATTCCCGCAGGCTTTTTGCTGCCGCATTCGGAACAGAATTTTCCTTTGTTTACCGCACCGCAGCTGCAAGTCCAGCCTTCTGCTGCCACAGGCTTACCCTGTCCACATTCTGTGCAGAATTTGCCTGTATTCACCGCACCGCAGGCACAGGTCCATCCCTCTGCAGGTGCTGCTGCTTGCTGTTGTGCCATCTGTTGTTGCTGCATCTGCATCTGCTGTTGCTGCTGTGCCATCTGGTAAAGCCCCTGGGCATTCACGCCGCCAGCCTGCTGGGCCATGCCCATGCCCATGAAGCCCATCATGGCCCCATTAGGGTTGTTTGCCGCACCCTGCATGGCGGAAGCCTGGGCGCCTACCATGTGGGCAGCCCCACGGGCAGGGTCCATAAATGCAACGTTGCGCTGCAGTTCCTTTATCATCTTTTCGTCTTCTTCGCTGGCCTTCACAGAGGAAATACCAATGCTCTGCATTTCAATGCCGCGGAAATCCTTCCATTTTGCGGAAAGTTCCTCTTTCAAAGCCTCTGCCAGCTCTGTTGTATGACCGGGCAGGGCAGAATAACGGATGCCCATGGCAGAAATTCTGGCAAAGGCAGGCTGCAATGCTGTCAGCAGCTCGCTCTTGAGCTGTTCGTCCAATTCCTCACGGGTATAAACCTCCGTCACATTGGCACAGACATTCTGATAGAACAGCAGTGGATTCACCACTTTATAGCTGTAAATACCAAAGCAGCGAAGGGAAATATCAATATCAATGGCAGCTCTTTCGTCCACCACACGGAAGGGTACCGGTGAAGGTGTGCCATATTTATTCCCTGTCAGTTCCTTTGTATTGAAATAATACACTCTCTGGTCCTTGGGTGCTTCGCCGCCGAAGGTAAAACGTTTTCCTACATTCTGGAATACAGCCTTCACACTTTCACCCAGATTCCCTGTAAATACAGAAGGCTCTGTGGAGGTATCGTATCTGTACTCGCCGGGTTCTGCGCAGAGGTCAACAACCTTCCCCTGCTCCGTGATGATCATACACTGCCCTTCCGCAACAGAAATGATGGAGCCATTGGTAATAATGTTTTCGTCGCCTCGCTTATTGCTGGAGCGCCCGGTCACCTTTTTGTACCCCTTCATCATAATCACTTCGGCCGGCATGGAATCACACACAAAGAACTCTTTCCATTGATCCGCCAGAACACCGCCTGCAGCGCCAAATGCCGCTTTAATCAATCCCATATTACTTCCTCCCTTCGGACACTTGCTTTATCTCATCTCTTTTATCAAAAAGAAATCCTACAAAGTCTTTTATATGTAAAATATATCGTATTTTCCCCTGTTTCGCAATTCTTTTCTGTTGATTTTTCTTGGTGTTCCGCCTGTTTCCTCCCCGTTCTAAGCATTTCGCACCCAAATAAGCCCCCACCCCCATGGTCAGCGCCTGTTTGCCATGGGCGCCCGCCTTCTGAAACAAGCCGTCCAGATTGAAGGCGATGCGGGGCAGCAGCCCAAAATCCTCCAACAGGGTAAACAAGGGGAAAAAGATTGCCATGGGGGGCAGCATCACAGCCACCACCCAGCTGACCGTCAGCCAGACCCCATCCATCAGCAGGCTTTCCAGCCAAAGGGGGGTATCCAGAGAAACCAGCCCCCTTCGCATCACTTCCCCGCACTGGCTGAACCACTGCATCAAAAAATCGGAGGGCACATTTGCCCCCGCCACCGTAATCCAAAACACCCCGCCCAACAGCAGCAGCATGATGGGGATGCCCGTTTTAGGGGAAAGTATGATTTTGTCGATGCGTTCCGTATGGCTGTCCCGTTCTTCTTTTTTTCGCACCACTTCGGCGCAGATTTCCTTGGAGCGTTCCAGAAAAGCAAGGGAACGATTTTCCTGAAATGCCGCCGTTTGGTAGCCCTCTTCCGTTTCCGGGGCAAAGCTATCCCAATCCAGTCCTTTGGGGTAGATATGCCGCCGCCCCTCCGCCACATCCAGCAGCAGCTCCTTCAGTTCCGCCAATCCAATTCCCTGCCTTGCCGCCATTTCCACAACGGGAATGCCCGTCAATTCATCCAAACGTGCTTTATCAACAGAAATCCCCTTTTTTTTGGCTTCATCGGTCAGGTTCAAGCAAAAGATAACGTTGTCCGTCAGTTCCATAATCTGCAAGCCCAAGGGCAGGTTGCGCTCCAAGGAAGTGGCGTCCAGAATGACAATGACGATATCGGGGTTTTCATAGCAGATAAAATCCTTGGCGGCGCACTCCTCGGCACAATCGGAAAAAAGGGAATAAATCCCCGGCAGGTCATACAACTCTACCTCCCATTTTCCCAGAGAAAATTCCCCCACGGCATTGCCTACCGTTTTCCCCGACCAGTTGCCTGTATGCTGCTTCAAGCCCGTCAGGGCATTAAAAACGGTGCTTTTTCCCGTATTGGGGTTTCCCGCTAAGGCGATACACAGTCGTTTCTGCTCAGCCATCCCGCCTCGCCTCCTCCACAGCAATCCGCTCCGCATCGGTATTTCTGAGGGCAATCAAGGTATCCTTCACCCGATACACCCGCGTACCGCCGCCTGCACATTCATACATCGGCAAGACCCGGCTGCCTCGGAAAAATCCCAGATCAAACAAACGCAAACGACATTCCCCCTGCACCTCCTGCACGAAGCAGGGCTGTTCCACGGGGATTTCCGTGATATTTTTCCATCTATCCATGCCCTTCCCTCCTCGGGAATTTGTTATTTTCAATATATCCCAAGAAGCAGGTTCCGGTGCATGGACAAAAAAAGAAAGCCCCAAACCAAAAAGGTTCAGGGCTCTGTGATTTTTCAAAAATTACAGTCTTTCCTTGAATACGTCTACCATATCCAGTTTTTCCCAAGGCAGGTCAAGGTCTGTTCTGCCAAAGTGACCATAAGCAGCTGCCTGTTTGTAGATAGGTCTGCGCAGATCGAAGTTTTTGATGATGGCAGCAGGACGCAGGTCGAAGTTTTTGTTTACGATTTCTGTGATTTCCTCGTCGGAAATTTTACCTGTACCGTATGTGTTTACCAGAATGGAAACGGGCTTCGCTACGCCGATGGCATAAGCAAGCTGCACTTCACATTTGGTTGCAATGCCGCTGGCAACGATATTTTTGGCAACGTGTCTTGCTGCATAGCAAGCGGAACGGTCAACCTTTGTGGGGTCTTTGCCGGAAAAAGCACCGCCGCCGTGGGCTGCATAGCCGCCGTAGGTGTCAACGATGATCTTTCTGCCTGTCAGACCGGAGTCGCCCATAGGGCCGCCGATTACGAATCTGCCTGTGGGGTTGATGTAGTATTTTGTTTTGTCATCCAGCAGTTCTGCGGGGATGACTTTCTTTACTACGTTTTCGATGATATCTTTTTCGATCTGGCTGTGTTCCACATCAGGGTCATGCTGAGAGGATACAACTACTGTGTCCACTCTTGCGGGCTTATCATCGATATATTCTACGGTTACCTGTGCCTTCCCATCGGGACGCAGGTATGCCAGTGTGCCGTTTTTCCGCACTTCTGTCAGTCTTCTTGTCAGCTTATGGGACAGGGAGATAGGCAGAGGCATCAGTTCTTCTGTTTCATCACAAGCGAAACCGAACATCATGCCCTGATCGCCGGCACCTGTATCAAATTCGCTGTCGTCCTCGCCGTTTTTGTTTTCCAGAGAGTGGTCAACGCCCATAGCGATATCGGGGGACTGACCGTGGATAGCTGTCAGTACGGAGCAGGTTTCGCTGTCGAAACCGAATTTTGCTCTGGTATAGCCAATTTCTTCCAGTGTTTCTCTGACGATTTTTTCTACGTCTACATAAGCGTCTGTTGTGATTTCGCCCATAACGAAAACCACGCCTGTTGTTGTACAGGTTTCGCAGGCTACACGTGCATTGGGGTCTTTTGCCAGCAGTGCGTCCAGCACGCCGTCGGAAATCTGGTCACAGATTTTATCGGGATGCCCCTCTGTAACAGATTCGGATGTGAATAATCTTCTGCTCATTTTCTGTTCTCCTTTTTTCTACACAAATTTTTAGTAACTGTAAATAAAGTTTTTTAAGGAGAGATTTGTCTGAATTGTTTTTACGGGAAAACCATTCGTAAGGCCTTGGCCTTACTCATGCCCTTGCTCCGCAAGTCCTATCCCTCGTTCCTTTCTCCTGCGTTCTGCAAGCAGACGCAGCAAGCCGAAACGCAGGCTGTGGTTTTCTCCGCTTTTTACGGAAAAACCATTCGTAAGGCTTTGCCTTACTCATGTCCTTGCTCCGCAAGTCCCATCCCTCGTTCCTTTCTCCTGCGTTCTGCAAGCAGACGCAGCAAACCGGAACGCAGTCTGTGGTTTTCTCCGCTTTCCAACAAAAAAATAAACCCTTGCAGGGTTTTTCTATTTCAATCTCATCTTCCGCAAATTTGCGGGGGAATTGGCACCGATGCGTTTCCGCCGGTTGCCGGGTGTCACAGGGCCCTGTCCCTCAACCACTCTTGATAAGTCCTTTATTTACTTCCTGTAATATTTTACAGGGGAAAGACTATATCTGTCAATAAAAAATCCGCCGTTTCCAATAATTCCCACAGATTGCATAGGGGAATGTCGAAAAACGACGGAAAAACAAGACAGATTCACAACATCAGCCACCAATTTTTGCCGCCAAAAAGGTCGCAGCAGCCTCCAGACCATCCAAATCATCCCCATCAAAGCGACCGCTCACAGGGCTGTCGATATCCAAAATCCCAAGAACCTCGCCCTTCCCATCCAGCAAGGGCACCACGATTTCAGAATTGGAATTGCAGTCGCAGGCGATGTGCCCGGGGAAACAATGAACATCCGCCACAAGCTGTGTCCTCTTTTGCGCCCAGCCGGCACCGCAGACCCCTTTGCCATAGGCGATACGGCTGACAGCGGGCTTGCCCTGAAAAGGACCCAGCACCAGTTCTTCCCCCTGCACCAGATAAAAGCCAACCCAGTTGATCTGTTCCAAAGCCACCCCCAGAACGGCAGATGCATTGGCAAGGATGGCGGTACGGTCTGTTTCGTTTTCTGTATACAATTTCAGCTGTTCCAGCAGAAGGGTATAAAACGCCTTCTTTTCCGCAGGATATTCCACAGGGATATATGCCATAAAAATCATTCCTTTCGGTTGCTATTTCAACAAATATAAAAATAGGAAACCATAAATGGCTTCCTATGTCAAGTCTCTTTCGTTGATGAATACCCCGCTGAACTGGGGCAGACCAAACCGTTCCATAAACCACTGGCATTTACAGAGGAACAGATAATAAATGTTCAGCCCACAGCCATGGAGGCTTTCGAAATTGCCCTGTCCCTTTGAAATGAGAATATCTGCTTCGTCGATGGCTTTTTTCGCTTCCGCGGAAATCCAAGGGAGATATGTACCGGCGATATTCGTGCCATTGGGGAGGATCTTCCCCAAAGCATCCATCCCCACCTGTAGGGCATCTTCCATGGTGGCATCGTTTAAAACAGGCTCTCCACGAACGATGATTGTCCGTTCTGCCTGAGGCGCAGCGGTGGCAATGGTCTCCAAAAGGAGCTTATCCAGCAGTATCTCACCGCAGTTATCCGTCAGATAAACCAGCTTTTTCGCCGTTTTCAGTTCTTCTGTGAATTTTGCATAGGTTTCCATGGACAAAGGCAGGGTCTCCGCCTGTTCCAGAAAGGCTTTCAGTTTTTCATCATCCACGCTGCCCAAGGCACCAAAATCGATATAGTTCCCGATTTGGGCATAGCGCAAAGCCAGTGCCAGAGGGTCGGAAGCAGTATTGATTTTACTGCGAATCTCTGCTTCTTTTTCCAACAGCATGGCATTGTAGCCCTTTTTCAACTCGTCGAAGCTGAAGGGCTTACCGAAATATGTCTCATGCAGCCTGCCAATATAAGAAAGAAGAACAGGAGCAGGCTCTTCCGCCGCCTTTTCCGCGATAATACCCAGTACCTTCCCCAGATATTCCGCCTTTTTCTCTTCATTTGGTTCTTTTTTGATGCCTTCTGCCTGTCTTTTTACCAGACAGTGCATACATTCTGCGCTGACTTTCACTGGCTGTCACCTTCTTTTCCGATCAGGGGCAACAGGGCTTCGCCCCATGTCTCCACCAGCATTTCCAGCTTCCATGCCGCATTGGCAGGGCTGGTAGAGGGCATTTGCAGAGCTTCGATGCCCAATCGCTTTTCCTGATATTTTTTGTATAATTTATAAGCCGTGCCGCCGTTGCAGAGGATGGGAACCTTCCCCGTTACCGCCAAAATCCCCTCCAAATCCGCAGGCTCCACGTTGCGGATACTGCTGTCACTGCTGCCGATGATATCACAGCTATGGATGACATCATGCAAGGCGATATGGTTTCGCAGCAGCAGAGCTTTCTTTTCCTTAATGGTCTGGGGGATTTCCTCCCCCGTCACCGCCGCCAGCATCTTCCAGAAGCGATTCTGGGGATGCCCATAATAAAACCCCACCTCTCGAGATTTGCGGGAGGGGGCTGTACCCAAAATCAACACCCTGCAATTTTCATCGCAAACGGGGGCAAATTCTTGGGTCACCCGTTCCCATTTTCCTTCTTCCTTTTTCATGGTATCAGCCTTCTTTCAGCCACTTTGCCGCATCCAAAGCATGATAGGTGATGAGAATGGTGGCACCTGCCCGCTTCATGGCAATCAGGTTTTCCATGACAATACGCTTTTCGTCAATCCACCCCATCTGGGCCGCCGCCTTCACCATGGCATATTCGCCGCTGACGTTATAGACCGCCAAGGGCAAATCGAACCGCTGTGCCGCCGCCTCCACCACATCCAAGTAGGCCAAAGCAGGCTTCACAATATACAGATCCGCCCCTTCTTCAATATCATCGGCGATTTCCCGCATGGCTTCCCTTTTGTTACAGACATCCATCTGATAAGACCGTCTGTCCCCAAACTGAGGGGCAGAATGGGCCGCATCCCGAAAAGGGCCGTAATAACCGGAAGCAAATTTGGCGCTATATGCCATAATAGGGATATGGATGAATCCGTTTTCATCCAAGGCCTGACGGATAGCCGCCACACGCCCGTCCATCATATCAGAAGGGGCAATGATATCCGCCCCTGCCTGCGCCAAAGTGACGCTCATTTTCGCCAACAGGGGCAATGTTTCGTCATTCAGAATATGGCAGCCGTCCACCAAGCCGCAATGGCCATGGGAGGTATATTCGCACAGGCAAACATCGGCAATGACCAGCAATTCAGGATATTTTTCCTTGATATGGCGGATGGCTCTCTGGGTGATGCCATCGGGGGCATAGGCCTGAGAACCCACCTCATCCTTTTCCGCGGGAATGCCGAAAATCAGCACCCCGGCAATGCCGCTTTCTTTTACTTCTGTCAGCATTTCATCCATGCGGTCGATGGAATATTGATAGACCCCCGGCATGGATGGAATGGGGTTTTTGATATTTTCTCCTTCGATGATAAAAATGGGATAGATCATTTCCTCCGCAGCCACCCTTGTTTCCCGCACCATACGGCGCATAGCTTCGGAGCTGCGCAGTCTTCGGAATCTTCTCATTTTTCCACCTCCTTCAAAATTCGTTCGACCACACCGTCCACGTTAAAGGTTTCCGCTGTGATCTTCTCATAATCGCCGTATTTTTTCAGCATCTTCGTGGTAGAGGTACCAATGCAGACGGCCTTCGTCCCCTCGGGAATGGTACCGCCGTTTTCCATGAACCCACGGACACCGGAGCCGCTGGCAAAGGTGATGAAATCCATCTCCCGCACCCTCTCATTGGCAGTACGGCGTTTTTCCTCATCCACCAGAATATCGTAAATCTTCACATCTGTATATGTCATTTCTGCGGCATCCAGCACCTCCGTCAGAATTTCGGAGCCCTGTTCCGCCCGCAGAATCAACAGCTTTTCTTCCTTCCCAACCATCTGGCAAAGCCCTTTCGCAAGGCTTTCCACATCATATTTTTCCGGCAGATAGGCAGGATAGATGCCCCGTTTTTCCAAAGCCGCCGCCGTGCCTGTGCCGATAACGGCAAATTTCAGCCCCGCCAGGCTGCGGATATCCCGCTTCAGCTTTTTCAGATAGTCGAAGAAAATATCCACCCCGTTGGGACTGGTAAATACCGCCCAAGGATATTCGGATATCTTTTCTAAAACTTCCTCCAGCATTTTATTTTCCTGATAGGGCACAAGGGTGGAATAATCCATTTCCGTCACCTCTGCCCCCAGTTCTTCCAGTCTGTCCCGCAGCTTTCTGGTAATGGATTTTGTTCCCGTCACCCCGATTTTCACCCCATGGAGGGGATGGGGGATGGTTCCTGTAAAATCCAGTCCCGCCGTTTCCCCAATAACAATAACCGCAGGGGCTTCCAGTTCCGCTTTTCGCACTTCCGCCGCCAGATCGCCTAATTTTGCACGGACGGTCTTTTGCTGGGGTGTCGTCCCCTTGGAAATGACTGCCGCAGGGGTTTCGGCATCCTTGCCCCCCAGAAGCAGCCCTTGGGTGATTTCCTCCAGATGATGCAAGCCCATGAGGAACACCAACGTTCCCTCCAGCTTTGCCAGTGTATCCAGATTTTCCGTCAGAGTGGTTTCCCCGCCGGCCGCCGTATGACCTGTGATAACATGGAAGCTGCGGGCGGTTTTCCGATGGGTCACAGGGATGCCCGCCGCCGCAGGCACGGCGATGGATGATGTCACGCCGGAAATCACCTCATAGGGGATTCCTTCCGCCTGCAACGCCAGAATTTCCTCGCCCCCTCTGCCGAACACAAAGGGGTCGCCGCCTTTCAGCCGCACCACCATTTTCCCTTCCTTGGCCTTTTCCACCAGAAGGGCATTGGTTTCTTCCTGGGGCAGGGAATGTTTGCCGTACCGCTTGCCCACGAAAATCTGCTCACAATCCTGCTTCGTTTCCTCCAACAGCTTGGATGCCGCCAAATCATCATACAGCACCACATCGCATTTTTTCAGCAGCTTCAGCCCTTTCCATGTGATGAGTTCCGCATCGCCGCAGCCGGCCCCTATCAGATATACCTTTCCTGTTTCACTCATCCTCTTAACCTCCCAACGACCTCCGCCGCCAATTCCAATCGTTTCTCCACGGGGGCTGTGCCTTCCGCATAGGCTGTGCCGTACATGGCCCGCAGGCGGATGGTATCCCCCGAAAGCTCCGCAAAGGCCGCCGCAGGCTCGCTGCAATCGGCATTCAACAGCATCAGCACTTCCCGCTCTGTTTCAAATACCCATCTGGTTTCTTCGTGGGTCATTTTTCCGATCAATTCCGCCAATGCAGGGCGTCCCTCTGCCACGATGATGCCCTGACAGGCAGCAGGCAGAAATTCCTCTGTAGAAAGAACACGGAAGGTATAGCCGTCCTCCTCCGTAATGCCCATGCGGTCCAGCCCTGCTTTGGCAAGGATGATGGCATCAAAGCAGCCGTTCATCAGCTTTTGCAGACGGGTATGGATATTCCCCCGAATCAGCTTACATTCCGCCCAAGGGAAAACCTTCGCCGCACATTGCTGCCGCCGCAGGCTGCCTGTGCCGATGGTCTTACATTCCTCAGGAGTTCTGCCTTTGGGCATCACCAGCACATCTCTGGGGTCATCCCGCTGCAATACGCCGATGATATCCAGCCCTTCCGCCAGAAAAAGGGGCAAGTCCTTGCCGCTGTGGATGGCGATATCAATTTCATCGTTTAAAATCATTTCTTCAAACTCGGAGGCAAAAAGCCCCTTCGCCCCGATTTCCCAAAGGGGCTTGTCCAAAATTTTATCCCCTCTGGTATGGAAGGGGACGATTTCCGTTTCCAAGGCGGGATGGGCACTTTGCAAAGCCTGCAAGGCCATATCCGTCTGTTTGCTGGAAAGCTGGCTTTTTCTGGTTCCCACTCTGATTTTATGCATTTCGTTCCCCCTCCTTTCTTAGTATTTCATGAATTTCTTCTTCCGATACATTTCCCTGTTTTTCCAAAGCCAATGCAAATATCCTTTTGAATATCTGCTCGCGTTTTTTGATATCGGGGATTTCCGCTTTCACTCTTTCCCGCACATTCGCCAAGGTTTCCACCACCTTATCGAACCCTTCGGGGACGGCCTCCTCCACCCTTTTGCGGATAAACTGGGCCGCCAAGGGGCTGCCGCCGCCGCTGGAAAAGCCCGCTACAAATTCCCCCTTCTTCACCAAGGCAGGGAAGAAGAAGCTGCATTTTTCCCTGTCGTCCACAATATTCACAGGAATGTTTCTTTCCCTGCAAAGGGCGGAAATTTCTGCATTGACCCCTTCATCATCCGTTGCACCGATGACGAACAGCATCCCTTCGATATCCGCAGGTTCAAATTTACGTTGGATGCGGCGGATACCCGCCATTTCCTCCACTTCCCGACAAAACGCAGGAGAAACGACGGTGATTTCCCCGCCAAAGGGCAGTAATTTTTCAATTTTTCTGAGAGCCACCATGCCGCCGCCCACCACAAGACAGGGCTTTTGCCCGATTTCTACGAAAAAAGGGAAATAGCTCATCATCTTTCCTCCGTTCTCTCTGTTTGGAAGCTGCTTTTCTCAAAAAAATGCCGTCGGGCTTACGCCAAACGGCATTTTCATTTCAAGGTTTCAATGATTTTATTTTGCCAGAATTTCTTCTTTTCTTTCCAGCAATTCGTTGGACAGAATCATTGCTTCTGCTTTGTCGAAGCCAACTCTGTCGATGGTTTCAGACAGACGTTCGCCCGCATTGCCCTGATCCTTGAAGAACAGCATTGTTTTTTCTACAACATCCAGTACTTCTTCTTTGGAAGTGAACAGCTTGCTCATTTCTGTACCCTGACCGACTTTTTTGCCCCATCTGCCGCCCAGAGTAACCTTGTAGCCTGTTACTTCTTCTGTCATAGCGCTGAAAGGACATTTTGCCAATGTCACGCATCTGCCGCATTTGATGCATTTTTCTGTATCAAAGTTCAGCTTTTCACCCTCTGCCTTTGTTGCCGCTTTCATGGGACAAACCTTTGCCACTACGCAGATTTTGCAGCTCTTGCATTTTTCTGCATCAAACTGGGGCTTTCTCTGACCGATGATACCCAAGTCATTCAGGTCGGGTTTTACACAGTTGTTGGGGCAGCCGCCTGTTGCAATTTTGAATTTATGAGGCAGTTTTACATTGTTGTAGCCAATGAAGAAACGATTGTGGATTTCTTCGCTCAGTGCGTAGGTGTCATACAGACCATACTGGCAGGTTGTGCCCTTGCAGCTTACGATAGGTCTGATTTTTGCGCCTGTGCCGCCTACCATCAGGCCGCCTTCTGCCATGTGGGCGATAAAATCATCAATCTTATCGTAGGGGATACCCTGTACTTCAATGGTCTGGCGTGTAGTCATTGCAATTTCGTTGCCGCCGAATTTTTCAGCACCCTCTGCAATGCAATGGGCTTCTGCCGCTGTAATCTTACCGTTTTTTGTGATAACACGGGCATTGAACAGGTCTGTCCCCTTCTGATGCAGGAAGCCCATGCCTTTTACTCTTTTGATGTCGTCCTTGCTTACTGTTACACTCATACCAATCCCTCCAAAAATTCTTTCTACTTTATATCAGCCGATTCTTTCCTTTGTCATATAGCTTACTCCTGTTTCTTGATAAAATCAAATTATTATTCTTTATAAATCGATAATTTTTTATTATTGATTGACGATATTTTCACAATGTCCACAGACCAATGACAGAACGGGATTCCGGCTCTCTTTCCACCCCTGATAAACCGGAAGAATTTCTCATTTTTTTAGGCTTCTCAGATAGGTTTTGTCCTCAGGGGAAACACGGTAGGACTCACAGGCTTTTTGGATAAATTTGTTGAACGTCCAGTCATCCAAATGAGAATGGGAGAGATATTCCAGAGAAGCCTCCCTCTCCTTTGCCCAAGCCGTCGCCAAAAGCCACGCTTGCCCCATGCGGACATAATAATGCTCCGAATGAATGGTATCCACGCGTTCCAAAACCTCTTGCATATATTCCGCCGTCAGGTACTGGCTCAGCATCAGAATGATGCCCACACGGACAGCCCAAGGGTTTTCCGACTGCAAATATTTTTCGATATACTGAAAAAACTCCTTCTCATGGCCCTTCAGCTTTTTCTTTACGGAAGAACAGAACACATCACAATGGGCCCAGTTTTCCACCAGATGCTCTGTGTAATGGTCGCAATAGGGCAGGAAAGCCTCATAGGAAACGGGCATCGCCGCAGCCACCAGCCCATAGAGCAGCCGTTCTTCATAGGTATCCTTGCCGCAAAAGCCCAGGAAGCCCTCGCCGTCCTCTTTCGCCAGCTTCGCCGCTGTTTTTCTTAAAAAGGGCACCCGCAGCCCAATCACAGGCAGTTCCGAGCAAAGGAGTTTTGCATTGAATTTCTTATATTCCTCTTCTCTTTGAGAAAACAACTCTTCCCGAAAGGCTGCATAGCTTGCTTTCGTCCAGATTTCCATGGGACTCACCCCTTCCATATTTCTTCGATTCGCCGCAAAGCAGCTTCATATTTCTGCAATCTCTGTTGGTCTTTTTCCGTAGGGTTGGGAATACGGCTGATGTCCATGTTATCCATCAAATCGGCACGTTTCACCTTCGCCGCCAAAGGGTTTTGGCAGACACGGCGGATATATGCCATATAGTCCTCCCCTTCCCCGCGGGTCAGGCAGGAAACAGCTTCAATGACCCTTGCTGAAAATCCTTCTTTTTTCAAGTCTTCGGCTGTATAGGGCGTATCCTCCAAAAGGTCATGGAGGATGGCAACAGTCTTCTCTTCCAACGTCTCGCACTTTAGCATCACCCGCAGCGGATGCAGAATATAGGGCTGACCGCCTTTATCCACCTGTCCCGTGTGCCCTTTTGCCGCCAAAATAATGGCTTTTTCCAGCATTTTCCCACCCCTTTTTTCCTCAGATTTCTTATCTTCAGTATATCTTGTCAAAAAATTTGTGTAAAGGCAAAAAATGCAAACTTTTTTCCTTCTTTTTACGTCTATGAAGAAAGCAGCGTCTGAAAAAAGCATATTTTTAATATAATACATTTTGAAGCTGCTCCTGTAGGAATGTCTCTGATGCCACTCAGAATTGTATTAAAAATTTAATATTTTCTTCAGAGTTTTTCCATAGAAAATATGCTATGATATTCCTATCTACAACATTCGACAAAACGACGCATCATATTAGGAGGGGACTTTTATGATCTATTATTTCAGCGGTACCGGCAATTCCTACGCAGCAGCAAAAAAACTGGCCGATGGTCTGGGCGAAGACCTGATGGATATTGCTCTGGCTGTGCGGGAAGGCAATTATACCCATACTTTGGAGGCAGGCGAACGGCTGGGCTTCGTATTCCCTGTTTACGCTTGGGCGCCCCCCAAAGTCGTGACCGATTTTGTTAAAAATCTGGAATTGTATTATTCCGGTGATCCTTATATCTTTGCAGTCTGCACCTGCGGCAGCTCTGCCGGCAAATCTATTGATATTTTCGAAGCAACACTGGAGGAAAACGGCCTTGTGCTGGACAGCGGCTTTTCCGTGGTGATGCCCGATAACTGCGTCATCCTGTTCAATACGGAAAAAGAAGAACTCTCCGCCGAAAAGCTGGCAAAGGCAGAAAAAACACTGGACAATATTCTCCGTGCCATCAAATTGAACTGGAGCGATTTCTTCCGGGTAAAACGGGGAAAGCTTGGGGGCTTTTTGAGTACGGTGGTGAATCCTGCTTTCTGCAAGGGCATGAAAACGAAACCCTTCTATGTCACCAACGACTGCATCGGCTGTGGGCAGTGTGAACGAATCTGCAGCAGCGGCTGCATCAGCATGACCGTCGGCAAGCCCGTATGGACAGAGGACAAATGCGATCTGTGTTTGGCCTGCATCAACCGCTGCCCTGCCAAGGCCATCCAATACGGCAAGAAAACAGCAGCCCGCGGGCGCTATGTACACCCCATTTATCAAACAGGAGGGAATGAACAATGAAACCAAAACGCATATTTGCATTCCTTTTGCTCAGCATACTGCTCCTTTCCTGCTGTGGCTGCAGCGCCACCAGCAGCGGGCTTTCCATGCTCAATCGCAAAAAAATCACAGAACTGACCCAAAAGGGGGAAACCTACTGGGCAGCCTATCAGGAACATCAGGAAACGGGAGAAGCCACCAACGTGGTGGAATATCAGAAGCCCCTTTCCTATGTGCTGCAATATCCAAAAACAGGGTGTGCCGCCGTGGATGAACGCATTGCAGGCATCGTGACAGAGATCCGCAACGCCTTCGATCAGGAATTTTTGCAGGCAGAAACAGCGGAAAATGAAACAAAACACAGCAAAGAAACAGAAGCCACATTGTATTTGGGCTATGAAGCCTATCTGACAGATAACGACCATCTGAGCCTTGTATTTTTCGAGACCCATGAAGCCGATGGCGTTCTTTCTCCCCATACCCGCATCCAGGTTTTCCATTTCGACCTGAGCGAAGATGTGGAAATTCCCGCAGAAGAACTGATGTGGACGGATTTTGCAAAAAATGCTTCCGCCTATACCCAGAAATATTTCACCACCACAGAGCCTTATAACAAGGGCATCTTCGGCAACTATGCCACACTCCTTGCCCCGGACGGGGGTCGCTTCGACCGCTTTGCCTTCACCACCGAAGGCGTGCTGTTCTATTTCGACCGTTACGACCTCTTCCCCGGCAGCTACGGTATCGTCAGCCTGACCATCCCTTACGAGGATATGCGGACAAAAATCGAAGTGCCCAAGGCAGATACTCTGCTTCCTCCGGAAAAATCCAATAAGAAAATGGTGGCTCTGACCTATGACGACGGCCCCAACCCCATTGCCACCAATGCCATTTTGGATACTCTGGAGCAATATGGTGCCAAGGCTACCTTCTTTGACTTGGGCTATCTGGTGGAAAGATATCCCGATGTGGTAAAACGGGAAGCCGCTCTGGGCTGCGAAGTGGGCAGCCATTCCTACGACCATAAAAATTTCAGCAAACTGACTGCCGCACAGATTTCTGCGGATGTACAGAAAACAGCCGCTGCCTTCCAAAAGGCACTGGGGAAAGACCCCGCCGTTTTCCGTCCTCCCTATGGGGCATGCAATGACAACGTGAAAAAACAGATTCCCATGCCCATCTACCTTTGGTCCATTGATACTCTGGACTGGAAGAGCAGGGATGCCAAGGCTGTTTTGGATGTGATCAAAACCTCCGGCGATCTGGATGGGAAAGTCATCCTGATGCACGGCATCTATACCTCCAGCGCAGAAGCCACCGCCATTTTGGTGCCTTATCTGCAGGGGCAGGGCTATGAACTGGTGACCGTTTCCGAACTGATTCAGGCAAAGCACGGGGAAATCCCCGCAAACGGCAAATTCTACGGATACTCCTATTTCCAATAAAACAAAAAAGAACAGACCCTTTTTCCTTCCAAGAGGACTTTGGGTCTGTTTTTTTATTCTTTCACGTCGGGATTCAGTTCATGCCATTTCTGATGATGGGCTTTCATGCAAGCAAAGGTTTCTTCGCTGAGGATATGCTCCATCCGGCAGGCATCCTTCAAGGCGGTTTCCTCGCTGACGCCAATATCCATCAGCAAATGAGAGATCACGCAATGCTTTTCATAGGTTCCTTCTGCCAAGGCTCTGCCCTTTTCCGTCAGCACGATACGACCTTTTTCTTCTATCTGCACATAGCCTTCCGCTTTCAGCTTTTTCATGGCGTTGGAAATGCTGGGTTTGCTGAAGCCCAATTCCGTTGCCACATCCACCGAGCGTACATAGCCTGTTTTCTGATCTAATACATAAATGGTTTCCAGATAATTTTCC
The DNA here is from genome assembly GCA_945868505.1 of uncultured Clostridia bacterium. Taxonomy (GTDB): domain Bacteria; phylum Bacillota; class Clostridia; order Lachnospirales; family Anaerotignaceae; genus Anaerotignum_A. The sequence goes on along the minus strand of CAMBLO010000005.1, from coordinate 5,588 downwards.
ATGGATTCCTGTGTTTTCATACCCGTCTCCCACCTTTCTTCTCATTCATAATGTTAGCAAAAAAGGTGACATTTGACAATATTTTTCTGGTTTCCGCCATCCTTTGGAGGGAATTTCGAAAATTTGTATGGATATCAGCGAAATTTTTTATTGATATTTTATCGAAAATCATGTATGATGTACTTAAGAAAGAACGATAACTGAGGCATCAAACACGTTGTTGTTTTGGTGTCTTTTTTAGAACATCGTATTTTTAACTATGCTTGCTTCTGTAGTTTGAGGTTTTTCTCCTAACTTCAAACTATTTTGAATCAAACTTTTCATCTCTTCTTGTCATTGCTTCCCAAGCGCAAAAAACGCCCCCTAACTGTTTTTCTGCGTGGCAATGACAACCCTTACGCGGCGTCTTCTCCCCCAAGAAGGCGCCGTTCCCCTTTTTCGCCCAAATCATCCCAAATACACGAAAAAACCCCATTCAAATTGACTTTTTCTGTACGAAATTATCCTTCCTCTCTCACTGTCCTTGTAGTATGATATATCAGTAAGAAACTGTACTACAAAAAAAGAAAGAAGGTATCCCAATGTACAGAACATTATATAGCCCCCAGGGCGGCCGCATCATTCTGGATGGCCGTGAAGTCATCAATATGGCATCCAATAACTACCTGGGTCTGGCAAACCATCCCGCAGTAGTAGCTGCAGCAAAAGACGCTTTGGAAAAATACGGCGTTGCCACAACAGCCAGCAGAAATATCTGCGGTAACTATCCCGTTCATGACGAACTGGAAGAAAAGCTGGCAAAATTCAAAGGCGTGGAAGCCACATTGGTATTCAACTGCGGTGTTTCCGCCAATTCCGGTCTGATTCCCCAGCTGGTTGGCAAGGGCGATTTCATCTACAGCGATGAACTGAACCACGGCTCCATCATCGATGGCTGCCGCCTGTCCGGTGCAAAGATCAAGGTGTTCCGCCACATGGATATGGCACACCTGGAAGAACTGCTGAAAGAGCCCGTGGAAGGCAAAAAGCTCATCATCACCGATGGCGTATTCAGCATGGACGGGGATTTGGCTCCCCTGCCCGAAATGGCAGATTTGGCAGATAAATACGGCGCAATGCTGGTAGTAGACGATGCCCACGGCGACGGCGTTATGGGCCCTGCCGGCAGAGGTACTGTTGACCACTTCGGCCTGAGAGACCGCATCATCATCGAAACAGGCTCCCTTTCCAAGGCCTTTGGTTCCGCAGGCGGCTTCGTAGCAGGCCCTAAGGATTTCATCGAAAGCCTGCGCCCCAAGGCAAGAAGCTTCATCTTCACCGCTTCTCCCATGGCTCCCTGCTTGACAGCAGCAGCGGCAAAGGCAGTGGATCTGGTGATGGAAAATACAGAGCTGGTAGATAAGCTGTGGGAAAACCGCAACTATTTCGCAGACCGCCTCAGCAAGCTGGGTCTGAATATCGGCACATCTGTAACTCCCGTTATCCCCATCATCGTTGGCGATGCGGAAAAAGCCCAGAAACTGAGCCAGATGATGTATGAAAGAGGTGTTTATGCCCAGGCACTGCAGTTCCCTATGGTGCCCAGAGGCACAGCCCGCCTGCGTACCATCATTTCCGCAGACCATACCAAAGAAGATCTGGATAAGGTTGTGGATGCACTGGAAGAATGTGCAAAGGAACTGGGTCTGATCTGATTCTGTTTTACAGCACAAAAAATCCCCCGACCATTGGGTCGGGGGATAAATTATTTTATAGAGAATTATTTATTGGGAACTACAGTTACTTCCTTTGTTTCAGCGTTCCAGAAAACAGTTGCGCCCAGATTTTCTGCAATAAATCTCAAAGGCAGATAAGTTCTGCTGTTTTCGATGAATGCAGGAGAATCCAGTGCTACTGGTTCACCATTGACAAAAGCAACAGCGGAATCAACGAGAATTTCGATTACCATATCATCCTTTGTAATGGAAACCTTATTCACTGCGTCATCCCAAGCCACTGCTGCGCCCAAACCTTCTGCAATGAAGCGGATAGGCAGCATGGTTCTGTCTTCGCGGATGATGGGAGCAACGTCGTTCACAACGGGTTCACCGAATACGTTAGAAACCTTCTGATTTAAAACCAGAACGATTTTTTCTTCTGCAGGAACTTCTGCAGGGTTTGTAGGTGCTGCAGGTTTTTCTTCGGGTTTTTCAACAGGTTTTTCTTCGGGTTTTTCAGCTGGTTTTGTGCTGGAAGAGCTGCCGGAGGAAGAAGAACCGCCGCTAGAGCTGGAACTGCCTTTTTTGCTCCACATTGCTGTGATGGTTGTATTTTCTGTAAATTCTTGGTCTACAACTTGATCCCAACCTCTGAAACGATAGCCGCCGCGAGTAGGGTCATCAGGCACTGTATTCAACTTACCATCGACTGTTTCAACTTTCTTTGTTACCGTGTCATCAGGGAATCTACCGCCATTTGCATCAAAAGTGATGATATATTTCTTTTCTACTGTGATGCTATTATTGGGTACATCAACAGTACTTTGACCATCTGTAATAACCTTACCGTCACCTGCAATGGAAGCTACGTTACTATCTGGAACCGTCAGTTTTGCACCCTCCATAACGGAAACAACGCCACCGTTTTTGATATCCAGAGTGCCACCCGCTGCCCCACTCTTAAGTACAACGATTTCCACAGCAGAATTTGCACCGCTAACATCTACTTTGCCAGTAACTTCTGTGGTGCCGGCGATTTCCATCTTATTGCCCTCAGCCACGGTCAGCGTACCCGCAACAATCAGCTTGTCGTTTTTAGGCAGACGATAAGCATCGTCCTCAGTGCCATTGCCGCCATCCATGAATGTACCATTAATCTCTGCTTTAGTATCTGCAGGGATGATGATTTCTGTATTGGTGTCAAATTTAACCTGAGCCTGACCATCGGTGATATCCATGCTACTATCGCCGATCATTTGGCATCCTACACCGTCATCAACTACAACAAGTTCGGCACCGGCTGCTACATTTACAATACCTGTAACCTTATATTCACCCACATTCAGAGTAGCGCCATTCTCTACGGTAAAGCTCCTGCTCCTTTCCTCGTTCATAAACACAATCATAATTGTCCCATTGTCTATCCATCTTTACTACATAATATTTTTCTATAAATATTGTAAAATATACAATGATTTATAACGCCCTCTTTTCATCCAAAAAATAATAGAAAATAGTTTTTTTGAAAGGAGATTTCTTATGCCAAAAGAACACCAAAAAATATAAAGTTACTGTTTCCTACTGCCAGAGCACTCCTAAGGAAGCGGCACGGATTAGAGAAGAAATCGCTAAAGCAATTTACAGAAATAAAATGATTGCTATAAAAATACAAGAGGATGAAAAACAGAAAACGTCTGATAAAACCAATGCGGTTCCATGATACTCGAAAGTTATTTTATAACTTCAGACATAGGTCGAATTCCATGTCTACAAACATGCCCAATTCAACCAATCTTTTTTACATAGGTCAAAAATCTCTGCAAGAATTGATATTACTGAATTTGTAGCGGATCAAGCATTGAAAAATCGACCTACTTTATTCATCTACGCACCTCCATCAAATATTTTATGATTTTATTTTTTAAAAATCATATTTTTTATTATACATAGCGCTATCCAAATGTCAACATTTTTATTATTATTTATTTTATAAATATTATTTTTGTTTATTTTTTTATTTAATCATTGAAAAATCATCTTTTTCATGATAATCTAAGACTGGAGGTGTAAATATGGATTTTCATAGCCGATTTAGAGAATTATTAAATGAATATAAAGAGCATAACCCACAGACAACCCAAGCACAGATTGCTAATTCGTTAGGCTTAACTCCTCAAGCATTTTCCTATTATCTAAATGGACGAGAACCAAACTACGAAACCTTAAAAAAACTAGCAAAATTCTTTAAAGTAAGTGTTGATTATCTAATCGGACAGAGTAATTATAAAAATTTGATGCAAAAAGCCAATGCACAATCACTGGGATTATCTAATCATGCAGCCTTCCAGCTATCCACTATACAAAAAATAGACAAAGACTTAGAAAGAAATAATGTTGAACCACTTTATAACGTTATAGAATCGTTAGAGATTATTCTCACTAGTGATTTTGCTTTAGAATTCTTTCAAAATATAAATAGTTTTTTTGATATTAAGAAATGTAAACAAATTAACGAAGCTGTTTTTTCTGCATGTGCAGATCCAAGTTCAGAATTAAACACTACAATAGGAACTGGGTTCGATTCTAAATATATTTTTTTAAGCAAAGTTCAAAAAGCTCTAGATTATATAAGAAATGATTTGGATAGTAGTTCTGGCGATGTAGATAATTTTGATTTAAATGATTTGGATGTAGACAATTTTGATTTAAATGATTCAGACGAAGATGATTTAAATCAAAATAATACAGACTTGGATGACATTGAATAACTATATAAAATTGTTTTATTAGGAAAGGGTGATTTTTATCACAAACAATATTGAAAACTATAATGAAAGCGTGTTTGAAAGCATCAAACATATCAATGAATACGGAGATGAATACTGGCTTGCCAGAGAACTCCAAGAAGTTCTTGGATATAAAGAATGGCGAAACTTTTATAAGGTAATAGAAAAAGCATTTATTGCCTGCCAAGGCAGTGAAATTGAACCTTCTGACCATTTTGTTGAGGTCAACAAAATCGTAGCAGCCGGCGTATCTTCTAAACCTATTGCCGATATTATGCTTACTAGATATGCTTGCTATCTCATAGTTCAAAATGGTGATCCCAGAAAGAAAACCGTTGCTCTTGGCCAAACATATTTTGCTGTAAAAACCAGACAACAAGAAACCAGCGAATTTGCCAATCTTTCTGAAGATGAACGTAGATTAGAGCTTCGTCATTCTGTTAAAGGTTTTAATAAAAAGCTGTTCGATGCAGCAAACAAAGCCGGTGTAGTAAATTATGGAAAATTTTATAATTATGGCTACAAAGGTCTTTATAACGGCGAAACTGCTCAGGATATTAAATCCAGAAAAGGATTAAAACCAAAAGATGATATCCTTGATTATATGGGAGCAACAGAACTTGCAGCAAACTATTTTCGTATCACACAAACAGAAGAAAAACTTAGAAACGACGATAGCATCAATACAGAGGATAAAGCAAATCGAACACATTACGAAGTCGGTGCAAAAGTAAGAAAAACAATGCTAGAAATCAGCGGTAAGGCACCAGAGGAATTACCTACTCCAGAAAAAAGTATCAAACAACTTGAAAAAGAACGCAAAAAATTACCCAGAAGATAAAATAAAAAATCCCCCACTCTGCTACCAACAAAGTGAGGGATAAGCGGTCATACCGTGGTATAACACGCCCTAAGCAAGCACATTATACCACAGGACCGCTTTATTTGCATACCCAAAATCCAAATAAAGGAGGTCTTTTTTTCATGGCACAAATCATCAAGAAAACCAATAAAAAAGGACAAGTGTCTTATCTGATCCGTGTATCTGAGGTAAACGCACAATAGTGAGTACCGTGTCGCTTGCCAGTTTTTATGAGATAATTAC